>NZ_BJOC01000010.1 GCF_006540005.1 Halomonas halmophila | reverse complement strand
GATGCCAGGGTGTGTGGTGTCAAGGGGTTTCTTCCAGGCGCGAAGCGCCGTTCTTCCTTCTTCAAGCGGCGCCAGCCGCGTTCTTCCCTCTTCAAGGCGCGTAGCGCCGTTCTTCCCTCTTCAAGCAGCTACGCTGCGTTCTGTCTGATCCCCTTCCCGACCAGCCGTTCGCGGTCGTGGGCGCGTTCGAGGCCCAGGACCGGCCCGGCGGGGACGATGCCGGTGGGATTGATGGTGCCGTGGCTGACGTAATAGTGACGCTTGATGTGGTCGAAATTGACCGTCTCGGCGATGCCCGGCCACTGATACAGCTCGCGCAGATAGTTCGACAGGTTCGGGTAGTCTTCCAGACGCCGCAGGTTGCACTTGAAGTGGCCATGATAGACGGCGTCGAAACGCACCAGGGTGGTGAACAGGCGGATATCCGCCTCGGTGAGCCACTCTCCGGCCAGGTAACGCTGCGTATCGAGGCGCTGCTCCAGCCGGTCCAGGGTCTCGAACAAGGCCGTGACATGCTTCTCGTAGACCCCCTGGTCGGTGGCGAAGCCGGCCTTGTAGACCCCGTTGTTGACGTCGTCATAGACCTCGGCGTTGACGGCGTCGATGGTCTCGCGCAGATCGGACGGGTACAGGTCCAGGCAGTTGCCGGTCACGTCATCGAAGGCCGTATTGAGCATGCGTACCAGCTCGGCCGACTCATTGTTGACGATACGCCCCTGTTGCTTGTCCCACAGCGCCGGCACGGTGACGCGGCCGGTATAGGCAGGGTCCGTCAGGGTGTACAGCTGATGATGAAACACCACGCCATTGAGCGGGTCGCCAGTCGAGCCTTCGTCGCGGTGGTAACTCCAGCCCTGGTCGAGCATCAGTGGGCTGGTGACCGAGACATCGAGCAGGGACGCCAGTCCCTTCAATCGGCGCATGATGAGCACGCGATGCGCCCAGGGGCAGGCCAGCGAGACATACAGATGGTAACGGCCAGCCTCGGCCGACAGCCCCGGTTGCCCATCCGGTCCCGGTGCGCCATCGCGGCTCACCCAGTCGCGTAACTTGGCCGACTCACGCACGAACTCGCCGCCATGGCGACGGGTGTCGTACCACTGGTCATGCCACTGCCCTTCAATCAACAAACCCATGCGGCTATCCTCCGATCATCGAATTGATGCCAGCTTAAGCCGAAAAGTTCGCTGCTCAAGCGCAGTTTTTGCCGCTCATTGTTCGACTTTTTCGACCCTTCGCCCATCGGGGCATGTCGCCACCGCCTCCCTCAGGTGCTGCGCCATGGCAAGCGTCGCCGGTCCGGCCCGATCCAGGTCGCGATGAATCAACTGCATCGGCGCCTCGCGGGTGCCGCCCACCGAAAGCGGCAAGGGCTTGAGGCGGCCGTTCTGCAGGGAGGCGGCAATCAGGGTTTCGGGGACCCAGGCGAAGCCCAGCCGCCGCTCCAGCATATCGATGGAGGTACTCAGGTGGCTGACGGTCCAGCGCTGCTCGGCCTTCAACCAGCCGGCATTCAGGGGCTGGCGCTGTGCCGAGTCACGCACCACCAGTTGGCGATGCTGTTCCAGGTCGCGCAAGTCGAGCACGCGCTCCAGCTGGTGGAGAGAATGCTCGGGATGCGCCACCGCAATGAAACGCACCGAGACCAGCGGCTCACCCAGAAAGCCCTGTGCCGCCAGCCCCGAGATGACCAGATCCGCCGAGCCATCGTAGAGCATTTCCACGCCCCCATTGAGCACCGACTCGTGCAACTGCACGCGCACATGCGGGTAGTCCCTCGAAAAGGCTTCCATGGCGCTCGCCAGTGCATCGGGCGGGAAGATCTGATCGACGCTCAGCACGACTTCCGCCTCCAGCCCTTCCCCGAGGCGTTCGGCAACATCCTCCAGCGCATCGGCATTCTCGAGCAACTGACGTGCCCGCCGCAGCAGGAGCTCCCCTGCCTCGGTCAAGCGTACCTGCCGTCCGGATGGCTCCAGCACCTCGACACCCAACTGTTCCTCCAGCTTGTGTACGGCGTGATTGAGCGTGGAAGGACTCTTGTGAACCACCTCGGCAGCGCGAGCAAAGCCACCATGGTCGACGACGGCGGCGAGCATCTGCCATTGAGCGAGCGTAACGCGAGACATTTTCGATTTCCTCGAATCAAAAGCGCAAATCTATGCGCTTAATTTTCGAAAATATTGGACTAAAATGCCACCCATACCCTCCAACGTGGAGATTACGACCATGACCACTCCCACTCTGCGCCCCGTCATTCGCCGCCGGCACAGCCATCCTTCGCGTGATGGCGATGGCGTGGCCATCCAGCGTCTGCACGATTTCGACGGCGGCATCGACCCCTTCCTGATGCTCGACGAGCTGATCGCAGCTCCCGAAAACGACGCCATCGGCGGTTTTCCGCCGCACCCCCATCGCGGCATTCAGACGCTGACCTTTGTCCTGCATGGCGGCTTGCGTCATGAGGATCACATGGGCCATCACAGCAGCATCGGCGCCGGTGATGCCCAATGGATGCATACCGGTCGCGGCATCATCCATGGCGAAACACCTTTCACGGATGACCAGGGTCTGCATGCCTTTCAGTTGTGGCTCAACCTGCATTCCCGGGACAAGATGAGCGCCCCCACCTATCGAGATGTTCAGGCTGCCGAGATGCCGCAGCATGCACAGGACGGCGCGACCCTGACGGCGCTTGGAGGCAGTTGGCAGGTCCTCGACGGAAAGCGTCTGAATGGCCCCCTCGATGCCCTGGCTGGTCAGGGCGCTGTCGCCCACCTGCGGCTCGACAGCGAAGCGTCCCTGAGCCTGTCGAATACCGCCACGACACTCCTGGCGCTGGTATTCGCGGGCAGCCTCGACGCCAACGGCGATTCCATTGCCCCGGGGGAACTGGCCACCTTCGGCCCCGGCGACACCTTGACGTTGACCGGCCGTGAAGCGACACAGCTGCTGTTGCTGGCCGGTGAGCCACATGGCGAACCCATCGCCCACCACGGCCCTTTCGTGATGAATCATCAACACGAAATCGAGCAGGCCATGCGCGATTATCGGGACGGCAGCCTGGCAGTTTCGCCCGCCTGATGAGGGCACATTCAGCGCCTCGTGCGCCCTGATTCAGCACCTGACTCCCTGGCTCTGAAAGCGGCAGCGGGCATCTCCGGGCTTTGGATTGCCACGCCGCTTTCATGGGAAAAGGCTTTATTAACGGTAGGTTGGAAGAATAACCCGATAAATATGCCAGATCGACAGTTCATGCTTGTTTTCGCCACACAGGCTTGCCAGGCGAGATGACGGCATGCCACGGTGCGGATTAGCAAACGCTGTTTGAATTGCTGACACACCTCTTGCCCCGGGCACTCTCGAGGCAAGCCGTTCGTGTACTGTAAAAATATATAGACTAGGCACTACCAGCTTGATCGGTTAAGGTTCGCATGCCTATTTCTATGTCATTTTTGTTTATTCATCACAGTCACAACGGCCCAATTACATGATGCGAATCCTTCATTCGCTGCCCCGCACGCACAAGTTATTGTTGTTACCGGTTGCCACCGTGGTCACCGTGCTGGGCGCTCACAAGATTGTCGCGACGCTGGACAAAGCCCAGTACGAACAGGACACGACCGCTCAGACCAAGACCATCATGATCCCGCTCGAGGCGGACAGCAGTCCGGGCGTTCCCTCCCTGGCCATGGACCAGACCCCGGTGTCCAGAGCGATCCATGCCGCATCACGCGCCATGGATGCAACCCGCCAGCACATCCCGCTCTCGCAACTCGACCCCAGCGAAGTGGTGAGTGCCGATTTCATCAATCCAGTTCACGCCAGTGCGGATAAGGCGGATAACCAGACGACACCCCGGGTCGAGCCTGCAGCGGCGCTTGCCGTCACCAGTGTCGAAAAGACCTCACCACTGCCGGACATCGACGAAAGCGCTCGACAGATTGCCGTGGTCCTGGGGAATCTGAACAGCGACACCCCGTCCAAAGATCCTCTGATGGTCGACGCGACCTCCTACGAGGATATCGACGAGGACGAGCTGCAGCTGTTCGACGACGGCCCGATCCAGCTGGCTCAGGCCATCGCCGCCGACGAACCCTTCGTCCCCGAATGGCAAACCTATACTGTCGAGTCCGGCGACACCTTCACCGAGCTGGCGCAGGAGCGCTTCGGCCTGGGCTATTCCGAGATCTCGAACCTGCTGGAAGAACTGCCAAAGAAGAAGCTGCTGACACGCTGGAACATTGGCGACCAGTTCGACTACCAGCTCAACGAAGCGGGCAAGCTGGCCAAGTTTCGCATCATGAGCAATGTCCGCGACGGCTTTCTGGTTACGCGCAGCAACGAGGGCCTGAAAGTTTCCACCATCGAGCGTGCCGGCCAGCAGACCCAGAGACTCTATGCCGGCACGGTCAGCGGCAGTTTCGCTCGTTCGGCGCAGGCCACGGGGCTAACCAGCTCGGAGGTCTCCAGGCTGTCGCACGTGCTCGAGAAAAAACTCGACTTCCGTCGCGACACCCGGCGCGGTGATCGCTTCGAGGTCCTGGTCGAGTCCGACATCATTGACGGCCATACTCTTGACCCGCGCATCCTCGCCGTCGACTATAACGGCTCACGCATGGACATCACCCTGGTGCGCAATCCGCAGGACAACAACTTCTACACCCCGGAAGGCAAGGGACTCAAGCCCTCTTTCAAGCGCTACCCGTTCGATGGCCAGTACCGCATCAGCTCGCCATTCAACCTGCGCCGCCACCATCCAGTCACGGGGCGCATCAGTCCGCACAAGGGGACCGATTTCGCCGTGCCCACAGGCACTGAGGTCGAGGCACCGGCTGCTGGACGTGTCGAACTGGTCGGGAATCACCCCGCGGCAGGACGCTACATCGTGATTCGTCACGACAATGGCTACAAGACGCGCTACCTCCACCTCTCCAAGCCGGTGGTAAGTCGTGGCGAGCGAGTCGAGATGGGCGAGCGTATTGCGCTATCCGGCAATACGGGACGCAGTACCGGCCCGCACCTGCATTATGAAGTCCTGGTCGACAATCAGGCCGTCAACGCCATGAATGTCGAACTGCCGGAAGGCGGCAGCTTGCACGGCGAGGCTCTGGCCGAGTTCAAGCGCAAGGCCGAACCCATGTTGGCAGCCCTGGAAAGCGGTCAGACAGGTACGGTCGTGGCCAGCGTCACCGACAGGGACGACAGCGACGACGACAGCGAAGGCTGACGCCCCGGCGACACTGCCACCACCAACGACGCGACGCCCCACCCTCCTCAGGACGGTGGGGCGTTACCGTCTGGATTATAGGGTGATCGGCTTGTCCAGCGCCTCCACCAGATCATCATCGCGTTCATAGATGTCCGGACGAAACGCCAGCTCCCCATCGGGCTCGGGCTGTACCGTCCAGTAATGCAATACCACCGGCACATGGCGGTCCAGCAGCACATTGCGTGTTTCCCCATCGGCCACCAGGCGACTGGCATCGGCTGGCGTACCGGTGTCGTCGAATAGTAGCTGGGCCAGTTCCATGACGCCTTCCACCCGAATACAGCCGGAGCTCAGGGCGCGTTTGGAACGCGCGAACTGCCCCCGCGACGGCGTATCGTGCAGGTAGATCATCTGGTCGTTGGGGAAACGCACGACCAGCCGGCCGAGCGGGTTACTGGCCCCGGCCTGCTGACGCAACATCACCCCTCCCGGATTCGACCAGTCGACACTCTGCGGATCCAGCCGCTCGCCCGAAGGGCTCAGCACCGAGAGGTTCTGGCGCTGAAGATAGCCGAGATCACGCCGCACCTTGGGCAGCACGTCCTCGCGCATGATGGTCGGCGGTACCGTCCAGGTGGGATTGATGGTCAAGTGCGTGATTTCCGAACGCATTGACGGCGTACGACGATACGGCCGCCCGACCACGACCCTGGAACGCCAGGTCTCGCCATTGGGACGGAAGTAGCGCAGATCATAGCCGGCAATATCGACCAGCACGAACGACTCGGGCAGGCCATGCAGCAACCAGCGTGCCCGCTCCATGTTGGCGCGAATCTGGTCGATGCGCTGATCGACGCTCATGTTCAGCGCCTTGAGCGTCCGGGGGCCGACAATGCCATCGTCAGCCAACAGGTGGTGACGCTGAAATCGTTGTACGGCTTCGACCAGGGTGTCGTCATAAGCGTGGGGGTTCGGCGCCTTCAGCTCGATGGTCGGATAGAAACTGGCGTCCGCCGCCGCGACCTCCGTATTGCCGATGGCCGCCAGCCGCTCGCGCAGACGCTCGACACTCTCGCCGCTGTCTCCGGGGCGCAGGACATCCTCATGCTTCAGGGTCGGCCAGCCTCCCTGTCGATCGATGCGGCGATAGTGCGCCAGGCCCTCGCGCAGCTGTTGGTAGGGGTCGAAAGAGGGGCGTGCCTGATCGAATGCTGCCTCGACGTTTCCCTTGTCCAGGGCCTGTGAAATAGCCGCCATGTCCAGGTCCGGGGGCTCGACATCCAGCTCCCAGTCAGAGGAGAGCCGCTGCGGATCCACCTTGCCGCGTTGCAGATGCGTCAATGCCATCAACATAGTACGGCTGGCGTGGATTTCGAAGCGTGCCCTGGCCTCGGCATTGGTAGGATCCGCGAGCGCCGCCCGCGCCTTCTCCTGTAATTCACCGGGCCGATAATCCTCGGGGACGAGGCCATCGGCATCCAGCTTCCCGAGGGCCTGGACCAGGGCTTCCACGCGCTGGGCATCCTGCCAGATGGGCCGTTCACTGCGCACCTGGTACAGCCGGCTCAGTCGCGCTGAGGCATCGGCCAGCTGCGTCTGCCAGGCCTCGCCCGACAACGCTCCAGGCGCCTCCGACTGGGCCAGGGCCGGCGCAGCCAGCATCAGCCAGCCTCCCAATGCCAGAACCTTGCGACATCGGGCTGTTCGACAAACATCGGCGGCGAACATGAGGTAATCTCCCTGCAAATAGTCGACAATATTGGCCATCCTGGCCAATATTGCCATAATACTGCCTTGAGGCGCCGCTTCAACACGCGCCAGGACGAATCCTTCGCTGGACCCAGGGTCCAGTCCAGATGATCACCGACGGGAACTCGCGGGATGTCATATTACAAGCTCCGTCAGGGTGTTGGCTGCCTGCTGACCGGTGCCCTGGCGCTGTTTATCTCTCCGCTGCAGGCGGGCGACTTCATGGACCAGGCCTACTCCCCCCGGCAATTCGATCACTCTCCTCTGGCACAGGAAC
The DNA here is from genome assembly GCF_006540005.1 of Halomonas halmophila. Taxonomy (GTDB): domain Bacteria; phylum Pseudomonadota; class Gammaproteobacteria; order Pseudomonadales; family Halomonadaceae; genus Halomonas; species Halomonas halmophila. The sequence continues at coordinate 141,492 of NZ_BJOC01000010.1, read as the reverse complement.
TGACGCGTCTGGCACCGCAAGCCAACCCCGGCGTACTCCATCTCGCGGCACGCGCCCTTGACTGTGCCGATCCCGGCGCCGAGCGTCTAGCGGTCATCGACTTCTCGCTACCCTCCACCGAGCCCAGGCTCTGGGTCTTCGATCTGGACCGAGCGCGTCTCATGTTCCGCGAACTGGTCTCCCACGGGCAGGGCTCCGGCGACAACATGGCCACCACCTTTTCCAACATTCCCGAAAGCCATCAGTCGAGCATCGGTCTGTTTCGCACCCTCAACAGCTATCAAGGCAGCAACGGCTACTCCCTGCGCCTCAAGGGGCTGGAGCCGGGTGTCAACGACCGTGCCTATGATCGGGCCATCGTCATGCATGGCGCCAATTATGTCAGCGAGGAATTCATCGACAAGGCCGGCCGCCTGGGACGCAGCCACGGTTGTCCGGCGGTGCGTCAGGAAGTGGCCCGCCCGCTGATCGACAGCATCAAGAATCAACAGTACCTCTTCACCTATTACCCCGATCAGGAATGGCTCCGACAGTCCAGCTATCTGAACTGCCCCGAAGCGAATAATCACTTCGCCATGCAGTGAAGGCGGCCTTTTCGGCACCATGCTGGGGCAGCCCTTCCATGAACCGCACCCCGTTGCGTCATTGCTGTCCATGCCGCCTCGTCTCTTTCGTCACATAACGTCAATAACCTGCTGATAAAAAAGCCATTCTCTGAGAATGGCAGGATCCATGCCTCTTCAAGGGAAAGCAGTGGCGGACGTGGACCAGGCCCCTGGGGTACGAGTGCGTCGAACCCGACCTTCAATGACGAAGGCCCGGCTCGTGTTGTTCGACAATCACTCGACGAGGCTCTTCATGGAAATCCGCAACAAGGCCAACAGGATTCGCCTGTTCACCCTCAAGACGCCACAGATGCGCGCCTTCCACTTCTCGTGGTTCGCCTTTCACATCTGTTTTTTCGGCTGGTTCGGCATCGCCCCACTCATGGCCGTCGTACGTGACGACCTGGGCCTGACCAAGACACAGATCGGCAATACCATAATTGCCTCGGTGGCCATCACTGTGGTGGTGCGCCTGGCCATCGGCGTGCTCTGCGACCGTATCGGTCCACGCCGCGCTTACACCTGGCTGCTGTGTCTGGGCGCCCTGCCGGTGATGAGCATGGCACTGGTCGAGAGCTTCGAAGCCTTCTTGCTGGCCCGTCTGGCCATCGGCGCCATTGGCGCCTCCTTCGTGATCACCCAGTACCACACCTCAATCATGTTCGCCCCGAATGTGGTCGGCACTGCCAACGCCACTTCGGCAGGCTGGGGCAACCTCGGCGGCGGCACGACCCAGATCCTGATGCCCTTGATCTTTTCCGGCATCCTGATGCTCGGCGTCAACGAAGCGCTGGGCTGGCGACTGGCCATGGTGGTACCGGGTATCGTGCTGTTCCTGTGCGGCATCGGCTATTACTTCTTTACCCAGGATGCGCCCGACGGCAACTTCGAGACACTTCGCGCGCGTGGCGAACTCCCGGCCGCCAGGGGGGAGCACGGCATGGGCCAGAGCTTCGCCACGGCTGCCCGGGACATCCGGGTATGGGCGCTGTTCGTGGTGTATGCGGCCAGTTTCGGCGTCGAGCTGACCATCAACAACATCGCGGCCATCTACTTCTTCGACAACTTTGACCTGACGCTGGCCACCGCCGGCCTGATCGCCGGCCTGTTCGGTCTGATGAACGTGTTCGCCCGTACCCTGGGGGGCATCTTCTCCGACCTGTTTGCCCGCAATAGCGGCCTAAAAGGCCGGGTCCGCTGGCTGTTCATTGCCATGCTCTGCGAGGGCATCGCCCTGATGTTCTTCTCGCAGATGCATGTGCTGACCCTGGCCATTGCCATCATGCTGGTGTTCAGCCTCTTCGTGCAGATGGCGGAAGGGGCGACGTTCGGGGTCGTACCCTTCATCAACAAGAAGGCACTCGGTGCCGTGGCCGGCATCGTAGGCGCAGGGGGTAACGCCGGGGCCGTGGCGGCCGGCTTCCTGTTCCGCTCCGAATCGCTCAGCTATCAGCAAGGACTGTTCTACCTGGGAGTTGCGGTCATTCTCGCTGCGCTCTGCGCCCTGGTGGTGCGCTTCTCCCCCGAAGTCGAGGCGGAAGAATCGGCGGCTTACCGAAATGCCGCCGGCGACGACGCGTCCGGCGCCCTCTCGCTGCGTTGAGAGTGGCCGTCCGGGCCCTGCCCTCGGTGCAGCAAGGCGCCGGGGGCGTTTTGCGTTCTCCAGACAGCAAAGACTGGCACCACCATCCATCCCGACGGGTCAGCCCCAACCGCCAGTGTTGCGGTGATACCCCGGCTCACCACGTTGCACAGCCTCTCATATATGGCCATGCTGGACCTGCACAGAGCGGCGGCGTCTCGCCGTCTCTATCCAAAGTGAAAGGAGCCTGAAATGACGATCGCCATCGGTGACCGCATCCCCGACATCACCCTCAAGACCAACGGCGACCAGGGACCGCAGGACATCGCCACCGGCGAGCTCTTCGCCGGCAAGCGAGTCGTGTTGTTCGCCGTTCCCGGTGCCTTCACTCCCGGCTGCTCCAATACCCACATGCCGGGCTTCGTGGTCAATGCCGACAAGCTTCTCGACAAGGTCGACGTGGTGGCTTGCATGGCCGTCAACGATGCCTTCGTGATGGACGCCTGGCAGAAGGACCAGAACGCACAGCAATTCACCATGCTGGCCGACGGCAACGCCGAGTTCGCCCGCGCCCTCGGGTTGGACATGGATGCCAGTGGTGGCGGCATGGGTACGCGCAGCAAGCGCTTTGCGCTGATCGCCAATGACGGTGTGGTGGAATACCTCGGCGTCGATGCCAAGGGCGTCGACCAGAGCAGTGCCGAAACGGTCCTCGGCCAACTCTGAACACACACCTCGCTATACTGAGCACAGGGTCCGGCGCTTCTCCCAGGCAGGTAATCAGGCTACATTGGCCGAGTACGCCCACTTGCCCCGGCGCCGCCCCGACCGGTCGTACCAGCTGCAGGTAGGGGCGAATCCCTACCTGTCTTTTATTCACTTGGCGGCCGAGCAAGGTGCTCGGCCATGCTGGAGATAACCATGAACGATGCCATGACACTGCGCGGCAGCTGCCTGTGTGGTGCCGTGTCGCTCGCCGTCGAGGCCGAGCGCCAGAACGTCGTCGCCTGCCACTGCCGCATGTGCCGCATCTGGGGTGGCGGCCCCCTGCTGGCAATGGAATCCGTGCGTCGCGTGACGCTGGAAGGCGAGGACCAGGTCAGCCTTTACGCCTCTTCCGAATGGGCCGAGCGCGGCTTCTGCCGACACTGCGGCACCCACCTCTTCTACCGGCTCAAGACCGGAGAGCATTACGGCGTGCCGGCGGGCCTCGTCGACCAGGGGGAAGCCTGGACGCTGGATTCACAGATATTCATCGACGAAAAACCTGCCTGGTACCATTTCGGCAATGACACCCACAACCTCACCGGTCAGGAAGTCTTCGCGTCATACCAGCCCCCCACGGATTCATGACGCCGCCGACCTCGGGCTAGCCGGTCCACCATCTTGGACAAGCAGCGTGCGGGATACCATCCTTGGAAGATGGCATTCGGCCAGCTGGATGGCCCTGCTCCTTGTTCAGGATGGCGACGGGCTGTTGCACGCTACCCTCTCGACAAACGTCACCCGGCCCGATAACGACAAACGGCAACCAATCCGGTGAAACAAACATACTTGTTGGGTCCCAGGACGATTTTGCACTGGATAGAACGTACGGTACACAGCCGGTTCGTGAGCGGCTTTGTTCCCGACGAGCTGAAGAGTACCGACTCGATCGACGAGTACCGCGCACGACTGCTGGTGATCTTCGCCATCGGCGTGGTGGCGATCGGTTGGTGTGCCTCTGCTTTCTACCTGTTCATGACCGCCTACCTGGCCTGCCTGATTGCCGTGGTTGGCGGATTGGCCATCCTGTGCGGGCCGCTGCTCATGAAAAGCCGGGGCAACCTGGGCCTCGGTGCCCTGGTGGCGACAACTGGACTCTTCGGCACCGTTTTTGCCTTCTCCTGGCTAACCGGCGGCATCGCGGCTCCCAGCCTGTTATGGATGGTGACGGTACCCATCTTTGCGCTGGTGATTCACAGTACCAGTGCCGGTATCGGCTGGGCGCTGCTGGTCATACTGGCAGTCGGGGGCTTCTATGCTCTCGAGCCTCGCAGCCTATCCGCCTGGGTCCCGCACCCCTTTGCCATACCGGAGCTGCATCTACTGAAGTTCGTCGCGGTAACCAGTGTGGCCGTGGTCATCCTGCAATTCGCCCTGATATATGGCTGGCTGCATGGACGTTGGAACCAGAAACTCGTGGAGGCCCGCGATGCTCTCGCCTATCGGGCGTGCTTCGACCAGTTGACCGGCCTGCCGAACCGCGAGGAATTCCAGCAACGCTTCATGACGCGCATCATCGCGGCACGGCGCGACGGCGCCCCCTTCTGGTACGGATTTCTCGATCTGGACAACTTCAAGGCCGTCAACGACAGCCTGGGTCACCCCGGGGGCGACCGCATCATCGACCTCGTCGCCCGCCGCCTCCACTACGCCTTGCGCGAAGGCGGCTCGATCGGCCGCATCGGTGGCGACGAATTCGGTATCCTCATCGACATCGATCCGACGGGAGACGACCGGCAAGACCTGCTCGCCCGTTTGACGGAGGCCTTTTCGTCTCCCTTTGACATCGACGGGGCCAATGTCCGGTTAGCCGCGAGTATCGGGCTGGCACGCTCGGATATTCACGACTTCTCCGCACACAGCGATGAAGACGTCCTGGAGATCCTGCACCGCACGGCCAACCGCGCCATGTTCCGCGCCAAACAGGTCCCGGGCCCCCGTATCGAGTACTTCGACCCCCTGGATCGCGGCGAAAGCGATCGCCGGGTTCAACGTGAGAACGCCATCCGTGAAGGCCTGGCACAGGGGCAGTTCGAGGCTTATTATCAGCCCATCGTCGAAATACCGGGTGGCAGGCTCATCGGTGCCGAGGTGCTGGCGCGCTGGAATCATCCCGAACACGGCCTTCTGGGGCCCGACGAATTCCTGCCCCTCGCCTTGCAATCGCCCCTGATTCATGACGTGGCCGACGCTCTGGCCGAGGCGCTGTGCCGGGATCTGGCCTCGACGCGAATGCGTGAGCCCCATGCGCCCCCTCTCGCCCTGCAGGTGAACCTCAGTCCCGAACAGCTCTATGCCATGGAGCGGCTGGAACCCTTGATCTACAGACTGACAGTCAACTGTCAGGAAGCGGTCGAGATGCGCTTCGAGATCACCGAGTCGGAGTGGACGAAGAACGAAGAGGGCTTCGAATGGCTGAAATCCCTGGGCGTTGACCTGATCATCGACGACTTCGGCAAGGGCTACTCGTCGCTGTCACGCCTGGCGCACATGCCGTGTCGCGGGCTGAAGCTCGACCGCGAGTTTATCCAGGATATCGATGCTACTCCCCAGAATCAGGCTCTGGTGCGTGCGGTCGTCCAGATGGGACGCGCACTCGACTTGAGCGTCGTTGCCGAAGGCGTCGAAACGCAGGCAGAACTCGACGTCATCCGCCGGGCCGGCGTCGACATCGTCCAGGGCTTTTATTTCGCCAGACCGATGCCTTTCCAGGCGTTGCTCGATTACCGCGACGGCTCGCGACAAGCGTCATGAGGCAAGGGAACAGGTCACGGAGTCCACTCATTCCCGGTGCCAGTCCGCGACATTATAACGTTCCAGGAAAGTCGCAAGTTCGCCGGACTCGAGCAGGCGGCGAATCCCCTGGGTCCAGAGCCGGGCGTAGTGAGCGGTGTTCGGCTGTTCCTTCGTGAAGGCCAGATGCAATGTCGTGGCCGAAGGGTTCTTGCCGGCCAGGCGCAGCTTGTCCTCGAGCCCCGACTGCACGATGGTGTAATTGGCCACGGCACTGTTATCCATGGTGATTTCGAGGCGACCGTTGGCCACCATCTTCAGGTTGCGTTCGAGGGCCGTTGGACCGCGGTTGGTGTTGATCTTGTCGGGTCGCCGGGCAATGTAGGCATCCAACGCGTGAAAGTATGAATAACCGCCGATGACCCCGATCGCCTTGCCCTTCAGCGAGTCGACGCCGTCATACTGCCAGTTGCTGTCGGTCCGGGTATAGAAGGCAACCTGATAGAGTCCCATGGGCTCGCGTGGCTTGATCATCTGCCGACCTTCGGGTTCCTCGCTGACCGAGATGACCGCCGTCACGTCACCATCCATGCCGGCCTGCAGTGCCCGTTGCCAGGGCAGGGTCTTGTAGACCACCTCGTGCCCCGCCTTCTCGAAGATATGCCGTGCCAGTTCCACCACGTACCCCGGCTTGTCGCTGCCCGGCTCGCAGTTGTAGGGGCACCATTCATCGGAAGCGATCACGATCCTGTCGGCATGAGCTCCGCCGGCCGAGGGGAGCAGCAGGCCCGTCAGCAACGCCAGGATGACTCGAGTGCAGCGCATGATGACCTCCAGGGGATTTGCCAGGGTACTACGGACACGCCGACGGCTGAGGTTGGCGTGCTCCATCCATTCACAGCTGCCGACCGCCGAGAAACTGTCTCAGTTCTTCGGCCGGGCACGGCTTGGTGAAGAGAAAGCCCTGCAACTTGTTGGCCCCCAGATCGGTGAGCAGCCGCCGCTGCTCTTCCGTTTCCACGCCTTCTGCTACGACATCCATCCCCAGCTTGGCCCCGATGGCGATTACCGACCCCACGACCGCGGCGGCTTCAGTGTCCTCATCCATGTTCATGACGAAGCTGCGATCGATCTTGAGGCCATCCACCGGGAGCTTGCCGAGGTAACTCAGCGAGGAATAGCCGGTACCGAAGTCGTCGATGTAGATACGCGCCCCACGCTCGCGCAACCAGCGCAGCAGGGCCAGGGTTTCATCATCGTTGTCGAGAAAGAGGTTCTCGGTCACTTCGATGTTCAACAGCGCCGGGTCCAGACCGCTCTCCGACAGCCCCTTTTCGATATCGACGTAGATCCGCGGCGTGTGAATCTGGGCCGGTGACAGGTTGACGTTGAGCCGATGCGGCGAACCGGAATCCATGACCATGACATGCTGACGCATGGCCTCACGCAGTACCCAGGCACCGATCTCCACAATCATGCCATTGGCTTCGGCGGCATCGATCATTTTGTCGGTGCGCAATGGGGTGCCATCCGGCCCAATAAAACGGATCAGCGCTTCGGCGGCCGTCGTCACGCCACTCTGGGTATCGACCACGGGATGAAACACCATTCGGGTCTCGGTTTCCCCTGAGGTGCGCGTAAGCATGGAGGCCAGGCGCAGGCGCTCGCTGGCGATCGCTTGCAGTTCCGGCTGAAACAGCTTTGCCCTGCCGTGGCCCTGCCGTCGCAGTTCATTGAGCGCAATGGCAGCGTAACGGGCAAGCTCACGCGGGTCATCACCGTCGATGCCCTGGCGGGCGAGCCCCAGGCGACCGCGCACCATCAGGCTGGCATCATCCAGCTCGATGGGCTCATGAAATATCTCATCGATGCGGGCGATGAGCTCATGAGGGTCAAGATCCGCATCAAGCTCGAATAGAATGGCAAATTCATCGCTCTCCCGGCGTGCCACCGTGATGACTTCCTCCAGCTCCGTAGCCAGACGCTCACCGATCTTCTGCATCATTCGTTCGGTGCGTTCCTCCCCCAGTCCATGCGCGATTTCCCGCGAGCGATAGACATCGAAAAGCCCCAGCATCAGAGGGCGCTCTTCATCACGAGCCGTCTCGAACGACTTGCAGAATGCACTGAAACTGGGCAAGCCGGTGGCGGGGTCCGTGAACGCCAGGGTGTGAACTTCTTCGAACAGGGTGGCGTTGTCGTAGGCCACAGAGGCATTCATCGTGAATAGCCGCAGCAGTTGATTCGCATCGTCCTCGGCGATGCGTTCGGGCGGCGCCTTGAGAAAGACGGCCCCTTGGGTGCCCGCGCCGGTGATCAGAGCGAGCGCCATGCCGGTGCGCTCCCAGAGCGTCTCCCCCTGCTCGATGCAGCGGCGGATGAGATCGGCACACTCTTGATCCGGCAGCTCATCGATGAGCCGACCGGTATACGACTCAAGCGCCCCACCGGCCGCCAGAACGCGATTGAGCGACTGCTGGGAGCCCCTGGACTGATCCACGACACACACCATGCCGTCGAGTTCGACGTCCAGCAGCGCACTGAGTTGCTGGAGAATCGCATTAGCGAATTCGTCCAGAGCCTGCCGAGAATACAGGGTCTTAAGGCTGTTGATCAGTCGCTCCAGGCCATGACGGTTGCGCTCGAGCGCTTCCAACTGGCGATAGCCGCGAAAGGCGCAGATCAGTGCCGTGGTCAGCTTGGTGTGGGACAGCTCGGTCTTGTCCTTGTAGTCATCGATTTCGTAACGGTCGATCACCTCCGCCTCGGGCGCATAACCGGGCTGGCCCGTCCTTAGAATGATACGCACCAGATTGTTGCCGTGGGTCTCGCGAAGCCACTGCACCAGAACGAGTCCGGCGTCCTCGGTTTCCATGACCACATCGACCAGCGCCACTGCAATATCGGCGTGTTCCTCGAACAGCCCCCGCGCTTCCTCGGCAGAATACGCATGGAGAAACTGCAAGCCCCGACTCTCGAACGTCAGCTGTTGCAGAGCCAGCCGGGTAGTGTCGTGCACGTCCTTGACGTCATCGACAATGAGGACTTTCCAGGGCACTCCTGTGCCCTGACTCGGCTGGGCAGACGTGTCGTCGGCGAGAAAATCGAGGGACATGCGTTATTCCTCCCTGGTGGAATCGGGTTCAGCCGCGATGGGCGCATTGATCGGCAGCACAATGGTAAAGACGCTGCCCTCGCCGGGATGGGATTCGACATCGATGCGCCCGCCCATGACCTGGGTGACCAGGCGATGGACGATGGACATGCCGAGACCCGATCCACCTGCCCCCAGCTTGGTGGTAAAGAAGGGCTCGAAGATCTTTTTCAAATGGGCGTCCGGGATACCCTGGCCATCGTCCCGCACCTGAATCCGTACCTGGTCATCGTCGGTGGCCGCGCTGGTGATCAGCACACGGCCAGTGTCTCGCCCGTCGAAGCCATGACGCACGGCGTTGTCACACAGATTGGTGATCACCTGACCCAGCGGCCCCGGATAGCCGTCAATGCTCAACCCGACCGTCAGGTCGGTTTCCACCCGATAGGGCGTTTTCTTCATGGATGGCTGCAGCGTGGCCAGAGTTTCCTCGATGACCTCATTCAGCGCGAACTGCCGACGGTTCTCGCTCTGGCGGTCGACGGCGACCTGCTTGAAATTGCCCACCAGCTCACGGGCCCGCCCCAGGGTGGAGGTAATGATATCGCTGGCTTCGCGCGTGCTGGCCAGGGTGTCTTCCAGCCGGCTCTTGGTCAGGGTGCCCTCGGCGAGCTCGCGCTCGGCCGCGCGTACCGTCTCACTCGCCGTCGATGCCGCAGTGAGGCCATTGCCGATGGGCGTGTTGAGCTCATGCGCGACGCCCGCGACCAGAGCCCCCAGGGCTGCCAGCTTCTCGTTGCGCACGATTTCATCCTGTGCGGCTTCGAGCTGCCGGGTGCGCTCGGCCACCTTGTCTTCCAGGCTCGCCTTGTACTCCTCCAGCTCCTGCCAATCGCGACGGTGATCGCGGAGTTGATCATTGATGGCGCGTTCGAGCTGCTGAAATTCCAGCGCGCCACCGCCGGGGCCGTCGCTGATACGAAGCTCAGGCCCAGTGGTCAACAGATCGGAGCGTAGGACGAAATCGGTGAGCCCGCGCAACGGGGTGTTCACCAGGCGCCGAAAGGTCCAGCGCACCAACAGGTAGATGACGATGATCAAACCGATGAATATCGCACCCTGCACAAGCAGCAAGTGTTCGATGCGTGCCTGGACGGCAGCCCGATCGAGCCTGGCACTCAGTTGCCCGATCAGCAGCTCCTTGCCTTCGAAGTTCGTCTCGCGAATTGCCATTTCAAAATCCGCGGTCGCGGTATCGAAGGCAGTGCCCAGGGTTTCGCCGTCACTGGTGCGTACCTGAATGGCACCGATTTCGGGTATGCCCTCGAGACCGCCGACCAGCTGACGCAGGGAGGTATAGTCGTACTTCCAGAGCGTGCTGGTAAGGGTCGGCCTTGCGGCTTCGAGGGATGCCCGGGCCGTCGCCTCAGCGCGCTCCAGGGAAGAGGTGTACAACCAGATAGCCGAGACGATGGCAAACACCAGACTCCCCAGGGTGATGACCACCACCACCAGGGCGGCAAAGCGCGTGGCGAGGCGCTGCATCAGTCGGTTGCGGCCTGCCCGGGTGTCGCTATCCGCCCCGCCCTGAGCTACTGCATCAGTCATTGCAGCTCTCCTTACTCATGTCGCCATCAACCCGAAGCCCGCGGTTGACTCGCATGACCGTCATCAAACGCAAGCAGCCGGCAACAGGCGAAGCCGGTAGAACCGAATACCGCAACACCATCAGTTGAGAAAACTTTAATAAAGGATAGTGAGAGAGTTGAGTATTCCGCAAACTGGTGAGTAAGACACTGGCAGCGCCATCACCACAGCAACCATCCTGGCCGCCCACCACCCGACTGCCCTTTGCCAACATGAGCAGCCGGGCCAATCGCATTGGACAGGCTGACACAAGACGGCCATGCTGGATGAGAACGCTTCATGCTCGGCGCGGGACCATGAATGAGACAAGGCGGTTTACCGCATTTCACCAGGCGTTGTTGAAGCTCTGCCACGACCCGGGCTTCATCGGCCACGGGCGTGCTGCCAAACTGGCTGACCTAACCCAGCTGTGCAGTGAGCTTCTGGACATCCATCGGGTCAGTGTCTGGCGGCTTGATCAACAAGCCGATGCCATCGAATGCGAAGTACTCTACGCCCGAGGCACAGGCCACGATCACAGCCGTATGCGGCTGGAACGCCACCTCAACCCGGCCTACTTCGATGCCCTCCTCGAAGCCCGTGTCATCGATGCCAGCGATGCACGTCAGGATCCTCGTACGCGAGACTTCAAAGACGGCTACCTGAGTACGCTGGGCATTCATTCCATGCTCGACGCTCCGGTTTTCGACGTCGGCTGGCTCAGTGGCGTGATCTGCCTGGAGGCGCTGCAACACCGAAGCTGGACCTTGCCGGAGATTTCACTGGCCACCGCCATCGCCGACACGATCAGCCTGATCAACACCTATGAGGCCTGGTGCCAGTCGCAGCAACAACTCGATTACATCACCCATTTCGACAGGTTGACCGGCCTGCCCAATATGGTCTCGATTCACGAGCGCCTCCATCGACTGGCCTGCGAACAGGAAGCCTTCGCCCTTTTCTGGCTGGACCTGGACCGCCTCAAGACGATCAATCACGGTATCGGCCAACTGGAAGGCGACCAAGTCATCGTCGAGATTGCCAATCGGCTGCGTAACCTGTCCCTGCCCGGCAAGGACCGCATCGCGCGTACCGGTGGCGACGAATTCATCCTGCTGGTTCGCCAGCCCACCGATACCGATCAGTTGCAGGACCTTGCCACCTATTTGCTGGACTGTGTCCGACAGCCCATCCAACTGCATGGACAAGTCGACATCGCCAGCGATCCTGCTGGGTTACGCGATCAGGAAGTGAGCGTCTCCGCCAGTGTCGGCATCTGTCTCTACCCGGCGCACGGCAAGGACCCGGCGAGCCTGCTCAAGCACGCCGAAGCGGCCATGTATCATGCCAAGGAGTGCGGTAGAGGGCAGGTACAATTCTTCAACAGCTCGCTCAACGACGATGCACGCTCGAGCTTCCTGCTCGAGGCTCAACTGCGCTCGGCGATCCGCAATGGCGAACTGGACGTCCACTATCAGCCCATCATCCGAACCAGCGACGGTGCTATCCACCAGCTCGAAGCGCTGGTCCGCTGGGATCATCCCGAGCACGGCATGCTGCAACCCGCCCACTTTCTCGAACTGGCTCGCTCGGTCGGCTTGATGGCCGAACTGGGTTCGGCCGTCCTGCACCGCGCTTGCCAGCATCTGCGCCAGGCAGAGCACGCCGGCGTGGTATTGCCGCGCGTGACCGTCAACCTGGCACCGGAACAACTGCTCGATCCCCGCCTCCCGGAACACTTCAAGGCCATCTACACCAGCCATGGCATCTCCGGGGACAACTTCGATTTCGAATTGACCGAAGATGTCATCACGGGGGATTCGGAGGTTCTTCAATCGGTGCTCCGGCGGCTGGTGTCCCAGGGAGCACGGCTATCGATCGATGACTTCGGTACCGGCTACTCATCACTGGCGCGCCTCAAGCAACTACCCTTCGACAAGCTGAAGATCGATTGCTCCTTCATTCAGGACATTCCGGACGACGCCGACGACTGTGCCATCACCCTGTCCATCCTGGGGCTGGCCCACGGCCTGGACCTGGCAGTGGTCGCCGAAGGTGTGGAAACGCAGGAGCACGAGCAATGGCTGACCGACCGAGGCTGTGATTACCTGCAGGGCTATTTCTACAGTAAGCCGGTGCCCATGCAGAGTCTGCTGAGAGACCTCGCGCGTCGCGCGGGATGAGTGTCGACGCCTCCCTTGTCAGGAAGCGCCAAAAAGCTTGCGAATAATGCCTTCACGACTATTGGTCCGGGTCTTTCTGTACAGACTCTTGATTTGGGTACGTACCGTTTCTTCCGAACGCCGCGCCTGTTGGGCAATTTCGGATACTGAATAGCCATTGGCAATCCCCCGGAGAGATCGGATCTCGGCTCGTGTCAGGCCATAGAAAGTCGAAAAATGCGTGATATTGAATTCCTTATTCGTGCCTTGTCCCTCTTCCAGGATGGCGACAACAGTAGGCCCTTCAAAGTAGCTTGAGATATCGTTTTTCTCGATCAGAATCAGGCTAATCTTGAGCTCTCCCACATAGTGAGCCACCAATTTGCTGCCCGTATACCATCTGTCCAACATGCCTTGAAGTGATTGTTGCATATCCGAAGATTTGAACCTCAAGCTTCCCAAGGCGGTAAATCCAACGGCTTCACTCCCCTCGATCAACTGCTCCGCCTTTTCCGACATAGCCTTGACATGCATATACTCGCCGATGACAACCACGCCTTTATTGATTGCATCAAAAATCGCACCGTTGAAATCACCAAGAGTGAGACCAAGCCCGGCTTCTCTATAAAACCTGGATGCACGCTGAAGATGAGGTGCCAAGCGGGTTAATCGTTGAGCCACTCGATGCTTCTCGTCAATATCAAGAGCATCGGATAGCAGAGCAAGCACGAACATGAATTGATGACTATGTTCAATCGTCATGGAAACGCGGCCCGGCATCTCATGCGGCAACAAAAAGTCATTATAGAACTCTGTGGCCTTTAGCGCTCTCTCGTTGATCAGCTCGATATCGGGTGTTCCTCTTCCCGGCATCATGGCAGCCGCCGGAGACATGAATGGATTGACACTTGCATAATAAGCAGCGTAATCATTCAGGGTAGAGCTTTCCACTCCATGTGCGATGGGTATATAGCCCCTTTGCATGACCTCATCATGCAGAACCAACACGGCTTTTCCGTTCGCAGCGCTATTGGCAAGGTACCGCATGAAATCCTGCCAGGTCGCTTCACCCAGCATGGCCGCGTAGATCAGCTCTATCGCTTTCCCTTCATCATAACCTTCCATGGATCCCACCCACTTCTCGACCCCAATAGCTGAAGCCAGAAGTTTTAAAAACCCAACTCCATTATAAACCAGGAAACCAGTAACCGCCCCTCAAAGTTTAAAACCTCCAACAATCATGACTAACACACCCCGTATTAATTATATCGACAGCCTGTCCAGCAATGATGGATCACCCGATCCCGGGTTGGCCTCGACGATAGCTCGATAAATATTTCTCCCCACCCCCAAATACGCCACTTTGGTTTGACTGTCGGTTCGGTCAGGCGCAACCAACTTACTTGAACTCAAAACCCCTACGGACCCTATGCGACTGCCTTTCAGTGAACCCTTCGAAACTGTTATAACTGGACCCCCACTATTCCCTCGATAAACTTCACAGTTGGTCATGATTACCACATCATCATCCTCGAACGAAGTAACGTCATTAATAGAACACCCATAGTCTATCCTCTTCAAAAAACCGTTATTCAGATCACCCGAATACCCCATATTAAAAACCACCTGCCCGTTGACCAGAGGTCCAGAATGCAAGGGAAGATAACTACCTGAACTATACTTGGTAACTACAAACGCGACATCATAAGTAATACACCCACCTCCCTTGTTTCTTAATTCGCACTCATAATTATTTTCATAAAGCGGATGTTCTATTGTTTGTACGGCTGGATTTATATACGACCCCCCCGTCATAAAGTCTTCGCCGGAATCGAGAACTTCATGGGCAACCACGACTTTCTCTCCGTCATCTATGCAATGTGCAGCCGTGGCAACTACTCTTGGCTGTATAAAAAAACCCGTACACCGACCCTGACCAGCCAGTACTTTTACCACACTTTCGGATATTGGATGGTCAGAAATCACAGCAGCACGCCAAACATCCTGATCCACTGGGCGAACACGAGAATCTATAACTTCTCTCTGGGACTGATTTATTTCACTATCAATCATATTATTAAATTTCAAAATCGTTTGAATTCCTTTCGACATTGAATCATTAATCATATTCATCTGTTGTTGGCTAGCTCCTTGACTGGCATCTCCAGCTGCAACGGCCAAACCAACCCCCGCCACCAGAGCAAAGGCATCATTAATACCTCTTTGCCACTTCGCACGACTACTGGCCTTCTTGATATGTTCTTCGACTCCAGCAGCGAGGATCCGTGTTGACCTATGAAAACTGGACTTTGCCACCCCTCCCTTTCCTTGGGTTATGGCCTCAAAACCTTTATTACCATACTGCTTTGACTCTTTGACATAACTATAATCCGCCTTGGAAGCGCACCCCGAAATAAGAACCACCACCAATAAAGCGGAAAACATCGGCAAAAAATATCGATAAAACACATAACTAAAAGTTTTACTAAAAAAAACCAGCCTCGCGATAACAGACATCATTTTTCTCCATTATTCTTATAGACAACCTCACCTTCAGCCGTCATAACGAACGATGCTCAGCTCTCAGCCAATCGACACTCCAGGGCTCGGCTAAGCTCCTCCTCCAGCTTCTTGGCCATTTGCCCGGAACTGTAGAGCTGCTGTATCTCATTTCCAGCAACTCCTTGATTCATGGATTTCCTGAGCTCACCAAGCCATTTGTCATATTCATCTATTTGGGCCCTGGAAAGTTTAAGAAGCTCCCTGGCATTGCCGGTTTCAGCTATCATCCCATCGACACTTGCACCATTGCTCAATGTCTGAGCACACTGCCCATAAGAAAAGGATGAAAAAATCACCATGCTTACCAACACCACCGCCTTGAGGGTAATATTCATAACCGCCTCCCGTTTCTTCTCCGACCTTCTTCGCATCAGGACAGACCATGTTAATATTGCAATTATCCCTGACACTCTGCAGGTAAGCATGTAACCAACTCAGGGTTTCGCCATCACCCGTGTGGGTGAATTTCATTCGGCCAGGTTTGCTATATGACACCGAGAAAGTACACCGCAGACGATGAGCCTCGGGTCGCAGCCCTGTGGCGATCCAGCTTTCCCGACTATCAGGGCTATAACGCCCCCGAGGCCGTACTACGCGCCAAGCGACTGCTGGATGATTACATCTACGTCATCGAGGACGGCGGGGAGATTATTGCCACCTGCATGATCGGCTACGATGGCCATCGTGGTTGGCTGTACTCGCTTGCCGTGGCGGATACACGACAGGGGGAAGGTCTCGGCAGGCGCATGGTCGAGTTCGCCGTGGAGCGACTGCGCGAGCTCGGCTGCGTCAAGGTCAACCTGCAGATTCGAGGCGGCAACGAGGGGGTCGCCGAGTTCTATCGCTCACTCGGCTTCGCGACAGAAGACCGCATCAGCATGGGGCTCCAGTTATCCGGTTGAGCCCATCCCCGGGCAGGCCACTACACGCAAAACCGATCTGGACCCTTCCACAAAAAACCCTCGGCGAGTACCGAGGGCTTGTGTATTGCTGGCCGAGAGCCCGGCCAGCGAGCCGGGACACTCGGTGAAGTCTGCAAGTTAAACGCCGATCTTGCCGCCGTCTTCACGCTGGATGACGACCGTGGAAGCCCGCGGACGCACCGTGCCGTCGGTTTCGACGGTGGCGTCATCCACGGAGGGCCAGTTGCCCGGGTGCTGAATGTTGATGAACATCGCGGTCTTGTCGGGCGTAAAGGCCACACCGGTTACCTCGCAGTCATTGGGTCCCACGGCGAAGCGCTTGAGCTGCTCCTGGTCGCTGCCATCAATCACGGCGGCGTCGCCCTCGGCATAATCGACACTCTGCGGCACCACCGCCAGCACCTGGTTGTTGGTGTAATCCGCCACCCCGGGATATCCATTGTCGGTCTGGATCCACAGGATGCCCTGCTCGTCCTCGCGGTCGTCATAAAACAGGCCGTCCGGACTGGCGAACTGGTTTTGCTCGGTCAGGCCCGAGAAGTTGTCGGCATCGCCGACAGCGGCCCCGAAAACAAAGACCTGCCAGTCGAAGCGGGTCGCGGTATCGCCCTCGCGCCAGCGGATGACCTGACCGGCACCGTTATCGGCGCGCGGATTGGCCGCATTGGTCGGCGCGGTACCATAGCCGACCCCCATATCCTCGATGGCTGCACCGTCGTTGGTAAAGGTCGGTGCTGTCCCCTCGACGGTACGGTCAGAGTTATTGGTCAGCGTCATGTAGACGTCGCCAGAAGCCGGATCCACCGCGCCCCACTCCGGGCGGTCCATGGGCGTGGCGCCCATCAGGTCGGCGGCATCACAGGTGTGGATGATCACGCCGGCCAGGTCATCGGCCGCCAGGTTCAGCGCCTGTGCAAGAGTCCGCCCATCCTGGGTGGTCGCATCCGGGGTCAGCGGCAGCCACTCACCGCTGCCATCGGCATTGAAGCGGGCGGCATAGAGCGTGCCCTTGTCCATGTATTTGGCGCCGATCGCCAGGCGGTCATAGTTGGCACCGGGACGGTTGGCATCGGCCGGATCCCAGACCGCCTCGGAAACGAATTTGTAGATGTATTCGTTACGCGAATCGTGACCGGAGTAGAACACCACCGGTTCGCCCTCGACCAGCTTGCCCGGCCAGCAACCTTCGTGACGGAAGCGGCCCAGGGCCGTGCGCTTGACCGCCTTCTCGCCAGTATAAGGGTCGATCTCGACGATATAACCGAAGGTGCGCGGCTCGTTGCGATAATCCTGGGTGGCACTATCGCCGCGCGGCGTGGCATTGAAACGCGCGAACTCGTCGTTCTGCTCGCTGTCATCGCCGGCCGCGGTTTCCCAACCGTAACGGCCGCGACCTTCGGAAATGCCGATGCGATTGTCATCCATCTCGCGACCGGCATCCTTGATGAAGTACCCCGGCCAGTTTTCTTCACAGGTCAGGTAGGTGCCCCAGGGCGTGTAGCCATTGGCACAGTTATTGTTGGTGCCGCGAGTGTTGGTGCCATTCGGCGAATACTGGGTCTTGACGTAATCACTGCCGGCGATCGGGCCGCTCAACACCATGTCGGTGGCACTGGTGTAGCGACGGTTATAGCTCGAGTCGGCCACGGGGTGCCAGTGACCATCGCCATCTTTCTTGAGCTCGACCACGGTCACGCCATGCGCATTGATTTCCGTGCGCACTTCATCGGCCGGCCGCTTGCCGCCCTCGTCCATGCCGGTCGGACCACCCTGGGGCGCCCAGAGGGCCTTTTGGTCGATGTACTCGTTATTCAGGGCCAGCAGCATATGGCGCGAGGCGGTGGCCTCGTCCAGGGGGAAGTTGTGCATGCCATCGTGGTGCATGCCGACACTGTTGGCCTGAATCTCCGGCGTGATATGGCGCTCGGCACTCCAGGACGGTGCCTTGCTGTTGAGTGGCGTACCCCAGGGAATGAGCACCTGGGCGGTGTAGCCGGCCGGCACCACGACGGCATCCGTCATCGCGCCGCGCACGGCATCGAAGGCCAGGGCAAGCGGGGTTTTCGCGCCGGCGGCGGACTCACTGGCACTGGCCGAGCCCAGCAGCCCGAAGCCGCCCAGCATGGTCATGGCCGCCATGCCGAGACCACCCTGCATGACACGACGACGCGAGACATGCTTTTCGAGCACCGAGGAAAAGGGCTCATTGCTGCTCGGGTTCAACAGGCGATGGTCTTCGATTTCCTTGCTCATACAGATCTCCTCATCATTCCAGGGGTCACGTGGTCTATCACTCGGCTGACAGTTCTACGTACTCAGCAACGGTCAATCAGACTCGATACACCAAGCCTGATGCCCTTTGGTGACAACTCCATGACATCGCGGAATGCGAATACCATCGCCCGAGGGCAACGTCACGGCGCCGCGCACGTTGGCAGCTTTCCCATGACCTCCGCCGTCGCCCGACGGCACTGCACCACGCTGCCGACGATGATCAGACACGGCGACGGCAGCGGCTGAGCGGCCAGGCGATCCGGCATATCGGCCAGGCTGCCGACCAGCGCCTGCTGCGCCGGAAGGCTGGCATTGGCCACCAGCATGACCGGCCAGTCATCGGGTAACCCGGCCCCGCGCAAGCCACTGCAGATCGACTCAACATGCGCCAGCCCCATGTAGAACACCAGGGTCTCGTCGCGGCGCGCCAGCGCGGACCAGTTAGGCTCGCCATCCTCACGACACTGCTGAGCGGTAATCAGCCGAAGCTGCTGGGCGTGGCCACGATCGGTGAGCGGAATGCCCATGCTCGCGCAGGCCGCCGAGGCGGCCGTGATGCCGGGCACGATCTCGCTGTGAATACCGGCCGCATCCAGGGTGGCCAACTCCTCGCCCATGCGCCCGAACACACCGGGGTCGCCACCCTTCAAGCGAACGACGCGCTTGCCCTCACCGGCGAGTCGCACCAGCAGCGCGCCGATCTCGGCCTGGGCCACGCTGTGCTGCCCCCGCGCCTTGCCCACATAGTAGCGTTCGCGGCCCGCCGGGATCAGCGCCAGGATATCGTCGCCCACCAGACGGTCATAGACCACGGCATCGGCCGCGTGCAGCCACCGGGCGGCCTTGAGGGTCAACAGCTCGACATCGCCACTACCGGCCCCGACCAGCGCGACGCACCCGGCCCGCTGGCCGAGACGCCGACGAGCCGGCGCCTCGGGTCGACGCGCCGCCCGTCCTGGCCACCAGGCAACGGCCAGACGCGCCAGCCCTGCCAACCAGTGGGCCGACAGGGGGCGCCACGCGATATCAAACCGGTTCGACATCAGGGGTGGGATGAAACGCATGGGCCCGCTCCTCTTCGATGAGTGACTTCAGCTCGGGAATGCAGCTGCCGCATTGGGTGCCGCAGGCCAACCGGGCGCCCAATGCCTCGACACTGGCGTCGCCTGCGTGGATCGCCGACGCGATGGCGCCCCGTCCGACCTGATGACAGCTGCATACCAGAGGGCCATCGTCGGCGGCGCCGTCCTCGCAGGCCGCCAGAATGCGGCGTCGCTGATCCGCTTGCAGGGCGGAGCCCTCGGCCGCTTCGGTGAAGCGTGCATCGAGCCAGGCCAGGCCGGGCAATTCGGTGGGTGGACCGACCATCAGCCACCAGCGCAGCCGACCGACTTCGATGCCCGCGGCACGCAGTCGCCCGTCGGCCGGGTCGTCGCACCACAGCGAGGTCGCCACCGGCAGGATTTCGTCCAGCCAAGCCCACCAATCACGCCCGGCGCTGGTCGGCTCCCCCGCCAGTTGCCAGCGCTCGGCATGGCGCATGGGAACCCGCGCCCAATAGGCGGTCTCTCGGCACACGTCAACGACCTTTTGCAGGTCATCGGCGACCACCAGGGTGGCCTGCCAGGCAGACGGCAGGGCCGCCAGTGACACGGCGCCATGCTTGGACTCGGGTTGGCCGGACAGCGGGTCAACGTGCGCGGCCAACAGGTCGCCGGCCACCGCCGAGGCGCTGAAGCGATCACTCCAGTGAATCGGCACGAACACCTCGCCCCTGCGCTGCGCCGGCGAAAGACGCACACGCCCCCGATATTCGCCGCCCTCCCCCTCGAGTTGCGCCAGCGCCTGATCTTCCAGCCCCAGCGCCCGGGCATCCTCGGGATGCACCTCGATGAACGGCTCGGCGCGGTGGTTCATCAGGCGAGATGCACGGGCGGTGCGCGACATGGTGTGCCACTGGTCGCGCACCCGGCCGGTATTGAGGCGGCAATGGCGGCGTTCATCGAGCGCCTGCAGCGGGCCTCGCGGCGCGACCGGCAGGAGACGCGCGTGACCGTCCGGCGTGGCGAAGTGGCCATCCTCGAACAGTCGCGGCGTGCCCTGCGGAGCCCGGGCCGTCACCGGCCACTGGATGGGCGCCAGGGCGTCATAAGCGTCACGCTCGAGATCGGCCAGCGCCGAGATATCGAAGCAACGCCGCCCCTCTCCGGCATTCTCGAAGCCGGAAAGGCGCGCATGCTCGGCAAAGATCTCGGCCGGATGCGTATAGCCGAAGGCCTCGCCGAAGCCCAGGCGCTGCGCCACCGTGCTGATGATCCACCAGTCATGACGCGCCTCGCCCGGCGGCGCCATCAGGCCACGCTGACGCGAGATGCAGCGCTCGGAGTTGGTCACGGTGCCGTCCTTCTCCGACCAGCCGGAAGCCGGCAGCACGATATCGGCCACCTCCAGCAGATCGGTATCGGCCATGCACTCCGAGACGATCACCAGCGGGCACTGGGCCAGAGCCGCGCGCACCCGCCGCGCGTCCGGCAGGCTGACGACGGGATTGGTGGCCATGATCCACACGGCGCGGACCTCACCGCGCTCGATGGCCGCGAACAGCTCCACGGCCTTGTGGCCCGGTGCTTCCGGGAGACGGGGAACGAGCGACGCGGTGCTCCAGAAGCGTGTTACCCGCTCCACGGCCCCGGGGCTGTCATAGTCCATGTGGGCGGCCAGTTGATTGGCCAGCCCGCCTACCTCACGGCCGCCCATGGCATTGGGCTGACCGGTGATGGAAAAGGGCCCGGCACCAGGCAGGCCGATCTTGCCGCCGGCCAGATGACAATTGATGATCGCCTGGCACTTGTCGGTACCGCTGCTCGACTGGTTGATGCCCTGGGAGTACAGCGTCACCACATGCAGTTGGCTGGCAAACCAGTAGAAGAAGGTTTCCAGGCGTTCGGGATCGACATCACAGTCGGCGGCGATGGCCTCGAGGGACACGTCATCCCGCCGCGCCTCGTCCAGTGTCGCGTCGAGCCCCCGGGTATGACGCTCGAGATAGACCCTGTCCAGCTTGCCGCGCTCGGCCATCCAGGCCAGCAGGCCGGTGAACAGGCGCGCATCGCTGCCGGGGCGCACGCCCAGATAGAGATCGGCCAGTTCACAGGTATCGGTGATGCGCGGATCGATGACCACCACGCGCAACAGCGGATTGCGCGTCTTGGCGGCACGCAGCCGCTGGAAGAGCACCGGGTGATTCCAGGCCAGATTGGAGCCCACCAGCACCACCAGCTCGGCGTCTTCCAGATCCTCGTAGTTGCAGGGCACGGCATCCGCGCCCAGCGAGCGCTTGTAAGCGGCCACGGCCGACGCCATGCAGAGTCGCGAATTGGTGTCCAGGTGCGGCGTGCCGAGAAACCCCTTGAACAGCTTGTTGGCGACGTAATAGTCCTCGGTGAGCAACTGCCCGGACAGATAACCGGCCACGGCCTCGGGGCCATGTGCATCGCGGGTCGTCGCCAGCCGTGTCGCCACTGCCTCCAGGGCGGTATCCCAGTCGACGTCCACGCCATCCAGCCGCGGTCGTGTCAGTCGTCCGTGCTCGCCCAGGGTCTCGTGCAGCGCCGAGCCCTTGACGCAGAGGCGGCCGAAATTGGCCGGATGCTCGGCGTCACCCTCGACGGCGATGATTCGCCCCTCCTGCATCTCGGCGCGCACGCCGCAGCCCACCCCGCAGTAGGGGCAGGTGGTGCGGGTATCTGGCGATGCGGCTCTGGCCATGCGTCTTTCCTCCCGTCGATGACGACTGCCGAAACGACGACGCCCACCGCCTCACGGCAGTCGGAACTGCGGAGAAGCGGCGGGCGTCATTGCCGTGAATGGATCGGCATCGACCCATTCGACTCACCCATTGACCTAGCAAGCGCCATGCCAGAAACGCCAGAGGCCGCCATGGCGCCTCGGCTGGTCGGCCGCGCTGACGCTGGACCCGCGGATGCTGCACAGGACGAACGCATGGCGACGCCGGCAACGCACCACCAGGGTGCAGCAAACTGGCCCGGCGGGACCGGGCGTCATGGCTTACCGCTCTCTCCCCGGCAGCCTGGCGGATGACGCCAGCATCAGGACAGCCGTGCCCCGGATGGCCAATGCCCCCACGCGACCGCCCTCGTGGAAGCAAGCAGGACGACACCTGGAACACTTATTGCACGTTCTCTCCGCCACCGACCTCCTGCAAAGAGCCATCCCTATGCCGCAAGCCTTGAAAGTCCTGCTGGTCGACGACGAGCTCGTCCGTGCCGCCATGGTCGAAGAGGCCCTGGCCAACGAGGGCCACGAGGTCATCTGTCGCCTGCAGGCTCCGACCAGCCTCAACGAGATGGTCGCCCGGCACCAGCCGGATGTGGTGATCATCGACATGGAATCCCCCGACCGCGACACCCTCGACAGCATGTCGCTGCTCAACCGCGAGAACCCTCGCCCAGTGGTGTTCTTCGCCGACCAGCACGACCCCGACACCATGCAGGCCGCGCTCAAGTCGGGCGTCAGTGCCTATGTGGTCGACGGCCTGGTGCCGGGCCGGGTCAAGGCGGTCATGGAAGTCGCCATCGCGCGCTTCGAGTCCTTCCAGTCGATGCGCCGCGAGCTGGACCAGGCGCGTACCCAGCTGGCCGAGCGCAAGCGCATCGAGCGCGCCAAGGGCCTGTTGATGAAGCACCAGGACTGCGACGAGCCTCAGGCCTATCGCATGCTGCGCAAGCTGGCCATGGATCGTGGTCAGCGCATCGGCGATGTGGCCAACAACGTGATCGACATCCTCGAACAACTGGAGAAGGGACGATGAGCGCGCCTGAACTCGAACGAATGACGCTGGGATTCATCCCCCTGATCGACGCGGCCCTGCCGATCATCGCCCGCGAAGCCGGCTTTTTCACCGCAGAAGGCATCGAGGTAACCCTCTCTCGCGAAAACGCCTGGTCGACCCTGCGCGACAAGCTCGCCAGTGGCCTGCTCGACAGTGCCCACCTGCTGTCGCCCATGCCGCTGGCCATGAGCCTGGGCCTGTCGCGCGCCCCCTGCGAAACCCTGGCCCCGCTCATCCTGGGGCGCGGCGGCAATACCATCGTGCTGTCGCGACGCTGGTCGCAAGGCATGCACGCCATCGCGGAAGACCGGGACCCACGCTGTAATGCCCAAGCCTTCGCCGCGCGCCTGGCGGATCACCATGGCGAGCCACCCCGGCTGGCGATGGTCTACCCCTACTCCTGCCAGCACTATCAACTGCGCGAGTGGCTGGCCAGTGGCGATATCGACATCCAGCGCCGAATCCAGCTCAGCGTCATGCCGCCGCAACGCATGGTCGAAGCGATGGCAAACGGCGCCATCGACGGCTTCTGCGTCGGCGAACCCTGGGGCAGCCTGGCCCAGCATCGCGATCTCGGGAGCATCGTCGCCAGTGGAGCCCAGTGCTGGCCGGGACACCCGGAAAAGGTGCTGGGCGTCACGGCCGCCTGGGCGCTGCGCTACCCTGCCACCCTGGCCGCCCTGATTCGCGCGCTGCACAAGGCCGGCCAGTGGCTCGCCGCCTCGCCGGACAACGCCCGGCGCGCCCTCGACTGGCTGGCACTGCCGCCCTATCTGGATCGCAGCGTCGCTCATCTTGCCGCCCTGGCACCGCCCACCGCCCCGGCCTGGCAGAACCTGATCGGCGACCCGCGCCCGAGTGCCGAGATCATGTCGCATGTCGCCGAGCATCTCGACCAGCACATGCACGAGTCGGGCCGTGCGCTGGACATGCACACCCTCTCGACCTGCTACAGCCCGGCGCATTTCGATGCCGCCACGCACCAGTGATGTGCAAGGCGATCGCGACAGGCCGCTGATGATGCCCGCGCTCTACAAGGTACTCCACTGATTTCAAGGATGTCTTTGGGCACTGGCACGAAATCTGAAAGGTAAACAGAAAGCATCCTGCTGGCGAGATATGCCGAGCCCTGCTCGACGCTTGCCAGCACACGGTGATCAACGGCGATCGCCGGCGCTTCCACATCTGCGCTCCAGACAAAGGCGTCTCAGCGTTTCCCGGCGACGGGAAAGGCGGGGCGCCTTTTTCATGCGTTTCACGGAGGTTGTGATATGCGACCCGATGCCACATCGGACAGCGCTGCCATCGATCACCTGGTGATCATCGGCAACGGCATGGCGGCCCACCGCCTGGCCATGACGCTGAGCGACAAGCCAGGCGCCCCGCGCCGCATCACCCTGATCGGCGAAGAACCGGGCGCCGCCTACAACCGCATCCTGCTGTCGCCCTGGCTGGCCGGCGAAATGAACGACGAGGCCCTGGCGTTGCCCGCCCATCCATCACGCAGCACGACCGGCACGAGCCTCGTGACCCGACTCGGCGAGCGCGTCACCGCCATCGACCGGGACGCGCGCCGCATCACCACCAGCCGCGGCGCGACCCTCGATTACGAGCGCCTGGTACTGGCCACGGGATCGAGTTCCGCGTTGCCGTCGGTGCCCGGGGTACAACTCGACGGCGTGCATGGTTTCCGCGACATGGCCGATGCCGAGAGCCTGGCCCGAGCCGCCGCACAGGGAGGCCGCGCCGTGGTGATCGGCGGTGGCCTGCTGGGCCTGGAAGCCGCCGAGGGCCTGCGCAAGCGCGGCATGCAAGTGCGTGTGATCCAGCGCAGCTCGCGCCTGATGAATCGCCAGCTCGACGCCACCGCGGCCGGCCTGCTGCAAGACGAACTCGAGGCACGCGGCCTGGCGGTCATCACCGACGCCCAGCTGAGCGAACTGGAAGACAACGGCCAGGGCCGGATCCAGGCCGTGCAGCTGAGCGACGGCACTCGCTTGCCCGCCGAGCATGTAGTGCTCGCGATCGGCATCGCGCCCAATGTCGAGCCGGGCCGTAGCGCCGGGCTGGCCTGTGATCGCGCCATCCGCGTCGACGAATACCTGACCACCTCCGACCCGGCGATTCACGCCCTGGGCGAATGCTGCCAGTTCGGCTCGAGCACCTACGGGCTGGTCGAACCCATCTGGCAGCAGGTCGAGGTGCTTGCCGCCCGGCTGGCCGGCGAGCCGACCACGGGCTTCCGCGACCGGCCAAGCGCCACCAAGCTCAAGATCAGCGGCGTCTCGCTGTACGCCTTCGGGCCCATCGAGGCTGGCCCGGAGCACGACGTCCTCACCTACCACGACCCCGAACAGGGCGAGTATCGGCGCCTGCTGATGCTGGGCGGGCGTCTCGACGCTGCCGTGCTCTACGGCGATACCGCCATGGGCCCCTGGCTGTTCGCCCGCTCTCAGGATGCCACCGACTTCGGCGAGGCACGTCGCGCCCTGCTGCTCGGCCCGGCCGATACCCAGACGCTGCTCGACGACGCCCCCGCCACTTCCGACACCGACGCTTTCGACCAGGAGGCCGCATGAAGACCACTGACGACACTCCACAGGACCTGATCATCATCGGCAACGGCATGGTCGGCCACCACCTGGTCGAGCAACTCGTCGAGCGTGGTGCGCATCGCCATCAGCGCATCCGCGTCTTCGGTGAAGAGCGCCACCTGGCCTATGACCGCGTGCACCTCTCCGAATACTTCAAGGGACGCGATGCCGCCGACCTGGCCCTGTCCACCGCCGACTACTACGCCGCGCACGACATCGCGTTGCATCTCGACGAGGCCGTCACCACCATCGATCGCGACGCCCGCGAGCTGATTACGCCGCAGGGGCGCTACGCCTACGACCACCTGGTCCTGGCCACCGGTTCCTATCCGTTCGTGCCCCCGATTCCCGGTAGCGAGCGGGAGGGCTGCCTGGTCTACCGCACCCTGGATGACCTCGACGCCATCCGCGAGGCCGCCGGCCGCGCCAATACGGGCGTGGTGGTCGGTGGCGGACTGCTCGGCCTGGAGGCCGCCAATGCGCTTCGCGAGCTGGAGCTCGACACCGCCGTGGTCGAGTTCGCCCCGCGCCTGATGCCCATGCAGGTCGATAGCGAAGGCGGCGAGCTGTTGCGTGAAAAGATCGAGGCACTGGGCGTTCAGGTGCTCACCGACCGGGCCACACAGCATATCGAAGCCGGCGAGACCAGCCGCCACCGCATGGTGTTTCAGGACGACAAGCTGCTGGAGACCGACCTGATCGTCTTCTCGGCGGGCATCCGCCCGCGCGACCAGTTGGCTCGGGATGCCGGCCTTGAGATCGGCGAACGCGGCGGCGTGGTCATCGATGATCACTGCCTGAGCAGCGATCCGGCGATTCTCGCCGTCGGCGAGGTGGCCCTGTGGCGCGGCAGCATCTTCGGCCTGGTGGCGCCCGGCTACCAGATGGCCAAGGCCGCCGCCGACACCCTGTGCGGCGGTGAACTGAGCTTCCAGGGTGCCGACCTGAGCACCAAGCTCAAGCTGCTCGGCGTGGATGTCGGCGCCATCGGCGATGCCCACGGCGATCGCTCGCCGGGCGCACGGCAGTTCCGCTACTGTGACCAGCTCAAGCAGGAATATCGCAAGCTGGTCGTCTCCAGCGACGGCAGGAAGCTGCTCGGCGCCATGCTGGTGGGCGACAACGCCAGCTACGACAGCCTGATGCAGTACTACGCCAATGGTCTCGAACTGCCCGAGGACCCGGCCTCGCTGATTCTGCCCAGCGTCGAGGGCGCGCCGACGCTGGGGCCGGATGCCCTGCCCGAGACCGCCTCGATCTGTTCCTGCCACAACGTCACCAAGGGCACCATCTGCGAGGCCATCGACGCGGGCTGCGACGACCTGGGCGCGGTCAAGGATGCCACCCAGGCCAGTACCGGCTGCGGTGGCTGCGCGGCGCTGCTCAAGAGCGTAGTCGACAGCGAACTGGAAGCACGCGGTGTCGAGGTCGACCAGTCGATCTGCGAACACTTCGCGCATACCCGCCAGGAGCTCTATTCGATCGTCAGGGTCGAGGGCATCAAGACTTTCAGCGAGCTGATCGACAGGCACGGTCAGGGCCTCGGCTGCGACATCTGCAAGCCGGCGGTGGCCTCGATTCTGGCCTCCTGCTTCAACGAGCCGATCACCGACGCCGCCCATGTGCCGCTGCAGGACACCAATGACACCTTCATGGCCAACATGCAGAAAAACGGCACCTACTCGGTCGTGCCGCGCGTGCCCGGCGGTGAGATCACGCCCGACAAGCTGATCGTGCTGGGTCGGGTCGGCGAGAAATACGGCCTCTACACCAAGATCACCGGTGGTCAGCGCATCGATCTGTTCGGCGCCCGCCTGGAGGATCTGCCCAACATCTGGGGCGAACTACTCGAAGCCGGCTTCGAGACCGGCCACGCCTACGCCAAGTCGCTGCGTACGGTGAAGTCCTGCGTCGGCAGCACCTGGTGTCGCTACGGCGTGCAGGACAGCGTCGGCATGGCGATCCATCTCGAGAATCGCTACAAGGGGCTGCGCTCGCCGCACAAGCTGAAGTTCGCCGTTTCCGGCTGCACCCGGGAGTGCGCCGAGGCACAGAGCAAGGACGTCGGCGTGATCGCCACCGAGCACGGCTGGAACCTGTATGTCTGCGGCAACGGCGGCATGCGTCCGCGCCACGCCGAGCTGTTCGCCACCGACCTGGATGACGACACCCTGATCCGCTATATCGACCGCTTCCTGATGTTCTACGTGCGCACCGCCGACCGGCTGCAGCGCACCTCGGTGTGGCGCGAGAACCTCGAAGGCGGCCTCGACTATCTCAAGGCAGTGGTGATCGACGACAGCCTGGGGCTCGGCGACGAGCTCGAACATCAGATGCAGACGGTAATCGACAACTACGAATGCGAGTGGGCCGACGCCCTCTCGGAACCCGACAAGCTCAAGCGCTTCCGCAGCTTCGTCAACGACGAACGGCCGGATCCGGACATCATCGTGACAGAGGAGCGCGGCCAGCTCAGACCTGCTTGAACGACGCTTTAGCAATGGTTGGCCCTGCACCAACGAGGGGCGCCGGGGACAGGTCGGAGAGGAGGTCCTACGCCAGGTATGGCGTAGGTAGCGGGTTCAAAGCGCCTCCTCGAAGACCTGTCGACGGATCAGCCCCGAGTGAGTCGACCGGGAGCCTATATCGCTGCCCCGCAAGACCTGGCCACCGCCCTGTCTCCTGAACAACCAAGGAATCTCCCCATGACCACCGCCACCGCAGAAAACCCGAACCAGACCGAAAACTGGCAGCCCCTGTGCACCCGGGACGATCTGGTCGCCCAGTCCGGCATCGCCGCCTGTCTCGAAACGCCCGCGGGGCTGGTCCAGCTGGCGATCTTCTACCTGCCGGGTCAGACACCCGAGCTCTACGCCCTCGACCACCATGACCCCTTCTCCGGGGCCAATGTCATCGCCCGCGGCATCGTCGGCGACGTGGCGGGCGAGCCGGTCGTGGCATCACCGATCTACAAGCAGCACTTTCGCCTGCGCGACGGCCAGTGCCTGGAAGATGAGGACATGCAGCTTCGCACCTGGCGCGTCGTCCTGGATGGCGCGCGGGTCATGCTCAGACACTGAATGCCCGGGCCCGGGGGCCTGCGGGGCCGCTATCTCGTCCAGTGAATCACTTGCAGACAAGGCGATATGGTCCATGCTAAGAATGCATTGAGCATGATGCCGTGGCTGATACCGCCTATCGCACTCACGGCGTCATCCAGAGTCCAATTCACAAGGAGGATGCATCCCACGCTGAAAGGAGACACGTCGCGACTTGTCACAGACCTGACATTTTTCGCTGACAGTGTCGACATCGAGACGTCATCTTTTGTGGCGTCGATCCGGTGACAATCAGGAGAGCAGCGCCGATGGTACGCATCGACAAGAAGGCCACCCGGCTTTACGTGTTGGACACCAACGTCCTGATCCACGACCCCGCCGCCCTCTATCAGTTCGATGAGCACGAGGTGGTGATCCCCATGACCGTGCTCGAGGAACTCGACAAGCACAAGAATGGCATCCGCGAGATCGCTCGCACCGCCCGGCAAGTCAGCCGCACCCTCTCCGACCTGACCGCCAACGTCGATATCAGCCAGATTCGTGAAGGCATTCCCATTCAGCGCATCAACGGCACGGAAGGCCGCCTGCGCCTGCTGTGCTACAACGACCTCAAGCCGCTGGAACACCTCGAGGACAGCCCCGACAACCGCCTCCTGACCGAGATATTCCGGCTGCGCGAAGAGCGTGAAGACGCCTCGGTCATCCTGGTGACCAAGGACATCAACCTGCGCGTCAAGGCGGCGGCACTGGGCGTGCCGGTGGAAGACTACCTGACCGATCGCGCCTTCGATGACAGCGACGCCATGCTGGGCGGCGCGCGCGTCTATCCGGAAGCCGGCCACGACGGCCGCGGGTTGTGGGAAGACCTGCGTGTCGAGGTCAAGGTCGAGCGCGAGGACGACCGCGTCATCTACCATCTCAATGGCGAGATTCCGGAAGACTGGCACCTGGGCATGCTGGTCTCGGACAGTGACAACGGCGCCAGCTTCGAGGCCGTGATCCGCGAGGTCAGCCCGCAGCATGCCAGGCTCGAACTGCTCACCGACTATCGCCACGGCGCCAGCGTCTGGGGGGTGCATGCCCACGACAGCCGGCAGAACTTCACCCTCAACCTGCTGATGGACGACGACATCGACCTGGTCACCATCGCCGGCAGTGCCGGTACCGGCAAGACCTTCATGACGCTGGCCGCGGCCTTTCAGCAGACGCTGGACACCAAGCGCTTCGAGCGTGTGGTCTTCACCCGCGCCCCGATCTCGATGAGCGAGGACATCGGCTACCTGCCCGGCACCGAGGAAGAAAAGATGTCGCCCTGGATGGGCGCCTTCCACGACAACATGGACAACCTGCTACGCGACGAGCACGACGGCAGCACCACCTGGAACCAGGAAGCCACACGTCAATTGCTGGGCTCCCGGGTGCAGATCCGCGCTCCGGGGTTCATGCGTGGCCGCACCCTGAACGACACCTTCCTGATCATCGACGAAGCCCAGAACTTCACGCCCAAACAGCTCAAGTCACTGATCACCCGCGCCGGGCGCAACACCAAGATCGTCTGCCTGGGCAACGTGGGACAGATCGACACGCCTTATCTGACCGCCAACACCTGCGGCATGGCCGCCGTGGTACAGAACTTCCGCGACTGGCCACACGCCGGCCACGTCACCCTGATGAGCGTCGAACGCTCGCGCCTGGCACTCGCCGGCGAAGAACTGCTCTGACACAGCACGAGGCCGGCCCAGCCGGCCTCGTCGCAGACCGCCCTCCCAGCACCCGCCGCTCGCAACTCGTTTCTCGAAGCTCGTAGCCCGTTTCTCGCAGCTCGTGGCTCGCCGGTCAGCCAGCAGCAGCCAGCCGCGTCGATAACCAGCGACTGATATCACCGATCTGCTGCGGGCAGACCGCATGCGCCATGGGATACTGGCGAAACTCCACCGCATACCCCTGGGACTGCAGACGCTCCACGGCGGAGCGGCCCAGGGACTCGGGCACTACCGGGTCCATGTTGCCATGGTGCACCTCGATGGGTAGTTGCCGATTCGCTTCGGCATAGTCGAGGCTGTCGGCGGTGGCGAGGTAGGTGGACAGCGCCAGCAGTCCGCCCAGTCGCTCGGGAAAGCTCAAGGCCGCCTCATAGGCCACGGCGCCGCCCTGCGAAAACCCGACGACGATGATCCGCTCGGGCGCGATGCCATGGCCGATCTGCTCGGTGATCAGTGCCTGTATGCGCTGCGCGGACTCTTTCAGCTGGGCCTCATCGACCTGGCGGTCGAGGCTCATCTCGATGATGTCGTACCAGGCCGGCATGACCATGCCGCCATTGACGGTAACCGCAAGACGCGGCGCATGGGGCAGGATGAAACGCACATTGGCATCGGGGGGGAGCTGCAGGGCCGGTACCAGGGGTTCGAAATCCCGGCCATCGGCCCCCAGGCCATGCAGGATGAACACACAGGCGTCGGCTACCTGGCCGTTGCGTGGCTCGATGATCAGCTCTTCCGGGGCGCTCATGGCGACATCCTCTACACAAGACAAAGGACACACCCTAGCGCACTGGCCGGAGCGAATAAATCACTGACAGCCTCGGGCTGACGCGACGCGCGGAATTTCGGGGGCCATAACGCAAGTGGGGCCCGCTTTCGCGAGCCCCACCCGGGTGTCATGCTGCAAGGAGCACGACAAACATCAAATCAGGAGATTAATCCTGAGCCTTGATGTTGGAAGCCTGCAGGCCTTTCTTGCCCTGAGTGACGTCGAAGGAAACCTTCTGGCCGTCCTGCAGAGACTTGAAGCCTTCAGCCTGAATCTCGGAGAAGTGAGCGAACAGGTCGTCACCGTTGTCGTCCGGAGAGATGAAGCCGAAGCCTTTAGTGTCGTTGAACCACTTAACTGTACCAGTAGCCATTTTGCGAATTCCTCAATAGAGAAGATTTACCGGGAAATACCCGAGTTGCAGTGGGTAAAACAAGAATCGTTTCACCGGGAAATCGACACTAGAGCGTTTCGATGACCACTTGCGATATGCGACTTGCTAACCTACTGCGAACTAGCATGCGCTTGTGCGGCGCACAGGTCAAACACTATTTGCGCGGTGTGACGAAATCATGACGTCTCACCAGGCTTTCGGCCCCTGGATTGACAGCCGGGCCATGGCGACATGCAATGGTCGTCTCTGATCGCTTGAAGGACCCCTCCCGCATGTACCGCCTCCCCAGCCGCTACGGCGTCTATGCCACCTGCCTCGTCGGTTCGATCATATGCCTGCTGGCAATGGCCCTGAGTCCCGGCTGGCTCGCCGGCATCGGCTTGCTGGCATTCGGCCTGCCGGCCGCCCTGGGCACCCACGATATCGTCCAGCGCCAGCATACTGTCAGCCGCAACTATCCGATTCTGGCCCATCTGCGCTACTGGCTGGAATCCATCGGCCCGGAAATCCGCCAGTACTTCATCCAGCCGGATACCGAGGAACGCCCGTATTCCCGCGAGCAGCGTAGCCTGGTCTATCGCCGCGCCAAGAACACCATCGACAAGCAGCCGTTCGGTTCCCAGCGCGATATGCAGGCCCCCGGCTACGAATGGATGAACCATTCGCTGGCGCCAGCCAGCATCCAGGGTCACGACTTCCGGGTGGAGATCGGCGCCCATCGGCCTCGTCCCTACTCCGCCAGTGTCTTCAATATCTCGGCGATGAGCTTCGGTGCCCTGTCTGCCAATGCTATCCGCGCCTTGAACGAAGGGGCTCGGGACGGCGGCTTCTACCATGATACCGGTGAAGGCGGCCTGTCACCCTACCATCATCAGGGAGGCGACCTGGTCTGGGAAATCGGCTCCGGCTACTTTGGTTGTCGCGACAGCGAGGGACGTTTCGATCCCGAACAGTTCACCAAAACCGCCCAGCTCGAAGCGGTCAAGATGATCGAGATCAAGCTCTCACAGGGCGCAAAACCCGGTCATGGCGGGGTTCTTCCCGGGCCCAAGGTCACGCCGGAGATCGCCTCGACACGCGGTGTTCCGGAAGGCCAGGACGTACTTTCACCGGCCGCTCACAGTGCTTTCACCACGCCTCGCGAGATGATCGCCTTCATTCAGCAACTGCGCGAGCTCTCCGGCGGCAAACCGGTGGGCATCAAACTGGCGATTGGTCATCCATGGGAGTGGTTCGCGATGGTCAAGGCCATGCGTGAAGCGGACGACTACCCGGATTTCGTGGTCGTGGACGGTGGCCAGGGCGGAACCGGCGCGGCACCGTTGGAGTTTGCCAACCGCCTCGGCATGCCGTTGACCGAAGCCCTGATACTGGTGCACAACACCCTGGTCGGTGCCGGGTTGCGTGATGACATCCGTGTGGGCGCGGCCGGCAAGATCATCAGCGCCTTCGACATCGCCCGCACCATGGCGCTGGGTGCCGACTGGTGCAATGCCGCGCGGGGTTACATGTTCGCCCTGGGCTGCATTCAGGCGCAGAGCTGTCATACCGACCGCTGTCCAAGCGGCGTGGCGACTCAGGACCCACGGCGTGGCAAGCGGCTGGATGTTCCCCTCAAGGCCGAGCGTGTCCGACACTTTCACGGCAATACGCTGAAGGCATTGGCCGAGATGCTGGCAGCCTCCGGCCTGTCCCATCCCAGTGAGCTGGGGCCCGAGCACGTCGTGAGGCGTATTTCGCGTCACGAAGTGCGCAGTCTTGCCACCTTGTTCGACTTTGTGCCGCCGGGCGCCCTGCTCGAGAATGGCGCCACCCATCACCCCATATTCAGTGATTACTGGGATCAGGCGGATCCGGCGAGTTTTGCGCCACCATTCAGCGAATGGCAGTTGCGTCAGAGCAAGCTGGTCTAGGCTTTACCGAGAGCCCGTCCTCGACGGGCTCTCGCAGTTGCCACTCCCGTGTGGGCCATGTTCGCCCCAAGGGGCGTTAGTCACGCTCCACCGCGACCACGCCATCCTGACCCTGGCGGGTGGTGATCTCGAGTTCGCGGCCATTCTGGCCACGACCTTCGATCTCGATATGACCCGCTTCATCGATCTGCAGGCTCTCGAACTCGGTCATGTCCTCGGCACTCGCCGCAGCAAAAGCCTGACGCACGTCATCGTCGGTCATGCCCCAGGCACCCGTCACCAGACGCTTGCGCTCCTCGCGCAGCGTTTCATCGCTGTTCAGGGAAAGCCGGACATCGGCGTACCACTCGTCATCCAGCCACCCTTCGACTTCCACCACATCACGACCATTGGCTTCGATCTCTTCGTAGTGGGTGAAGCCGAAGGTCTGTGCGCGTTCGAGCACTGCATCGACTCGGTCCAGGCCAAGCCGGCCATCCGCCTGGGCACTGCCAGCGACCAGCGCCAGAGCGGAAGCAGAAGTGATCATCAGCGTCTTCAAGTTCATCATGGTAACGTCCTCTTCAGGGTACATTCGTTGTGACACAGACGTTGTACCACCGCCCACCTTGCCGGGAACTGACAAGGCCATTCATGTTTCATTCATGTCGTCACTGGCAATCTCGGAATCATGAGACTCATGCGCGCACTTTCCATTACCCTCGGATTCCTTGCCAGACAGTCGCACACTGCCTGCGCTGGCGCCTGCGGTATGCTGTTATCTGTCCTGATGACCACTTCGGTGCTGGCCGACGAGGACTGGCGGGAGCTGCATGACGCAGTACAACGCGGCGAGCTGGTCGAACTGCCGACCATCCTCGACTGGCTGCAGTCCCGTTACCGGGGCGAGGTACTGGAGGTCGAGCTGGAGCGTGATGATGGCGCAACCCTCTATGAAATCGAAATGCTCGGCCCCCAGGGGCAGGTCGTGGAGTTCGAATTCGATGCCAGCGACGGACAACTGATCGGCATGGAAGGCGCGAATATCAACGCCATGAGGAAGTCACCATGAAGGTTCTGCTGGTGGAAGACGACCGCCCGCTCGCCGATGCCTTGAGCACCGCCCTGGCCGATGCCGGCGTGCTCATCGAACAGACCGCCGAGGGCGGCGAGGCCGACTTCCTGGTGCAGACCGAGCAATACGATGCGGTGATTCTCGACCTGGGCCTGCCGGATGGCGACGGCACCCGCTGGCTGGCCCAGTGGCGCGATGCCGGCATCGATCTGCCGGTGCTCGTGCTGACCGCCCGCGAACGCTGGGCCGACAAGGCGGCCGGCTTTTCCGCCGGTGCCGACGACTACGTGACCAAGCCCTTCGAGACCGCCGAAGTGCTGTTCCGCCTGCGAGCCCTGATGCGCCGCAGCCATGGCCACTCGCACCCGGTGCTGCGCGTCGGTGACCTGACCTTCGACACCCATACCGCCAGCGTGACCCTGGCCGGTCGCCCGGTGGGCCTGACCGCCCAGGAATCGCGCCTGCTGGCCTATCTGATCCATGCCGCGCCGCGGGTGGTCAGCCGCGCCGAACTCGCCGAGCACGTCTACGACCGCGACCACGAGCCGGATTCCAATGTCATCGATGTGCAGATAAGTCGGCTGCGGCGCAAGCTGGGCAGCCAGCGCATCGTAACCCAGCGCGGCCAGGGCTACCGGCTCGTCGACCATGAAGCCGCCTCATGAGCACGACCTGGCAAGACCGCTTGACCCGAGCCTCCGTGGCCACCCGTCTGCTACTGGCCGCCCTGCTGCTGGTCGGGGTGCTACTGCCACTCGCCGGCCTGGGGCTCGCCCACCACTTTCGCGACTCGGTCACCACGGTGTTCGACGAGCGCCTGGACGGCCTGCTCAACCAGGTCATCGCCGGGGTGCGCTACGACGCGGTCGAGCAGCGCCTGGTGCATGACCGCGAGCTGGGCGAGCCGCGCTTTCGCCAGGCCCTTTCCGGCTGGTACTGGCAGGTCAGCGACGGCAACGATCGGCTGCTGAGTTCACGCTCGCTGTGGGACCAACGCTTGCCGGTCCTCGAGACCGGGGCCCCTCGGGAACTTGTCGGTCCCCGTGACACCGAGCTACGCGTCCTCTCCCGACAGATCCAGCTGGCCCCGCTGGACACCCCGCTGCAGGTCAGCGTGGCGGCGCCCACTCGCGCCATCGACCTCGAAGCGTCGCGCTTCAACCGACTATTGAGTCTCTCGCTGGCTGCCTTGGGCCTGCTGATCCTGCTCGGCCTGGCG
The DNA here is from genome assembly GCF_006540005.1 of Halomonas halmophila. Taxonomy (GTDB): domain Bacteria; phylum Pseudomonadota; class Gammaproteobacteria; order Pseudomonadales; family Halomonadaceae; genus Halomonas; species Halomonas halmophila. The sequence goes on along the minus strand of NZ_BJOC01000010.1, from coordinate 105,549 downwards.
CTGCAGATTCGCTGGGGGCTGGCCCCCTTGCGCCGCCTGCGCAGCGACCTTGAAGCCGTGGAAAGCGGCGATCGCGAGCGCCTGGGCACTCGACTGCCCGCCGAGCTGGCCCGGCTGGCCGGTGCCATGAATGCCGTTCTCGAGCGCGACCGTCGCCGCCTGGAGCGTGCTCGCCACGCCGCCGGCAACCTGGCCCACGCCCTCAAGACACCAGTCAGCGTGCTGACCACCCTCGCCGACAGCTTCCCGGAAGATGCACGCCGTCGGCTCAAGGGCGAGCTGGCACGCATCGACGATGCCACTCGTCACCATCTGGCGCGGGCCTCCGCGGCCGGCGATGGCACGCTCAACCGCCCGATCGATTGTCACGAGACCCTGCGCCCGGTGCTCGACGGGCTCTCGCGCCTGGCCCAGCGGCGTGGCCTGGTACTGGAGAACGACCTGGACGACCGGCTGAGCGTCCGCCTCGACCCCCAGGACCTGCAGGAAATCATCGGCAACCTGCTCGACAACGCCCTGCGCTGGGCCGGCCATCGGGTCACCCTGAGTGGCGGACGAGAAGACGAGGGCACCTGGCTGAAGGTCGAGGACGACGGCCCCGGGATGAGCGAGGCCGACTGCCAGGCCGCCCTGGCGCGGGGCGCACGGCTCGACGAACAGCGCTCCGGCAGCGGTCTGGGCCTGGCCATCGTGCATGATCTTGTCACGCTGCATGAAGGCACACTGACCCTCGAGCGCGCCGACGGCGGCGGCCTTTGCGCCCGCCTCTGGCTGCCCGAGACCAGCTGGTAACTCCGGCCCCCTGACTGACGGCCCTCACAGTCCCGCGACTGAGTGGTATGCTGGACACAGCGAGCGCTGCAAGGCTCCCCGAGCCTGTCAGCGTGCCCCGACAATGTCCGAGTCACTGCCGACCGGCCTGCATGGCAGGAACGCGGCGAGACAAGATGGCGAGAAAGGAATCGACATGACGACAACGGAAGATGCATCCCAGCCCCTCCCTTCCGTCCTGGCCGGCCCTCTGCTGAGACGCCTGTCGCCTGACCGGTTATTGCTCTGGGTGGTCGGCAGCCGCCCGCTGGACATGCAGCTGGTCCTGCAGCCCGAAGGCCAGCCACCGCGTCGCCTGGCGCTCAACGACAAGCGGGTGCGCTGCCTGCCGCTGGGCCGGCATGCCTACCTGCACCTGATCGATGTCGCCCTGGGCACGCCGCTGCCCCAGGACCAGCGCATCGACTATGACCTGCGCCTCGGCGAGGAAGGCGGCATCGCCGACTGGGCCCCGCATCTGCTGCATGACGGCGCTCGACGCCCGAGCTTCGTGCTGGCTTCCACCCAGCGCCGGCTCATGCATGGCTCCTGCCGCCGTCCGCATCACGACGGCCCGGACGGCCTGGCACGCGCCGATGCCTGGCTCGCCGAACGCCACGACGACACCACCCAATGGCCCGCCTGGCTATTGATGTCCGGCGACCAGATCTACGCCGATGACGTGGCCGGCCCGATGCTGGTGGCCATTCACCAGTTGATTCGGCAGCTCGACCTGTTCGACGAGCCCCTGGAAGGCGCTACCATCCGCGACAGTCGCGCCCTGGCCACCACGGACACGGCCTATTACAGGCGCGATTCCCTGCTGCCGGATGTCGACGAAAGCCAGGATGTCCGCAAGGGCTTCTTCGGCGGCGCCCGCAAGCCCATCTTTACCTCGGCCAATGCCACCAACCATCTGATCAGCTTCGGCGAGATCATCGCCATGTACCTGCTGGTCTGGTCCCCGACGCCCTGGCAACTGGTGAAGATCGAGCGCCCGACGCTGGAGGACAGCCAGCGCGAGACCTTCGACGAGGAGCTCGGGGTCATCGAACGCTTCGCCGAGGAACTGCCGGCCGTGGCGCGCCTGCTGGCCCATCTGCCGAGCCTGATGATCTTCGACGACCATGACGTCACCGATGACTGGAACCTGACCGCCGCCTGGGAGGAAACCGCCTACGGCAACCCCTTCTCGCGGCGCATCATCGGCAATGCACTGATGGGCTATCTGCTCTGCCAGGGCTGGGGCAACGACCCGGACCGGCTGGCCGGCCCCATGGACGAGGTCGCGGCCCTGCTCGAGACCGCCACCAAGGAAGACGGCTGGTTGCCCGCCGAGCCCCACGACCAGTTCCTCGACAACCTGCAACGTTTCCAGGGCTGGGAATACGCCGTGCCAGGTTCGCCCAAGCTGGTGGTGCTGGATACCCGCACCCGCCGCTGGCGCAGCGAGCGCAAGCGTGGCCGCCCTTCCGGGCTGATGGACTGGGAAGCGCTCTCCGAGCTACAGCAGCAGATGCTCGACGCCCCTTCGGTGGTGATCGTCTCGCCCACACCGATGTTCGGCGTCAAGCTCATCGAGACGGTACAGAAGCTCTTCACCCTGGCCGGCAAGCCGCTGCTGGTGGATGCCGAGAACTGGATGGCGCATCGCGGCGCGGCCAGCGTGATGCTCAACATCTTCCGCCACTCGCGCACCCCGGGACACTACGTGGTGCTGTCCGGCGATGTGCATTACTCCTTCGCCTATGACATCAAGATTCGCCACAGCAAGCGTGGCTCGCGCATCTGGCAGATCACCTCGAGCGGCGTGAAAAACGCCTTCCCGGATAAATTGCTGGACACCTTCGACCGCGCCAACCGCTGGCTATATGCGCCGCGCTCACCGCTCAACTGGTTCACCAAGCGTCGGCCCATGCGCATCCGGCCGCGCGACCCGGACCGTGCCGAGGCCGGCGAGCGCCTCTGGAACGGCGCCGGGATCGGTCTGGTGGTGCTCGACGACCAGGGCCGCCCGGAGGACATCCGCCAGCTCGATGCCCGCGGCTTCGACGTGGTATTCCCACCGCCGCGCAAGGACAGCTGACGCTTCGCCACTTCACGGCCACGACTCAACGACACGACGGACGCCATGACCCTCGACACTACCCAGCAGAATCAACAGCGGGATCACTTCGCCGACCAGGACGCCATCTGGCTGTTCGGCTATGGCTCACTGATCTGGAAGGCCGGCTTCGACTACCTGGAACGCCGCCCGGCGAGCATTCGCGGCTGGACGCGCCGCTTCTGGCAGGGTTCCCACGACCATCGCGGCACCCCCGACTCGCCGGGACGCGTCGCCACCCTGCTGCCCGAAGCCGGCGCCACCTGCCACGGCATGGCCTATCGCATCACCCCGGACGTGCTCGGCCCGCTGGACGTGCGCGAGAAGAACGGCTATCTGCGCGAGGTCGTCACCCTGCGCTTCAACGACGGCGACACCGCCCAGGGCCTGGTGTACATCGCCACCGAACACAACGCCGCCTTTCTCGGCGAAGCCCCGCTGGAGGCCATGGCCCGTCAAATCGCCACCGCCCAGGGGCCCAGCGGCCCCAATCGCGACTACCTGCTGAACCTGGATGACGCCCTCAACCAGCTCGGCGTCGAGGATACCCACATCAGGGAATTGGCTCACCAGTTACGCCAGGTGGACGACACGACCCCCGAGACATCCTGATCACGCCCGGCCCGATGGAGAGACTCGCCCATGACCGTCACCCTGGATGACGTAAAACACGCCGCCGAGCGCACCCGCGACCAGCTGGTGCGCACGCCCTGTCTGCACTCGGCCACGCTCTCGGCGCTGACCGGCTGCGAGCTGTACATCAAGTTCGAGAACCACCAGTTCACCGCCGCCTTCAAGGAACGCGGCGCCCTCAATCATCTGCTGATGCTGTCCGAAGACGAGCGCCGCCGGGGCGTCATCGCGATGTCGGCGGGCAACCATGCCCAGGCGGTGGCCTACCACGCCGCCCGCCTGGGCATTCACGCCACCATCGTCATGCCGCGCCACACTCCCAACCTCAAGGTGCGCAATACTCGCCAGCTGGGCGCCGAAGTGCACCTCGAGGGCAATGGCGTCGACGAGGCCGGCACCTATGCCCAGCGCCTGGCCGAGGAGCGCGACCTGGTTTTCGTCCATCCCTACGACGACCCGGCCATCATCGCCGGCCAGGGCACCATGGCGCTGGAAATGCTCGAGGACCATCCGGACCTGGAGAGCCTGGTCATCCCCATCGGCGGGGGCGGTCTGATCAGCGGCAATGCCGTGGCCGCCCGGGCGCTGCGCCCGGAGATCGAGATCGTCGGCGTGCAGAGCCAACGCTACCCGGCCATGCAGCAGGTGCTGGCCGGCGAGCCGGTCCACTGCGGGCAGGCCAGTCTCGCCGAGGGCATTGCCGTCAAGCAGCCCGGTGAGCTGACCCGGGAGATCATCCGCGAGCACGTCAACGACATCTGCCTGGTCGACGAACCGGAAATCGAACGCGCCATCCTGCTGTTGCTGGAAATCGAGAAGACCGTCGCCGAAGGTGCCGGCGCCGCCGGCCTGGCCGCCATCCTCGACGACCCGGAGCGCTTCCGCGGCCGCCGGGTCGGCCTGGTGCTGTGCGGCGGCAACATCGACATGCTGGCCCTGTCCTCGGTGATCCAGCGCGGCCTGGTCCGCAGCGGGCGTATCGTGCGCGTGCGCGTGGGCATCTCGGATGTGCCCGGCGCCCTCTCCGAACTCACCAACCTGCTCGCCGAACAGCGCGCCAATGTCATCACCATTGCCCATCAGCGCACATTCACCGACCTCTCGCTGCGTGCCACCGAAGTCGAGGCTACGCTGGAGACACTGGGTCGCGACCATACCCGGGATGTCATCGAAGCGTTACGTGCCGAGGGCTATGATCCGGTGCTGCCGGCCAACGAGGTGCATCCCGATGAGCGCTGGGCAGATAGCTGAACAACGCCGCCGGGCTGCAGGCGCGGAGCGACGACAGGACCCGAGCATGATGCCGGGACACTTGGCGCGTATAATGCGCGATGACATGATGCCGCTTGATCGGCAGGCGACTGGCGCGGCAAGCCCGTCCTTCATTTTACGACCGACATGGAAAGCGCAATGAGCAGACAGATCAACGTGGCCTCCCCGCTTGTCATCCTGCATGGCGACGAAATGGCGCAGGTGGCCTTCGAACGTATTCTCGAGACCTTCGTGACCCGGCCGCTAGACATCAATCTGGTCGAGATCGACCTGACGGCGGAGAACCGACTGGCGACCAACGGCCAGGCCGTCACCGACGCCATCGAGGCCCTCAACCGCCATGGAGTGGGCGTCAAGAACGCCGGCATGACGGTCAACCGTGAACAGCTCGATGCCATGCTCGCCGAACGCCCCACGCTCGATCGCGCCAGCCTCAACCCGCTGGCCACCAAGTCGCCCAACGGCGCCATCCGCAAGGGCATCGGCGGCAACATCACCCGCGAGGACATCGAGTTCCGCAACCTGCGGCTCGAGCGTCCACAGTGGGTCGGCCGCGATATCGTCGTCGACACCATGGACGACGGCGGTATCAAGGACAGCCACAATGCCCTCGCCGATGGCTCCGGCATGGTCAAGCTGCTGTTCGTCGGCGCCAGCGGCGACCCGGTCGAACTCCACCGCCGCGAAGTCAGCAAGGGCGACCCTTGGCTGCTGGCCACCAATGATCTGGACGCCGTCAAGGCCTGGGCGCATCGCTTCTTCCAGCGCGCCATCGACGAGCAGCGCGACATCTACCTGGGCCTCAAGGACACGGTCATCGCCGGCTATGACGGCGTGATGCGCGCCGCCATCGAGGACATCTACAGGGCCGACTACCAGGCCAAAGTCGAGGAGTTGGGGCTCGAGTACCATTATGAGCTGATCGACGCCCAGGCCGCACGCCTGGTCGCCAACCCGCCGGAACGTGCCATCTGGGGCGTGCCGGACAACACCTCCGGGCGCAAGCTGTACAAGCTGGTCGAGCAGCTCAAGCGCCACGGCATCCCGGATCGCAAGGCCCAGGTGTCGATCTCGCGCATGAGTGCCGGCGGCGGCGACCAGTACGGCAGCTACAATGCCCCGGCAGAGGAAGATGGCATCCTCAAGGTGGTGGTCGACGGCGAGGAGAAGCATGCCCGCCACGTCCGCAAGGGCGACCCCATCCTGCTGATGTCCAACGACCGCGCGGCGATCAAGGACTGGGTGCTGCAGGTCTTCCGCGACGCCTCGCGCAAGGACAAGGAGGTCTACTTCGGCCTCAAGCGCGAGTACATGGATTACGATGAGGTGTTCAGCAACGTCATCACCGAAGCGCGTCGTGAGCTGGCCAAGGCCGATACGCCGCCGCCGTCGTTCATGATCATGCGGCCCTCGCGTCAGCTGGTCAAAATGATCACCGACCCGCCCCGCAACGCCCTCTACCCGGCGCAGAACCTGGACGGCGACATCTTCTCGGACATCTCCGCCGCGCTTGGCGGCAGCCTGGCCACCGCCAGCTCGATCATCGAGAGCAAGAACGGCACCATGCTGTTCGAGGCGCCCCACGGCACCGCCCACGACCTCTACCTGCAGTACCAAGAGAGCGACGGCAAGGTCGCGCACTTCAACTCCTCGGCGCTGATCTATGCCGTGGGCAATGCCCTGGAAACCGTCGCCGAACGCGAGGGCAATGACGAGCTGGGCGACTACGCCAGCCGCCTCAAGGCCGCACTGATCGACACCATCGGCGACGGCATCGTCACCGGCGATCTCAAGGGCAAGACCAACGAGCCCGAGAAGGAAAGCGTGGTCGACATGCAGGGCTTCATCGACGCCGTCGCCGAACGCCTCACGGCGTGATGCGCCGCCGTGCCCCGGCACCTGTGGCGTGCAGGTGCCGGCCGCCCCTGGTGTCGCCTGTGTCACGACCATGAGCACGCTCGTCCTCTACGTCGCCGCCGCCCTGGCCGAGATCGCCGGCTGCTTCAGCGTCTGGGCCTGGTGGCGGCTGGACAAGTCCGCCCTCTGGCTACTGCCCGGCGTGGCCAGCCTGGTGCTCTTCGCCTGGCTGCTCAGCCTCAGCGACGCCGACTACGCCGGCCGCGCCTATGCGGCCTACGGCGGTGTCTACATCGTCACCTCGCTGGGCTGGCTGTGGCTGGTCGAGCAACGCCTGCCCGACCGCTGGGACCTGATCGGCGCGGCGATCTGCCTGGCCGGCGCCGGGATCATCCTGCTCGCCCCACGGGGTGGCTGAGGGCAAGTCGTGCACACCTCAACGAGCTTGGCCGGCACCACCTGCGTGGGCCGGCCATTTTTGTGACGCCATCCTTTCCTCGACCGGCGATCAGCTACCGGCAACGGCCGTGCCTCTGCCGCCACGACGCCTGATCAGGCTATCCACCAACGCCATGACGAGCATCGACGCTCCCATCAGCGGGAAGATCACCCCGCCGATGGCGAGCAGCGCCAGACCGCACGATAAAGATCCTGAGCATTGCCACTCATGACGCATCCTCTTGCACAACGATGGATACCTGCACCCTCCAGGCCCGATCCGAAAGCCATTCCCCACCCCTCGGCAGATATAGATACGCCGCCTGTCACTTAAGGTTTCCCGGGCTGGAAGATTAATTCATGGCCTGTCGGACGGGTCCGGCCATGATATCCCGGCACAGGCCGTGAACCGGAGCCGATACATGCGGTGCGGTGTCGCAGACCGGTGAGGCAGTCGTTTGACAAGCCGCCGTTCATTATATAGAACGTTCTATATAACGAACACCGTGCCATCGAGCGAGTTCACGATCATGAGCAACATGGACAGGCTTTCTCTCAGCACCCTGGGCCAGCACCTGCAGACACTACGCCAGGCTCGCGGCTGGTCGCTCTCGCAATTGGCCACCGCCGCCGGTATTGCCAAATCGAACCTGTCGCGACTCGAGCAAGGCGATGGCAACCCGACGCTGGACACCATCTGGCGCCTGGCCGTCCAGCTCCATGTACCCTTTGGTACCCTGGTCGCACCGATCCAGGTACCACTCGGCGAAGATGGTGTGGAAGTGCGTTTGCTCGACCAGGGCCAGGATTCGCCACGCGTCGACGCTTATTGGATGCGCTGTGCACCCAACATCACGCGACATGCCGAAGCGCACTCACCAGGCACACGAGAATGGCTGACGATCGTCAGCGGCCAGCTCGAGGCCGGTCCGGAAGACAGGATTCAACCGCTCTCGGCGGGTGATACCCTGAATTTCGACGCCGACCAGCCTCACCTCTACCGCACGCATGGCGCCTGGGCGACCCTGCTCATGACCATCGTCTACACCGATAGCGAGGCCGTTCCATGACCACTCGCACACTGCCATTGCACGCCCGCTCCTGGCTGATCGGCATGCGAGAGGCCATTCCCCTGTTGGGCGGCTATATACCGGTGGCCATTTCCTTCGGGCTGGTCTCCATCCAGGCCGGTTTTACCACCTGGGAAGCCACCCTGATCTCGCTGCTGATCTATGCCGGTGCCTCCCAGTTCCTGTTCATCGGCATGGCCGCGGCCGGCGCGCCCTTGTGGTTGTTGATCGCCATGACCCTGCTGATCAATGTGCGCCACATGGTCTATGGTCCCAACCTGGCGCCCTGGCTGACCACCAGCCGCTGGTGGCCCCTGCTGATGCACGGCCTGACCGATCAGGTCTTTGCCCTGGCCCATACCCGTATGCCGCAACTCGAGGCATCCCAGCGTCTGGGCTGGTATACCGGCGCTGCGTTGTTGGCCTGGGCGGCCTGGGTGGCGGGTACCGCGCTGGGAGCCGTGGCGGGCGACTGGCTGATGGCACAATGGCCGCTGCTAGGCGAGATCATGCCCTTCGCCCTGCCGGCGCTGTTTCTGGTGCTGGTGATGCCGCGTTTCACCTCACCGCGCTGGACGCTGGCGCTACTGCTGACCATCGCCATTGCCATGGCCTGCACCCTGAACGGACTGACCAATCTCGGCATCCCCCTGGCCGCCGCCTGTGGGGCTCTGTGCTTTTATCTGGTGAAGTTGAATCAACAACCAGGCGGAGGCTCACATGAGTGATACCCTGTGGCTGGCCGTACTGGCCTGCGCCATCGGCACCTACCTGATCCGCCTGCTGCCGCTGCTGTGGATGCGGCGCCGCCTCAAGCGCCTGGACGGCAACGACAGCGTGGAGGCCATGCCGCAATGGTTGAGCATCCTCGGCCCGATGATGATCGCCGCCCTCTTCGGTGTCTCGCTGGTGCCCCGCCAGCCCGATACCACGGCCTGGCTCGCCACCCTGCTGGGCGTCATCGCTACCCTGATCGTCTGGTACCGCCTGCGCTCGCTGGGCTGGCCGATCATCGCCGGAGTCGGCACCTATGGCAGCGTCATCCTGCTGATGGACATGCTTCAGGGCTGAAGATCCCGGCCCGGTCGACTTGACCGCCACGCACGAGTCGCGTCAATCTGCCGATCAGACTGGCACGCTTCGCCGCGTGCCTCGACGCCTCCACCACAAGCGAGAATGCGGCATGCACCATGCTTCGGACCCGGCCTCGGACCCCGCCGCCGGCACCTCGACCGGCCCCGACGCCATGCCAGGTGCCATCACCCGGGAACAACTCGAGGAGCTGCTGCAGGGCGTCGCCGACCAGGATCGCCAGGCCTTCGCCCGACTCTACGAGGCCACCGCGGCGAAACTCTATGGGGCCGTGCTGCGTATCCTGAAGCACGAGCAGCGGACCGACGATGTCGTTCAGGAGGTCTACGTCACTATCTGGCAAAAGGCCGAGCAGTACGATGCGCTCAAGGCTTCGCCCATCACCTGGATGGTGACCATCGCCCGCAACCGCGCCATCGACGAGTTGCGCCGACGCCCTACGGCCCGCCACGAGCCGGCCGACATCCTGGATCAAACCGCCTCGGATACGCCCAGCGCCCGCGAGCGCCTGGAGGGTGAAGAGGATGCGCAACGCCTCTACGCCTGCCTGGAGGAACTCGAGGGTCGCCGCCAGGACATGGTCCGGCTGGCCTATCTGGAAGGCTGGTCACGCGCCGACCTGGCGGAACGTTTCGAGCAGCCGGTCAATACCGTCAAGACCTGGCTGCACCGTGCCCTCAAGCAACTCAAGGGGTGTCTGGCATCATGACCGACCGCGACGATCTCGACATGCTGGCCGCGGAGTATGTGCTCGGCACCCTGGACGCCGAAGAGCGCACTCGGGTCGCGCAGCGCCGCCAGGACGACGCCACGCTCAATGATCTGATCGAGGCCTGGGAAGCCCGTCTTGCCCCCTTGGGCGACGAAATCCAGGAGGTCGCCCCCGGGCCCGACCTGCTCAAGCGCATCGAGCAGCGTATCGATGACCTGGAGGCCGAGCGAGCCGCGGCCGCCGGGTCTGACGAACACGTACCGCCGCGCGACAACGTCTATCAACTGCAGCGCCGCCTACGCTTCTGGCAATGGGGCACCTGCCTGGCCACCGCTGCCGCCCTGGTGCTCGCCGTACTGTTGCTGGCACCACTACAGACGCAGCAGCCCCCCAAGCCCTTCGTCGCGGTCTTCCAGCAGAACGACCAGCAACCGGCCTTCATGGTCTCGGTGGAGCTGCCCAGTCGCGATCTGCACGTGCAGGCCGTCGCGGCCGAGCCACTGCCCGACAAGAGCTATCAGATGTGGATCAAGGAAGATTCCCTGGGTCCCAAGCCACGCTCCGTGGGGGTACTCAACGACGACCTGAGCCTGGCCGCCAACGCCCTCAGCGAATACAGCCCCGAGCTGCTCAAGCGCGCCACCTTCGGCATCAGCGTCGAGCCACCGGGCGGCTCACCGACCGGCCAGCCTACCGGCCCGGCCATCCATGGCTACCTCTACCCGGCCACGCGTAACCTCTGATTCCTGATATCCGCTGAAACCCGCGGCACCTTCTTCTCGTAACTCCTTGTGACCCCATCGGATTCGATGGGGAACGCTCGGATACCAAGGAGAAGAGAATGATGAACAAGCTGATGGCAAGTGCATTCGTTTCCGCTTCACTGATGCTGGGTGCTTCCATGGCTCACGCCGAGATGAACGGCGACCATCACCCGCAGGTCTGGGCCGATGACCAGTCCGTTTCCGGCGGCGCCGTGACGGCCGAGAAGGTCATGACCAACACCAACGGTTGGCTGGTGGTGCACCGCACCGACGAAAGCATGAAGCCTGGCCCGGTGGTCGGCCATGCCCCGCTCCAGAAAGGCAAGAACATGCACGTCACGGCCCTGCTCACCGAAGAGGTCAGCGCCGGCGACCACCTGATGCTGATGGTGCACGGCGAAGACGGCGGCATGAAGACCGGCACCTTCGAATACACCCTGGGCGCCTCCGAGGACGGCCCGATCAAGATGGACGGCGAACTGGTCACCCAGACCATCACCGCCGAGTAATCCCGCTCGCACTCTACATCCTTGACTGGCTTCTACGTCGCACAGCGAAGGGACCCCACGGGGTCCCTTTATTCATGCGGCGCACCGCCCGCCCGCATCACCGCCTCGAACCAGTGATGATCACGCGACGCCAGCCGGCCACCGGCCTGCTGATAGACCGCCATCAACTCCTCGAACGCCACCTCGTGCTGACCATAGCCGGCGCCGGGAAGACTCGCCCAGATGTTCGCACAGGCCGCAATGGCGCGACGCAGCCGACCGGACTGAATCAACGGCAGGGCACGCTGCTCGCGCAGCTGCTGCAGCGCATAACGGTCCTGGCTCTCGGGGCGAAAATCCGGCAGCGCCAGCAGCGGCTGATAGTGCTGCCAGTAGCGCGCCAGAATCTGATAGCGCCCCGCCGCCGTCGACCATAGACCGGGGGCGTACTCGATGGCCTCAGCCTCGGCCAGGGGATGCTCGGCATAGCTCGAGAACGTCTCCATCGCCCCGGGTAGCGACCCCACCAGGACGTCATAGCCATCATCGGACAGCGCCAGCATCGCCTCACCGATCTCGGCATACGCCAGCATGTCCAGAAAGGCACAGACATTCCGCCCTCCGGCGGCTCTAGCCTCGATACGCGGCATGATGATTCCCTTCCATTGCCGACCCGCCGACCGCGCTGCCCTCCCCGAAAGACACTCGGGACGCACCCTGCAGCCTGCCCCGCGATCGTAACTCGCAGCATACACCATCATGTGTCGAGATCCGCTTCACGAGGCTTATGACTCTTGGGCAGCACGGCTCGCTCATAGCACCAGCATCCACGATTCGTTTCCGAATTCTCTTCCAGGCCACCTTCACGAGATTGGTCAAATCGCTGGTACGAATGACGCGGACTGACTCCCCTCATGGATGGGCCATGCCTCAGGTGCATACCCTCATGTTCAAATTATGTTTGCCACCCACCATGCATAAGCCAGTAGGTTAGTAAGCCATGTACAAAAAGCATAACTCACCGACCACAACAACGGAGACATATAATGCAGACCTCGCTGAGGCCGCTGGTATTCTGGCCGACCTTCATCGTGCTGATGGTGGCAGTTGTCGCCAGTTACGTTGACCTGGATGCCTTCTTGGCAAGCACCAGTGCGCTGAATGATGCCGTACTGGCCAACTTTTCCTGGCTGTTCTCCCTGGGCAGCTGTTACCTGCTGGTCATGGCGGTGATCGTTTACTTTTCGCCTCTGGGGCGAATCCGTATCGGTGGCGCCCATGCCAAACCCTTGCTGTCGCGCCTGCGCTGGTTCTCGATCACCCTGTGCACGACGCTCGCGGTGGGTGTGCTGTTCTGGACGACCGCCGAGCCGCTCTACCACTTCATGGGACCACCATCCTCGAGCGGGCTGGAAGCCGGCTCCAGTGACGCGATGACCTTCGCCATGTCGACCATGTTCCTGCACTGGTCATTCACGCCCTACGCCATCTATGCCGTACCCGCACTGATATTCGCGCTCGCTTTCTACAATCTACGCTTGCGCTTCTCGATCTCGAGCATGCTCGAACCTCTCTTCGGCCCAGGTGTAAAACGCTTCGCCGGACTGATCGATGCCGTCTCGCTCTATGCACTGGTTGCTGGCATGGCCTCATCACTGGGTACCGGCGCATTGACGCTTGCCGGAGGTGCAGGCCAGTACTTGGGAGGTGAAACCACCCCCTTGCGCCTGGGTGTGATTATCGCGGTGATCGTCGTCACCTTCGTGCTCTCGGCTGCCAGTGGACTTCAAAAAGGCATCGCCCGCCTGTCATCCCTCAACGCCATACTGCTGATGGTGCTTGGCATCTTCATGTTCATTATAGGTCCCACCATTTTCAGCCTTGCGCTGGGGGTGGAGTCGTTCGGGATCTACCTGGATAACTTCTTCAGCAAGAGCCTGTTCACTGGAGCTGCAGCTGATGACAAGTGGCCGCAGTGGTGGTCGATCTTCTACTGGGCGGTATGGTTTGCCTGGGCACCCGTGGCCGCACTCTTCCTGGGCAAGATTTCTCAGGGGTATACCGTGAAGGAGTTTCTGCGCGTCAACCTGCTTTACCCTGCCTTGTTCGCCAGCGTGTGGATCATCATCTTCTCGGGCGCCGCACTCTATTACCAGGCCAACACCGGCGTCGACCTGCATGCGATTCTGAATGACCGTGGCGTCGAGCACGTGCTTTACGAACTGTTCCGCGAGCTCCCGCTGTCCGGCATCTGGATTCCGGTTCTGCTGTTCATCGCCTACATCTCCTACGTTACCGCCGCTGACTCCCAGACCGATGCCATCGGCAACCTCTGTACACGCGGACTGACGGCAGACTCCGACCTCAATGCCGGCATCACCATGAAAATCATCTGGGGTGTCATTGTCGGTGCGGTCTCCTGGGTAATGGTCAGCTTCGTCGGCATCGACGGTATCAAGATGCTTTCCAATCTCGGGGGGCTGCCTTCACTGCTGATCGTCCTGCTGGCCACCGGTTCACTCTGGATCTGGTTACAACATCCGGAACGTCTTGAAGCCGTTCCCACACCCACACGTGCCGAGAAAGACTGATGCATATCAAAGAAGATTTTCCCCGCCGCGTGCGTGAAATCGAAAACGCCTGGATCCCTTTGGCAGACGGCACCTATCTGGCCGCCAGGATCTGGCTACCGGAAGACGCCGAGACACACCCGGTACCGGCCATCCTGGAATACCTGCCCTACCGCAAGCGCGACGGCACGGCCATTCGCGACGAGCTGACGCACCCTTATTTTGCGGGTCACGGTTATGCCAGCATTCGCGTCGACATGCGCGGCAACGGCGAGTCCGAGGGGCTGATGGAAGATGAGTATGCCCCTCAGGAACAGGCCGATGCCTTGGAAGTGATCGACTGGATCGTCAAGCAGCCATGGTGCTCCGGCAACCTCGGCATGATGGGTATCTCCTGGGGAGGCTTCAACGGCCTGCAGGTCGCCGCCCTGAAACCGGAACCGCTCAAGGCGATCATCACGCTGTGCTCCACCGACGACCGTTTTGCCGACGACGTGCATTACAAGGGCGGCAACATGCTCCTGGAGAATCTCGCCTGGTCAGCCACCATGATGAGTTTCTCTGCCGCCGTTCCGGACCCTGCGCTGGTCGGCGACCGCTGGCGTGACATGTGGCAGCATCGCCTCGATAACATGCCATTGCTGGCCGATAACTGGATCAGCCACCAGTATCGTGATGACTACTGGAAGCATGGCTCCATCAACGAGAATTACGCGGATATCGAAGCAGCGGTCTACATGATCAGCGGCTGGGGGGATTCCTACACCAACACCATCCCACGAATGATGGAGCACCTCTCCTGCCCCAGGAAGGCGCTGCTGGGCCCCTGGATGCACAAGTATCCCCACTTCGCCATTCCCGACCCGGCCATCGGTTTTCTACAGGAGGCCCTGCGCTGGTGGGACTACTGGCTCAAGGACATCGAGACCGGCATCATGGATGAACCGGCCTGTACCTTTTACCTCCAGGATGGCCTGCCACCGGCGACCAAGTATCTCGAACGTCCGGGTCAATGGGTTCACACCAGTGACTGGCCGGCGCCTTCCGATCAGGTCGAGACGACCCGGTTGCTGCTGGGAGATCATGGCCTGACAGGCACTATTGCGCTCAGCGAAGACCGACTCATCGCGTCACCTCTGACCATGGGTTCACTCCAGGGTGAGTACATCCCGCTGTGGTTCGGGGCCGACTTTCCGCCCGACCAGCGTCGCGACGATGGCCTCTCCGTGACGTTCGACTCCGAAGTCTATGACAAAGGCCTCGACATTCTCGGTCAACCGACCGTTGCACTGACGCTCTCCAGCGCCGAAGCCTGCGGTCAGTTGCACGTACGTCTATGCGATGTCTCCCCCAGTGGTGAAAGCACCCTGATCACCTACGGCACACTCAATCTAAACCTGCGCAATGACCAGGGCCATGTGGCTGCGCCCATACCCGGCGAGCCGATGGACATACGTGTCGCCATGGACTTGATCGGCTATCGGCTGCCCGAGGGGCATCGGCTTCGCGTAGCGCTGTCCAGTGCCAGCTTCCCGCTTGTCTGGTCTCCCCGCAAACGCGCCGATCTGACGCTGAAAGCTGGGTCACCGGTCCTCGAGTTGCCACTTTGCCAAGCGCCTTTCGTGCCCATGCCTTTTGAACCACCGGAAAGTGCCACACCCTGCCGCCTGGAGACATTACGCAAGGGAGAGCCAAAACGTACCATCAGCGAGGACGTGGGCAGTGGCGAAGTAACCCTTACCATAGAAGATGACATGGGGGATGTTCGCTTCGAAGACCACGGCTTACGTGTTGAGCAGCAGGGCAAGGAAATCTACACAAGCCACCCAACGGATGCTACTCGCACCCGGGCGGATATCGTATGGACTTACAAGGCCTGTCGTCAGCAAGGCGATGGTCAATTCAACGTCGAGGTCACCAGTCGTCATCACCTGCGTTGTGATGAAAGCACTTTCTACCTGACGGCCAGTCAGATCGCCCATGAAGATGGCATCCAGGTCAGCGAGAAAACCTGGGAGCGCGAGATCCCCAGAACCGCAACCTGATAGCCACGCCAGACGAAAGCCCGGAGACACGGGCTTTCATGCTATGATCCGTGGTCGTAAGTTCACGGTCACGGATTCCTGTATGCCCAAGGGCAATGACCTTCCCCCCATGTCCTGCCTGCATGCCTTCGAAGCCACGGCCCGTCATGGCAGCTTCACCCAGGCCGGCAGCGAACTGAACCTGACCCAGAGTGCAGTCAGCCGACAGATCAGGCGTCTCGAGGAAGACCTCGGGCGGCCGCTTTTCGAACGCCATCACGACGGACTTAGCCTGACACCGGCCGGCAGGCACTATGCCATGGTCATTCAGCGCATACTCCGCGAACTGAGTGACGAGACGGCAAGCCTGCGGCGACGTGGCAACGATCGTCAGTTGACCCTGGCCGCCAGCCCGACCGTGGCTTCGACCTGGCTGGCCCGTCAGCTGCCTCACTTTCAGCATGCACACCCGGATATCGAGATCCGCATTCTGACCGTCGAGGACCCCAACCGGCTCGATCTGGCCGAATTCGACCTTGGCATCTACTACCACGTGCCAGACGAAGTCGACCCACCCGGCCTGACCGCCGAAGCGATTTTCGATCAGGAAAGCGTCAGCGCCGTTTGCAGCCCCATCTACCTGGAACGACATGGCGGCATTCGTGATGCCAGCGACCTGCTGCAACGACATACCCTGATGGTCGTCGAGGATCACTTCCATGACTGGCTGACCTGGGAGACCTGGTACCGCTCGCTCGAGCTGGCATGGCAGCCCCCCGCCAGTACCTTCCGCGCCAACAGCTACCAACTGTTGATGAACGCAACCATGGCCGGCCAGGGAGTGACACTGGGCTGGACGCGACTCCTGGCCGAGGAGCTCCAGCAGGGAATACTCGTGCATGCCCTGCCGCATGCCTTGCCCAGCCGTGGACAACTTTCCCTGCTGCTACCTCAGCATCGTCACTTGAGTGTTGCCATGCAGACATTTCGCCAGTGGCTATTGACGTCGAAGGCGTAATCCGGCATCCCTGCGATTCTCACCACTGTTCTGCCCCTGGCCTCACGCATGCCGCCTGGCACCCTTGCTGATCTTGTCGGCGATTTTCTTCTCGGTGCGAAAGGCAATGCCGGCCACATTCTCTTCATCCGGGCCGTGTTCGGCGAACACGCTGCGGTTGGCCGCGTCGTTGCCGGTGGCAAACATCTCGTCGATATAGACGGCACTCTCCACGCCACGCGAATTGGCGCGACGCCTGGCGTTTCTCAGCACGGCGGCCGAGCCGGAAAGCACCATCACCGGCTCGCCCGCCAAGCGGTGGTGCCGGTTGCCTTCGGCATCTGCATAGGGCTCGCCGATGATCTCCTGGTGCTCGGCCGCCAACCCGCTCATCAGAAAAGCCGTGACATTGAGCTTCTGCCATACGGCCAGGTCCTCACGGACCATGACGACGATTCGCGTATCCTGCATAAGATCAACTCCTGATCGAGGCCTGATGCATCGCCACATCAAGCACGGAGGTCAGTGGAAGAGTCCCCACCAGGTCATCCCCAACAGCATCGTCGCCATCACCCGGTTGAAGATCACTCGACGGCGCGGCGTTGCCAGCCAGCGAGCGGCGCCACGCCCCATGAGGCCCCAGAGCGTCATCGAGATGACGGCCAGCACGAAGAAGATCAACGCCATCAGCATCACGGTCATCAGTGAGGCATCCGGGCCGGCAAACATCGCGAAGACCGACAGCCCCATCATCCACACCTTGGGGTTGATCACCTGCAGGCCGACCACTCGGGCCACGCCAACCTGAAATGTGGGCGCGACCTGGCCCTCGCTGTCATCAGCAGGCGGCGACGCCGAAGCGAGTCGCCAGGCCAACCACGTCAACCAGGCGCCACCCAGCCAGGACAACAGCTCGCGCAGCCAGGGCGTTGCCTGTAGAAAACTCGCGGCACCGGCGCCGGCCATAAGCACAATCAGCGCCGCACTGGCACAGGCCGCAACCACCACGGGCAGCACCCGGCGCATACTCACCTGCCCCGCCATGGCCATAACCAGCAGATTGGTCGGCCCGGGGCTGGCCGTCGCGGCAAACGCGAACAGGGTGTAAGGCAACCATTGCGACATGGTGTCGAGCTCCTGAATGAGGACACTCGTATTGTCGCCGTGGGTTACCACCGAGTCTGGAAGGTTTGTGCAGTGCGTAGGGGAGGCTGATATCAGCCCGGGAGTCAGCCGCCCCGGCAGCGCTGACGATAGTCGGCCGGCGTGACCCCATAGGCGCGCCGGAACCAGCGCCCCAGATGACTCTGATCGGCGAACCCAAGCTGGCTGGCCACCGTTACCGGCGTCTCGCCGGCCGCCAGACGGCGGCGTGCATGGTTGAGGCGCAACTGCACCAGATAGGCATGCGGAGCAATGCCAAATGCCTGCTTGAAGGCACGGCTGAGCCGATAACGATTCACGCCACTGGCCACCGCCAGCGCTTCCAGGCTGATGTCCTGTTCGACATGGGCATGCAGATAATCGCGGGCGCGCAGCGCCGCTGCCGGCAAGCGAGGGTGATCGGTGCTCTGCGGAACCGCACCCAGATGCGGTACCAGCCCCTCAATAAGCTGGTCGAGCGCCGTATCGCGCATGATCCGCCAGGGCTGCTGACGCAGCGCACTGAAGGCCGTCAGGATAGTGCGACTCAAGCGCGGATCATCGGCCAGCGTCGCGGAAAAGCCGGGATAGCGCTCGGTCGGCGCCACGCCATGCTGCTCGCGCAGGCTGCGATCCAGCCAGTCAGGATCCAGATACAGCATGGAATACGTGAACCCATCCTCTTCCGGCGCATGCCCGTCATGGACCTCCCCCGGCTCGATGAGTATCAGGCGCCCCGGTGTGCTGCGGTGGCGCGAGTGCCGACAGGTGAACTGCTGCAGACCCTGTTCGGTCACTCCGACCAGATAGCTATCGTGCCAGTGCGGATCATAGGCATGACCCTGAAAATGCGCACGCACCGTCTCGATGCCCGTGGCACTATCCTGCTCAAGATCGACCCAACTGGACTCGGGCATGATGGCCTCTCCGCACCCGCTCATGGACTCAACAGACCATGATGCAGCACGGGACGCAAGAACGTCTGGAAGGTTTGTGCACTATACAAGCCACTGATGCGCTGCTTCTGGTCAGTCACATGCTGCCGACCGCGCGAGAGGGCCTTTGTAACGATCAACAGGGTCATCAGGACAAAAAGAACGCGCCACAACCGTGATTGTGGCGCTTCAACATCCTACCCGGATTTAATCCGACATTGCCTTGAGAGGGTTTTCCCGAGGCTTGCGGATCACCATGAAGTAGAAGAAGACGGCGGTCAGGGCAATGAAGAACAGGCTATCCGGACTGGTCAGGAAAACCGTTGGACTGCCGTCATTGATCGAGAGTGCACGGCGGCAGTATTCCTCAAGACTTGGCCCCAGCACAAAACCCAGCAGCAGGCAGACCGTGGGATATTTCTGCTTGCGCAGAAAATAGGCCAGTACACCGAACACCAGCGCCAGAGCCATCTGGAAGGTCGAGTACGTGGCGACATAACTGCCCACCAGGGCCACCACCGCGATGCTCGAATAGAGAACGTCGCGACGAATCGACACGATCTTCAGGAAGTACGGCCCCAACAAGTAAAGCGTCAGTGGTACCAGAATCAAGGCACTGACAAAGAGCGAAGCGAACATCGGGGCAATCAGGTCAAGCTGCTGGGTCATGAACTGCGGTCCAGGCTGCAGACCGTTGATTACCAGTACACCGAGAACGATGGCCGTCGTAGGGTCCCCGGGGATACCAAAGGTCAGCATCGGGACGAAGGCGCCACCACACATGGAGTTGTTGGCACACTCGGCTGATGCGATGCCTTCGGGATTCCCCTTGCCATAACGCTCAGGGTGCTTGGAGGAGCGCATCGATTCAGCATAGGAGACAAAAGCTGCCATCGAGCCACCGGCACCCGGTAGAATACCCACTGCATAACCAATGACCGCGCTTTTCAGATAGCGCAAAAAACCGATTTCCCGCACTTCGGACAACGGCGGAATGAAATCACGGCGTTTGACCTTCGCGGCTTGAAGCTTGCTGGGGTCTACCGTACGAGCACTCCGGCTATCGGCCTGGATCAGTAGCTCGCTGATCGCAAACGTCCCGATAATCAAGGGCATCATGTCGATTCCCTGCACCAGCACGCTGCTGCCGAAGGTAAAGCGGGCCAACGGCTGCACTACATCGATCCCTACCGTCGCGACCATCACGCCGAGCAGAGTGGCGACCATCCCCTTCGTGACCGAACCGCGTTGAGAAATGATGATCACGATGAGCGCGAAGGCGATCAAGGAGAACTTGCCCGGGGTGCGAATCAGCAATGCCACATCGGCTGCCAGGGGCGACAGTACCATCAACAGCAAAGCACCTACTGAACCACCAATCATCGACCCCAGTGCAGCGTGTCCCAGGGCCTTGGCACCTTCACCACGTTGCTGCATCGGATACCCCTCCAACGCCGTCATCATCGACGCGGGCGCACCGGGGATGTTGATCGTCGTGGCGGTGATACTGCCGCTGCACATACCCGCCATGAAAATGCTGGCACATGCCACCAGTGCCGTGGTGACATCAAGGCTGTAAGTCAGAGGAAGCAGCAGCGCGATGGCCAGAACTGACGTCAGGCCCGGCACGGCACCGAACAATGTTCCGATCAGGAAGCCGCCAACCATGTAGAGAAGCGTTTCGGGATTGGCGAGGGCAGCGAATCCGCCTAGAAGACCGTATAGAGATTCCATGATCATTAACTCCAGAGGGTCGGAAGACGAACCTGGAAAAAGACCTCAAACAGCAGGTATCCGGCCCCGGTAATCGCACAGGTGGCGACCAGTCGCATCAGCCAGTTCTTCGCCGAACCACTGCCGAACTGGAACATCAGCAGCAACACGTAAAAGAAGGTCGATACGAAATAACCGATCAGATCGAAGGCCAGCAGATATCCGGCCGTAAGCAGGACGACACTGATGGCCCCCACCGAAATACCGCCATAGGTCTTGCTCAATTCGGCATCGTCGTCGGGCTCGGCATCAGGCACCTTCTTTTCCTCGCTGCGGGTACGATGAACATCCTGTGCCATCGCAGAAACCAGAGCGACCAACATAAGCACTGCGGTCAATATGGGAAAGAAAGAGGCTGTCATGTTGCCCTCTTTCATGGGCGGACCAAGCTGCAGCGCCGAGATCAGATAAATCACCGTGATCACAGCCAATACAGCCGGGACATAGAATCCACCGCCTAGAGAAAGCCGTTTGGAAGACATATCAAAACCTGTTAGCACATCATTGCGCCATGCGAGATGCATGGCGCGGTAACGGCAAGAATCGGTATTGGAGATTTACTTCTCCAACACGCCCTTTTCGACCAGATTATCCATGGTGTCGAAGAGCTGCTGTTGAGTATCACGCGACCATTGCGTGACCTCATCAGAGCCCAACCAGGCCGCGGTCACGCCAATATCGGTCAGCCATTGCTGGAATTCCTCACTTTCGTAGGCCTCGTGATACGTGTCTTCCAGCGTCTCGATCACGTCATCCGGTGTTTGGGCAGGCGCCACCAGAGTGATGAAGCTGCCCATTTGCAAGTCCAGCCCGGTATCGGTCTCGGTGACCGGCGGAACATTCGGGAAGCCTTTATTCTGCGTGTCGGAGAACTCGACAAGCCCACGGGCCTGCCCCGACTCGATCAGCGGCGCAAGATCCCCCAGGCTCGTGACGACAGCATCGACCTCCCCGTTGAGCAATGCCTCTTTCTGGGTGGCAGCGCTGTTGTCATAGGAGATCACCTTGAACTCGGCACCGGTCTGATTCTGTAGCTGCAGCAGTGTCAGATGGGTTCTCGCCCCCATGTTCTGGATGCCGACGCGAATGCTGCCAGGGTCATCCTTGGCAGCCGCAATCAAGTCGCCCAGTGTTTCATAAGGCGCATCATCAGCGACGGTGATCGCATCGGCTTCCTTGGTGATGCGGGCGATCATTTTCATCCGGTCCATGCTGAAGCCAGGCAGCATCTCTTTCCAGGGAATGGTGATGATGCTGTCATAGGTAATGGCAGCGATTGTCTGCCCATCCGGCCGCGCGTCCATCAATTGCAGCAGACCAGTAGCTGTCATGCCTCCGGCGACATTCTCTACATACATCGAAACGGGAAAGGATTCTTCCGCAATATTGGAGATCTTGCGCACGATAGCATCGGTACCGCCACCGGCAGCCGCGGGCACGATGACACGAACATCCCGATTGGGATAATCCGCCTGAGCGGTGCCAGCAGCCATCGTTGATATGCAAGCGACTGCTAAAAGTGTTTTTTGTAATTTCATGGCTTACTCCTTATTGAGTTAATCGACTATCCGACAGCCCTGAGCGAGGTATTCGCACCACCCTCGCAAGCCTCGATTGGCTCTCTCGGCAGCCGGAAAACCAGCATTTTCAGTATGAGAAGGCTTTAATGTCATACATCATACAAATAAGCTAGAACCCAAGGCCATGAACGGCAATACAACAAAGGTCTCGTATAGACTAAAACAGTAGTGTCAACAGTGTAGATAAAGAAGCTCTCAAGGGGTTGCCGGACAACCCGGCAGGACAAGTGGCTCGACAGTGGGGCACAGATGGTGGGCCCAGATGGAAGCGAACCTGCAACTATCGGCACAGTTCGGCATCATCGAGGACTCATCACGAGTCGCGCCCACGATGTGAAGCATTTCTTGATAGCGTCGGGCAGCACCCGACGCCGGCCAATGCGCAGCGGGAGCCTCAATCGTCCAGGTCGATGTCACCCTCGTCTGTTGCCGCCCCAGTGGCAGCGCCTGCACCGGCACCAATGACAGCCCCCTGGGAGACATCGCCGCCCGTTACGGCAGCGGCTGCACCGCCCACGGCCGCTCCCACACCTGCTCCACTGAGCGCACGCTCACCTGTCGATGTGCCGCAAGCAGAAAGTCCGAGGGCCAGCAGCCCAGCCAGTAGTCCTGATTTCAGTACACGCATGATGGCTCTCCCGTGAGTAATGAGCCCTCATGATAGCAAGCCTGTTAACTAATGCCCTGTGGCATGGCAGCGACACCCGGTGCAATTTCCAAGAATGTCGCCCTCTTCCCGGGACAGCGCAACTTCTCTTGCCATGGTGCGAGAGAACACCTCTAATACGGTGGAGACGATGGCGAACATGGTGGCGGTCACCATCGCTCAAGCTCGTCAGTCCCCCAGGGCCACATGCCGCCGCCCGGAGAATGTCGGATCTGGTATTCGGACCGGCCTGCTGGCCAGCAACCACCACCCGGCCCATGCCACGAGCTTCGCTACCAGGTTCCGACCGATGCACGACTGATTGCTGGGTAGCCAAGAGTCCATCCCTGGCCACGCGTTCCTCCCTGGATGCAGCATTTACCATCCGTGGCGCCGTAGATCAGGAGTTTTTCATTGGGCGTGCTGCCAGTTCTTGTAGACAAATTCGAGACTGTAGCCATCTGGATCCATAACATTGGCGGCGTAATAATTGGGATCATAATGCAGCCGCGCCCCGGGTGCGCCGTTATCAATGGAACCATTCTCGATAGCACCGTTCTCGATGGCCGCGGCGTAGGCCGCCTCCACTTCCGCCTTGCTGTTCGCCACGAAACCGACGTGAACGGCTTCCCCTTCTACCACTCCCTCACGTAGCCAGAAGAACATCCGGCCATTGGCGCCGAAACCCTTGAGATCCGGGTGGCCCGGTGGGCCGTCTTTGCCGTCGTAATCGAGCCGAGCCGTGATCCCCAGAGGGGCAAGTGTAGCCTCATAGAAGCGAATCGAGCGTTCGATATCGCTGACGGAAAGAAAGAGATGATCAAGCATGTAGTAGCCTCACTGTGCAGACGATGTCGCCAGCAACTACTATAGATCTTTCGCCTATAAGGGACTCAGCCGTTCCTGCTCGAAACCTGCCTGTTTCTGCTAGGTACTTGCGTGGACACTCCCCGCCCACATGGGAAGCCTCATGAACGATCAACTGCTCGAGCTTCGCTCTTTGGCTGCCAAGGCCGAGAACCGTCGCACCGAAACGGGCATCCCGCGCGTGGCCATGATCCAGAGCAAGATCCCGGAACATATGCTGGCCGCCGTCTACGACCCGATGATCAACCTGATCCTGCAAGGCAGCAAGACGATGACTATCGGCGACCGCACGCTACGCTATGACCCGGCCACGTACTTCGTCATGTCCATCGAGTTGCCTGCAGTGGGCACGCTCCATCCTGCGGTTTCGGGAGAGCCCTACCTCGCGCTAAGCCTGGCGCTCGACCCCACGGTACTTGCGACATTGCTGACCGACTTGCGCTCGCCCGCCCGGCATAGCGAGAACGAAAGCGACGACGACAACAATGCCGGATTTTCGGTAGCTGCGGTCACACCAGCATTGATGGACGCGTGGCTACGCATGCTGCGGTTGATAGACAACCCCGACGAAATCGTGGCCCTGGCGCCCGTGTACGAGCGAGAGATTCTCTACCGCGTGCTGCAAGGACCCCACGGCTGGATGCTACGCAACATCGCGGCGCCGGATACGGCCATGACGCGGGTCAGTCTGGCCATTCAGCGGATTCGCCGGGATTTCGCCGAGCCGATCCGAGTGGAGACGCTAGCCGAGAAAGCGGCGATGAGCGTGTCTTCCTTCCATCGACACTTCAAGGCAGTCACCACGCTGAGTCCGTTGCAGTACCAGAAGCGGGTTCGCTTGCTCCACGCAAGGATGCTCATGGTGGCCGGTGCCAACAGCGTGACCAACGCAGCCTTCGAGGTCGGCTATGAAAGCGCCACACAGTTCAGCCGCGATTACGCCCGAGTCTTCAAACTCTCTCCCGCCCGGGATGCTTCGAGAATTCAGAAGGAGATGAAAAGCCAGTAAGCTCGATAGCGTCGGTAAACGCTCATCGTCTGCCGAACGCCGCCTGCTCGCTGGATAACGGATTGAAGCAGTAACATTCGCCCCAGGATCGAGCGTGGGCAAAATGTGGACACTGCATCGAAAGGAACAAAATCAGGAAGGAAAAACGAAGCTAAGCACTTGTTCTATGGTGGGCCCAGGCGGACTCGAACCGCCGACCAAGGGATTATGAGTCCCCTGCTCTAACCAACTGAGCTATAGGCCCTGACAGCGCGGACGCATGATACCGAAAGCCGCTGGCGTAGGCCAGCGGCAATTGGCCTGAACAGCTCGCGTTCAGGTGAGTTGGAGGATGGTGTACGGCGCTTCGCAGGCGTGGCGTTCGTCGCGTTCGTCGATGCCGCCGAGCTCCAGGTTGCGGTCGTTGTCGTAGGCGACGAACAGGCGTTCGCGGTCGAGCACGGCGAGACCTTCGGCCTTGTGTTCGAACTCCAGCGGCGAGCCGTCGGGATGGGTGACCATCTCGGGAGCACCGCCCTCGCGCAGGTCGTCGAGGCTGATCACCCAGAGGTAGCCGCCGATGTGCTCTTCACCTTCCACTTCGGTCTCGAAGCTGGTCAGCAGGTAGAGCCGGGCGTGGTAGGGGTCGTATTCCAGGCTGGAAAGCCCGCATTCGAAGCGCACGCCGTCGTGCTGATCGGGGTCGAAGGCATAGTGCTCGCGCACGGCGTCGATGAACTCGATGTTGCCGTGATCGTTGATCTGGTAGTGGGCGCCCACCAGGCGGCTGACGTATTCGAAGTCGTCGAAGCTGTTGCCCTGCTCGCGCACGCCGAACAGAAGCAGGCCGTCGCCGCGCTCGCCGGGCACGGCGGCGAGTCCCTCGATCTTGTAGTAAGGGTGGCCGATGGCTCCGGTCAGCTTGCGGCGCAGCTCCAGGGAGCCTTCCACGCCGTCGCGCGGGTCCGGGTCGACTACCTGCACCTCCTCGGGGCGGCCCAGCGGCCAGATCAGCAGGTGATTGTAGTCGTTGAGGTCATTGGTGGTCTCGTCGATGCGGTCGAAGCCGGTGGTCGCCAGTACATGACGGAAGTCGGTGGTCAGGGCCATGTCCTCGTACTTCACCGCCTGCTTGAGCATGTCGGTAGTGAGGAATTCCAATGCGCTGTCGTCCGGGCCGTCGGCGTTCATCGGCATGGCAAAGACGGCGGAGCGCCCTTCCCCGGGCACCGGTTTGTCGCTGGCCAGCACGAGGCGCTCACCGTCGTACAGGGCGGCGGAGACTTCGGCGTTGACCAGCTCACCTTTCTCGTCACGCAGTCCGGCCGGAAAGCAGTGAATCACGCCTTGCTGTTGAATGCGGGCTTGCGTCATGCGGCCTCCTGATAGGTCGGTTTCGTCCTTGGGTGTGGTCACAGGCTACTACGCGCGCCCTGCTGAGGACCACTGGTGGAAGCGCTACTATTTTATGAATAACAATACTTATCAATACGTTTACAATTCATTATAGTGGCGCCGGGCGGGAACGCTGCGTTTCCGTTTCGACAACACCAGAACGACATCATATACGCCAATGGCCACTGCAATATCACAAGGGCGCATCATGCATTTCCCGACGTCTGACTCACCGATACGCTTTTCCCGGGCGCACCGCCCCCTCACGCTGGCGAGCATTGCTGCCCTGTTCGGCGCCCTGCCCGCCCTGGCGCTGGCCCAGGACACAACCGAACAAGACACCATGGTGGTGGTCGGCTCGCGCACGCCGTCCGAGATCAGCCAGATTCCCGGCGCGGTCTGGGTGATCGGTCAGCAGGATCTGCGCGAGCAGTTGCGCGCCGGC
Source organism: Halomonas halmophila (assembly GCF_006540005.1). Classification (GTDB taxonomy): domain Bacteria; phylum Pseudomonadota; class Gammaproteobacteria; order Pseudomonadales; family Halomonadaceae; genus Halomonas; species Halomonas halmophila. The sequence goes on along the minus strand of NZ_BJOC01000010.1, from coordinate 78,946 downwards.
GCGGACCTGAAGACGGCGCTGGGCAAGCTGGTGCCGGGGCTCGACCTGGCGCCCCAGGGTCGCACCAACTATGGCCAGAACATGCGCGGCCGCAGTACTCAGGTACTGATCGATGGCGTCTCGCTGAACAGCTCGCGGGGCATCTCGCGCCAGTTCGATTCCATCGACCCGTTCAACATCGAGCGCGTCGAGGTGCTGTCCGGCGCCAGCAGTCTCTACGGCGGCGGCGCGACCGGTGGTCTGATCAACATCATCACCAAGAAGGGTGAACGCGAGGGCTTTCACCTGGCGACCGAGACCAGCGTGACCTCCGGTTTCAACGAGGACGACGACCTGAGCTATCGCCTGGCGCAGTCGATCAGCGGCGGCACCGAGAAGATCAAGGGGCGTATCTCGGCGGCCTATGAGGAACAGGGCCGCCACTATGATGCCAGTGGCCAGGAGATCTTCCCGGATATCGCTCAGACCGACCTGCAGGGTAACCGCAGAATCGATGTCATGGGCAGCCTGGATATCCAGCTGACCGAACAGCAGAGCCTGCAGATGGCCGCGCAGTTGTTTGATTCCGGTTTCGAGGGCGATCGCGGTGTCTACTTCCCCAACCTGGATGCTGCCTCACCGAACCTGGGCGACGCCGAGACCCGCGATGGCTACTCTTCGGATCGCAATCCGGCCACCGAGCGCAGGATGGTCAATCTGCAGTACCACCATGGCGACCTGCTCGGCCAGGACTTCTATCTTCAGGCCTTCCATCGCGAGGAAGAAGCCAGCTTCCAGGCCTTCCCCTACCCGGCAGCCGATGGCGGCTATGAGTTCCGGGCCTCGAAGCAGAACACCGATCTCTCGGGCCTCAAGGCGCTGTTCGATGCCGACCTGAGCGACAGCCTATCGCTGACCTATGGGGTGGATGTGGATCGCGAGACCTTCGATGCCAGCCAGATGTTCTTCGACAAGGCGATCTCGGATGCCAGCGGAGGCCTGGTGCAGCAGAACGCCGGGGTCGAGCCGCGCTACCCGAGCTATCAGGTCGACGGCCTCTCCGGCTTTGCCCAGAGCGAATGGCAGGTCAGCGACGGGCTGCAACTCTCGGCGGGCGTACGCCAGCAGCACATGGATGTGGAGGTCGAAGACTTCCAGGGTATTCCTGGCGGCAAGAATGACTACAACGCCACCCTGCTCAACGCCAGCGCCCTCTACGACTTCGGCAACGGCCATCAGAACTGGCTGCAGTTCAGCCAGGGCTTCGAGCTGCCCGACCCGGCCAAGTACTACGGCAAGAGCGCCGAAGTGAGCGTCGCCGAGAACCCGCTCTCCGCCATCAAGACCGACCAGGTCGAGATCGGCTGGCGTTATCGCGGTGCCGACTGGATGACCCAGGCGGCCCTCTACTACGCCTGGTCCGACAAGGCCGTGGAGAATGGCGAGGATCTCAGCGTCAATGTGGTCGATCAGAAGAAGCGCGACTTCGGCTTCGAGGGCTCGGTGAAGCGCTACTTCGACAATGGCCTGGAGCTGGGCACCACCCTGCACATGGTGCGCTCGGAGCAGAAAAACGCCAACGGCGACTGGCAGAAGCGCGACGCCCGCTACGCCTCGCTCTCCTCCGCCACGGCCTTCATCGGCTGGAAGGCCCCCAATGGCCAGCGTTCGGCGCGCCTGCAGGCCAGCCATGCCTTCGACCTGGAGGATGCCGCGGATCGTGAGATCAAAGGCTATACCACCCTGGACCTGTCGCTGAGCCAGGCCCTGCCGGTGGGCGAAGTCAGCCTCGGCGTCTCCAACCTGCTCGACGAGCAGTATTCCACCGTCTGGGGCCAGCGCGCGGCGATGTTCTACTCGCCCTACTACGGCCCGGAGTACCTCTACGACTACCAGGCACGCGGTCGCACCTTCACGCTCGGCTGGTCGATGAGCTACTGAAGGCTTCCTGATGGATGACGGCACTCGAGCCGGCCCGGTGGTAGCATCGGTCCGGCTCGATTTTATTTGATAACAATTCCCATTTTTATTAATATCCGGGTACGCATTCTTCGGATGATCCGCCATGTCTCTCGCGCTGTCATCGCTGTACATCGGTCCCATGGAGCAGTTGACGCCGCCCCGGGTGTCGAACGACCCGATGCCGGATACCATCGCTGCCTCTGAGCTACTGGAACCGGCCAGGCTCGAGGCACTGATGGCAGATTTCAGCGCCCGTTATCCGGGCGGCGACCGAAGGGCCCTGGTGTCGTTGTGGACCAAATGGCACTTTGCCGCCGTGACGTCCACCAGCCTGGCGGCCAACCTGCTGCTCGAACGGGACCTGCCCCTGGGGTTGAATGAGCTGCGCCTGATCCTGGCGCCGGAAGGCCATGTCGCCGGCCTGTGCCTCAAGGATGAAGGCCGCCCGCTGGCCGAACTGGACGGTCCCGGGCGTTTCGCCACCCTGATCGATGATCACCTGACACCGCTCATCGAGGGCCTGGCGGCCTATTCCGGGGCCTCGCCCAAGGTGTTCTGGAGCAACGCCGGCAACTATTTCGAGCACTTCACCCAGGCGGTGCCCATGCACCCCATGGCCTCGGCGAGCACCGCCGAGCCGGCGCAGCAGCTGCTGGCATCGCGCAAGCTGGCCGACGGCCGCCGCAACCCGCTCTATCAGCCGGTTCGTTACGTCAATGCCGCCAATGATGACGGCGATGGCGGCGCCCCCAAGCGGGTCCGCCGGCTGTGCTGCATCCGTTATCTGATCGACGAGATGGGCTATTGCGGCAACTGCCCGCTGGAATGCCGGGAACAGCGCGCCGCCAAGGGGGCGTCAGCACGATGAATGCCAGGGTCAGCCCGGCGCCGACCGGGGAGTCACCGATACGCGCCCATACGCCGCGGGACCTGCAGGTCTATGGGCAACGCTACGGCATCGACTACTCCTTTCCGGAGCTCCAGGCGCTCTCGCGCCCGGTGATGCGGGGGCGCGTGGAAGAGCTGCAACCCGGGCCCGGCATGCAACTGGTGGCCTCGGATATCGAGGTACTGGAGCGCTACGACTCGCGTTCACGCAGCCATGCGCCCCTGACCATCATCGTCATGCTCAAGGGCCAGGCCGAGGTCAGCCTGGGTGGTCAACACCTGACGTTGCGCGCCGGCATGGCGCTCAGTGTGCAGTTGGAGGCGCGTCAGGGGCTATGTGCCATCCAGCCGGCCGGACAGCGCATTCGTGCCGTGACGCTGGGGCTGGATGAGTCGCGCCTGCGCGAGTTGAACCATGGCGCGGCCCTCGAACAGGGCTCGCGCATGCGTGCCTGGCATTTACCGGCCAGCCTGCAGACCACACTGGAAGATGCCATCACCCACCCCATGTCGGGCCCGGCGCAGCGCCTGCAGCTGGAGGGCCTGAGCCTGCAGTTACTGGCCCATGGCCTGCCGGGGGCGACGGGCTCAAAGACCGGCTCGATGGCGGCGCCCGGCGAACGCCAGCGCCTGGAGCGCGTGCGCGAGACCCTGCGTCAGGCCCCGGCCGAGGACCATCGCCTGGCGACCCTCGCCGCCCAGGCCTCGATGAGTCCGGCCAGCCTGCGCCGCAAGTACCGCGCCGCCTTCGGCCAGAGCGTCTTCGACGAGCTGCGCGAGTTCCGCCTGGGCCTGGCACGGCACTACCTGGAACAGGGCTTCAGCGTGCAGCAGGCCGCGCATTTCTGCGGCTACCGTCACGCCAGCAATCTGGCCACGGCGTTCCGGCGCTATTTCGGTTTTTCCCCGCGCAACGTCGCCCCGGGCGGCGGTTGCCCTCGCCCCGAGGCGGCCCGGGGCAACGCGGCAGGGCCGTCGAGTTCCCCCGAATCGGCACGCTGAGCATCCCGCATAGCCACTTGAGCAGCCGGCATACACCGAGCAGCACAGAAAAAGCAATAATTCTCATTACTTGAATAGACGAAACTCATTCGTAATGACATTGCCCATGTCCCGCTCGACAGGATGCCTCGCATGACACGACCCACGCCCCTGGCGCTGGCCATCGCCCTGGCCGCCGCCGCCACCAGCCTGAATGCCCTTGCCCAGCAGGCCGAACGGCTCGACGCCGTGACGGTCACCGGCACGGCTGCCACCAAGACGGAAACGCCCTTCAACGAGACGCCCCAGGCCACCTCGCAGCTCGACCGTGAGGACTGGGAGCAGAAAGGCGCCGAGACGGTACAGCGCGCCCTGGGCTATACCGCCGGCGTCTACGCCAACCAGGTCGGTGGCTCCAACCGCTATGACTATATCGTGCTGCGTGGCTTCTCCGACGGCAGCCTGAGCAACACCTTCCTCGATGGCCTCAAGCTGATGGGCGACGCCAACTCCTACAGCTCGCTGGTCGTCGATCCCTACTTCCTGGACAGCATCGAGGTGGTCAAGGGCCCGGCCTCGGTGCTCTATGGCCGTGCCTCGCCCGGCGGCGTGGTGTCGATGACCAGCAAGCGCCCGGAGTTCGAGCATGGTGGCGAGATCCGTTACACCGCCGGCAACAATAATCAGCGCAGCGCCGCCTTCGATATTACCGGGCCGGTGGACGATGAGCGCCGCCTCGCCTTCCGCCTCACCGGCAAGGCCAGCGCCGCGGATACCCAGTTCGGCCCGGTCGAAGAGAAGCGTTATGCCTTCGCGCCGCAGTTGACCTGGGACATCACCGATGCCACCAGCCTGCGGCTGCACGCTTACCTGCACCAGGACCCGGAAGGCGGCTATCACTCCGGCGTGCCCTATGAGGGCGCCGTGGAGAGCCGCAACGGCCGCAGGATCGACAACAACTTCTTCGATGGCGAGGACGCCTACGACAAGTTCGAACGTACCCAGCGCCTGGTCGGCTATGACTTCGAGCATCGCTTCAACGAGGACTGGACGGCACGCCAGAAGCTGCTCTACCTCAATACCGACGTGACCATGGATCAGGTCTATGGCTTCGGCTGGGCCAGCGATACCGAGCTCAACCGCTACTATTCGGGTGGCGAAGAGTCCATGCAAGCCTGGACGCTGGACAACCAGTTGCAGGCCGAGCTGGCCACGGGCGCGGTCGACCATACCCTGCTGTTGGGTGCCGACTATCAGTACCGCGAAAATGACGTGGTCTGGACCTACGGCAGCTTTCCGCCCCTGGATGCCTTCGATCCCGAATACGGTGCCGGCCCCAGCGACGATATCGTCACCACCAATGACGAAACCCATGAGCTGAGTCAGACCGGGGTCTATGTGCAGGACCAGATGTCACTCGGCAACTGGCACCTGTCGCTGGGTGGTCGCTATGACGTGGTCAACATCGAGAACACCCTGCACCACAACGACACCACCAGCGAGCTCGACGACACCCAGTTCAGCGGCCGCGCCGGGCTGCTCTACGCCTTCAACAATGGCGTATCGCCCTATGTCAGCTACTCCACTTCCTTCACGCCGACCAGCTTCGTCGATGAGCAGGGCAACCTGCTCCCGCCCATGGAAGGCGAACAATGGGAGACCGGCCTCAAGTACCAGCCGCCGGGCACCACGAATCGCTACAGCGTGTCGATGTTCCACATCACCCAGGAAAACGTCGCCACCAAGGAGCAGCCCAACGATCCTTATCGCGCCATCGGCGAGATCGAGTCCCAGGGAATCGAGCTCGAGGCCCACACTCAGCTCACCGACGAGCTCAGCCTGCAGGCCAGCTACAGCTTCACCGACATTACCTACGCCAAGAGCGATGTAGCCGGCGAACAGGGCAACCAGGCCATCTACGCGCCACGCCATCAGGCATCGTTGTGGGGCCACTACCGGGTCGCCGACGGCACCCTGGCCGGCCTCGGCGCCGGGCTCGGCGTACGCTACCGCGCCGACATCCAGGCCGACCGCGCCAACACCGAGCAGGTCCCGGACTACACCCTGCTCGACGCCGGCCTCAGCTACGACTTCACCAACGCCGGCATGGAAGGCGTCATGGCCCGCCTCAATGTCAACAACCTGACCGACAAGGAATACGTCGCCTCCTGCAACTCGCTGCAATACTGCTACTTCGGCGCCGAACGCAGCGTCAAGGCCACCCTCAGTTACGAGTTCTAGAAAAACAAGAAGGAAGAGAGAAGAGTTAAGAAGGAAGAAGAGCGAAACGGAGGAAAGCTCGAAGCTCGAAGCTCGAAGCTCGAAGCTCGAAGCTCGAAGCAAACAGTCTCCTGGCAGAATCAGCGATGATGCCAACAAGGCCCGAGACGCATTTTGCGCTCCGGGCCTTATCTTCCCTCTTCCTTCTTCCCTCTGTCTTCTCCCCCCTCTTCCAGCGGCGCAGCCGCGCTCTTCCAGCTTCAAGCTTCCAGCTTCCGCCCCTCCCACATTGACCCCACCCTCTATCCGGGCTAGGATTCACAAAATCAACTGATAACCATTTTCATTAGCATATCGATCTGTACAGACAGGCTGAGGTTCGCCATGAAAGCCGAGCGTTCACAACTCTTCTATCAATGCACCTTCCTGTACGTGTCCTTTCAGGCCATTTACCAATCGATTGGCGGCGCGGATGACGACACCCAGCCGTGCTGGATGGACACCAGCCTACTCGACATGCTCTCCGGCGAGCTGCACCACGCCCGCCGGCATGCCGCCCATGTGCCGACCGTCATCCAGCCGTTGGATATCGCCATCTACCACTGCAACATGCTGCTGGCCAACTGCCCCGGCGCCATGAACAGCCAGTTCTGCCGCGATCATCTCGACGCCATCATGCAGGCCCTTAAAGCCACCACTGAAGCGCTTTCGGCACCTCACGCCATGGCCTCGCACTCGACACACGGCTGGTCACAGACCGTCACGCGCTGGCTGACGCCCTGGCGGCACCGCTGAGTCGTCTCGCCTGCTTTCTTCATTGCTGCTTTCTTCCCTGTCTTCCCCCTCTCTTCCTCCTGTCTTCCTTTTACCTCTTTTCCCTGCCAGGGATGCAATAATATTAGCAATAGTATTGATATAGATTCGTATTCAATATATCGTACGATAATTCATCTTCGCCTCAATCACCTCTCACTGGACCTCGGGAGCCCTGCGCATGACACCCGCTTCGTTTCACGTTTCCTCGCGCCGCTGGCTTCGCATGTTGTGTCGGATCGGGATGGCGCTGGGAGTCATGGCGTCGCTGAGCCTCCAGGCACAGGCGGCAGAACGCATTGCGGTGCTCAACCCCGGACACGCCAAGATCATCCAGGCGCTCGGCGCGGGTGATCAGCTGGTATTGATGCCCAACGATCCCAGCCTGGAAGGACAACTGCCCAACGTGACGCGCTACCATCGCCTGCCCTCCGCCGAGAGCCTGCTGGCCGAGAAGCCGCAGGCCTTGATCGCGGCGACGCCAGCGCGTCACCAAGAACTGCTGGATCAGGCCAGGCGCCTGGGCATCGAGCCGGTGATGATCGAGCGCACTCTGCCGCCCACCGAGCGTGTGCGACGACTGGCCGAATACGTCGATCGCGTGCCCCAGGGACGTGAGTTGATCAAGCGTATCAAGCAAGGGCATGCCGCGGCCGCCGAGATTTCTCGGGGAGAGCCCAGGGTCAAGGTGCTGCATTTATCCAGCAGCGGTGCCGGCAGCACCGGAACCGTCACGGGTGCCGGGGCGGCGACCTCGGCCGATGCCCTGATCGAGCGCGCCGGTGGCATCAACGTCGGCGCCGAAGCCGGACTGGAGCGGTATCAGAGCCTGAGTGCCGAAGGCGTCATCGCGATGGCACCCGAAGCCATATTGGTATCCGCCAAGGAACTGCCCGCCATCGGCGGTGCAGACGGCATCTGGGAGCAGGTACCCGGACTCGCCCACACTCCCGCCGCCCAGGATAAACGACTGATCGTGCTCGACCATGCGGCCGTCAAGTACGACGGCGCCACCAGCGGCAGCGCCACACGTTCACTCGCCGAGGCCTTGCATACGCCATGAATACCCTGACCTCGTCGTTGAGATCATCGCAGCGCTCACCGCGCCACCGCCTCTATACCAGCATGATGCTGGCCATGCTGGCCGGCCTGGTGGTCAGCGTGCTGAGTGGCGTGGTTCAGGTGCCCCCGCAGGATCTGTTGGCAGCTCTGGTGGCGCCCTTTTTCGCAAGCGCTGCGCCGGCGGCAGACAGCGGTATTGCCCATGCGGTGCTCTGGGAACTGCGCCTGCCGCGCGCCCTGATGGCGCTGTTGATCGGCGCTTCGCTGGCCATGGCTGGCGCCGCCATGCAGGGCCTGTTCGGCAACCCGCTGGCCGATCCCGGTATCGTCGGCGTGAGCAGCGGTGCCTCGCTTGGCGCGGTAATGATCATCGTGCTGCGCATCGATGTACTGGGCGCCTGGACGCTTCCAGTGGGCGCCTTCTGCAGTGGTTTCGTGACCACCTGGCTGATCTATCTACTGGCCCGCCCCTCCCGGTTCGAGGGCGACAACGCTCGCCTGTTGCTGATCGGCATTGCCATCAATTCAGTGGCCGGTGCCATGACCGGCTACTTGACCTACCTGGCCAGCGTCGAACAACTGGAAAGCCTGATGTTCTGGTCCATGGGCTCGCTGGCCAGCATCAGCTGGACCCCGGTACTGACCATTGCGCCCCTGGTGCTCTTCGGCCTGGTGGTACTGCGTCGTCAGGCGGTCCCCCTGGATCTCCTCGCCCTGGGCGAGCGGCAGGCCCGTCACTCCGGTGTCGACGTGACTCGTCTGCGTCGCCGATTGATCGCCCTGACCGCCCTGCTGACCGCGGCGGCAGTGGCCTTCACCGGCACCATCGGCTTCATCGGCCTGGTCGTGCCGCACCTGGTACGCACCCTGGTCGGGCCCGGCCATCGCCACCTGCTGCCCTTGAGCGCCATCGGTGGCGGATTACTGCTGATGATCGCCGATCTCGGCGCACGCAGCCTGGATCCACCCAACGAGATTCCCATCGGCATTCTCACGGCCAGTATCGGCGGTCCCTTCTTCCTGTGGCTGATCGCGCGACGCCAGCCCGGAGGAGGATATTGACATGCTGAGCATCCAGGATGCCTCACTGACGATTGACGGCCGTCGACTGATTGACGCTGTCTCGTTGAATTGTCCTGCCGGCAGCTTGACCGCCCTGATCGGTCCCAATGGCGCCGGCAAGTCGACACTGCTCAGCCTGATGGCCGGTGATCGTCCGCCCAGCGACGGCCAGTTGACCATCAACGAGCGCCCTCTCGAGTCATATAGCGTCCGTGAGCTTGCCGCCTGGCGGGCCGTGATGCCCCAGGACAGCGTGCTGCGCTTCGCCTATCGGGTCGAGGAAGTGGTGCGCATGGGGCGTGCCCTGCGTGACCTGCCCGTCGAGGATGATGAGCGTGCCATCGGTGCGGCCATGCAGGACGTGGAGATCGAATCACTCGCCCAGCGCAACGCCATGACGCTCTCCGGCGGCGAACAGGCACGCACCACCTTCGCGCGCGTGCGTGTTCAGCAGACGCCCATCCTGCTGCTGGATGAGCCCACGGCCGCGCTCGACTTGCGATACCAGGAACGCCTGCTGCAACGCGCCGCCGAGTGGGCGGCCGATGGCCATTGCGTGGTCGCCGTGATGCATGACCTCAACCTGGCCGCCGCCCATGCCGACCGGCTCGCGCTGCTGGATCGAGGCCGACTGGTTGCCCACGGCAGTCCCTGGGAGGTGTTGAGCCGCCACCAACTGGAAGCCGTCTATCGCCAGCCCGTGTGCATCATGCGCCACCCGGATCGCGACTGTCCGGTGGTTGTCACCACCGCCGCGCCGTCCCCGACACCGACTGCCACCCAATCCGACGCAAGGGAGACCGTTACATGACCGACACACTGGATCGCGACGACGTCGTCCGCACGCTCGAGCGTGAGCATGGCGAAGCCCGCGTTCAGGCCGAGGCGCGACGCCAGGCCCGTGAGGCAGACAACACGGCCAACAGCGAGCCGCCCGCAGCACGGCGCACCCAGCGCGATTTTCGCCAGGCCGAGCATTATCAGCATGCCTACCTGGCCATCGGCCCGCCCCAGGGAGCGCTGCTGTACATGCTGGCGCGCGCCGCCGGGGCCCGCCATATCGTCGAATTCGGCTCATCCTTCGGCATCTCGACGCTGTATCTGGCGGCCGCCGCCGAAGACAACGACGGCCGGGTCATCGGCAGCGAGTATTACGCCAACAAGCGCGACCACGCACTGGGTAACCTCGCGGATGCCGGCCTGTCACAGCGTGCCGAGATTCGTCTGGGCGATGCTCGCGAGACACTGGGCGATATCACCGGTCCGGTCGATCTCGTCTTTCTGGATGGCCACAAGCCTCTGTACCTGCCGGTGCTGGAGGGTCTGGTCGATCAGTTGACGCCGGGCGCCTGGGTGGTCGCCGACAATCTCGACCACTTCGACGAGACACCCGGCGACTTCCGCCACGAGATCCTGCGCGACGCACGCTTCACGACGCGCTTGATGCCGATTGGCCGCGGCATGTTCAGCGTGTCCCGCTACTGTGACTGACGCATCCGCATGCCCGTCATACCACGAGCCGGCACCTTGCATAACGCCGGCCGACCAACCAGCCGATCCATCGCCCATCGAGACGATGACGGCACGGCACCGTGACCAGCGATTGACACACACCACGAAGCGCCGGGTGATCTGCCAGCAAGATTGAGCAGACGGCGACTTCCCGCACTTACGGATCGATTAGCGCACCATGAAAAACGTCACTCGCACGATGCCATTATCAGCTCGCCCTGCAGGCCGTATCGCCTGCTTGTCACTGTGCTGCCTGGCCAGCGCGCCGGTACTGGCACAGTCAACGTCCTCCACGTCGAATGCCACGCCGTCATCGGCCACGCAGCTATCGGACATGACCGTTACCTCGGCGTCTGCCTCCGGTTATGCCGTCGACCCGATGAACGCCCCCGCCAGCATCTCGGTGGTCACCGAGGAAGATCTGTCCGGCAAGTCCTATCGCGACATCAGCCAGGCGCTGCAGGATATTCCGGGTGTCTACGTGAACGAGGGCCCCTCCAGCAAAGGCGGCACCGGTGAAATCTCGATTCGCGGCATGGATTCCAAATACACCCTGATCCTGGTGGACGGCATCCCCCAGGGATCACAACAGGCCTATTACAACGGCTATGGCTCGGGCGCCGAGTTTGGCTGGCTGCCGCCGATGTCCGATATCAAGCGCATCGAGGTGATTCGCGGGCCGATGTCGACGCTCTACGGCTCGGATGCCCTGGGTGGCGTCATCAACGTGATCACCAAGCCGGTCAGCGACGAGTGGAGCGGTAACGTCAAGCTGGACACCATGGTTCAACAGGATTCAGCCTCCGGCGACCGCCACAAGTCACAGTTCCGAATCGCCGGTCCGCTGATCGAAGACACCCTCTCGGCTACCGTGACCGGCTCGATTCTCAAGCGCGACGAGGACCAGCGCGAAGGTGGCTACAGCGGGTTCGACCGCCGCGATGTCACGGCCGAGCTGGACTGGGCGCCCAACGAGAACAACCGGGTCAGCGTCGAGGCCGGCCATGCTACCCAGGATACCGACGCCAGCGCCGACATGACCGGCAGCGACCGGAACCTGCAGACCCGGCGCCGCCACCAGACGCTGCGTCATCAGCTCGAGTGGAGCGACAGCGTCACCACGCGCAGCTATGTTCAGCGCGAGGAGCTCAAGCAGAACGACTCGTCCTATCAGTCGACCTACGAGCGCGTGACCGCCAACACTTCCACCGTGATGACGCTGGGCGATCACCTGCTGACCATGGGCGCGCAGTACCGCGAGCAGCAAACCGAGAACCCGGACCGCGGCCTGGGCAGGTCCAACCTGGAGCGCTGGGACATGGCGCTGTTCGCCGAGGATGAGTGGTTCCTGACCGAGCGCTTTGCGTTGACCACCGGCGCCCGCTGGGTCAAGGACGAAAACTACGGCAATGAATTCGTGCCGCGTCTCTACGGTGTTTATACCGCGACACCAAATCTGACCTTCAAGGGCGGAGTCAGTGCGGGCTATCGCACACCGGACCTCAAGGAAGGCGATGACAACTGGATCGAAGGCGGCGGTGGTCCCGGATGTGCCGACTGCCGGGATGTCGGCAACTCCGACCTGCAGCCCGAGAAGAGCACGACCTATGAGCTGGCCGCCCTGTGGCAGGGTGACAGCGGGTTACGGGCCAGTGCCACGCTCTATCAGACCGACTACAAGGACAAGATCGACAAGCCGGTCATCTGCGACACCCGGGAAGGTGTGGATGCCAGCTGCCTGCACCTCGGCGAGGAGTATGCGGCGATCTATCAATACCGCAATGTCAACGAAGCCAGGATCAATGGCGCCGAGTTGACCCTGGACGCCCCGATCACCGACCGACTGGAGGTCTCGGCCAGCTATACCTTCACCGACAGCGAGCAGCTGAGTGGTGAAAATGCCGGCCTGCCACTCAACGACCAGCCACGTCATCGCGCCAGCCTCGGCCTCGACTGGCAGACCACCGAGGCCACGTCGCTGTGGTCCCAGGCACGTTACAAGGGCGATACCGAGCGCGTCGCCGGCCGTGGCGGGCTGAGCGACTCCTACCCCAGCTATACGCTGGTGGACGCCGGGATTCGCCATCAACTCAACGAGCGTGTCTCGTTGTATGGCGGTATCTATAACCTCTTCGACAAGCGGATCGACGACGAGACCTACAACCGGGTACTCGATGGACGTCGCTTCAATGCCGGACTGAATGTCAGCTTCTGAGCGCCCACTACACCGGGAGCGGTAACCTGCCGCTCCCGGCTCATACGCGGGATGGCAAACACCGCGCCCTGCCCTCTACAATATCGCTTCTCGCCCAACGACATTGCGCTGGACAAGACGTTTCGATGCCCGATTCTTTCCCGGACCACGCCGACCCGACGACAGCCCGCCGTCACGCCCCCTCGCTGCCGCTCGGCATGCCAGCGACCCGCAAGCTGTCGGCGGAGGATCTGGGTATCCTGGTGCTGAGCCTGATCGAGGAGGCCGACAGTTACGGCAGCCAGTTGAGCGAGCGCATCGAGCAGCTCTCCAACGGCTTCTATCGCCCCAGCCCCGGCACCCTCTATCCTGCCCTGAAGTCACTCAGCGAGCATGGCCTGCTATGCCAGCAACGCCAGGGGCGTCGCAAGTACTACCGCATCACCCCACCGGGCCGCGACTGGCTGGCGCTTCATCGCCAGGCCGCCGAGCGCGTCAGCTCACGCTTGCAGAATGCCGGACGCAAGCTGACCGCCCTGTACGCCTCGATGAGCGAAGCCCTCGATGATGATGCCCTGGCCCTGCCACTCGCCCAGGAAATGCTGAGCGCCCGCATGGACCTCAAGGCCGCGCTGCACGAGAGTCGCCATGCATCGCCGGACGCCCAACGTCGTGTCCTCCGCCTGCTGCAGGACACGGCCGAGCGGATTCGCGCCGAGGCAGATAGCGGATAGAGCCTCAGGCTAGCGTCGCGTCTGCCTCGCCACTCAGCTCGCCGGTCTGTACCCGCCATTGGGTGGCATAGCGCCCGTCCTTCGCCAGCAGCTCATCGTGGCGACCGCGTTCGACGACGCGGCCGGCCTCGACGACCGCGATTTCGTCGGCATGCACGATGGTCGAAAGCCGATGGGCGATCATGATCACCGTGCGGCCATGACCGATACGCGACAACGAACGCTGGATGGCCGCCTCGGTCTCGTTGTCCACGGCGCTGGTGGCCTCGTCCAGCACCAGGATCGGCGGATCCTTGAGCAAGGCCCGGGCCAGCGACAGCCGCTGGCGTTGACCACCGGAGAGCCTCACACCGCGCTCGCCGACCGGCGTGTCGAGCCCTTGCGGCAACGTCTGGATGAAGCCCCAGGCCTCGGCGGTACGCGCCGCCTCGATCACCTCGTCCTCGTCGGCCTCGGGGCGGCCATAGGCGATGTTGTCGCGCACCGTGCCCTCGAAGAGATAGACATCCTGGCTGACCAGACCGATGGCCTCGCGCAACGAGGCAAGGGTCAGCGTTTCGGTCGGTTGACCGTCGATCAGTACCCGCCCCTCTGCCGGATCCTGGAAACGCAGCAGCAGCTTGATCAGTGTCGACTTGCCCGACCCGGTGGCGCCCACCAGGGCCAGGGTATGGCCGGACGGCACCTCGAGATCGATAGCCTCGACACCGGCTGCAGACTCGGCGTAACGAAACTCCACGCCTTCGAAGCGCACCGCGCCACGCACCGGACGCGCCAGCGCTATGCCACCAGCGTCATGCACCTGGATTGGCGTGGCCAGTAAATCAAGGATACGCCGAGTACTGGCCATGGCCCGCTCGAACAGGTCGATCACCTGGGCCAGACCGGTCAGCGGCCACAGCAATCGCTGGGTCAAAAACACCAGCACACCGTAGGCGCCGACATTGAGATCGCCGCGCAGAGCCATCATGCCGCCCACCGTGAAGGTCGCCAGAAAGCCGGTGAGGATCGCCATGCGGATCACCGGGATAAAGGCCGAGCTGATGCGAATCGCCTGGCGATTGGCCTCCACATAGGCCTCGCTGGTCCGGCGCAGACGCTCGGCCTCGCGCGCCTCGGCGGTGAAGCTCTTGATCGTCGCGATACCCGCCAGGTTATTGGACAGCCGGCTGGCCAGTTCGCCGACGCGCTCGCGCACCTCGGCATACATCGGCCCGGCCTTGCGCTGGAAGAAGAAGGCCCCCCAGATGATCAGCGGAATCGGCATGAAGGCCAGCAGCGCGATCAGCGGCGAGAGCACGAAGAACACCGCCCCTACCGCCACCACGGTGACCCCGACCTGGATCATGGAATTGGCCCCACCATCGAGGAAACGCTCGAGCTGGTTGACGTCGTCGTTCATGATCGCCACCAGGCGCCCCGAGCTCTGCGACTCGAAGAAGCTCATGTCGAGACGCTGCACGTGTTCATAGGCATCCTGGCGCAGTTCGGCCTGCAACCGCTGGGCCAGGTTGCGCCACAGGATCTGGTAGAGATACTCGAACAGCGACTCGCCGGCCCAGATCAGAAAGGTCAGCACGCCGAGCACCAGTATCTGATCGCGGGCCGTGGTGACCCCCAGCCCGGCGACGAAGCTATCCTCCTGATTGACCACCACATCGATGGCCACCCCGATGAGAATCTCCGGGGCAATATCGAACAGCTTGTTGATCACCGAGCAGATCGTGGCGGCAATGATGTGCCTTCGGTGCCCTCGGGCGTAACGCAACAGGCGTCCCAGCGCCTGAAAACTGCTCCTGCTCGACATGCGCGGTTCTCCTTGATGGCATGAGAAGCCTGACGGCATGGTGGCATGTCGTCGCGGCGCCTCGGGGGCGCCCATAAACGTAAAACGCCAGGGCCGGCGAAGAACCGACCCTGGCGAATCCAGTCGCACCGCGCCCGCTACAGGCGCGATTCAAGGGAAACACTGCTTAAATGCCTGCGCATGTAAGTCGCGTCGTTACGCGGTGCTCGGCGATTTATTCAGTATTTCCCAAGCGATGCCTCAGGCAGTGGCGGCCTGGTAGCGGCGCTCAACCTCGTCCCAGTCGACGACGTTGAAGAAGGCCGCGATGTAATCCGGACGCTTGTTCTGGTACTTCAGGTAGTAAGCGTGCTCCCAGACGTCCAGACCCAGCACCGGCGTGTTGCCGTGCATCAGCGGGCTGTCTTGGTTCAGGGTGTTTTCGACCACCAGATTGCCTTTCGGGTCGACACTGAGCCAGGCCCAGCCGCTGCCGAAGCGACCCAGGGCGGCCTTGGTGAAGGCGTCCTTGAAGTCGTCGAAGCCGCCGAGTTCGCTGTTGATGGCTTCCGCGACCTTGCCCTTCGGCTCGCCGCCGCCCTGCGGCGACATCACGGTCCAGAAGAAGGAGTGGTTGGAGTGGCCACCGCCATTGTTGATCACGGGCTGACGCTTGGCATCCGGCACGCGGTCAAGGTTGGCGACCAGTTCGTCCACCGGCACTTCTTCCAGGCCTGTGCCTTCAAGAGCGGCATTCAGGTTGTTGACGTACGTCTGGTGGTGCCGTGAATGGTGGATTTCCATGGTCATGGCATCGATATAGGGTTCCAGAGCATCGTACTGATACGCGAGTTCCGGCAGTGAATGCGGCATGGTAAGCATCCTCCTCATTGATGAATGGTCGCGGGACCGCGACGCTTGGCATACGCGAGTATGTCAAATCAGGTCCCTAGACACTAACGCAAAATGATTATCAATATTTCATAGATTTCTTTCATCGGCTCGATGCGAGCCGGCAAGGCGTATATTGATAACCATTCTTATCTGCTTTACGCTACGCCAGCGCTTGAAAATCGAGTCCGGGCGATCCGGACCCATGGGACTCATCGAGCGCCTTTATAGTGATGTGGAGACGAGCATGTTCGAAGTCAAGGGGGCCACCTTCGAAGTCAGTGGTAAACGGCTTCTCCACCCGACGCATCTGGCGTTTCAGCAGGGCCGGGTGCATGGTTTGATCGGCCACAACGGCTCCGGGAAGTCGACCCTGCTGAAGCTGCTGGCCCAGCAGCAGCCCGCCACTGATGGCGAGGTCCACTTCGATGAGCGCGCCCTGGCAGGCTGGGGCAATCGCGAGTTTGCCCGTCAGGTGGCCTACCTGCCCCAGCATCTGCCCAGTGCCGAAAACCTGACCGGGCGTGAGCTGATCGGCTTCGGGCGTTATCCCTGGCATGGCCTGCTGGGCCGCCACACCCGCGAGGATCAGGAGCAGATCGAGCGCGCCATCGGCCTGACACATACCGAAGCCTTCGCCGACCGCCTGGTCGATACCCTCTCGGGCGGCGAGCGTCAGCGCGTCTGGCTGGCCATGCTGCTGGCCCAGGGCAGCCGCTTCCTGCTGCTGGATGAGCCGCTGGCGGCGCTGGATATCGCCCATCAGGTGGAAGTCCTGGCACTGGTACGCAAGCTGTGTCAGGAACTGGGCCTGGGCGTGATCATCGTGCTGCATGACGTCAATATGGCGGCGCGCTACTGCGATCACCTGGTGGCCCTGCACTCGGGCCAGGTGCTGGCACAGGGCCACCCTAGCGACATGATGAAAGATACCACTCTGGAAGCTATCTATGGCATTCCCATGCGCGTCATGTCACATCCCGGCGGCGATCATCGCGTCGCCGTCGTTCAGTAAGCCACGCCCGGCGCCATGACCCTGCTGACCCGATCCTCGCCCGTTCGTCGCCCTCGCCCGCTTCTGGCCAGGCATGCCTTGCTGTTCGCCCTGGCGATGGCGATGCTGCTGAGCGCGCCGCTGGCCATGGCGGCGTCACCGCGTATCGCCACCCTGGACTGGACTCTGGCCGAGACCCTGCAGGCACTGGGCACGCCGCCCGCCGCCGTGGCCCAGATCGAGGCCTATCACGACTGGGTGGGCAAGCCGCGCCTGCCCGACTCGGTTATCGACCTGGGCCTGCGTACCCAGCCCAACCTCGAACTGCTGGCCGATCTTGACCCGGATCGCATCCTGATCTCGCCGATGTTCGCCAACCTGACACCACGCCTGTCGCGCATCGCCCCGGTGGAAAACTTCTCGCTGTATTCACCGGGCAAGAACACCTGGAAGGAGATGCGCCAGCTGACGCGAGGCGTCGCCGCTGTGGTCAATCGGCCCGGGGCCGCCGAGCAGTTGATCGACACCACCGAAGCACGTATCCGCGAACTACGCCAACAGCTACCCGACAACATTCCCCCACTGCTGGTGGTGCAGTTCATGGATGCCCGCCATGTGCGGGTGTTCGGCGATAACGGCCTCTATCAGGCGGTGATGAAGCGCCTGGGACTGGAGAACGCCTGGCCCGGCGACACCAATGCCTGGGGCTTTTCGCTGGTCGGCCTCGAGGCATTGGCCAACCTCGATGCCCGGCTGGTGGTGGTCAAGCCCTACCCGGCCGGGGTGCGCGCCGCTCTGGAACAAAGCGGCCTGTGGCAGGGCCTGAAACAGCAGAGCCAGGGCGAGCCACTGGTGCTGCCACCGGTATGGAGCTTCGGCGCCCTGCCCTCGGCACAACGCTTTGCCGAGCAACTCACCACTGCCCTGGAGACCGCTGATGCTCGCTAGGCTCGTCAGGCTTGCGCCGCTATTGCGTCTGAGCCCGGGCATTACCTGTGGCCTGCTGTGCCTTGTCTGCCTGGCGCTGGCATCGAGCAACCTGGTCGATGCCGCCGGCCTGCTCGCTGGCCTGCAAGCGCTGTTCGGCGCCCCCGATGCCGGCATGGATGCTCTGGTGCTGCATTTCAGCTGGTGGCCGCGGCTGATGATGTCGCTGCTGGCTGGCGGCGGCCTGGCGCTGGCCGGGGTGCTGATGCAGCAGGTATTGCGCAACCCGCTGGCCGCGCCGACCACCCTGGGCGTGGCCAGCGGTGCCAATCTGGCGCTGATGGCCACCACCCTGATGGCGCCGGGATTGTTGGTCGTCGGGCGGGAGTGGGTGGCCCTGCTGGGCGGCGGCCTGGCAATGGCGCTGGTCTTTGCCCTGGCCTGGCGGCGTGGCTTGGCCCCGGTCGTGGTGGTTCTCGGCGGCCTGGTGGTCAACCTGTATCTCGGCGCGTTGAGTATCGTACTGTTGCTTTTTCACCAGCAGGAGCTCAAGGGCCTGCTGATCTGGGGCGCCGGCTCGCTGGCCCAGAACGACTGGGGCGGCGTGGCCTTCCTGGCGCCGCGTCTCGCCCTGGGGGCGCTGACCGCCTGGCTGCTGTTGCGCCCCATGGCAGTACTCGAACTCGACGATGCCAGTGCCCGCAGCCTCGGGGTGTCCTTGCGCAACCTGCGACTGGCGGGCCTGGGGCTGGCGGTCTTTTTGACCGGCTGCGTGGTCAGCGTGGTCGGCGTCATCGGCTTCATCGGCCTGGCCGCGCCGAATATCGTGCGCCTCGCTGGCGCCCGCCGCCTGGGGCCGCGCCTGCTGTGGTCGACTCTGCTGGGTGCCCTCTTGCTGGCCACCACCGACCAGTTGCTGCAACGCTACAGCGGCCAGGTGTCCGGCCTGGTGCCCACCGGCGCGGTCACCGCGACCCTGGGGGCGCCGCTGCTGATCTGGCTGATCCCGCGCCTCAAGCTGCGTGGCGACCAACCACCCGCCGGTGCCACGGCGCCTGCCGGCCGTCATCACGCGCCCCTGCGTCTGGCCGGCGGGCTGGCGATCGCTCTGGCCAGCGTGACGGTACTCGCCTTGTTGGTCGGCCAGACCGCCGGTGGCTGGTCCTGGCAGTCACCCGCCGACTGGGACGTGCTGCAGTGGCGACTGCCACGCGTGCTGGCCTCGGCCGGCTGTGGCGTGATGCTGGCCCTGGCCGGCACGCTGATCCAGCGCGTCACCGCCAACCCCATGGCCAGTCCCGAGGTGCTGGGCATCAGCGGCGGCAGCGCCATCGCCCTGATCCTGGCGATCTTCCTGCTGCCCTCACCGGATAACCTGACGCTGGTCGGCGTCGGCACCCTGGGTGCCATGGCAAGCCTGGCCGTATTGATCATCTTCAATGGCCGCAGCGGCCTGCTGCCAGAGCGCTTGTTGTTGACCGGCGTGGCCATTACCGCCGCCTTCGATGGTGTACGGGCGACCGTCCTGGCCGGTGGCGATCCGCGTGCCCAACAGGTCATCGCCTGGCTGTCGGGCTCCACCTATTATGTCGATCTGACCAGCGGCCTGGTGGTACTGGGTCTGGCGCTGCTGCTGGCCCTGGCCAGCAGTCCGCTGGCCCGCTGGCTGGATATCCTGCCGCTGGGGGCCGCCACCTCGCGCGCCCTGGGGATCGACCTCAACCGCTCGCGTCTCCTGCTGCTGTTGCTGGTCGCCCTGCTCACCGCCACCGCCACCCTGGTGGTCGGGCCACTGTCCTTCGTCGGCCTGCTCGCGCCTCATCTGGCGCGCCTGCTCGGCTTCTTGCGGGCCGGCATGCACCTGCTCGGCTCGGCCCTCACCGGCGCCCTGCTGATGGTGCTGGCCGACTGGGTCGGCCGCCAGCTGTTATTCCCGCAGGAAATCCCCGCCGGCATCGTCGCCTCGCTGCTCGGCGGCGCCTATTTCATGTGGGGGCTCCGACGGCTCTGAGCCGGCGGACCGTCCGCAGAGAAGGAAGAGGAAAGAGTGAAGAGGGAAGAGGGAAGAAAAAGCGGAAGCTGGTAGCGAGCAGCGAGCAGCATCGGCTCACGATCGACGCTGTTACCAGCAAAAAGGCCCGGGGTGCGTCT
This sequence comes from Halomonas halmophila, assembly GCF_006540005.1. GTDB lineage: Bacteria > Pseudomonadota > Gammaproteobacteria > Pseudomonadales > Halomonadaceae > Halomonas > Halomonas halmophila. The sequence continues at coordinate 58,790 of NZ_BJOC01000010.1, read as the reverse complement.
CGCACCACCGGGCCTTCTCTTACCTCTTACCTCTTACCTATTCCTTCTTCCCTCTTCGTTCTTACTTCTTCCCTCTCGATTCCTTACCACTTACCCCTCACGCGTTACCACTGGTAGCTCAAGCTACCGATCACACTCCGCGATTCACCGTAGTAGCACCAGAAGTCACAGCTGGCGATGTATTCCTTGTCGGTCAGGTTGTTGACGTTGACCTGGGCGCGCCAGTTGTTGGCGAAGTCGTAGCTGGCCATGGCGTCGACCAGGGTGTGGCTGGAGACGGTGGTGTCGCCGTCGACACTCTCGCCCACATAGCGCACGCCGCCGCCCAGCTTGAGGCCGGCCAGGGCGCCCTGCTGGAAGTCGTAATCGAGCCAGGTGGAGGCCTGGTGGCGTGGGATGAGGGCGGCCCGCGTGTCGTCATCGTTACGCGCATCGGTGTAGGTATACGCCGCCGTGAGCTGCAACTGGTCGGTCAGGTAGCCGACACTCTCGAGCTCGAAGCCAGTGGACGTCTTTTCACCTGCCTGAGCCTGATAGCCGGCAGGCGTGGTGGCGAAGGAGTTGGATTCCTCGATATCGAAGGCCGCGGCGCTGACGTAGCCGTCCCAGGACGCCGGCGCATACTTGACGCCGACTTCCCACTGTTCGCCCTCGATTTCCTCGAAGATGGCTCCGTCCACATTGGTCTGGGCCTGCGGGCTGAAAGATTCGGTATAACTGAGATAGGGGCTGATGCCATTGTCGCCCAGGTACATCACGCCCCCGGAGTAGGAGGTCTGTGACTGGGTCTCATCGACGGTGACATCGAGCTGTTGGTTGGTGTTCTTCACATCGGCGCTGTCGTGGCGCACGCTGCCCAGCAGCACCCAGCGATCATCGATGCGCAGCTGGTCCTGCACATAGAGGCCCAACTGCTGCTTGTCGATCCGGCGACCGAAGAGCTGGCTCTGATCAACCGGTGTAATGGAGGTATCGGGATCGAAGATATCGACGGTATCGTAGGTAAAGTTGTCGAACTCCTGACCGTCCAGGCTCAGGTCCTGATAGTCGACACCGAACAACAGGGTATTTTCCGTGCGCTCGGTGTACCACTTGCCGATCATGCGATTATCGACCGTCAGGTTGTCGATCTCGCCGTCACGCTGCAGATGCCCCCGGTAGGCCGTGCGGCCGTCGCCGGTGGCAAAGTCCATATAGGTACTGCGCAGTTCCATGTCGAGATGGCTGTAGCGCAGGTTCTGCTCAAAGGTCCAGGTATCGCTGAACTGATGGCTGAGCTCATAGCCGACACTGACCTGGGTGCGCTCGTCCTTGTCGTAGTTCGGCGCGCCATAATTGGTCTCGGGATCGACCTTGCCGAAGGGCGTGTCCTGCACCGTGCCGTAGGCCAGCTTGAAGGGATTTTCCGGCACGCCGTCATCCTTCTGCACACTGGCCAGAAAGGTCAGCTGGGTGTCGTCCGAGACATCCCACTCCAGGCTGGGCGCAAAGTAGTAGCGTTCGTTGGAGGTGCCGTTCAGGTCGCCGTCGCGCTCCTTGTAGAGACCGACCAGGCGATAGCGCACATCGCCGCTCTGCGTCACCGGCCCCGAGGTATCAAAGGCCAGTTGGCGGTGATGGCGGTTACCGACCTGAACCTGGACTTCGCCCTGCGCTTCCTCGGTGGGACGCTTGCTGATGGCATTGACCAGCCCCCCGGAGGGCGCCTCGCCATACAGGATCGAGGCCGGGCCCTTGAAGACATCGACGCTTTGCAGGCCATAGGGCTCGGGTGTCCATTCGTAGTAGCCCGGATCGAACAGCCGCAGGCCATTCATGTAGGTCGCCTGGTTAAAGCCGCGCACCTTGAACCAGTTGGTATTGTTATCCGCGCCATAGTGCCCCGATAACACACCGGCGCGATAACGGAAGCTTTCATCCAGGCTCTGGACGTTGCGCTCGTCCAGCTCTTCACGCTGCACCTTGGACACCGAACGCGGCGTTTGGGCCAGCGGCACTGCCACTTTCAGTGCGGTGGCGGTGACCACCACGGTATCGGACTCGACGGCCGCATCCTGCGCCTGGGCCAGGGCCGGCACCCCGACAAGAGCGGCACCGGACAGCGACAGCCCAAGGGCGCGCCGAATGGCCAGCGCCAGCGGCGAACGGGGGCGAAGGGAGGAGCAGGAAGTTGGCATGAAAGGACCTCGAGAATGACAGCGATGAATACGACGGTGCCGGAAAGACATCATCGACACACTAGCGCGGATGATAATCGTTGCCACTCAGATTCACAATCCTGCCAGTCAACGCGCGACCCTCGACCAACAACGGTGCCCGGCATGGGGTTCTGGCCCGAACCGGGTGCCCAACACAGGCTTTCTTGCCAGGCTTGCGCTTCTCACTAGGCGGGATGACGCGCCATACCATGACCCGTGCTGGCACATGACCGGGCATCGCCATGGCTCTAATCGGCCTGCTGGGCGCCGGAGTGCTGGCCCTGGCCGGCATGGTCCTGCTGGTCAGCGACCCGGCCCGGCGAAACGCCCTGCCCTTGCTGGACAGCCCCGGCGTCGAGACGAATGCCGCCGACAGCACCTCGCCGCTGGGGGTCTAGCCTGGCCGCTTGTCAGCCACTCATGGCGTGTCGTCGTCCAGTCGCCCCACGGCGTCCCGGCTGGCCTGCTCGCGCTGCTGGCCGGTCAATTCGGTGAGCCTGCCCTCACGCATCTCCAGCAGGCGGTCAGCATGACCGAAGTAGGCGTCGTCATGGCTGACCGCCAGCACCGTCTTGCCCAGCTCGCGCAATCGAGGCAGCAGAGCCTGGTAGAAGGTTCGGCGGAATTGCGGGTCCTGATCGGCGGCCCACTCGTCGAGCAGCAGGAAGTCGCGTTGCTCGGCGACCGCCAGCAATAGCGCCAGACGCTTGCGCTGCCCCTGGGAGAGCTGGGGATTGGTGACCCGGTCGCCGTCGAACTGCAGTTTGTCCTGCATGCCAAGCCGCTCCAGCCAGTCCTGTACCAGGGCCGGATCGGGCGCGGCACCCTCCTGGCCGACCAGCCGGTCGAAGAGGTGGAAGTCGGTGAACACCGCCGAGAAGCTGCGCCGATAGGCCTCCCACTGCTCCGCCGTCAGCGCCTCGGCATCGAGCAGGATCTCGCCGTCATGGGGTTGATAGAGCCCGGTCAGCAGGCGCGCCAGGGTCGACTTGCCGCTGCCGTTGCCGCCGATCAGAAAGACCTGTTCGCCACGCGTCAGCGTCAGGTCGATGGGGCCGACCTCGAAACCCTCACTCTGCTCGGCGGCAGGATAACGAAAGCGCACGCCGCGCAGCTCCAGCGTCTGCCAGTGATTCAGCGCCTCGCCACTGGTGAAGGCCTGGCGATACTCGGCCAGCTCCAGGCTCTCGAGCTTGTCGAAGGCGACCTGGGCGCCGAGCAGCGTGGGCAGTGCGCCCACGGCCTGGATCAGCGGCGTGCGCAGAAACAGCAGCGTCAGCGAATAGGTCGCCGCCACATTGGTGTTGGCCCAGCCCAGGCCATTGGCCAGGAAGAACACCAGGCCGATGGCGCCGAGCATCATGATGTTCGACCAGTTGACCGCACTCAGGTGGAAGGTATCGGAGCGGATGATGTGATGGCGATACTCCCGCGCATTGCGGGTATAGGTCTCGTCGAACAGGCGGCGTGCCCGGTCGCGATTGAGCGCCAGTTCCTTGCGCCCCTCGATGACCGAGGCATAGTCCTGATAGAGCCGATCCTCGGTGGCCCGCACCCGGCTCAGGTGCTGATAGACCCGCGATACCAGCAACCAGCCGACCACCACCGTCACCGCCACCCAGACCGCCGTGACCGCCAGCATGCCGGGCGACAACCAGGCCAGATAGAGCGCCGAGCCGAGCGTCAGGATGACCCCCTGCACCAGCTCGGGCAGGCGCACGAAGGCCACCGTGATGTGATGAATGTCACTCGACAGGCTGGCCATCAGATTGGCGCTGCCCAGCGCCTCGATACGCTCGATATCGGTGTCGAGAATGCGCTTGATCAGATGCCCGCGCAGCCGATAGACGAAGTGGTGACCCAGGGTGGTCAGCGCCAGCTGCGCCCCCAGGGTGATGGCCAGCAGCAGCACGATCAGCCCGAGGAACTGCGGCAGCACGCTCAGGGGATCACCATGAGCCTCGATCAGGCGGCGGTTGATGAAGGCGATGACACCGATGCCCAGGCCGGCACTCGCCAGGCTGAGCGCCATGACGGCAATGAACGGCCAGCGATAATGGCGAAAGACGACGCGCAAGAGTTCCACGGGCGCTCCTCGACGGGCAAATGGCGGGGCATTGTGGCGCATCAGGCGTGCAAGTCAACGCGCCGGCCGACACAGCTGGCGCGCCACCGAGGTCCGCGAAAGCGCAACGCCCCGGCTTGAGCGGGGCTCAGGTCGCCGTCTTCAGCGACCCCGTGCCATTGCGCGTCGGTTCGAGAATTTCCCGGGCCATGTCGCGACCGGCCTCGGTGAGCACCAGGCTCTGGCCGCGGCATTCCACCAGGCCCTGCTCGCGGCTGCGCGCGACGACCCGGTTGGCCTTGGCGTTGTCCCACAGCAGGTGTTCGCGCAGTGCCTGGGTGACGTTTTCCGCCCACTGCTCCGGGCCGTCCTCGTGGTTGTAGAGGTGCACCGCCAGGGTACGGATTTCGTTGACCCGCCGCTGTCCGCGACGTCGCAGTACCTGGGCGACCATGCCGTAGCGCGGCCCGAGCAGAAAAGCCAGCAGCAGGAAGACCCCGGTCATCACCGCCATCATGCCGCCGATCGAGACATTCCAGAACACCGCCAGCCAGTAGCCCGAGATGCTGGAGGCGATGGACACCAGGGAGCCATGGATGAACATCATCCACAGGCGGTCGGTGAGCAGGTAGCCCGTGGCCGGCGGCACGATGACGAAGGCGACGAACAGCACCGCCCCCACGGCGTCGAAGGCCGCCACCGCGGTGCCGCTGGTCAGCAGCAGAAGCACATAGAACAGCAGGCTCGGGGCCATCCCCAGAGCCTTGGCCAATGCTTCGTCGAAGGTGGCGATCTTGAGCTCCTTGTAGAAGAGCGTCACGAAGGCGCCATTGATCAGCGTCATGGTACCCATCCACACCAGCGCCTGGGGAACGCGATAGTCGCCGAGGGTCAGGGTGTCCAGCCACACGAAGCCGATCTCGCCGAGCAGCACCGTATGGCTGTCGATATGCACATCCCGGGCATAGAGGTTGATCAACAGCACCCCGGCGGAGAACAGCACCGGAAACACCAGGCCGATGGCGGCATCCTTCTTGACCCGCCGGGTGCTGACCAGCAGCTCGGTGAGAAAGACCGTCAGCAAACCCGTGAGGGCCGCGCCGATAATCTGCACGGGGCCACTCTGCTGGTGGGTGATCAGCCAGACGATGACGATGCCGAAGACGATGGAGTGGCCGATGGCGTCGGACAGCATGCTGACGCCGCGCAGCACCAGGAAGGTGCCCACCAGGGTCGAGGCGATGCCAACCAGGGCACCGACCAGCATGATCATCAGGGCGGCATTGTCGAACAGCGCAGCCTGCATCAGCTTTCCCCCCTGCCCAGCGAGTCGAGGATGCGCTCGGCTTCGTCCCGCCCGCGCGGGGTCAGCACCCAGTGCTTGGCACCCCGCGGCTCCTCCGGCGGAGCCGAACGCCATTCGACCAGGCCGCGCTTCAGCAACTGACGCAAGGCCGCTCGCGTGCGATGGCCGTGATAGGTATCGAGCATGCCCTGTTCGGAACGAAAGGTCGGGTCATCATGGTGCAGGGCGAGCCGATAGAGGGTGGTCAGCACCTGTTGATAGCGCAGCCGACGACGTCCCTGCCAGAGGCGAATGCCCTCCCAGACGAAGCCACGCCCGGGCGCCAGCAGTAGCGACACCATCACCACGCTGGAGACACTCAGGATGATCAGCGGGCCCGTGGCCAGACCACGCGAGAGCGCACTCAGCAAGGCGCCGAACACGCCCCCGGCGACGCCGACGACGGCAGCCAGCATCACCATGCTTTCCAGCCGGTGACTCCACTGGCGTGCCGCCACTGCCGGGGCGATGATCATCGCCGCCATCAGCACCACGCCGACCATCTGCAGTCCGACCACCACCGCCAGGGCAATCATAACCGTGAGCAGGACTTCCAGCCACATCACCGGCATGCCAAGCGAAGCGGCAAACTGCGGATCGAATGAGACCAGCTTGAACTCCTTCCAGAACGCGATCACCAGCGCCAGCGCCACCAGGGTGACGCCGCCCATGATCCACAGATCGCTGCGCAGGGTCGCCGCCGCCTGCCCGAAGAGAAAGGCATCCAGCCCGCCCTGGGCGGCATTATTCTGGTTCTGGATGTGCGTCAACAGCACTACGCCCAAGGCGAAGGAGGTGCTCAGGGCGATGCCCAGGGCCGCATCGGTCTTGAGGCGACTGTTGCGTGTCAGCATCAGCATGACCAGCGCCGCCAGGGCGCCAGTGGTCAGGGCACCCAGCAACAGAATGCCCATCTCACGCGATCCGGCGATCATAAAGCCGATGCACACCCCGGGCAGCGCGGCGTGGGACATGGTGTCGCCGAGCAGGCTCTGCTTGCGCAATACCGCAAAGCTGCCCAGCACGCCGCTGATCAGGCCCAGCAAGGCGGCGCCGATGACAACATTCTGGATGGTGTGGTCGGTTATCAGTTCGAGCGGCGACATCAGGCCCCCGCCGTCTTGTCATCGGTGGTGTCAGGCTGCATCAGGGCCGTCTCGTCGAGCAGGGCAATCTGGCCGCCGTAGGCACTGCGCAGGTTGTCGGCGGTATAGACATCCTCGACGCGGCCCTGGGCGATGACGCGCACATTGAGGATCATCAGCCAGTCGAAATAGCTGCGCACCGTCTGCAGGTCATGGTGGACGACGATCACGGTCTTGCCGTCATCCCGCAGGCGCCGCAGGATGTCCACGATGGCGCGCTCGGTGGTGGCATCGACACCGGCCATGGGCTCGTCGAGGAAGTAGACATCGGCCTTCTGCACCAGGGCACGGGCCAGGAAGACGCGCTGCTGCTGGCCCCCGGAGAGCTGGCTGATCTGGCGATCGGCGAAGGCCTGCATGCCGACCATTTCCAGGGCCTGCAGGGCCTCGCGCCGCTCACCGCGCCCCGGGCGCCTGATCCAGCCGAGTCGGCCATAGAGGCCCATGGTCACGACATCGAGGGCAGTGGTCGGAAAGTCCCAGTCAACGCTGGAACGCTGGGGCACATAGCCGACCCGCCGCCGATGTCGCCGATAGGTCCGGCCAAACAGAGTCACATGACCGGCGACCGTCGGCACCAGACCGAGCACACTCTTGATCAGGGTACTCTTGCCGGCACCATTGGGGCCGACGATCGCTGCCATCACGCCGGGCGGCACGTCGAAGTCGATATCCCATAGCACCGGCTTGCTGTGGTAGCTGACGGTCAGATCCTCGACGTGCAGGGCAAGATCCGGTTCATGGAGCGGCGTGGTCATGATCGAAGCGGCCTCTCGGTTGAGTCGTGGGAATAACGCATGGCGGTGAAGTGCCTGGCAGGCGTCAGGAGGAGGAAATCCCCCAGCGCGCCGCCCAGTCATCCAGGGCCCGGGGCAGTGCCGGTGTCTTGCCGCCCAATGACTCGACGATATGCTGTGTATTGCGGTACAGCATGCCGATATAGGTGCCATCCAAGGTGCCCGTCTCACCCATGGCGTCCGAGTATAGCTGGCTGCCGATCGACACCTCGTGCCCCTGTTGCCGAGCCGCTTCGATCACCGCCTGGACGGTGCGTGGGCTGATGGTGCTCTCGACGAAGACAGCCGGCACCTCGCGCTCGACCACGACATCGGCCATCCGGCGGATGTCGGCCACGCCGGTTTCGGTGGCGGTGCTGAGACCCTGGATGCCGGCTACCTCGATACCATAGGCGCGACCATAATAATTGAAGGCATCGTGGGCGGTCACCAGGATACGCTGCTGCTCGGGAATGCTGGCGATACTCTCCTTCACCCACTGATGCAGGGCCTCGAGCTGGGCAACATAGGCCTCGGCATGATCCTGAAAGCGCGTCTCGCAGGCCGGGCGCTGCTGGCTCAGCGCATCCGCCACGGTCGGCACGATGCGCGACCAGAGTGAGACGTCCATCCACAGGTGTGGGTCAAGGCCGTATTCATCCTGGGTGGTGATGAGCTCGTCGACGTCGGTCGACGCAGGCGCCACGCCAATGGTCGGCCGGGTCTCGCCCAGGCGCTCCAGCACATCACCGAGCTGCCCTTCCAGGGAGTAACCGGAGTAGAAGATCATCTCGGCCGCCTGAAAGATCGAGACGTCACGCGCGCTGGCCCGATACAGGTGCGGGTCGACACCGGGGCCCATGAGAGTGGTGACCGTGACACATTCGCCACCCACCTGCTGCACGATATCGCCCACCATGCCGGTGGTGGCCACGGCATTGATCGGTTCGGGCGACGCCTCCTGTGCCTGGGCGGGAGCCGCCAGGCATGTCGCCGCCATCAGGGTCGCCCCTGCCATCCATCGAGCTGTCATCCTGCCCTCCGAGCGTCTCGCGCCAGTTGAAGCGTGCATGTATAGCATTCGCCCTCTTCCCGAGTAAAAGCGCCATCTTCCATCAAGGTGATAAACCCGGTCGATAACAGCGTTCCATGCTTCGTCGGGAACTCATGACCTTTTTCGGGGCCCAAGGCATTGCCGATATCAACCATGATATCAAGGATCAAGGAGAGACCCGCATGACACTACCCAATACGCTATCCCCTGCCCTGCGCCCGGCTCTGCTGGGTGCCGGCCTGCTGTTCACGGCGACGCTCTCGGCCACGGCCATGGCGGCGCCGCAAGGGCTGTACTCCACCGACGAGCTGCTGGATGCCAACGTCTACGCCAAGTCGGACGACAGCCAGTCCATCGGCGAGGTCGAGGACGTGCTGCTGAATGACGAGATGCGCATCCATGCCCTGGTGGTCGATACCGGCAACCTGCTCGACATGGGCGATAAACAGTACGTCGTGGGCGTTGATGACTTCACCGTCGAGACACGCAACGGCGACAAGCTGGATGCCATCCAGTACCGCGTCCACCTCGACCTGGACGCCGAGGCCGTCAGCCAACAGCCGGAATACACCGACACCTGGTGGAGCAACGCCCGCCAGAGCCTTCAGCAGGCGTGGAAGAATACCAAACAAGGCGCCAGCAGCGCCTGGGAAACCACGCAATCCACGGCCAGCAGCCTGCTCGACAAGGCCGGTGGAGCCCTGGAATCGTTCGGCGAACAGACCCAGGAGGCCGCCGGTGAAGCTGCGGGTGCCACCGAAGAAGCAGCCGACTCGGCCGGCGACGTGACCCAGGACAGCGCGCAAGACACCGCTCAGTAACCCCGTCACCCTTGCCACTGCGACCTGACGGCATTCCGGGCCCGGCCATGACTGGCCGGGCCCGTTCATTGCCGCCGGCCGCCCGGTCAGCGGCGGATGCGACGCATCCCGGTGAGTATCGGCGCTCCGCTATCGGGGTCATGCAGCAGGCTACAGTCCACGCCATACAGCTCGCGCACCAGGTCGCGTGTCACCACCTCGCCGGGCGGCCCCGCGGCGATGATGCGACCATCACGCATGGCCACCAGATGGTCGGCGTAGCGGCAGGCAATCGGCAGGTCGTGAAGCACCATGGCCAGAGTCCGACCCTGATCGGCCAGCTCGCGGACCAGCTCGAAGACCTCCAGCTGGTGTCCCAGATCGAGTGCCGAGGTGGGTTCATCGAGCAGCAGCAGCGAGGTCTGCTGGGCGATGATCATGGCGATCCAGGCGCGCTGCCGCTGACCGCCGGAAAGCGATTCCAGCGGTCGCTCGGCCAGCGCGTGCAGATCCGCGGCTGTCAGGGCCTCATCGACGATGCGCCGGTCTTCCGACGACCATTGCTGCAACCAGCTCTGGTGAGGCTGACGGCCGAAGCCGATCAGTTCGGCGACGGTCAGCCCCTCAGGTGCCCTCGCCTCCTGAGGCAGGAGCGCCAGTCGCCGGGCCAGCTCGCGCGCCGGCAGCCGCACGATCGCGCTGCCGTCGAGCAGCACCTGCCCGCCCTGCGGGGCATGCAGCCGCGCCAACCCCGCCAGCAGGGTCGACTTGCCACAACCGTTGGGGCCAACGATGGCCGTGACCCGCCCGGCCGGCAGTTGCAGGTTGAGGTCGACCACCACCGGGTTGCGGTCGTGGGCCAGGGTCAGGTCCCGGGCTTCGAGGCAAGAAACAATGCCATTCATCTCAGGCAACTCCATGACGGCGTGGGCGAATCAGGATCCACAACAACCAGGGACCGCCCACGACGGCGGTGACAATACCCACCGGAATCTCCAGTGGTGCGAGCATCAGGCGGCCGGCCAGGTCGGCGAGCACCATGATCAGGGCACCGGCCAACGCCGAGGCAAGCACCGGCACCCGGCGTGGCGAGGCCAGATGACGCGCCAGCTCCGGGCCGATGAGCCCGACCATGCCCACCGGCCCGGCCACGGCCACGGCGAGCGCCGTCAGCACCACCGAGGTGCTCAGCACCTGCACCCGCCTGAGCCCGAGCCGCGTGCCCAGGCTGCGCGCCACGGACTCGGAAAAACCCATCAGGCGCAGCGAACGGCTCAAGGCCAGCGCGGCCGGCAAGCCCAGTGCCAGACCTAGAGCCAGCAGCCGGACGGCGCCTTCAGGCCGCGCGCTCAACGACCCCACTGTCCAGGGATAGGCGGCATTGGCGACATCGATGGCCACGCGCGCCAGCAGCAGATTGGTGATGGCACCGAAGACCGCCCCCACACCGATCCCGGCGACGATGAAGCGATACCCCTGGGTGCCGCCTCCCAATGCCAGGCCGAAGGTCAGCACGGTGGCGGTGGCCGCCCCGGCCAGCGCCATGGCCGGCGGCGCCATGCCGACACCGAGCCCTACCACCGAGGCCACGGCGAAGGCCGTGGCACCATTGTCGATGCCGATGATCCCCGGCGTGGCCAAGCGATTGGCCGCCAGGGTCTGCATCAGGCAGCCGGCCAGGGCAAAGGCGGCGCCGGTCGCCAGGGCGGCGCCCAGCCGGGGCAGGCGCAGCGCGGCCACCAGAAAGTTGGCTAGACCTTCACCTTGGCCCTGCAGGACGGCCAGCACTTCCAGGGGCGACAGATGGCGTTCCCCCAGACACAGATACGTCAGGCTGGCCGCCAACAGGGCGGCCAGCAGCAACAGCTTGGCCGCCAGGGTGCGCCGGTCGAGCAGCACGCTGACATGGCCCCAAGCCAGGCGATGGGTGCCAGCCGGGGCCACCACCCGAGAAGCGGAGACCGACCGATGGCGCCGAGAAGACGAGGATAATACCGTCAGACTCATGGGGTTCCTATAACGTCGGCAGGCGACGACGCCTGACCACGGCCACCAGCACCGGCGCGCCACACAGTGCCGTCAATACGCCCAGTGGCAATTCCGACGGCGCCACCACCAGCCGCGAGATGATATCGGCGCTCAATATCATCAACGGGCCGATCAGCAAGCACAGCCACAGGCTACGGCGTATGTCCGGGCCGGCCAGCGCCCGCGCCGCGAACGGCACCACCAGCCCGACGAAGGCAATGGGACCGGCAATGGCCGTAGCGCCGCCGACCAGCAGGGCGACGACCAGGATCGCCAGCAGCCGCACGCGCCCGGGGTGATGGCCGAGTCCGGCGGCCATGCGCTCGCCGAGCGCCAGCGCCGCCATGGGGCGCGCAATCAGCAGGGTGATGGCGGTGGCCAGCATGAAGCTCGGCAGCACGGCCAGCAGGTCGTCGATATCGCGCCCCGACAGACTGCCGACCACCCAGAAGCGAATCTCGTCGGCGGCGCGCTGGTCGAACATCAACAGCAGGGTCGTGAGTGCCGAGAGCAGCCCGGAAAAAGCGGCCCCGGCCAGCACCAGGCGCACCGGATCCTGGCCAAGGCCGCGCACGCGCGCCACGCCCAGCACGCAAAGACACCCCAACAAGGCACCCAACTGGGCCACCCCGATGCGCAGCGTCGCCGCCGAGGTGCCCAGCAACAGGGCGATGGCCACGGCGAAGGCGCTACCAGCGCTGACACCCAGCAGTCCCGGCTCGGCCAGCGGGTTGCGCGAGAGAGTCTGCAGCAGGGCCCCGGCGACCCCGAGGGCCATGCCCACGGCCAGCCCGACCAGGGTCCGCGAGCCACGCAGGGTGGTGACCACGAAGCGCGCCTCCGCGTCGCCCTGCCCCAGCATGACTGCCAGGGCACGCCCGGGACCGACATCGCCGGCACCCCACAGCAGGCTGGCGAAACAAACCAACAGCAGCAAGCCGGCCAGGGCAAGGGCCTGGCCGGTCAGAGGTCGTTGCATGGCGCCGCTGATCATTCGCTGTCAGGCAACAGGGCGGCCTCGATATCGTCCAGCACTGCTTGTGCGGCCAGCGGGCCGGAGGCGCTGGTCCACAGCTGGCCGTTCACGGCAAACACACGGTCACGCTGGACCACATCTAGGCGGGCAAAAGCCGGCGATTGCCGCGCAGCTTCCAGAGCTTGCCGCCCGTCGTCGTTGAGGGTGGCCAGGAACAGCAGGTCCTGGTCGACCTGCTCGAGATTCTCGAGACTCAGCGGGTCACTGTGCGGACGGCCGTCCTTGACCAGCCCGGCGTCGGTGACGTTTAACCCCACCGCCTCGAGCATCCCGGTGGCAAACAGCTCGCTCGACATGACCAGCGGCCCCTGGGGCATCCAACGCACCAGGCTAGTGGTGGTATCGCCAGGATCCAGTTGCGCCTGGAGGTCCGCGGCACGCGCCTCGACATCCGCGATGGCGGCATTCACGTCGTCGGCACGCCCCAGTGCCCTGCCGTACAGACGCGTCTCGGCCTTCCAGCCATCCGGCGAGAAGCCGTGGTTTTCCGGGACCACCGTGGGCGCCAGTTGCGAGATCAGCTGGTACTGTTCGTCACTCAGATACGGCGAGGCCAGGATCAGATCAGGGTTCTGGGTGGCAATGGCCTCGAGATTGAATTCACGGCTGGTGCCGACCATGGCGATATCCGGCACCTGATCACTCAGGTACTCGGCCACGCCGTCGCCGCCGCGCGTGGCGACAGCCGCCAGCGGTGTCACCCCGGCCGCCAGGGAAGCATCCAGGGCGCCCTCGTAGAGGGTCACCACGCGCTCCGGCTGGCCTTCGATCTCGATCTCGCCATGGGCCGTCTCCAGGCTGCGCGCCTGGGCCGACGCAGGCGCCATGGCCAGCGTGGAGGCGGCCAGGCCCAGCGTCAGGCCGGCCAGCAGGCGTCCCTGACGGGGAGCAGTGATTGGCAGTAATGACATGGGTTACTCCTTGGAGGGTGGAAACATAATGAGTCTTAAAAGCGCTGGCATGCCGGGTTCCTGCCACGCGCCGTTGCGCCCCGTCCTGCGTCAGAAATCGACGCTCAGGCCGAGCCAGGCGCGGCGACCGTCTGCCACATAGCCATACTCTTCGGCGGTGACGGACTCATCGAAGAGGTTGTAGATGCCGACGTTGAGGGTGGCGTTTTCCGTCATGTCGTAGCCGATGCCGGTGTCGACGAAGGTGTAGGACGGTGCCACCAGGGCGCTCTGCGAGGGGCCGGTCGTCGGCTGGGTTTCTTCACCGCGATAGGTCAGGCGCGTCCACTGACTCAACCGGTCGCTGGCCTGCCAGTCCAGGGTGGCCGAGACCTCGTGCTCGGGTAGCTGCGTCAAGGGCTCGCCCGCGTATTCGCCAGTCTTCTGCTCGGAGTCGGTGTAGGTATAGCTGGCCGTCAGTTCCAGGCTGTCGGCGAGTGGCGCCGACAGCGACAACTCGGCGCCACGCGTTACCGCCTCGTCGATGTTCTCGCGGGTATTGGTGTTGAGGTCGCCGTTCTCGTCGCGATCGTATTGCGTCACGGGCGGGCAGCGCACCTCGGAACGGCACGGCAGTCGGGTGATCTTGTCCTGGAAGTCGTTGTGGAACAGGGTGATACCGCCGCTCAGGCCACTTTCCCCGCTGTACAGCAACGCCAGCTCCTTGTTGAGCGAGGTTTCCGGTTCAAGGTCCGGATTGCCGTAGGTCGTGCCGCCACGGCTGATGGCTCCCCAGTCGGCGGTAATATCACGCAGGCTGGGCGAGCGGAAACCGGTCGAGACGCCACCCTTCAGGGTCCAGCTCGGCGTCATGTTCCAGACGCTGTACAGCCTTGGACTCAGGTGGCTGCCGTAGTTCTCGTCGTCATCCAGGCGCAACCCGCCGGTCAGCGACCAGTCGCGGGTCACCATCCACTCGTCCTCGGCGAACAGGGCCCACTGGGAGCTTTCGATCTGTGAGCGATCCGAGATCTGGTTGGATGTCGCATCTTCCAGCTCTTCCTTCTCGTAACTGGTACCGAGAGTCAGGATATGAGCGCCCAGCGGCATCACCAGCGAAGTCTTGGCAGTGGTATTGGTGATTTCCATTTCACGGCTCTTGTTCTCCGTGACTTCACGCTGCACCTGGGTATCGGTGGTGCCGATATCCCAGCGCCCTTCGTGCGACACCGCTACATGTTGCCGGGTGTGCTCACTGTAGGTGTCCTCACAGCCGCCGCGACACCCGGCGCTGGCCACACTGCGACCGACATGGCCTTCGCGGGTCTGTTCGGTGGTACCGGCTTCCACGGCCAGGTCGTGATCGGCATTGGGCGTAAATGTCAGACGGCCGGTCAGGCTGCGCAGCGTCTTGTCCTCGTAGCCGTTGACGATGTCGTCCTCTTCCCGCGTCTTGGCACGGCCATAGACCTGAAGCCCGACCAGGTCCTTGACCAATGGGCCGTTGAGGTAAAAGTTGCCCTGGTAGCTGTCACCGGACTGGCTGTCCTGCTGCACGATGCTGTCGAGCTGGACACTGCCGCTCCAGTCCTGCGCCACCTTGCGGGTGATCACGTTGATCACCCCGCCGATGGCATCCGAGCCATACAGGGTCGACATCGGGCCGCGTACCACTTCGATACGCTCGATGGCCTGCAGCGGCGGCAGCCAGTCCTGCTCGAACCCGGCGCTGCCGTTGGGACGCGACTCGCGCGAGCTCACCGGCTGACCGTCGACCAGGATCAGGGTGTATTCGGCCGGCATGCCGCGCATGCTGATGTCATGACCGTTGTCACCACTGCCGCCGCCGGTGATGATGACCCCCGGCACATCACGCAAGGCATCCGTGACATTGCGGTAATGGCGCTTTTCCAGCTCTTCACGCGGCAGCACACTGATGGAGGCCGGCGCATTCTTGACCTGCTGCTCATAGCCAGCGGCCGTGACCACGACATCATCGAGTTGCTGCTCCTGTGTCTCCTGAGCCATGGCGCCGGAGGCGCTGAAGGCCGACACGGCGGTGACGAGCAGGGTGCGGGCGAAAGGATGGGGCATGCTCTTTGTCTCCTGATGATCCTGACCGGGAAGCTAATCTGTAATGCGAATTTTTATCGTTTAGATTGTTTCAAATTCGTTCTCCCCTGTCGTCATACATCCCGTTGCATGATTCGCAACAGCGAAGGATAATGATTTTCATCAGCGGCCGGTAGCGTATGACACGGCCTCATCTCCCGGATTCGAGAACTCCCCCATGTCTGACCTCGACGAGTTGCGTGCCTTTGCCGACGTCATGGCTTCCGGCAGCCTCACCACCAGTGCTCGCCGGCTCGGCTCCTCCAAGTCCACGCTCAGTCGGCGGCTGCATCAGCTGGAAGAGCAGCTGGGCCAGCCCCTGATGCGCCGCCAGTCCAACCGCCTGCTGCCCACCGAGGCCGGCCGCGTCTTTCACGACTACTGTCTGCGGATTCTCGCACTGGCGGATCAGGGGCATCAGGCGCTGGAGGAGCTACGCGAGGACATCAGCGGCGAACTGACCCTGGAGGTGCACGACGCCCTGGGACGCGGCTGGGTGGCCAAAACCATCGAAACCTTCATGCAGCGTTACCCCGGGGTAAGAGTCAATCTGATGATTCGCGAGCGCCTGCCCGAGATCATCTCCCCGCAGACGGTGGTGATCTGGTTCGGTGAAACGGGGGATGTGGGGCTGCGTCAGGAGACGCTGGCACTGCTGTCATGCGGTCTGTACGCGCACCCCGACTATCTGGCCCAACACGGCCGTCCTGGGCATCCTCGCGAGCTGGAGCGTTACGACTGGGTCGACCTGCTCGGCGAGGCCGAGCAGGGCCTGATGCTGCGCCACCCATACCATGGCCAGGTCGACATTCGTTCCCCGGGGTCGCGGCTGCGCGTCAACCGCCTCGTCCTGCAGTCCGATGCCATTGCCCGCGGTCAGGGGCTGGGGGTGCTGCCCAACTGGATGGCTGAGCGCCGCAATGCCGCCCACCCGGGCCAGCTGGAGCGCAGCCTGGCAAGCTGGCAGGTCTCGCCAACGCCGGTCAGTCTGCTCTATCCGCATGGCCATCAACCACGCAAGATCTCGGCCTTGCTCGACTTCCTGCGCAGCGCCCGCCCGGCCGAGTGGCAGGAGGATGTGTCACGACAGGCCAGCTAGGGACATCCTGCTTATACTTAGCCCATGTTCAAGGCATGCGGCGCCCCTGCCGCCCGGATGCCGAGGGCCGCATGAATTGCTATCATGAGTCGCCTAAGGAAACGCCCCCTGAATGCCTGCGCACGCACATCGCGGCGTTTCCCCAACCAATGAGGCAAAGAGACCATGGCCCTTCGTGAAATCGCCCTGGGCGGGATTCTGCTCTCGCCCATGCTGCTTTACGTGCTGATCGGGCTGGCCGGTGCGCTGGTGATACGCGCCGTGCTGCATCGCCTGGTGGGGGCTCGCCAGTGGTGGTTCGAGGCCTGGTTCGACACTGCCCTGTTCGTCATCTGCACGGCCGCTGCCGCATGGCCGTCCGCCACGGGACTCCTCTGATCATGATGCGCACGCTGATTCGAATCCTCGTTACCCTGGCTGTCGTGGCCGTGGCGGTCGCCGCCGGTCTCTGGCTATGGCATTACTACTTGTTCACGCCCTGGACGCGAGATGGCCGGGTGCGTGCCAATGTCATCACCATCGCGCCTGACGTATCGGGCCGCGTGGTCGCGCTGCCGGTTGCCGATAACCAGCACGTCAGTCAGGGCGAGACGCTGTTTCGGATCGACGATACGCGCTATCAGACCGCCCTGGAGAAAGCTCAGGCAGTCGTCGAGCAGCGCGCAGCCGAGCTGGAACTGAGTCAACATGAAGCCTCACGCCGCAATCGACTGAGCCGTCAGGCGATCAGCGCGGAAAGCCAGGAAACCGCCCGCATCAATAGCCAGGTCGCCGCCGCTCAGCTCAAGCAGGCCCGGAGCAATCTGGAGAGCGCTCGCACCGACCTGAAACGCACCACGGTCGAGGCACCGGCCGACGGCCAGGTACTCAACCTTCAGCTCGCCGTGGGCAACTATGTCAATGCTGGTACTCCTGTCATGGCGCTGGTCAAGGCCGGCTCTTTCTATGTCACCGGTTATTTCGAGGAAACCAAGATGCCTTCCATTCAGGTCGGTGACCCGGCCCGGATCATCCTGATGAGCGGCGATACCGAACTGCGCGGGCATGTAAAAAGCATCGGCGGTGGCATCGCCGACCCCAACGCCTCGACCAACGCGCAGTTGTTGCCCCAGGTGGAGCCGACCTTCAGCTGGGTGCGCCTCGCCCAACGCATTCCGGTGCGCATCGCTCTCGATGAGATTCCCGAGGACACCACCCTGAGCGCCGGCATGACGGCCACGGTGCGCATCACCGACAACGCGGAGTAAGTTGGATGTCGCCCTGGCTGCAAGCCTATCTGACCCCCGGCAGTCAGGCCGTGAAGTTTGCCGTCAAGGCGACCCTGGCCATGCTGCTGGCGCTTTATGTGGCCTTGTGGTGCGACCTGGAACGACCCTACTGGGCGCTGATCTCGGCGGCATTCCTGCAGATACGTCCGATGAGCGGCATGGTCGTCGAAAAGGGCTTGAGCCAGGTCGCCGGCACCGTGGTCGGCTGTGCCGCCGGCATGCTCATCATGGGGCTATTCGTTCAGGCACCGATCCCGGCGCTGGTGATGCTGACGCTGTGGATCATGCTGTGCACCTATGGCAGCTCCCTGCTGCGCAACAACGCCTCCTACGGCTGCATCATGGGCGCCGTCACCGCCATGCTGATCGTGGTGATCGGCGCCAAGCAGCCGGATGGCATCTTCGGCATCGCCGTGGCTCGCCTTTCCGAGCTGGCGCTGGGTGCCATCTGCGCCACTCTGGTCAGCTCCCTGTTGTGGCCGATCAAGGTGCGTGACCACCTGGGGCAACAGGCCGATGAGGTGGTCAACCAGGCCTTTCATCACGCCAGCTTGCGCCTCGCCGACACCAGCGATGTCGAGATGCTCCAGTCCACCCTGACGGCTAGCCTGGAGCCTCTCACTCAGCTCGAGACCGATAGCCAGGCGGCGCGCTATGAAGGCCCCGAGGGGCCGGGTCGCATTCGTGCCAGCCATGTGCTGACACGCCACAGCCTGCGCCTGATGGCCAGCCTGCATGCCCTTCAGCAGCTGCTCCACCACCACGGCGAGCGCCTCGACCCCGCCATTCACCGGCTGGCCGACGAGATCGCCGACGGCTTTCGCCTCGCCGCTGAATCCAGTGGTGTCGGCCAGGCCCAGCGACGCCTGCAGGAACTTCGCCGGCGGGTGCTCGACTGCCCCGACCAGGAGGCATCGCCGCTGCAGCTGCGTGTGCTCATCGGCCTGCGCGAAACCCTGGGCCACGCGCTGATCATGCTCGATGCCCGGGATAGCCTGTCACGGCCCGCCGGCAAACGCTTGCGCGGCGCGGCCCTCGCCTGGCATCGCGATCATCTGACGGCTGGCTTGAATGCCCTGCGGGCCGGCCTTATCTTCGTCGCTCTGGCCAGCCTGTGGATCGCTACGGCCTGGAACAATGGCCAGGTGGCCATGCTGCTCGGCACTCTGTTCTCGGCCTTCTTCGCCAGCCGTGACAATCCGGTGATGATCTGCATGATGTTCGCCAAGGGCATGCTGGCAGCCATCCCCAGTGCCTTTGTGTTCGGGCATGTGTTGCTGGCCCAGGCCAATGGCTTTGTGATGCTGGCAATGATCTTTTTGCCGCCTCTGTTTCTGGGCCTGCTGGGCGCCGCCAACCCGCGCCTGATGGGCTACTGCCTGGCCTTCACCATCGGCAACATCCTGCTGACCATGCCCGGCAATGGCATGGATTTCTCCTTCGAAAGCTTCATCAACCGTGCCATCGCCGTCATGGTGGGCCTGGCCACCGTGGTCAGCGGGTTTCGACTGCTGCCCGGCTTCGGCTCAAGCCTGCGCAAGCAGCGCCTGGTCAAGGCCATCGCCCATGACCTGCGACGACTGCCGAAGCGCCCGATTCATGAAGCGGAAACGTACTTCATCGGCAGCATGGCCGACCGCCTGCTGCAACTGGCTCGGCACGACGACGTACTCCCGGAAGACCAGCGACACCTGTTCACCCTGGGGCTCACCGGCCTGGATATCGGCTATGCCTGTCTCCAGCTCCGCCGACGCCTGGACGACCTGACGGACCCGGCAGTGCATCGCGCCCAACGCCGTTTTTTCGCGGCACTGGCCCAAGCCTACCAGGATAGCGCCAACGGACGTGCTTGCAGTGAAGTACGCCCCGCCGGCGAGGCCCTGGTCGTGGCACTGAATCATCAGCCTTCACTGGACGAACGCCACCGTGCCCTATTGGCGGGACTGGTGGAACGCCTCGATCTATCACTGCAACGCCAGTCGGAGCGGGCCGGGGCATCCCGACTGGCGGCTGCCACTCGAGCCGGGCCAGCCTGAGGCCCCCGGGTCGCGACCATACTCGCGCTCATACTTGTCTGGAGACACCATGTACGCTCAACTCTTTGCCGTCATGGCACCGGTGCTCGCCGGTGCCGGCCTCGGGTTCACCTGGGTCCGGCTCGGCCATGACTATCCGGTGGCCTTCGTTACTCGGCTGGTCTTCAATATCGGCACCCCCTCGCTGGTGCTGGCCTCCCTGGCCGGGGCCGAGATCGATGCCAGCAGTTTCGGTCGCACCATGCTGGCTGCCGCCCTGGTCATCACCTGCATGGCGGGCGCCGCCTTCCTGCTGGCTCGCCTGCTGGGCAAGGACTGGCGGGTCATGCTGTCCCCGGCCATGTACCCCAACACCGGCAACATGGGCCTGCCGGTGGTGCTCTATGCCTTCGGCGAGGCCGGCTTTGCCTTTGGCATCACTGTCATGGTGACGGTGTCGCTGTTCCAGTTCACCCTGGGCACCATGCTGGCCAGCCGTGGCAACCCCCTGAAGTCCCTGGCCAAGACGCCGACGGTCTATGCCATCCTCCTCGCCCTGGCGCTGTTGCTGACCGATACCGAGCTGCCGCTCTGGCTGGCCAACAGTGTCGATCTAATATCCGGGCTGACCGTGCCCTTGATGCTGATCACCCTGGGCGTCTCGCTGGCCAGCATCAGGGTCAACAACCTGCGTTCGGGCATCGGTTTCAGCCTGCTGCGCATTCCCCTGGCGGCGTCGATCGCCTGGGGGATCGGCAGCCTGCTGGCCCTGCCGCCCATGGCGCTGAGCATTCTGGTGCTGCAGATGAGCATGCCGGTCGCGGTCTTCAACTATCTGTTTGCCCAGCGCGCCAAGCGCGAGCCCGAATACGTGGCCAGCCTGGTGTTCTGCTCGACGCTGCTGTCGCTGATCTATCTGCCCATCATGCTGGCCATCCTCATGTAATCCGGCTGCCACACAGTCAACGCTTTGCCCCTCTATACTGGGCCAGTATGGGCGCTTTTTGGAGGACGCATGCGTGCACTGACGAGCCGGTCGCTGGCCGGCCTGCTACTCTCGGCCGGCCTGAACGCCCAGGCCGACACCACCATCGAGACCCGGGCGTTGACGCTCTGCCTGACGCCTGTCGCCTCGGGTCTGGAGCAGCCCTGGAGCCTGGCTCCCCTGCCCGACGGCCGCTTTCTGGTCAGCGAGCGTGCGGGCCAGCTCAAACTGGTGAGCGCCGATGGCGACGTCACCCGCGTTTCCGGGGTACCGGAGGTATCGGCCCGCGGCCAGGGGGGCTTGCTGGATATCGCCCTGCACCCCCAGTTCGGCAGCGACGAGACTGACGATGGCGCACATGACTGGGTCTACTTCACCTGGAGTCGGCCCGGCGACACTGGCAGCGCCACCAGCCTCTCCCGTGCCCGGCTCGAGGAGACCCGCCTGGTCGACCTGGAGCATCTCTTCACCCAGAACCGCTTCTCCGCGGCAGGCCGCCACTATGGCTCACGCCTGGCCTGGCTCGATGACGGCACCCTGCTGATGAGCATCGGCGACCGCGGCATGGAGCCCGAACGCGCCCAGGACGGCAGCGATCATGCCGGCAGCTTCCTGCGCCTCACCGCCGAGGGCGAGCCCGCCGTGGACAACCCTTTCGCCGATGACGACAGCATCGCCGACGCGATCTACACCCTGGGCCATCGTAATCCCCAGGGCCTGGTGGTCTCCGAGGACGGTACGGCCTGGTCTACGGAACACGGTCCGCGCACCGGCGATGAATTAAACCGTCTGACCGCTGGCGAGAACTACGGCTGGCCCACCGTCAGCCTGGGCCGGGACTACGCCACCAACCAACCGATTGGCCTGGACAGCGCCCCCGGGATGCAGGATCCGCTGCATGTCTTCGAGGGGCGCTTCGCGCCTTCCGGCCTGGCCCAGGTGACCTCCTCTCCCTTCGGGGCCTGGCAGGGCGACTTCCTGGCCGGTGGACTGAGCAGCGAGCGGCTGGTGCGGCTTACGCTGAAGGCCCGCGACGAGGTGGCGCGAGAAATCGTCCTGGACGGGGAAATCGGTCGCATTCGGGACGTCCGGCAGGCAGACGATGGGGCCATCTACTTGCTGAATGACAGTCCCACCGGTAGCCTCTTCCGTTTGTTGCCGCTGAATCCCGGGCAGCAAGCGACCGCATCATGCGCCGCAACCGGACCCAAAACAAAAACTAACTAGCTGATAAAAAGGGAATTATAAAAATTAAAACAATATAACACTCAGGCACGAGAACCATGCAGCGCCAACATCAGCCTCCTTACATTCATCAGGCTTTCTCGTCTCTCGGGATCGAGGGAGAAAAGCCACCAAGGACACATCCATGAGTGACAACCGAAACGTCAAGATTCGGGTCCGTAGCCTGAGCAAGGTCTTCGGCAGTCAGCCAAAGAAAGGGCTCGAGCTACGCGACCAGGGCCTCAAGCGCCCGGAAATCCTCGACAAGAGCGGCCAGACACTGGGGCTGTCCAACATCGATTTTGATGTTCACGAGGGTGAACTTCTGGTCATCATGGGCCTCTCCGGTTCGGGCAAGTCGACCCTCATTCGCTGCCTGAACCGCCTGATCGAGCCAACCGAGGGGGAAATCGTCATTGACGGCGAGAATATCCCCAGCCTCAAGGAGAAGGAACTGCTGGAATGCCGGCGCCGCCACTTCTCCATGGTGTTCCAGAACTTCGCCCTCTTCCCCAACCGCACCGTGCGTCAGAACGCCGAATTCGGCCTCGAGGTGCGCGGTGTCGCGCCTGACGAGCGCCGTGATGCGGCACAGAAGTCCCTCACCCAGGTCGGCCTGGAGGGCTGGGAAGATGCCTATCCCAATCAGCTGTCCGGGGGCATGCAGCAGCGTGTCGGCCTGGCACGTGCACTGGCCAACGATGCCACGGTGCTGCTGATGGACGAGGCCTTCTCGGCCCTCGACCCGCTCATCCGTGGCGACATGCAGCAAGAGCTGCTGGCGCTGCAGCATCGCATGCAGAAGACCACCGTCTTCATCACCCACGATCTCGACGAGGCACTGACCATCGGTGATCGTATCGTGCTGCTCAAGGATGGCGAGGTGGTGCAGATCGGCACACCCGAGGAGATCCTGACCAAGCCGGCGGACGACTATGTGCGGCGCTTCATCGAGGGGGTCGACAAGTCACGGATCCTGACCGCCGAGAGTGCCATGCGCAAGGTGCGTTCCACGGCCCGCCACACGGATGGGCCACGCACCGCCCTGCGCAAGATGCGCGAATACAGTATCGACTCGATCTATATTCTCGACCAGGAGCGCCGCCTGATCGGTCTCGTCGATGCCGACAGTGCCAGCCAGGCCTATGAGCAGGGCAAGGACAAGGTGACGGATGTCATGACACAGGAATTCCGCACCGTGAAGCGGGATGAACCCCTTCACAACCTCTTTGCCATGTTCCACGACAACCATTTCCCCATCGCCGTGGTGGACGATGACCATGTGCTGCAGGGCGTTGTGGTCAAGGGCGCCGTCCTGGATGAACTCGCTCAGGCAGGAGAACAATAATGGCTATCGATATTCCGCGTATTCCGCTAGGCGACTGGATCGAAGGCGGCCTGAACTGGTTGACCAGTGAGTATTCCGTCGTGACGCGTGGTATTTCCCGGGTAACAGAGACGGGTATCAACTTCCTGAATGATGGCCTGATGTGGTTGCCGCCCTGGTCCCTGCTGGCCATCATCACGGCACTCTGCTGGTGGGTGGCCAATACCCGACTGGCCGTCGGGGCCGCCATCGGCATGGCGCTGATCTGGAACCTGGGCCTCTGGGACCCGATGATCCAAACCCTGACGCTGGTCGTCATCGCGACAGTGGTCGCGGTGGTCATCGCCCTGCCGGTAGGTATCGCCGCGGCGCTGTCCGAGCGGCTCTACAAGGCCATCATGCCGGTGCTGGACTTCATGCAGACCATGCCGGCCTTCGTCTATCTGATTCCGGCCATTCCCTTCTTCGGTATCGGCTCGGTCTCGGCGATCTTCGCTACGGTAATCTTCTCCATGCCGCCGGCCATTCGCTTCACGACCCTGGGCATTCGCCAGGTGCCGGTGGAGCTGATCGAAGCCGCCGACGCCTATGGCGCGACCCGTGGCCAGAAGCTGGTCAAGGTGCAGTTGCCGATGTCGTTGTCAACGGTCATGGCCGGCATCAACCAGACCATCATGCTGGCCCTCTCCATGGTGGTCATCGCCGCGATGATCGGCGCCGATGGCCTGGGCAGCGAAGTTTGGCGCGCCATCCAGCGCCTGCGTCCGGGAGACGGTTTCGAGGCCGGCATCGCGGTAGTGATCCTGGCGATGATTCTGGATCGCGTCACCCAGTCACTGCGCAAGTCCGGCAAATAACCGGCAAGGCTTCCGCTAGGCGTCACCAAGCGTCGGGCCGATGCCTGAACCAAGGGAGGCACTCTGCGTGCCTCCCCGTTTTTTGCGTCAGACGCTGCAGCAGCCGGGTACGACGCATAAAGAAGTTCAATACATAAAACGCTTCATCAAGAATTATTTATTGAATGGCCTTGAAAAGCGACCAAATCGCGACATGAATGTGCTGGCAGCGCCGGATGGTGTCGCCAAGCGCAGACGCGCGAGGTTCGAATGATGTAAGCTCCCTGTTCGCTGGATAGCGATGGATGAAGAAAAGCCGTTGAAAAGACGCAGATTCTCAACCATCGTCAAACAGGCGGATGTGTCGTGTAATCGTGGACGACGACGCAAGAAGGACTGACATCACCGAGCAGAGTCGGGTGTCACTGAATGGATCGGTAGGGAGTCTTCATCGAGTGTGATCGGATGACGCTGCTCTTCTTCGATAACGGTGTGTGCGGAGTCTCTCGGATGTTGAGAGGTGAACGCCACCTTTGGCGAAGCGTCAGCCGTGCGTGGAAAGCACGATTGACGCTTCTCCTCTAACGCGAATCGACGTCAACAAGGAGAAGTCCCGTGACGAACGACGATAAAGCCAAAGAGGCCAATGCGGGGTCCGAAGGCATTCCTGCTCCGGATGGGCCCGCAAACCTGATTGATACCGATTACGTCATTGGTCAGGACAACATCACCGGCCGCAAATTCGGGGTGGACATGGACCTTCACGGCAAGGTCTTTACTATCTCCTCGCTGGTGATCCTGTTCTTCGTGATCGCTACGCTAGCCATGCAGAACCAGGTTGAACCGTTGTTCAATGCTATTTTCAGCTTCCTCACCGGTAATCTAAGCTGGTTCTTCCTGCTGGCGGCCAATATCTTCGTGATCCTCGCCATCGCGTTGATCTTCACGCCCATGGGTAAGGTGCGAATCGGCGGCGCCAATGCCACACCGGACTTCAGCTACGCGGGTTGGTTCGCCATGCTGTTTGCCGCCGGCATGGGCATCGGCCTGATGTTCTATGGCGTCTCCGAGCCGATGACTCACTTCGGCACCGCCATGAGCGGCACCTCAATGGAAAACGGTGTACGCACGGACTGGGCTCCCCTGGGCGCCGCCGCCGGTGACCAGCAAGGTGCCATTACGCTGGCCATGTCGGCGACGATTTTCCATTGGGGCCTGCACCCCTGGGGAATCTATGCCGTGGTTGCACTGGCCCTTGCCTTGTTTTCCTACAACAAGGGTCTGCCGCTGACCATGCGCTCGATCTTCTACCCGGTTCTGGGTGAGCGCGTCTGGGGTTGGGCCGGCCACATCATCGATATCCTGGCGGTATTCGCCACGCTGTTCGGGCTGGCCACGTCGCTGGGGCTGGGTGCTTCCCAGGCCTCGGCGGGGCTTGGCTATCTGTTCGGCGTACCCGATACCGATTCCACCATGGTATTGCTGATCCTGGGCATCACGGTTGTGGCCCTGGGCTCGGTGGTGCTGGGTGTCGACAAGGGCGTACAGCGCCTGTCGCAGCTCAACATGGCACTGGCATTCCTGCTGCTGCTGTTCGTCATTGTGGTTGGGCCAACCCTGATGATCGCCACGGGCTTCTTCGAGAACCTGATGGCCTATGTGGTCAACCTGCCAGCCCTGTCCATGCCCTTCGGACGCGAGGACGCCAACTTCAGCCAGGGTTGGACCGCCTTCTACTGGGCCTGGTGGATCTCCTGGTCGCCGTTCGTCGGTATGTTCATTGCGCGGGTCAGCCGTGGCCGCAGCGTGCGTGAGTTCCTGATTGCCGTACTGCTGGTGCCATCCGTCGTTTCGGTGCTGTGGATGACCGCCTTTGGTGGTACAGCCATCGACCAATACATCACTGATGGCTTCGAGGGTGTAAAGAATGCGGCATTGGAGCTGCAGTTGTTCACCATGCTCGGCCAGCTGCCGTTAACTAGCATCACCTCTTTCGTCGGTATCGTGCTGGTGATGGTGTTCTTCATCACCTCCTCGGACTCCGGTTCGCTGGTGATCGACTCCATCACCGCCGGCGGCAAGGTCGACGCGCCAACATCTCAGCGAGTGTTCTGGTGCCTCATCGAGGGGGCCATCGCCATTGCCCTGTTGCTGGGTGGCGGCCTCACGGCACTGCAGACCGCAGTCATCACGACCGGTCTGCCCTTCACGCTGGTACTGCTGGTAGCCTGCTACTCCATCGTCAAGGGCTTGATGAGCGAGCCCAAGAGTGTCTGAAGCGCGCCCCTGACTCACGAGCCAGACGCGTGAAAGACGACGACGCCCCGCCCTGTGCGGGGCGTCGTCGTTGGTACAGGCCAAAATGACACGGCCTGACCAGCAGGCCCTCACGAAAACGCCGCCCCCGGAGATTCCGGTGGGCGGCGTTGCGGGTTCAGCGCTGCCGGTCTGGGTCGAGGGCGCGCTTACTCGGCGAAGGGATTGCGCAACACGATGGTCTCGTTGCGGTCCGGGCCCGTAGAGATGATATCGATGGGGGTGCCCACCTGCTCCTCGAGGAACCGGATATAGGCGCGTGCATTGGCCGGCAGCTCATCGAGGCCCTTGACACCGATGGTCGACTCATTCCAGCCCGGCAAGTCCTCGTAGACCGGCTCGATGGCTTCATAGCCTTCCGAGTCCACCGGCGCATCCAGCACTTCGCCATCCTTGCTGCGGTAGCCGACACAGACCCGGATGTTCTCGAGGCCATCCAGCACGTCCAGCTTGGTCAGACACAGGCCGGAAACCGAGTTGATCTGCACGGCATGGCGCAGGGCCACGGCATCGAACCAGCCACAGCGACGCGCCCGACCGGTCGTGGCACCGAATTCGTGGCCCTTCTCGGCCAGGTGGCGACCGTACTCGTCGAACAGCTCGGTGGGGAAAGGCCCGGAACCGACTCGCGTCGTGTAGGCCTTGGTAATCCCCAGCACGTAATCGAGATACAGGGGCCCGACCCCCGAACCGGTTGCCGTGCCGCCGGCGGTGGTGTTGGAGCTGGTGACGAATGGATAGGTGCCGTGGTCGATGTCCAGCAACGAGCCCTGAGCCCCCTCGAAGAGGATGTTCTCACCGGCCTTGCGTACCTCATGGACCAGGCTCACGGTATCGCAGACCATGTCGCGCAGCTCGTCGGCCATGCGCATGGCCTCGTCGAGCACTTCCTGGAAGTCGACCGCTGGCTCGCCGTGATACTTGGTGAGCACGAAGTTGTGATAGTCCAGGACCTCGCCCAGCTTGGAAGCAAAGCGCTCACGATGCAGAATATCGCCCAGACGCAGGCCGCGACGCGCCACCTTGTCTTCGTAGGCGGGTCCGATACCGCGCCCAGTTGTTCCGATCTTGGCCACGCCACGGGCCTTCTCGCGCGCCTGGTCGAGACGCACGTGATACGGCAGGATCAGCGGACAGGCAGGCGACAGGCGTAGCCGCTCGCGTACCGGCACACCCTTGTCTTCCAGCTCGCGAATCTCTTCGATCAGGGCTTCCGGGGACAACACCACCCCGTTCCCGATCACGCATGTCTTGTCGTCGCGCAGAATGCCCGAGGGAATGAGGTGGAGTACCGTCTTCTCGCCATCGATGACCAGGGTATGACCGGCGTTGTGCCCGCCCTGGAAGCGAACCACGGCATCGGCGGACTCGGTCAGCAGGTCCACCACCTTGCCCTTGCCTTCATCACCCCACTGGGTGCCCAGTACGACTACGTTCTTGCCCATAGTGTCTCGTCTCTCGTTGCTGCCGCCGGCGATCGGCCGGAATCGAATATAAGGCGTCACCCGGACTCAGGTCGGGTCCTCGGAGGACGGCAGGTCGGTCACCCGCCAACCCTCGGCCTGCCGCACCAGCTGACGTTGACATTGATGCTGCTCGGGGCCGGTACACTGTCCCGGCAGGGCCTGAACCACGCGCTCACCCTGCTCGCGCAGTTGCCTGACGGCCTCGGCCAGGCCTTCGCCCTCGGCAGGCGCCCAGATGCCGCCTTCCCGGCGTGAACTCGGTGCCAGACCAGCCAGCAGCTTGAGTTCCAGCGAAAAGCCGGTCGCGGGACGCGCACGACCAAAGGCACGTCCGGTGTCATCATAGCGGCCACCCTTGGCCAGTGCGTGGCCGAAGCCCGGCACGAAGGCCGAGAACATCATGCCGGTGTGGTATTGGTAGCCTCTCAGCTCGGCCAGATCGAAGTAGAACTCGACCTCCGGATGCTGAGCCGCCACGCCCTGATAAAGCAAGCGCAATTGGTCCAGCGCGTCGCCTACCGCCTGGGGCGCCTCGGCGAACACCTCGCGGGCTTCATCGAGCACTTCCGGTCCGCCGTGCAGAGTCACCAGTGAGCGCAGCATCTCGGCCAGCAACGGGTCGCCGACGCTATACTCGACACAGCTGGCCAGTTCACCCGGGGATTTCAGCTCCAGGGCTTTGAAGACGGCTCGCTCCTGGTCGGCGGACAATTCGGCGGCTTCCACCAGGCTACGATAGATGCCGATATGCCCCAATGCCAGATGCACTTCCCGGGCTCCGGCCACGGAGAGGCTGGTCAAGGCCAGGCGCAGGACCTCAAGGTCGGCTTCCAGACCGGCATGGCCGAAGAGTTCCAGGCCGACCTGGACCGGGCTGCGACCGGCCTGATACTGGTCCGGCTTGGCGCGCAGCACATTGGCGCAGTAGCAGAGCCTGACCGGGCCCTGGCGCTTGAGCGAGTGAGCATCCATGCGCGCCACCTGCGGCGTGACATCCGCACTGGCGCCCATCATGCGCCCCGTCATCTGATCGGTGAGCTTGAAGGTCTGGAGTTCCAGCTCGGTACCCGTACCGGTCAGCAGGGAGTCGAGAAATTCGACGGGCGGGGGCATTACCTGGTCATAGCCCCAGCCGTAGTAGAGATCGAGCAGCGCCCGGCGCACCTCTTCCATTCGACTGGCTTGAGGCGGCAGCACTTCGTCCATGCCGTCGGGCAAGAGCCAGCGGTCAGCGATGGTCATGTCGTTCTTTCCTGCAAGACAATGGTTGGCCTGCGCGAGCCTCACATGCCGGGCATGGCAGGATGCCCGCAAAGCTCGCCGGGAGTGGAGAGCCCACAAAAAAACCGGGCCACGCCCGGTTATCCAATACTATCACGTTTGCGGTCGTGATGAACCCTGGGCGCCCATGCCGAACCGGCATCAGCGCCCTTCCTGCCGAATGGCCAACAGCCTTGCTGAACAGGTCACTCTGCGCTGCTGTGCGGCGTCGGGCTCTTGAGGTACTGGAAGAAGTCGCTGGAGGGATCCAGCACCATCATGTCACTGCCACCCTTGAAGCTCTCCCGGTAGGCCCCGAGACTGCGCCAGAAGGAAAAGAATTCCTCATTCTTGCTGTACGCCTGGGCGTAGATCTCAGCCGCTTCGGCATCGCCTTCACCGCGCAGTGTTTCCGCGCGAGCCCTGGCCTGGGCAAGCAGCACTTCTCGACGACGGTCCGCATTGGCGCGGATGCGCTCGGCCTCTTCCTGCCCTTGGGCACGCCATTCACGTGCTTGACGCTCGCGCTCGGAGCGCATCCGTTCATAGACCGCCGACGACACATCTTCCGGCAGATCGATACGTTTGACGCGGATATCCAGAATGGCGACACCCAGCTCATCACGCATCAACTTGTCGAGTTCCTGGGTCGGCCCTGTCATCAGGTCATCCCGTTTTTCGGAGATGATCTGAGACAGATTGAGTCGGCCGAATTCGTTACGCAGGCTCTCGTCGACGCGCGGTTGAATCAGGCGCACTGCCTGCATCTCGTCACCGCCTGTTGCCTCGTAGTACTGGGTCGGATTGACCACTTGCCACTGCACGTAGGAATCGACGATAACGGCTTTCTGTTCGAGCGTGAGATAACGGCTGGGCTCGGTATCCAACGTCCGGACGCGTGTATCGAAGGTGCGCACCGTATGAGTGATCGGCACCTTGAAATGCAGCCCGGGTTCGATGCCCTTTTCGACGATGTTGCCAAAACGCAACTTGATCGCACGTTCGGTTTCATCGACCACATACAGGCTATTGCTCGCCAGCCAGGCAGCGGCGGCCAGTCCACCGACGATTAGCAGAGAACGATTATTGAACATTTCAGCGACCCTCCCTGAGCGCGCCGTCGTTGTTGCCGGAACGGCTCGAGCTGGATGAGGACTCGGTATTCTGCAGACGCTGCAGTAACTGAGGATCGACCTTCACCTGGGACGACTGCCCACTGGTGCTGCTTGCGTTGCTCTTGAGCTTGTCCATTGGCAATACCATCAGCGGGCTCTGCTCGGAAACGTCTACCATGACCTTCGGGGTTCCGCTGTAGACCTCGGACAAGGTGTCAAGATAAAGCCGTTCACGCATGATATCCGGGGATTTTTCATATTGCGTGAGTAGCGCATTGAAGCGGTTGGCCTGGCCTTGCGCTTCGGCAACGACGGATTCACGATAGCCCTGCCCCTGCTCGATGATTCGCTGTGCCTGACCCTGGGCGGCGGGGATCACCGCATTGGCATACGCCATGGCCTGGTTAATGGCCCGCTGGCGATCTTCTCGAGCGCGGATGACGTCATCGAAGGCATCCTGCACGGCATCGGGCGGTGAAGTCGACTCGACGTTGAGAGTCTGCAGCATGATGCCGGTACCGTAGCTGTCCAGGTAGGTCTGCAAGCGGCTGCTGACCGAGTTGCCGAGGATTTCGCGGCCCGAGGTCAGGATATCGATCATGTCGGTACCGCCCACCACGTGGCGCAGCGCCGAATCCAGCGCATTCTCGAGACTGAGCTCGGGATTGCGCACATTGAGCACGTAATCACGCGGTTTAGCGACCTGGTACTGGGCCGAAATTTCCACCGAAACGATGTTTTCATCCTGGGTCAGCATGGATTGGGTCTGGCTGATGGAGCGCACCCGCGTCACATTGACCATGCGCACATCGTCGATCAACGGCGGATTCCACTGCAGGCCCGGCGTCACGGTTTCCTGATACTTGCCGAACCGCAGCACCACACCCCGTTCGGCCTGGTCGACCAGGTAGAACCCCGAAGCCGCCCAGATGGCCAGTGCCACGATCAGCAGCAGTCCCGGCAGGGTAAAGGCATTACGTGGCTTGCCACTGCCGCCGCTGCCATTACCGTTGCCGCCACGTTTGCCGCGCCCGCCCAACATGTTGTTGAGCTTGTTCTGAAATTTCTTCAGTGCCTCGTCGAGGTCCGGAGGGCCTTGATTGCCGCCCCCCTTGCCACCGTCGCCACTGCCGTTGCCACCACGGCGGCCACCACCACTCCAGGGGTCATGCTGGTTGCCGCCACCAGGCTCATTCCAGGCCATACGTCGTCTCCAATATACGTTGCATGCCGCCGCGTTCGGACTTTGCAGCGGGCATCGTTGCGCTCCTTATGGCATCAACCGGGAGGGCTTGGCAACACCGGTCCATGCGCGAAGGCGACTCACTACTCCCAAACCGGGCCTTCTTGCAGCTCGCGCGGCAGGTAATCATCGGCTCGCTCGCCGAGACGCGCCATCAGTTGCATGAAGTCGCGCCTCGGCAGACGAACCTCGAGCAGCGTGTGTCCTTGCTCGTCGAAGCGTTCCTCGCGGACGGCGTTCAGCTCATGCAGGCCGGCGCGAAGTTTGCCCTGGGCAGGCGCCAGGGTCATGTCGAAATCGATGATGTCATCGGCCAGGCACTCCGTGAGTGCCTGCTCGAAGAGCTCGAGGCCGCGACCATCCTGAGCCGACAGCCAGACCGTGTCGGGCTTTCCATCGACATTGCGCTCGATGCGCGGCGCACTGTCGAAGAGGTCGACCTTGTTCATCACCTTGAGGGTCGGCACCTCCAGGGCACCGATGTCATCGAGCACCTCGTTGACCTGACTCACGTTGAGTTCGTGATCCGGGTCGGCGGCATCGATGACGTGCACCAGCAGGCTGGCTTCGGCGGCTTCCTGAAGCGTCGCCTGGAAGGCCTCCACCAGCTTGTGCGGCAGGTGACGAATGAAGCCCACCGTGTCGGCCAGCACCACCGGCCCCACGTCTTCCACTTCGAGACGCCTCAAGGTCGGGTCGAGGGTAGCGAACAGCTGGTCTGCCGCATAGACCCGGGATTGCGTCACGGCGTTGAACAACGTTGACTTGCCGGCGTTGGTGTAACCGACCAGGGAAATGCTCGGAATCTCGGCCCGCGAACGCGCCCGTCGATTCTGACCGCGCTGACTACGCACCTTGTCCAGGCGCTTGTGTATCGCCTTGATGCGACCACGCAGCAGACGACGGTCGGTCTCGAGCTGGGTTTCCCCGGGGCCGCGCAGGCCGATGCCGCCCTTCTGACGCTCCAGGTGCGTCCAGCCACGTACCAGTCGCGTGGACATGTACTCCAGCTGGGCGAGCTCCACCTGCAGCTTGCCTTCGTGAGTCCGCGCACGCTGCGCGAAGATGTCGAGAATCAGCCCCGTACGATCCAGCACACGGCACTTCAGCGACTGCTCGACATTACGTTCCTGAGAGGGGCTGAGCGCGTGATTGAAGATCACCAGTTGCGCCTTGTGCACTTCCAGTGCCTCACGCACTTCTTCCAGCTTGCCCGACCCGATGAAGGAGCGGGGATCGGGCCGACCTCGGCTTCCCGTCAGCAGCGTGGCCGGCTCCGCGCCGGCCGAGCGCACGAGCTCGAGGAATTCACCGGAATCCTCGCGCTCGCTTTCGTCCTGGAAATCCACATGGACGAGAACCGCCGTTTCACCGGCGTCGGGACGTTCAAAAAACAATCAGTACCTCACGCATCGCTTTCCGGCTGCCCGGCGACATCACTGGCCGGCAGACGAACGTTGCGCGACGGTACGACCGTGGAGATGGCGTGCTTGTAGACCATCTGACTGACCGTATTGCGCAGCAGGATGACGAACTGGTCGAAGGATTCGATCTGGCCCTGCAGCTTGATGCCATTGACCAGAAAGATCGACACCGGAATGCGCTCCTTGCGCAGGACGTTCAGGTATGGATCTTGAAGGGACTGTCCTTTGGACATGTGGCTCTCCCTAGGTTATCTCTTATGGGGTTAATAGTATTATTGGGTGCTCACCGCCGTTTTCAAGGTGGCACTCTTCGCCCGGTATCGCCCGTCCAACCGGCCTCGTGAAACGCTCATCTTACGCTAACTGCTGAATTCACGCACCAATTTCAAGACACGATCGCGCGGCTCACCGGTCAGAATGTCGACCCAATTGAGTTCCGGCCAGCTTCGCATCCAGGTCAACTGGCGCTTGGCCAGCTGTCGCGTGGCCACGATGCCGCGACGCCGTAGCGCCTCGACATCGCCTTGACCGTCGAGATATTCCCACGCCTGGCGGTATCCCACACTCTTCATCGCCGGCAGCCGCGAATGCAGATCCGACCTGGCCTTCAGGGCCGCCACCTCCTCGATGAAGCCCGCCTCGAGCATGGCATCGAAACGGGTCGCGATACGCGCATGCAGGACACCTCGATCAGCAGGCGCGAGTCCTATCGACAACACACGCCACGGGAAGGTTTCAGGCTGCTGGGCATCCCAGTGTTCCGTCAACGAGTGGCCACTGATGCGGTAGACCTCCAACGCCCGTGTCAGCCGCTGCGGGTCATTGGGGTGAATGCGCTGCGCCGCCCGCGGGTCGATGTCGGCGAGTTCCGCGTGCAGGGCGGCGAGCCCCCGCTGCTCGACCTCGCGATCCAGCTGGGAACGCACCTCGGCATCCCCGGAAGGCAGGTTCGGCTCACCGACCCAGAGCCGCTGGTAATACATCATGGTGCCGCCGACCAGCAGCGGCACCCGGCCGGCCTCGGTGATGCGCTGCATCTCGCGGCGCGCATCCTCGCGAAAGCCGGCCGCCGAGTAGGGATCGGCCGGGTCACGGATATCGATCAGACGATGAGGCGCCCTGGCCAGTTCCTCGGCCGACGGCTTGGCGCTGCCGATATCCATGCCGCGATAGACCATCGCCGAGTCGACACTGATCAGCTCGCAGCCCAGTTGCTCGTGCAGCGCAATGGCCATCTCGGTCTTGCCGACGGCGGTCGGGCCCATGAGGAAGATGGCGGGGGGGCGGGAATCGGGCGTGGTCGGGGTCGTCATCGGTTCAGGATTCGTCGTCGGGGAAAGCGGACAGGGCCTGGCATGCCGTCACTGGCCACGCATGAAGAGGCGATCCAGCTGCTTCATGCTCATTTCGGTCCAGGTCGGGCGCCCATGATTGCACTGACCGCTGCGCTCGGTGCGCTCCATGTCGCGCAACAGGGCGTTCATCTCGGCGGTGGTCAACTGGCGATTGGCCCGCACACTGCCATGGCAGGCCATGGTCGACAGCAGCTCATTGATGTGCGCCTCGAGTCGGTCGGAGCGTCCGTAGCGCTCGAGGTCCCCCAGCATGTCGCGGACCAGCGGCTCGACATCGGCATCCACCAGCAGGGTCGGCACCTGGCGTACCAGCAGGGTTTCCGGACCGGCCACATCGAGCTCCACCCCCAGGCGCGAAAAAGCCTCGCGCTCGGCTTCGGCGGTGGCCACTTCAGCGGCGCTGGCGGCCATCGACACCGGCACCAGCAGGGGTTGCGCCTGCAGGCTGCCGGGATCGTCGCCGCTGCCATGCACCTGGGACTTCATGCCCTCGTAGACGATGCGTTCATGGGCGGCGTGCATGTCGACGATCACCATGCCGTTCTCGGTCTGCGCGAGGATATAGATGCCATGCAGCTGCGCCACGGCGTAACCCAGGGGCGGTGCCCGGGTGGCATCTTCTTCCGGCATCGCCGGGCTGCTGGCGGCGGAGGAAGTCGCGGTATCCGGCGACGCCTCGCGTTCGGCCAGGGCCACATCGGCGGCGGCACCACCGGCTCCCGGAGCGGCGGGCTGGGGGGTCAGCAGGCTCTCTTCATGCTCCGGGTGCAAGGCGCGATAGCCCTCCATGAAGGCGCGCACGCGATCCGGCGTGACCTTCTGCTGCTGGCCGTCGTCACGACCATGCAGGGCCATCGGCTGCTGTTGCCAGCGCCCGGCGGATTCCGCGACCCGTTCCTGGTCCGTGGCCTCTGAGTCTCCGTCGGCCTGCGGCGCTGCGGCCGGGTCCGCCGCATCGCCCACCGCCGCTGCCTGCTCCGAGGACTGACCGGCCCGCGCCTCCCCAAGGGCCCGATGCAGGCTCGAGAACAGGAAGTCATGCACCATGCGCCCGTCACGGAAGCGCACCTCATGTTTGGTCGGGTGCACATTGACATCAACGACGCTCGGGTCGACCTCCAGATAGAGCACGAACACCGGGTGGCGACCGTGGAACAGCACATCACGGTAGGCCTGACGAATGGCATGCGCCACCAGGCGGTCGCGCACCACCCGGCCGTTGACGAAGAAGTATTGCTGATCGGCCTGGGCACGCGAATGGGTGGGCAACCCGACCCAGCCCCAGAGTCGCAGGCCGCCGGTTTCCAGGTCCAGATGCAGGGCGTTTTCCAGAAAGCCCTTGCCCAGCAGCGACTGCAGGCGGCGCTCGTGGCCGACCAGATCACTGCCGGCATTCAGCTGATGGATGGTCTTCTGGTTATGGCGCAATACCCAGCCAAGATCGAGGCGCGACAGGGCCTGACGGCGGAACGCCTCTTCGACATGGCCGAACTCGGTCTTTTCCGTGCGCAGGAACTTGCGCCGGGCCGGCGTGTTGAAGAAGAGGTCGCGCACCGTCACCGAGGTACCCCGCGGGTGCGGCGAGGGCGTGACGCGCGGCTCCATGCGCCGCCCCTCGACCACCACACGCCAGCCGCTGGTCGGATCGTCATCGACGTTGGACATCAGCTCCAGGCGCGACACCGAGCTGATCGACGCCAGGGCCTCGCCGCGAAAGCCGAGGCTCGCCACGCCCTCGAGATCATCCAGCGAGGCAATCTTGCTGGTGGCATGACGCGACAACGCCAGCGGCAGGTCGTCCTCGCTGATGCCGACACCATCGTCACGCACCCGGATCAACCGCGCCCCGCCGGACTCCAGCTCGACCTCGATACGCCGACTCCCGGCGTCGATGGCATTCTCGACCAGCTCCTTGACCACCGACGCCGGCCGCTCGACGACCTCACCCGCGGCGATCTGGTTAGCCAGACGCGGATCGAGAACCTGGATATGCTGTCTGTCTGTCATGACCACCCCAAACTCGAAGACGCGGCTTCGCCGCGGTTAAGAGGGAAGTACGGCGCTCCGCGCCTTCAAGAAGGAAGAATACAGCCTGGCCGATATGGCAAACCGCCCCTCTCATTCCCACTTCTAGCTGCCTTCTGGGCTTCTTCTTCCCTCTTCCTTCTTTTCTCTCAAGAACTCGGTATCCTCAGCACTTGCCCGACGCGGATCACGTCGCCGTTAAGCTCGTTGGCCTGGCGCAGCCGGCCGACCGGGACATCATGGCGGGCGGCGATTTCCGAGAGCGTGTCGCCGGGCTGGATGCGGTATTCGTTGCCGCTGCCGCCGCGTCCCTGGTCACGTTGCCAGGCGAGCAGGCTGGCCGGCGGCGGGTTGCTCTGGAAATGGGCGCGTACGCCGCCGAAGATGGCTTCGACCATGCGCTGCTGATAGCTGGGCTTTTGCAGCATGCGCTCTTCCTCGGGGTTCGAGATGAAACCGGTCTCGACCAGCAGCGACGGAATATCCGGCGACTTCAGCACCACGAAACCAGCCTGCTCGACACGCGGCTTGTGCAGCTCATTGATGCGCCCCAGGCGATCCAAAACCCGGCCGCCGATGGTCAGCGAGTCATTGAGCGTCGCGGTCATGGTCAGGTCGAGTAGCACACCGCGCAGCACCTTATTCTTGTCATCCAGCGACAGACTGCCGTCCACGCCGCCGATCAGATCCGAGCGGTTCTCGGTGGCCGCCAGCCACTTGGCGGTTTCCGAGGTCGCGCCACTCTGCGACAACGCAAAAACGGAACTGCCGTGGGGGCGAGGGCTGTTGAAGGCATCGGCGTGCAGGGAGACGAAGAAGTCAGCCTTCTGTTCGCGGGCGATGCGCGTGCGTTCGCGCAGACCGACATAATAATCGCCGTCGCGAATCAGCACCGCCTTGAAGCCCTGGGTGTCATTGATCAGGCGCGCCAAGCGCTTGGCCATTTCCAGCACGACATCCTTCTCGCGCGTGCCGCTGGGACCGATCGCCCCCGGATCCTCGCCGCCATGCCCGGCATCCACGGCAATGATGATGTCACGCTTAGGATGCGGCTGAGCCTTTTCGCGGGTCGGCGTTACCTTGCTCGGATCACGCCCCTCGGCAACAGCCTTGGTCTGGGCCCGATCGGCGGCAATCTCCTGCTCGCGGAGCTTGGCCGCGATGGGGTCGATGGGGTCCTCGACGGCGCTTTCACCGGGATACTCCAGGTCCACCACCAGTCGGTGGCCATACTGTTCATTGGGCTCGAGGCTGAAATGACGCGGCTCGATGGGGCGCGACAACTCGAGCACCACACGCAGGTCCGTACCATGGCGAATACCGGTGCGTATCTCGCTTATGGCACTGCCGGACAGGTCCAGGCGGCTGACGTCGGCGTTGAGCTTGCTGTCGGCGATATCGATCACCAGCCGGCGTGGGTCCTGGAGGGTGAAGACATCGGCCGTTGCCGGCGCCGACAGGTCGAACACCAGCCGTGAATGATCCGGCGCCGCCCAAAGGCGCATGTTGTCGACGCTGGCTGCCTGGGCCCAGAGCGGCACCAGAAGCAGTAAGGGAAGTAGCCAGCGGGCCATGTGTCGGCGCAATACCCTTGTCCTCATGAATCCTGTTCGTCCTTACCGGCCATATCCTTGCCTCGCCCGTCATGGCGAGAGGCTGGGTGATCGTCCTGCGCTGGCATTCCGGCGGCGAGGCACTCGAGCACGCGGCGGCCATGGTCCGTCCCGGCATGCAGGACGGCCACGCGCCCGGGTTCGTCCAGGTACAGCTGCACCCGGACATCCGGCTCCGGCAACCAGCCCCGGCCGCGTTCCGGCCACTCGATCACGCACAACGCCGCCTCTCCCAGCAGATCGCGTCCACCGATGAACTCCAGCTCCTCGGGGTCACCCAGGCGGTAGAGATCAAAATGGTGCACACGTACCTCACCCAGTTCATACGGCTCGACCAGGGTGTAGGTGGGGCTCTTCACGGCGCCCTGATGACCATGGGCACGCAGAATGCCACGCGTCAGAGTCGTCTTGCCGGCGCCGAGTTCCCCTTCCAGATAGACGCTTCCCTGCCCGGCCAGGGCGCGGCCGAGCGCTTCACCGAGTGCGACCTGTCGGTCCTCGTCAGCAAGTCGCCACTGCATCGTCATTCGTCCATCGTCGGGTTGACCAGAAAACGTGCACAGGATGCCAGATCGCCGGCCAGCAAGCCACGCTCGCCGGCCTCTTGCACCGCCATGTCGGCGGCCAGCGCATGGATCATCACCCCCAGGCGTGCGGCCACCTCCAGCGACAGGCCCTGGGGCACCAGGGCGCCGAGCATGCCGGACAGTGCGTCCCCCATGCCGCCGCTGGCCATGCCCGGATTGCCGTAGGGGCAGACCGTCAGGCCCTGCGGGCCGACGACCAGGCTACCGGCGCCCTTGAGCACCACCACGCCGCCGTAGCGGGCCTGCAGGGCGCCAGCCGTGGCCGGGCGATCGGCTTCCACCTCACTGGTGGCAATGCCCAGCAGGCGGGCCGCCTCGCCGGGATGCGGGGTGAGAATCCAGTCGTCGCGACGCCGGCCATCGAAACGCTCGGCGAGCTGATTGAGTCCATCGGCGTCGATCACCAGCGGTCGCCCGGCCGCCACCGCGCCCTGCCACAGCGCCTGCCCCCAGCTGTCGCGCCCCAGGCCGGGCCCGAGCACCAGCACATCGGCGTGCTGCGGCAGATCTCCCAGATCGGCCAGGCCGCGGACCCCGTGGGCCATTACCTCCGGGCGGCGAATCAGGCTGGCGGCGACATGGGCCGGGTCGGTGGCCAGGCTGACCTTGCCGGCCCCGAGCCGCGCACAGGCCTCGGCGGCCAGCAGGCCGGCGCCGCCCATGCCGGGAGCACCCCCCAGAATCAGCGCATGCCCCGCCCTGCCCTTGTGAGCATCGCGCGGCCGCGGCGGCAACAGCTTCGGGATGAGACAACGGTCCAGGCAGAGGGCGGCCGGTGACAGGCCGGAGCGCAGCGGCTCAGCGTCCACCAACGGTTCCAGCGTCAACACCCCCACCCGCGCCGGCCCACGACCGGTATGCAGCCCCAGCTTGTCGCCGATGAAGGTGACGGTTCGCGTGGCCCGCACGGCCTCGCCCAGTTCGGCGCCGGTATCGGCGTGCAGTCCCGAGGGAATGTCCAGCGCCAGCACCGGGCCAGCGCTGGCGTTGATGGCAGCAATCGCCTCGCGCGATGCGCCGCGCACCTCACCCGCGAGCCCGGTCCCCAGCAACGCATCGACGATCAGCTCGCCCCCCGGCGTCATGTCGGCCTGCCAGGCAACACGCGCCACACCGGCGGCATCGGCCATCTCGGCCGCGCGCCGCGCGTCTCCCGTCAGCTGCTCGACGGGTTTCAGCAGGATGCGCTCGACTTCCAGGCCCTCGGCGGCGGCCAGGGCGGCCAGCACATGGCCGTCACCGCCATTGTTGCCGCCTCCGCACAGCACACTGAGATGACGCACGCCGGGCCAGTGGCGGCGCACCTGCTGCCAGGCCGCCGCCGCGGCGCGCTGCATCAGGGCGAAGCCCTCGATCCCCGAGTCGATGATACGCCGATCTAGCTCGCGCACCTGGTCGGCGCGATACAAGGCCCGCATGCCGTCCCGGAGCTGCCTGCCTTCCAGCGTGTCGATCTGTGGCGCCTCGGCCATTGGCTATTCCCCCGCCAGCTGATGCTTTATCATGCTGAGTGTGTCGTTTTCCGTGCCCGACGCCAAGCGTCGCGGCGCCATCCTGCGTGGTGTTTTCACAATCATGTCTCAGCCGTCTGCCAAGGACGCCGCCACTCCCGATCTCGAGGCCCTGGCCAGCTCGATCAAGACCTGGGGGCGTGAACTGGGCTTCCAGCAGGTCGGGATCACCGACGTGGACCTCGCCGAGGATGAGGTGCGCCTGCAACGCTGGCTGGACCTCGGCTACCAGGGCGAAATGCACTTCATGGCCAAACACGGCACCAAACGCACCCGCCCCGAGGAGCTGGTGCCTGGCACGCTGCGCGTGATCAGCGTGCGCCTCGACTACCTGCCACCGGAGGTCGAGACCACCCGCACCCTGGCCCAGCCCGAGAAAGCCTACATCTCGCGTTATGCGCTGGGTCGCGACTACCACAAGCTGATGCGCAAGCGGCTCGGCACCCTGGCCAAGCAGATCGAGGCCGAGATCGGCCCCTTCGGCTACCGCGCCTTCGTCGACTCGGCACCGGTCATGGAACGCGCCCTGGCCCGCAAGGCCGGCATCGGCTGGGTGGGCAAGAACGCCATGATTCTCAACCCCCAGGCCGGTTCGCTGTTCTTCCTCGGCGAACTCTATACCGATCTGCCGTTACCCGTGGACCCGCCCTACGCCGGCGCGCATTGCGGCAGCTGCAGCGCCTGCCGCACGGCCTGCCCCACCGATGCCATCGTCGAGGATCGCGTGGTCGACTCGCGGCGCTGCATTTCCTACCTGACCATCGAGCTGCATGGCGCGATCCCCGAGGAATTCCGGGCCGCCATGGGCAATCGAGTATTCGGCTGCGACGACTGCCAGCTGGTCTGCCCCTTCACGCGCTTCACCCGGGTCAGTGACGAGCCCGACTTCGCGCCCCGTCATGACCTTGACCGGGCCGAGCTGACCCGGCTGTTCAGCTGGAGCGAGGAAGAGTTCCTCGACAAGACCGCCGGTAGCCCCATTCGCCGCATCGGCTACGAACGCTGGCTGCGCAACCTGGCGGTCGGACTGGGCAACGCGCCCTGGAGCGAGCGCGTCGAATCCGCCCTGCGGGCCCGCCTGGCCTACCCGTCCGACCTGGTACGCGAGCATGTGCGCTGGGCGCTGGCACAACAGCAACAGCGCCGCGCCGGCATGATCGCGGTCGAGGCCTCCTGAGACGCCCGCTTCAGGAGACGTTGATCGTCTCCACGCCCCCCATATAAGGGCGCAATGCCTCGGGCACAGTGATCGAGCCGTCGGCGTTCTGGTGGTTCTCCATGACGGCGATCAGGCAGCGCCCCACCGCCAGGCCGGAGCCATTCAGGGTGTGCAGCAGTTGCGGCTTCTTCTCGTCGGGATGACGGAAGCGCGCCTGCATGCGCCGGGCCTGGTAGTCCTCGCAGTTGGAGATGGAGGAAATCTCGCGATACGCCGCCTGACTGGGCAGCCAGACCTCCAGGTCATAGGTCTTGGCGGCCCCGGCCCCCATGTCGCCGGTGCATAGCGTCACCACACGGTAAGGCAACGCCAGCGCCTGCAGCAGGGTCTCGGCATGACCCCGCATTTCTTCCAGGCTGTCGTAACTGGTGGAAGGGTCGACCAGTTGCACCATCTCGACCTTGTCGAACTGATGCTGGCGAATCATGCCGCGGGTATCGCGACCATGCGAGCCCGCCTCACTGCGGAAGCAGGGGGTATGCGCGGTGAGCCGCACGGGCAGCTGCTTGTGCTCGAAGATCTCGTCGCGGGCAAAGTTGGTCAGCGGCACCTCGGCGGTGGGAATCAGCCGATAGCCCCGTTCGTCTTCGAGGCGGAACAGATCCTCGCCGAACTTCGGCAACTGGCCGGTCCCGAAGAGGGAATCATCATTGACCATGTAAGGCACATAGCACTCTTCGTAGCCATGCTCGAGGGTCTGGGTGTCGAGCATGAACTGCGTCAGGGCCCGGTGCAGCCGCGCCACACTGCCGCGCATCACGGCGAAGCGGGCCCCGGTGAGCTTGGTGGCCAGATCGAAATCCAGCTGGCCGGTCCGTGCCCCCAGGTCGACATGATCCTGCACGTCGAAATCGAAGTGGCGCGGCGTGCCCCAGCGATGCACTTCGACGTTGTCGTCCTCGTCGTCGCCCTCGGGCACGCTCTCGTGAGGCAGATTGGGCAGCCCGCTGACCAGCTCATCCCACTCCGCCTGAACCTCGGCGAGGCGCGCCTTGGCGGCATCCAGTCGCTCGCCCAGATCGCTGACCTCGTCAAGCAACGGCTGAATATCCTCGCCCTGGGCCTTGGCCTGGCCGATCGCCTTGGAGCGGGTGTTGCGCTCGTTCTGCAGGCGTTCGGTCTCCGACTGAAGCTCCCGGCGCCGGGATTCCAGAGCGGCCAGTTGGTCGGTATCGAGAGCGAAGCCCCGCTTGGCCAGTCGTTGGGCGACGCCGTCGGGGTCGCTGCGCAGCAGTTTGGGATCGAGCATGGAAACCTGTCCGTCGATGAGAAATAGCGGCAAACGAAAGCGCCCATTGTAGGCAAAACCCTGCCCGGGTGCCACGCCGCCGGGGCGGCCCCAGAGACCCGCCCGAGAGCGTCACTCCGCTCCCGTGATGGATGATATCCCGGGGTCGGGGTGGGCGCCGGCGTCCTGGCACGGTAAAGTAATGTGCATCGAGTGCACCCTCATTTCCCGCCCGTCTGCTGCATGCCACCCGTGAGCAGCGCAGGACGGCGCCATGACCGATATCCCATAATGATCGCACGACTGGACCCCCGTGACGCCTCGTCGGATGCGCACGCCGAACATTATCAGGCCTTCCT
The DNA here is from genome assembly GCF_006540005.1 of Halomonas halmophila. Lineage (GTDB taxonomy): Bacteria > Pseudomonadota > Gammaproteobacteria > Pseudomonadales > Halomonadaceae > Halomonas > Halomonas halmophila. The sequence goes on along the minus strand of NZ_BJOC01000010.1, from coordinate 15,866 downwards.
CGAGGCCCTGCGCGCGGCCGGCTTCGCCGGCGAGATCGCCGCGGACGACGCCAACCGCACCGTGCTGGCCACCGACAACTCCATCTATCAGCGCCTGCCCCGGGCCGTGCTGTACCCGCGCGATGTCAGCGATCTCGAGTGTCTGGCGAGCCTGGCCGGGCAGGACGCCTACCGCGACATCGTCATGGCGCCGCGCGGTGGTGGCACTGGCACCAATGGCCAGTCGCTCACCAATGGCCTGATGATCGATGTCTCGCGGCACATGAATGCCATCCTCGACATCGACGTCGAGAATCAGCGGGTGCGCGTCCAGGCCGGCGTGGTCAAGGACCAGCTCAACGCCGCCCTCAAGCCCCATGGCCTGTTCTTCGCCCCGGAGCTCTCGACCTCCAATCGCGCCACCATCGGTGGCATGATCGCCACCGACGCCAGCGGCCAGGGGAGCCGCGAATACGGCAAGACCCGCAACCACGTGCTCGAACTCGACAGCGTGCTGCTCGGCGGCGAACGCCTGGCGAGCCGCCCGGTCAGCGAGGCCGAGCTCGATGCGCTGTGCGCACGCGAGGACGCCGTCGGCCGCGTGCACCGCCAGGCCCGGGCGATCATCGACAACGAACGCCAGCGCATCGACGAGACCTTCCCGCCGCTCAACCGCTGCCTGACCGGCTATGACCTGGCGCACCTACGCACCGCGGACGGCCGCTTCGACCTCAACAGCGTGCTGTGTGGTGCCGAAGGTTCGCTGGCCTTTACCAGCGAGGCGGTACTCAAGGTGCTGCCGATCCCCCGACACTCTACTCTGGTCAACGTGCGCTACGCCGGCTTCATGGACGCCCTGCGCGACGCCGAGGCGCTGATGGCCAGTGACGCTGCGCCGACCTCCATCGAGACGGTGGACAGCAAGGTGCTCGGCCTGGCCAAGGGGGACATGGTCTGGGACAGCGTCGCCGAATTCTTTCCGGAAGATGGCGCCACGCCCGTGGACGGCATCAACCTGGTCGAGTTCAACGACGACGACCCCGAGCGGCTGGCCGGCCGCGTCGAGGCCTTCTGCCGCCACCTGAGCGATGACACCAGGGTGCCGCGCCTGGGCCAGACCCTGGCCGAGGGACGCGCGGCCATCCAGCGCGTCTACGCCATGCGCAAGCGCGCCGTGGGCCTGCTCGGCAATGTCCAGGGCGAGAAACGCCCGATTCCCTTCGTCGAGGACACGGCGGTTCCCCCGGAGGTTCTCGCCGACTACATCGCCGAATTTCGCGCCCTGCTGGACAGCCATGACCTTGAATACGGCATGTTCGGCCATGTCGACGCCGGAGTGCTGCACGTGCGTCCGGCCATCGACATGAAGGACCCGGCCCAGGAAGCCCTGATCCGCCCTCTCTCGGATGCCGTCGCCGAGCTCACCCGGCGCTACGGCGGCCTGCTGTGGGGCGAGCACGGCAAGGGCGTGCGCTCGGAATACGCCCCTGCCTTCTTCGGCCCGCTGTATCCCAGCCTGCAGCGTCTCAAGGCCGCCTTCGACCCGCACAACCAGCTCAACCCGGGCAAGATTGCCACCCCGCTCTTTATCCCGCCCGGCGACGCGGGTAGAGCTCCCTCGGCCGAGCATGATGCCCTGGCCAACACATCTGCTCCGGAAGGAGGCAATGATGAGCAACCCGTCAAATGGGTCGACCCAGGGCTTCTGACCATCGATGGCGTACCGACCCGCGGCCAGCTCGACCGCCGCATCGCGCCGCATGTCTGGCAGGCTCACGCCGATGCGGTCCACTGCAACGGCAATGGCGCCTGCTACAACCATGACCCGGACGATGCCATGTGCCCGTCCTGGAAAGCCACACGCCAGCGCATTCACTCGCCCAAGGGACGCGCCAGTTTGATGCGCGAATGGCTGCGTCGCCAGGGCGAGGCCGGTGTCGACGTGGTGGAAGAAGCGCACCGGCACAAGCGCGCAGGCATGTGGCGCTTCGTGCGCGACTTCCCGCGCCGGGCGCGCAACACCCTGGCCCGACGGCGCGGCGAGAAGGACTTCTCCCACGAGGTGCACGAGGCCATGGCCGGCTGCCTGGCCTGCAAGTCCTGCGCCAGCCAATGCCCGGTCAAGGTCAATGTGCCGGCCTTCCGCTCGCAGTTTCTCGAGGTCTACCACGGTCGCTACCTGCGCCCGCCGCGGGATTACCTGATCGGCGGCCTGGAGTTCATGGCCCCGAGCCTGTCGCGCCTGGCACCACTGTACAACGCCGCGCTCGGCAACCGGACAGTCAACAAATTGCTGGCCGGCCCCCTGGGCATGGTCGACAGCCCAATGCTTTCCCGGGCACGCCTGGACAAGCAACTGACGGCCTGGGGCGTACCAGCCGCCACACCGACCAGCCTGAGCCGACTGACCGCCGCTCAGAAAGCGCGCAGCGTGATTCTCGTCCAGGATGCCTTCACGCGCTACTTCGAGGCCGGCGTGGCCCGCGACATCATCGAACTGCTGCAGCGCCTTGGCGTGACCGTCTTCGTTGCCCCCTATGCCGCCAACGGCAAGCCCATGCACGTCCAGGGCTTTCTGGGCGCCTTCGCGCGCACCGCCGAGAAACAGGCCGAGCGCCTCACGGCACTGGCCGACTTCGGCGTGCCCCTGGTGGGCATCGACCCGGCCATGACCCTGACCTATCGCCAGGAATACGTGAAGACACTGAGCGCCGAGAAGGTGCCCGAGGTACAGCTGCTCAGCGAGTGGCTCGCCGAGCATGCCGCCCGGTTCGCCGACGACATGCCGGCACTCGCCGACCCCGGCTTCCGCCTGCTGGCCCACTGCACGGAAAAGACCAGCCTGCCGGAGGCCCCCACGCAATGGCAGCGCATCTTTAGTGCCTTCGGCCTCGACCTGGAGGTGCTGTCCTCGGGGTGCTGCGGCATGTCCGGCACCTATGGTCACGAGGCCCGCAACCTCGAGACCTCGAAGACCATCTATGCCCAGTCCTGGCAACCCAGGGTCGAGGCGACGGAACTCCAGGGGCGCCTGCTGGCCACCGGCTATTCCTGCCGCAGCCAGGCCCGGCGCCTCTCGCAGACCAGCCTGCCGCATCCACTGCAGGGCCTGCTGACGGCACTGCAACAAGCGCCCGAAGCGACGACCGTTTCCCGGTCATAGGCCGCCATCCGGGGCTTCCAGGCAGTGCCGCTCGACGGCCAGCGGTAGCAGACCGGGGGATGGATTGCATGTTGTGGCCGACGACGATAGGCTGCGCGGCCCCCCATACGCCCCGAACCGATGGAGTGCGACCCCATGGAGCATGCCGGCTTCGACCTGGCGGTGATCGGCCTGCTGGCGCTGATCTGCCAATGGCTTGCGTGGCAGTTGAGGCTGCCGGCCATTCTGATGTTGCTGGTCGCCGGCATCGCGGCGGGTCCGGTCAGCGGGCTGTTGAATCCCGACGCGCTGTTCGGCGATCTGCTGTTTCCGTTGGTCTCGCTGGCCGTGGCCGTCATTCTGTTCGAGGGCAGCCTGACACTGGACTTCCGCGAACTGGGCGGGCACGGCCGCACAGTTCGACGCCTGGTCACCTGGGGCGCCCTGATCACCGCCGTCATCGGCACCATCGCCGCCCACTTTCTGCTTTCACTATCCTGGGAAATGGCCAGCGTGCTGGGCGCCCTGCTGGTGGTCACGGGCCCGACGGTGATCCTGCCCATGCTGCAGACGCTGGGGGCCCGTCAGCACCTGACCCAGATACTGCGCTGGGAAGGCATCCTGATCGACCCGGTGGGCGCCATCGGCGCCGTGCTGGTCTATGAGTACGTCGCCCTGGGGTCCGGGGCCACCGGCGCCGCCACCCACACCCTGGTACTGTTCGGCAAGACCGCCCTGATCGGCTTCGGCCTGGGCATCGGCGGCGGCTATCTGTGGGGCCTGATCCTGCGCCGCCACTGGTTGCCCCGCCAACTGCACAGCTTCGGCACCCTGATGATGATGCTGACGCTGTTCTCGATCTCCAACCTGCTGTTTCATGAATCCGGCCTGCTGACCGTCACCGTCATGGGCGCCTGGCTGGCCAACATGCGCGGCGTGCCGACCCGGCCGATCATCGAGTTCAAGGAAACGTTGTCGGTCCTGTTGATCTCGGGGCTGTTCATCCTGCTGGCGGCGCGCCTGACCGTGGATCAGTTGGCCCTGCTGGACTGGCAGGCCTGGGCCTTCCTGTTCGTGCTGCTCGGCGTGGCCAGGCCGCTGATGGTCTGGGTCTGTACTCTGGGCAGCCGGCTGGAGAACCGTGAGAAGGTCCTGCTGGCCTTTATCTCGCCGCGCGGCATCGTCGCCGCCGCTACGGCCTCGTTGTTCGCCCTGCGCCTGGAAGAACTCGACATGCCCGGCGCCGAGATGCTGGTGCCGGTCACCTTCCTGGTGATCATCAGCACCGTGGTCGGTCAGAGTCTGCTGTCCCGGCCACTGGCCCGCTGGCTGGGCGTGCAGCGGCCGTCACCGGATGGCGTGCTGATCATTGGTGCCAATCCGGTGGCTCGCCAGATCGGCCAGCAGCTGCGTTCGGCCGGGGTCAGCGTGGTGCTCACCGACAGCAACTGGGATGCCATCCAGGAGGCCAAGGCGCTGGGGCTGACCACCTACTTCGGCGACCCGCTCTCGGAACACGCGGCCCAGCACCTGGAACTGAGCAATATCGGCTATCTGCTGCCGCTTTCGCCCTACCGCGAGCTCAACGACATGGCCAGCCTGCACTTCGAGCACCTGCTGGGGCGCGAACGCGTCTTCCGCCTGGCCGTCGACGAAGGGCGCAGCGGCAACCGCCCGCATGGCCAGGCACTGAGCCATCTGCCCCTGCTCTTCGGCCGCGATGTGACCTATGCCCGGCTGTCGCGCCTGGTCGCCGAAGGCGGCGAAATGCAGCGCACTCACTGCACCGAGAAGACACGGCTGGAAAATCTCAAGCGCCGCCATGCCGGGCGCTGCCTGCCACTGCTGTGCATCGGCCAGTCCGGCCGGCTGCGCCTGGCCACGGCCGAGAACGGGCTGACGCCCAAGCGCGGCGACACCCTGGTCAGCCTGGTCTATGCCGACTCGCCGGAGATGGAAGCACCGCTGATTTCCTGAGGCCGCACCGCTGCCGACCCTCGGGTCGGCGTTGTGTCGGCACGCAGCCTGGTGGGCCGGCGGCCGGGTCGAGGCACGGCAGGAGCTGGAGGCTTAGAAAAAAAGACGCCGCAGCGACTCCCCCGGAGACTCCTCACGCATGAAGGCTTCGCCGACCAGGAAGCCGTGCACATCGTGTTCCCGCATGCGCAGGATGTCGTCGCGGCTGTGAATGCCGGATTCGGTGATCACCGTCACGCCGGCGGGTACGCGCCCCAGCAGCTCGAGCGTGGTGTCGAGCCGTGTCTCGAAGGTGTGCAGGTCGCGATTGTTGATCCCCACCAGCCCCAGGTCCAGCGCCAGCGCACGCTCCAGTTCGCGGGCATCATGCACCTCGACCAGCACATCCATGCCGAGCTCGGTGGCCTGGCGGTGCAGGTCCGCCAGCCGAGCGTCGTCGAGCGCGGCGACGATCAGGAGGATACAGTCGGCGCCGATGGCGCGGGCTTCGCTGACTTGATAGGCGTGGGTGATGAAGTCCTTGCGGATCACCGGCAGTGAGCAGGCATCGCGGGCGGCGATCAGGTCATCCTCATGACCCTGGAAGAAGTCGGCATCGGTCAGCACCGACAGGCAAGCGGCCCCACCGGCGGCGTAACTGGCGGCGATGTCCGCCGGCACATAGGTTTCGCGGATCACCCCGCGGGAGGGCGAGGCCTTCTTGATCTCGGCGATCACCGCCGGGTCGCCGTCGCGCATGCGTACATCCAGGGCGTCGATGAAGCCGCGCGTCGCCGTCATGCGTTCGGCCAGGGTCAGCAGTTCACGCTCGGAGACTGCCCGGCGGCGCTCGGCGACTTCGGCGTCCTTGCGCTCCAGGATACGGGTCAGAATGGTGGGGGTCGTCATGTCATGCTCCTGAACGGCGCCTATTGGGCAAAGACCCGGGTGAAGTTGGCCAGTTCCCGGAGCTTCTCACGGGCCAGCTTGGAGCCCTGGGCATCCTGCGCCAGGGCCACGCCTTCCTTGAGGGTATCGGCGATCCCCGAGGCATAGAGGGCGCCACCGGCATTCAGGGCGACGATATCGGCCGCCGGCCCCTCGCCCACCAGCGACTGCTCGACCAGGCGCAGGCTGTCCTCGGCGGTCTGGACCTTCAGCGCCTCCAGCGACTGACGTTCGATGCCGAAATCCTCCGGCGTGATGCGATACTCGTGAATCTCGCCATCCTTGAGCTCGGCCACCCGAGTCGGCGCGGCCAGAGAAATCTCGTCCAGGCCGTCCTCGGCGCATACCACCAGCACGTGCCGACTGCCGAGACGCCGCATGACCTCGGCCATCAGCGGCACCAGCGATGCCGAGTAGACGCCGAGCAACTGGTTCGGTGCCCCCGCCGGGTTGGTCAGGGGGCCGAGGATGTTGAACAGGGTCCGCACGCCCATCTCGCGACGCGGTCCCACGGCGTGGCGCATGGCGGGATGGTGGTTGGGGGCGAACATGAAGCCGACCCCGACCTCCTCGATGCAGCGGCCGACCTGCTCCGGCGACAGGTCGAGCCCGATGCCCGCCACCGAGAACAGGTCCGCACTGCCTGACGAGGACGACACCCCGCGATTGCCATGCTTGGCGACATGCGCCCCGCCGGCGGCGGCCACGAAGCTGGAGGCCGTGGAGACATTGAAGAGGTTGGCGCCATCGCCTCCCGTGCCGACGATGTCGACCACATTGTCCACGCCCAGAGTCACCGGCTTCATCAGCTCGCGCATGACCTGTGCCGCGGCGCTGATTTCCTCGGCCGACTCGCCCTTCATCGCCATGCCCATCAGGAAGGCGGCGACCTGGGCCTCGGAGGCCTCGCCGGTCATGATGGCCGTCATGGCCCCATGGGTCGCCTCATAGCTCAAGTTTTCCCGGCGCATCAACGCGCCAAGGACGTCTCGCATCTGCATGGCAGCTCTCTCCTAACCGTGATCCAACGCCTTATCGACGCTCGAGAAAATTGGTCAACAGCTCGTGTCCCTGACGCGTGAGGATCGACTCGGGATGAAACTGTACGCCCTCGATGTCCAGCTCGCGGTGACGCAGGCCCATGATCAACCCCGGGGTGATGTCGTCGTCCGGCGTCCAGGCGGTGACCTCGAGACACTCCGGCAAGCCTTCGCGGGCAACGACCAGCGAATGATAGCGCGTCACCTCAAGCGGATTGTCGAGCCCGCTGAACACGCCGCGCCCATCATGCCGGATCGCCGAGGTCTTGCCATGCATGACGTCAGGCGCACGCTGCACATCCCCGCCGAACACCTGGCCGATGGCCTGGTGACCCAAGCAGATGCCCAGGATCGGCAAACGACCGGCGAAGTGGCGCACGGCCTGCATGGAGATGCCGGCCTCGTTCGGGGTGCAGGGCCCGGGGGAAATCACCAGGTGGCTCGGCGACAGGGCTTCGATGTCGGCGACGCTGATGGCATCGTTGCGATAGGTGCGCACGTCCTGCCCCAGCTCGCCGAGGTACTGGACGATGTTGAAGGTGAAGCTGTCGTAGTTATCGATCATCACGATCATGTCGGGCATACACTCCTGATATCAATCGGGCTTATAAAGGCCCAAGACCTTCGGTTGCTCATGATGACTCGACATGCCCGAGGGTTGCCGCGAGCCAGCAGATACAAAAATGCCGCCTCGCGGGCGGCACTATTGCTCAGACACACGCACGCCGCCCCTTCAATACTGGAGGCGCCACTGCGTCACTGAGGTCATCGCGAAATACATCATGCTCGCTATAGTGTGCGGCGCGCTCATGCCTGTCAAGGCGCTCTCGGGCGCCTTCGGCCTAGAGGTTGTCGAGTCCCCGCTCGGCCATGGCCACCGCCCGGAACAGGGCGCGCCGCTTGTTGATGGTTTCCTGCCATTCGTCATCGGGATCGGAGTCGGCGACGATGCCGCCACCGGCCTGGACATGCAGCTCGCCATCCTTGATCACGGCGGTGCGAATGGCGATGGCGGTATCCATGTTGCCGTGCCACGAAATATAGCCGACGGCCCCGGAGTAGATACCACGCTTGACCGGCTCGAGCTCGTCGATGACTTCCATGGCACGTACCTTGGAAGCCCCGGACAGGGTACCCGCCGGGAAGGTGGCACGCAGCGCGTCCATCGCCGTCATGCCCGAGCGCAGACGCCCGGTGACCTGAGAGACGATGTGCATGACATGCGAATAACGCTCGACGGCCATGTTGTCGGTGACCGTCACCGAGCCCGGCTCGCTGATGCGCCCCACATCGTTGCGGCCGAGATCGATGAGCATGACGTGCTCGGCGATTTCCTTGGGATCGTTGAGCAGCTCGGCTTCCAGGGCGCGATCCTCTTCCTCGGTGGCACCGCGGTGACGCGTGCCGGCGATGGGCCGCACGGTCACCTCGCCTTCCTCGAGGCGGGTGAGGATTTCCGGCGAGGAGCCGACCACATGATGGTCGTCCAGGTTGAGGAAGAACATGTAGGGCGACGGGTTGAGGCTGCGCAGGGCGCGATACAGGTCCAGCGGCGGCGCCTGGTAGGGAATCGACATGCGCTGGGACGGCACGCACTGCATGACGTCGCCGGCCTTGACGTATTCCTTGATGCGTTCCACGGCCGCCTTGTAGCCGGCCTCGCTGAAGCTGGCATGGAAGTCGTCCTCGGAGATGTTCGACCGCCCGGTACCGGGACTGCGACTCTGCAGCACGGCGCTGCGCAGCTGCTCCTCGAGCTGGTCGAGGCGCTGGATCGAACGGGCGTAGGCCTCGGCCTCACCGGGATCGGCATGGGTCCAGAGCGTCAGGCGGCCCGAGAGGTTGTCGAAGACCACCAGGTCGTCGCAGACCATCAGCAGGATGTCCGGCACGCCGAGCGGATCGGGCTTTTCCACGCCCCGCAGGCGGGGCTCGATGTAGCGAATGGTGTCATAGCCGAAATAGCCCACCAGGCCGCCGTCGAAACGCGGCGTGTCATCCAGACGCGGGACCTTGAAGCGCGCCTGGAAGGCCTCGATCCAGGCCAGTGGGTCCTCCACCTCGGTGGCTCCGCGGCCCTCGCCGTCGACGACGTGTTCGACATGAAACCCGCGCACTTCGATGCGCTCGCGACACGGCAGGCCGATGATCGAATAACGCCCCCACTTCTCGCCGCCCTGCACGGACTCCAGCAGGAAGGTCCAGGGCGCGTCGGCCAGTTTGAGGTAGGTGGAAAGCGGCGTATCGAGATCCGCCAGGACCTCGCGGGTCACGGGGATACGGTTGTAGCCGGCGTCGGCCAGCTCCTGAAAACGTTCGGGGGTCATCATCTGCCCTGGGCCTCGGGTAAAGAAAGAACTCACGATGGAGCGAAAAGCGCATGGTCAAGCGACGCTCGGGCCGCCCTGGCGCGTCAGCGTCACCATCGCCAACTGCCGGTGAATACCCGACGATCGAGCGGGGTCACGGCGTCACGGAGAACAAGGGCATCCAGCGTCATACGAGGGTCCATAAGGGCAGGAAGTCCGGGAATGTCCGGCGATTATACGGGTTCAGGGTGCATGGCCCAATGCGCGGCACGGGCCAGGTTCAAACTAAAGGAGTTCCACCAGCGATTCAACCACGGCATCCGGACCGCTGAGCGCAACCGGCTCACCATGGTTGTAGCCGTAGGGCACGGCCAGGGTGCGGAACGCGGCCGCCCTGCCCGCCGCGATATCATGGCGGGAGTCCCCGACCATCAGGCAGTGCGCCGAGGAAACCGCGAAGGCCTCGGCAACATGCGTCAACGGCAGAGGATCGGGCTTGCGTCGTGGCAGGCTGTCGCCGCCCAGGCAGAGCGAAAAGTACCCCGACAGGCCAAAGTGCCCGAGAATCGGCGCGATGAAGGCCGCCGGCTTGTTGGTCACCAGCACCAACGTCAGCCCGGCGGCATGCAGCTGCTGCAGCGCTTCCGAAACGCCGGGATAGAGCCGGCTTGCCGCGCAGGGGCGCCGCTCATAATGGTTCACAAAGGCATCGTGGGCCTGCTCAAGGCGCGACGCCCCGGGTTCCTCGGCCAGGGCGTGACGCAGCGCGCGTTCCATCAACACCCGCGAACCATTGCCGACCCAGTCCCTGACATGCCGTTCGCCCGCCGCCGACAGCCCGAGATCGCACAGGGCCGCATCGACCGCTGCCGCCAGGTCCGGCACCGAGTCCACCAGGGTGCCGTCCAGGTCGAAGCAGATCAGTCGAATGTCATCCAGCAGGTGGTGCATGTGGCGGTTTCCTGTCATGAAATGCCTCGGGGCCATGGGCATGTCATGGCGATGGCCTTATGCTGGTGGCCTATTTCCGAGGAGCTTGTGGATAATGAGCGTACCAAGAATCGTGGTCATCGGCGGCGGCGCCGGTGGACTGGAGCTGGTGACCCGCCTGGGACGACGCCTGGGCCGACGCGGGCGTGCCGAGATCATGCTGGTCGACCGGCATACCACCCATATCTGGAAGCCGCTGCTCCATGAGGTCGCCACCGGTGCCCTGGATTCGGGGCTCGACGAGATTTCCTATCAGGGCCATGCGCGGGCCAACGGCTATCACTTCCAGCTCGGCACCGTCACCGGGCTGGACCGCGAATCGCGGCAACTGACTCTGGCGCCGATCATCGATGACGACGGCCATGAGGTCCTGCCATCACGCAGCCTGTCCTACGATGAACTGGTCATCGCGGTGGGCAGCGTGAGCAATGACTTCGGCACCCCGGGCGTCGGCGAATACTGCCATTTTCTCGACAGCCCGCGCCAGGCCGAAGCGTTTCGCAAGGACATGCTCAACACCTTTCTGCGCTACAACACGCCCCGGCATGACCAGCGCACCCGGATGGCGGTGGGTATCGTCGGCGCCGGCGCCACCGGCGTCGAGCTCGCCGCGGAGCTGTATGATGCCTCCCAGATGTTGCATGCCTATGGCGTCACCCAGCTGGAAAGCGATCACCTGGAAGTGCACTTGATCGAGGCTGCCCCCGGCATTCTCCCCGCCCTGCCCGATCGCATCAGTCAGGCGGTGCATCGCGAGCTGGAGCGCCTGGGCGTGCAGGTGCATGTCGCGACCCGCGTGACCCGGATCGAGCCCTCGGCCATCATCACCGCCGACGGCCAGCGCATCGAGACCGACCTCGGCGTCTGGGCGGCCGGTATCAAGGCGCCGGCCTTTCTGTCGGAGCTGGGCCTGACCACCGAGCACAACCACCGCATCAGGGTCGAGTCCAGCCTGCAGAGCATCGATGACCCGCACATCTTCGCCCTGGGCGATTGCGCCAGCTGCCCCCAGGAAGACGGTTCCCAGGTACCGCCGCGCGCCCAGGCGGCTCACCAGCAGGCCGACCGGCTCTACAAGAACCTGCGCGCACGGCTCGAGGGCAAACCGCTCAAGCCCTTCGTGTTCCGTGATCGCGGCTCGCTGATTTCGCTGGCCCATTTTGATGCGGTGGGTAGCCTGATGCGTGGCGCCTCGGCACGCAGCCTCTTCATCGAGGGCCACCTGGCGAAATTCTTCTACGCCTCCCTGTACCGCATGCACCAGCGCGCCATTCACGGCACTCTGAAGACCGGGCTGATGGTCATCGTCGATGGGCTGAATCGTTTCCTGAAGCCGCGCATGAAGCTCCACTGAGGAAACACTGCTTAAATGCCTGCGCATGCAAATCGCTGCGTTACGCGGTGCGCGAAAGCTCGCCTAACTAAATGTTATGTCTCGCTTTCTGTGCTCCGTGCGCCTTGCGCTTCACGATGCTCGCCAATTTTTTCAGCGTTTCCCTAAGCGCCATACAGCCCATAAGCGATAGGCCCGGGCCCCGAACGATCGGGACTCGGGCCTCGCGCAGTGGCCGTCGGTGCGACCCGACCTCAGCCGATGACGTCAGTCTCGCTCTTGTCGCCGTGATGGTAGACGTGCACATCGCGCTGTGGGAAGGGAATGTTGATGCCTTCGCGATCGAAGCGACGCTTGATTTCCTCGGTCATCTCCCAGTAGACATCCCAGTAATCCGCCGCATTGACCCAGGGGCGCACGATCCAGTTGACACTGGAGTCCCCCAACGAGCCGATGCGAATGTTCGGCGCCGGATCAGCCAGCACGCGGCTGTCGTCGGCCACCACGCTCTCCAGCACGCGTCGCACGGTGTCGATGTCATCGTTGTAGCCGACGCCCACGACCAGGTCGACCCGCCGCGTGGAACGCGAGGAGTAGTTGGTGATGGCATCCGACATCATCTGACCGTTGGGCACGATGATGCGCCGATTGTCCGGCGTGCTGAGCTCGGTGTTGAAGATCTGCACTTCCTCGACGGTGCCGGAAACGCCGCCACCCTCGATGTAGTCGCCCACCCGGTAGGGGCGGAACAGCACCACCATCACGCCGGCGGCGAAATTGGCCAGCGACCCCTGCAACGCCAGTCCCACGGCCAGCCCCGCGGCACCGATGACGGCGATCAGCGAGGTGGTCTGAATGCCGATCTGGCTGATGGTGGCCAGGACCACGGCAAACATCATCATCACATACAGGATATTGCCCACGAAGGTGACCACCAGTGGGTCGGCCTTGGCCTTCTTCATGGACTTGACGGCCAGGCGATGCAGCAGCTTGGCCACCCAGCGCCCGATCACGAAGATGGCGATCGCCGCCACCAGGTTGATCACAAAGCTCGTGCCCTGCACCTGCAGAAATTCCACGATGCGTTCCAGATCCGCGTCCATCTCGACTCCTTGAATACTTGCCTGTCGCGTCCCGAGCGGGACCGACACCTTGTTGACCGACTGCCGACACCTTGCCCTCAGGGCTCATCCTGGCGCGTCAGCAGCCAGCGCCGTTTCTCCCTTGCCGACAGGCGCTTGATGCCTGCCTCCAGGCGCAGCGCTTCGCCATGCTCGCCCACCGCCTGGTGATATACCAGATGCAGCGGACCTTTGCCACGCAGGGCCTTGGCACCGCGCCCCGCCCGATGCTCGCTCAGGCGCCGCTGCACATCCGTGGTGATGCCCGTATAGAGGGCGCCGTCGGCTGTCTCGAGAATGTACAGGTGCCATGGCCCGGCCGCAGTATCGAGCTCGCTCATGCGTCTTCGAGCGCACGGCGAAATTCGCGCATGACGCTTTCGTAACGATGCGGATCCTGCGTACTGCGCCCCTTGAAGACCGCCGAGCCGGCGACGAAGGTATCCGCTCCGGCACGCGCCACCTCGGCAATGTTGTCGGGCTTGATGCCGCCGTCGACTTCCAGACGAATTGCACGGCCGGAGGCATCGATGCGTCGACGCACCTCGCGCAGCTTGTCGAGGGTGCCGGGGATGAAGGACTGACCCCCGAAACCCGGATTGACGCTCATCAGCAGGATCATGTCGACCTTGTCCATGACATGATCGAGGAAATGCAGGGGAGTGGCGGGATTGAACACCAGCCCCGACCGGCAGCCCCCATCGCGGATCAACTGCAGCGATCGATCGATATGCTCCGTGGCCTCCGGATGGAAGGTGACATAACTGGCGCCGGCATCGATGAAATCGCCGATCAGCCGGTCCACCGGCTTGACCATCAGGTGGGCGTCGATGGGGGCGGTCACGCCGTGCTTGCGCAGCGCCTCGCAGACCATGGGACCGATGGTCAGGTTGGGCACATAGTGGTTGTCCATCACGTCGAAGTGCACGATGTCTGCCCCCGAGGCAAGGACATCATCGACTTCATCACCGAGCCGGGCGAAGTCGGCAGACAGGATCGAAGGGGCGATCAGGTAGTCGGAGGTGGTGGCGCTCATGGGGCTCCCTGGCGAAATTCGAAGAACACAATGGCGGATATTCTAACAGCATCCATCACCCGGATTACGACTTGCGCAATCATCGATATCCGCCAATAGTGAATACTTCCCCTGGAGAGACAAGGAGATGTCGATGTTCCGCTACAACAAGACCCCACTGGTCGCCGGCCTGATCGCCGGCACCCTGCTGATGACCCCGCTGGCCATGGCACAGCCGGCCATTCTGGAAGGCGAACGCTTCCATCCCCAGGAAGGCACCCAGGGCATAGTGGCGACCAGCCACTTCCTGGCCTCGGATGTCGCACGGGATGTGCTGGCCAACGGCGGCAACGCCGTGGATGCCGCCGTCACCGCCGGCTTCGCCCTGGCGGTCACCCAGCCCCGCTCCGGCAACATCGGCGGTGGCGGTTTCATGCTGATCTCCGACGAGAACAGCGACGAGGTCATCGCCATCGATTACCGCGAGACCGCCCCGGCCGCCGCCACCGAGACGATGTTCCAGGACGAGGACGGCAACGCTGTCTCCGAATGGTCGCGCTTCACCCATCGCGCCGCCGGTGTGCCGGGCACTGTGGCCGGCCTGGCGCTGGCCCTCGAGAAATACGGCACCCTGAGCCTGGCCGATGCCCTGGCTCCAGCGATTCGCCTGGCCGAAGAAGGCTTCGAGGTACCGCCACGCTTCGTCGCCGGCGTCAACGATACCCGCGAGCGGCTGGAAAAATGGGAATCGACGCGCAAGATGTTCTTCAAGGAGGATGGCAGCGCCTATGAAGTCGGCGACACCTTCCGCCAGCCCGACCTGGCCGCCACCCTCAAGCGCATCGCCGAGCAGGGCGCCCGGGAATTCTACGAGGGCGAGACCGCTGAACTGATCGCCGCCGAAATGCAGCGCCACGACGGCCTGATCACCCTGGAAGACCTGGCCGGTTATCAACCGGCCATTCGCGAGCCTAGCCACGGCAACTACCGCGGCCATGACATCTACGCCATGAGCCCACCCTCCTCGGGCGGTGTGCACATCGTCCAGATGCTCAACATCCTAGAGGAGTACCCGATCGGCGAATGGGGCTTCAACTCTGCCGACACCATCCATGTGATGGCCGAGGCCATGAAGCGCGCCTATGCCGACCGTTCGAAATACCTGGGCGATACCGACTTCGTCGAGGTGCCCCTGGAAGGCCTGACCTCGGAAGGCTATGCCGACGAGCTACGCGGGCAGATCGACATGGACACCGCCACCCCGAGCAGCGAGATCTCGCCGGGCAAGCCGCTGCCTTATGAGTCCAACGAGACCACTCACTTCTCGATCGCCGATGGCAATGGCCTGGCCGTCTCCAACACCTACACCATCAACTTCAGCTATGGCTCGGGTATCGCCGTGGAAGGCGCCGGCTTCCTGCTCAACAACGAGATGGATGACTTCTCGGCCAAGCCCGGCGTGCCCAATGCCTATGGACTGATCGGCGGCGAAGCCAACAAGGTGGAACCCGGCAAGCGCATGCTCTCGTCGATGACACCGACCATCGTCAAGCGCGACGGCAAGAACTTCCTGATCACCGGCAGCCCCGGCGGCTCGCGCATCATCACCACCACCCTGCAGGTGTTGATGAATGTCATCGACCACGACATGAACATCCAGTCGGCGGTCAGCGCGCCGCGCATCCACCACCAGTGGTTGCCCGACGAGATCCGCATCGAGGCCGGCATCAGTCCGGACACCATCGAACTCCTTAAGGGCAAGGGTCACACCATCAGCCAGCAATCCGCCATGGGCGCCGCTCAATCCATCGTCATCGAGGACGGCAAGTTCTTCGGCGGCGCCGACCCACGCCGCTCCACCTCCTCCGCCATCGGGCTCTGACAGCCCGCCATGCCCCCGCACCGCCGGGGGCATGGCCCCCCGCACAACCAGTCTTTCGCGCGCCCCCTCTTCCCTCTTCCCTCTTCCCTCTTCCCTCTTCCCTCTTCCCTCTTCCCTCTTCCCTCTTCCCTCTTCCCTCTTCCCTCTTCCC
>NZ_BJOC01000009.1 GCF_006540005.1 Halomonas halmophila | reverse complement strand
CTTCCCTCTTCCCTCTTCCCTCTTCCCTCTTCCCTCTTCCCTCTTCCCTCTTCCCTCTTCCCTCTTCCCTCTTCCCTCTTCCCTCTTCACACCTCACTCCTCACTCCTCACGTAGCTCGTAGCTCGTAGCTCGTAGCTCGTAGCTCGTAGCTCGTAGCTCGTAGCTCGTAGCTCGTAGCTCGTAGCTCATCAAACTGGTAACCCGTCGCGACTTCAATATGCCGAATTAATATAACTCCATCCCTTGTAATTCCATTTAGCGATTATTACCTTAGCCATCTAAGGAAACTCTTTTCGCACTGCAAGGAGCCATCATGTCCCCGCTGCCTGTCGTACGCCGTACCCTCACTGCTTCGCTTATCGCCGCCGGCCTGAGCATGGGCTTCGCCTCACCGGTCATGGCGGCCGAGCGTGAATTGCTCAATTCTTCCTACGATATCGCCCGCGAGCTGTTTGCCGCGATCAACCCGGCCTTCAAGGAACACTGGGAGGCCAATCACGACGACACCCTGACCATCAAGCAATCACATGGTGGCTCGTCCGCCCAGGCGCGCGCCATCCTTCAGGGGCTGGAGGCCGATGTGGTGACCTACAACCAGGTCACCGATGTCCAGGTACTCGCCGACGCCGGCCTGGTGGCCGAGGACTGGCAGGACGAGTTGCCCAACAACGCCTCACCCTACTACTCCACCACCGCTTTCCTGGTGCGCAAGGGCAATCCGCTGGGGATTGAAACCTGGGCGGATCTGGTCAAGGAAGACGTCGAACTGGTCTTCCCCAACCCCAAGACATCCGGTAATGGCCGCTATACCTATCTGGCCGCCTGGGGCGCCGCCGATCGCCAGTTCGATGGCAACCAGCAGAAGATCAAGGACTTCATGCGCACCTTCCTGGGCAACGTCAAGGTCTTCGATACCGGCGGCCGCGGCGCCACCACCAGCTTTATCGAGCGCGGTATCGGCGATGTCCTGATCAGTTTCGAATCCGAGGTCAACAACATCCGGCAGGAATATGGCAGCGACGAGTACGAGGTGATCGTGCCGCCGGTCAGCATCCTCGCCGAATTTCCGGTCGCCGTAGTCGAGGAAAACGCCAAGGAGAACGGTAACGTCGAACTGGCCCGGGACTACCTGAACTACCTCTACACCGAAGAGGCCCAGCGCCTGCTGGCCGGCTTCAACTACCGCGTCCACGACGAGACCGTGGCCAAGGAGTTCGCCGACCAGTTCCCCGAGACCGAGCTCTTGGAGGTTCAGGATGTCTTCGGCGGCTGGGATCAAGCCATGGAGACCCACTTCGAAAGCGGCGGGATGCTCGACCAGCTGCAGCGTCGCTAAGCACGGGCGGTCCGGGCAGCCCTGTTATCGAATGCACATGACCAACGAGACACCATCATGAAAGCATCGGCTTTCAGCCTTGGCTTGCCGAAAGCCCGGCAGCGCGTGCTGCCGGGCTTCGGCCTGTCATTGGGCATCAGTCTGACCTTCGTGTCGCTGGTGCTGTTGTTACCGCTCACCGGCCTGGTCGGCCAGCTCTCCGGCCTGTCCTGGGGCGAGTACTGGGCGATCATCACGGAAGGCCGTGTGGTAGCCAGTTACCTGACGACCATCAGCGCCGCAGCGGCCGGCGCCCTGGTCAATGCAGTTTTCGGGCTGCTGATGGCCTGGGTGCTGGTGCGCTATGACTTCCCCGGCAAGCGCCTGCTCGATGCCCTGATGGACCTGCCCTTCGCCCTGCCGACCGCTGTCGCCGGCATCACCCTGGCAACGCTGTATTCCAGCAACGGTTGGATGGGCCAGGTCCTGGCGCCGCTGGGCGTCGAGGTGGCCTATACCTGGGTAGGCATCGCCCTGGCCATGGCCTTCACCAGCATCCCCTTCGTGGTACGCACCGTGCAGCCGGTTCTCGAGGACCTGCCCGGCGAGGTCGACGAAGCCGCCATGACCCTGGGTGCCCGGGATGGCGTGGCCTTTCGCCGGGTACTCCTGCCCCACCTGTGGCCGGCACTGGTCACCGGCACGGGGCTGGCCTTCGTGCGCTCGCTGGGCGAGTTCGGCGCCGTGATCTTCATCGCCGGCAACATGCCCTACGAGACCGAGATCACCTCGCTGATGATCTTCGTCAAGCTGCAGGAATACGACTATGTAGGTGCCTCGGCCATTGCCTCGGTGGTCCTCGCTACCTCGCTGCTCCTGCTGCTGGCCATCAATCTCTGGCAGGGCCGGTTCATTCGCCGCCTGCATGGGGGGAGCGCCTGATGCAACGAATCGGCGATTCCCCCGGCATGCGCCGTCTGCTGATCGGCATGGCCGTCGGGCTGACTGCCCTCTTCCTGCTGCTGCCGCTGGTGGCGATCTTTGCCCAGGCCTTCGCCAAGGGGCTCGGTACCTTCTGGGGCAATATCACCGATCACTACACCCTGGCAGCGATCGGCCTGACGCTGTTCATCACCGCACTGACCATTCCGGTGAACCTGGTGTTCGGGGTGATGCTCGCCTGGCTGGTGACCCGCTTCCAGTTCCCCGGCCGGCGGCTGTTGCAGACCCTGATCGATATCCCCTTCGCCATTTCACCGGTGGTGGCGGGTCTGATCTACCTGTTGCTGTACGGCCGTAATGGCTGGATCGGCGGCTGGCTGGACGCCCATGACATTCAATTGATGTTCGCCTGGCCGGGCATCCTGATGGTGACCATCTTCGTTACCTGCCCCTTCGTCGCCCGCGAACTGATTCCGCTGATGCAGGCCCAGGGCTCGCGCGAGGAAGAAGCCGCCGTCACCCTGGGGGCTTCCGGCTTCACGCTGTTCCGCCGGGTGACGCTGCCGAACATTCGCTGGGCGCTGCTCTACGGCGTCATCCTGACCAATGCCCGGGCCGTCGGCGAATTCGGCGCCGTCTCGGTGGTCTCCGGCTCCATCCGCGGCGAGACCAACACCCTGCCACTGCAGGTCGAACTGCTGTATCAGGATTACAACACCGTGGGGGCCTTCGCCAGCGCCGCTCTGCTGGCCCTCATCGCCCTGTTCACGCTGGCCGCCAAGGCCGGCCTGGAGTGGCGCGCGTCGCGCCGGGAGGCTTCCGCATGAGCATTCATCTGGAGAACATCGCCAAGCACTATGGCCGGGGTGGCCAGCACCAGGCGCTGGCTCCGCTGGACCTCGACATCCGGCAGGGCGAACTGATCGGGCTGCTCGGTCCCTCCGGTTCTGGCAAGACGACACTGCTGCGCATCATCGCCGGGCTCGAGGCCCCCGACCGCCAACCCAAGGGACGCATACTGTTCGGCGAGCGCGATGTCACGCACCTGCACGTACGCGACCGGCGCATCGGCTTCGTCTTTCAACACTATGCGCTGTTCCGCCACATGACGGTCTACGACAACGTCGCCTTCGGGCTCACGGTGATGCCTCGCCGGCAGCGTCCACCCGGCAGCGAGATCCGTGCCCGGGTGCATCGCCTGCTGGAAATGGTGCAGCTCGAACAGCTGGCCAACCGCTACCCGGCCCAGCTGTCCGGCGGTCAGCAGCAGCGTGTCTCGCTGGCGCGTTCCCTGGCGCTGCGCCCCGATGTACTGCTGCTCGACGAGCCCTTCGGCGCTTTGGATGCCAAGGTCCGTCAGGAACTGCGCCGCTGGTTGCGTCATCTGCACGACGAGTTGAACTTCACCAGCGTCTTCGTCACCCATGACCAGGAGGAAGCCCTGGAGCTCTCGGACCGAGTGGTGGTGATGAGCGACGGCCGCATCGAGCAGATCGACACGCCGGAAGCCCTGTATCGAGCCCCGAGCAACCGCTTCGTGTTCGAGTTCCTGGGGGATGTGAACCAGCTCGAGGGGGAAGTGCGCGACGGGGTGCTGACCTGCGGCGATGCGCGCCTGGACGTCGAGCTGCCCGACGGGCCGCGCAACCTGCTGCTGCGCCCGCATGAAGTTGCTCTCGAGGCAGAGCCCAGTGAAGCGGCGCACCTGCCCGTCAGCGTCACGGCCATCTCGCCGGTGGGCGCGGAGGTTCGCGTGGAGCTGGCCGCCGACTGGCTGCCCGGCCCGTGGCTGGCCACCGTACGCCATGCCGACTTCGAACGCCTGGCACTGACTCGCGGCCAGCGCCTCTTCGCCCACCCCCGGCACTGGCACCGTTTCACGGCGGCCAGTCACAGCGAATGTCATGCCACGGCGCCCATGGCCGGATAAGCGGCCGAGGAAATCCTCGCCGACGCCGGCGACACGGCTATAATCGATGGCGAGTTGCCATTTCAGGGAGAGAGACCATGCTTCGACGTTTGATGACACTGACGGCCCTGGTGCTGACGGCAGGCTGGCTGGCCGGCTGTGCGTCACCTCAATACCTGCAGCCGTCCCCGGAGCGCACGACCACCGTGCCGAGCATCGGCCAGGGTCAGGCCGTCACCGTGACGGCCGTCGATGGTCGGCAGAGCGAACAGATCGGCACGCGCAGCGGCAATGCCATGTCGACCTCGGCGATTACCGTGGCAGCCGGCCCCCTGATCCCCAAACTCCAGGACGAGGCCGAACGCGCCCTGCGCGACATGGGATTCCAGCCGACCACCCAGGCCACCGACGGCCGCCCCAGCCTGACCCTGACCCTCCAGCGGCTGGCCTATGATCGTCAGGATAGCCGTCCGATGCTCGACAAGGCACGCCTGGAGTCGGTACTCGAGGCCAGGGCCGAGAATGGCGGAGCCACCTACACCGGGACCTACACCTCGAGCCTGAGCCAGGAGTTCGCCGTCAGCCCGGGCTTAAAGAAGCATCAATCGATGGTGGAACGGGTGCTCAGCGACGGCCTGAATCGCGCCTTCCGGGACCCGGAATTGGGACGTTTCCTGTCTCGCTGAGTTGCTCCCCCGGTCGGACGCCGGGCAGACAACCCGAAGGCACCCTGGATCACCGCGGTGTCGGTCAACGACCCCGGGATCCCGCCCGTGGCCCGCGTCGCGTCAACTGCCAGACGCTTTCCTGAAAACCGCTGTCGGGATCGCGCGGAGCATCGACCAGGTGCCGTAAATCGAAGTTGGCTGCGAACAGCTCGCACACTTCTTCGGGCGTGACCGTATAGGGCGGCCCACCCTCATCGCCGGACGCCCGCGTCAGCGAGACCAGGAGCCCGCGTGCACCGGGCGACAGCAGCTGTGCCAGGTGGAAGGCGTAGCGCTGCCGCGCCGCCTCGGGCAAGGCGATCAGGGCGGCACGATCATAGAAGGCGCCGAAGGCATCGGCGTGGTCAACGGGGAAGTGAAAGAAGTCCCCGCACCAGAGCTCCACACCACCCTGGCGGGTGATGGCAAAGGTATCATGGGTATCCCGCACGACCTCACCGTCACCCTCGGCCACGAACTGCTCGATGGCCGTCTCGGCGAGCTCGACGCCCAACACCGCATGCCCCTGCTCGGCGAGCCAGCGCATGTCATGACTCTTGCCGCACAATGGCACCAGCACCCGGGCGCCGGAAGCCAGACCGAGCCCCGGCCAGAAGCGCATCAAGGCCGGATGCATGGTATCGCGATGGAATCCGATGCGCCCTTCCTGCCAGCGTTGCAACCAATCCTGTGTCATGCGCCTACCTCGAGTCGTCGGACAAGGAGCCGTCTAGAACCAGCGATCACGCTTGCGCCGACGGCGCGGTAGATGCGGTACGATCAGGCCGACCAGCAGTCCCGCACCGGCAATGCCTCCGCCATACATCAGATAGCGCATCAGCAGGTCATCTTCTCGGGTGCTCAGGCGCGCCTCCAGCTCGCGCACCTTCTCGCGCGATGCCCGAGCCTCACTGGCCAGTTGCTGGTTGAGTTTCTCCAGCTCGGCAAGGCGTTCTTCACGGGTTTGCAGTGTTTCGTTCAGCGCCTGGACGCGTCCTTCCCAGGTCCCTGCGACATCCGCCAGCCGCGAACGCAGGGTGCTGACCTGCTCTTCCAGGCGGGGCAGTTGCACATGGGCACTGGGCGTATCCTGCAAACGGTCGCTGAGTACCCAGACAACATCGCCGCTCTCGCTACGTACCTCGGAGTAATTGCCATCCGTGCCGAGCACTTCTACCGGTTCACCCGCCGTCAGGCGTCCGACGATACGATACTCATCCGTCGGGCCACTGCGCACATAAGTGGTCAACTCGTCGGAGACCCAGGCTGAGGCGTCGGAGTCTCCCTCTTCCGTTTGCTGGGCGTGCACCGGCAGGGCCAGCGCCCCGATCAGCACACCCAGCAGCGTGATGCTGCGTGATTGCTTTGTCATGCCGTTGTCCTGGCTGTCCGAGCTGTCTATGCGGCGTCCTGCGGCCATGCCTGACGCCAGTTGCCTGTGCCGCCCGCCCCGCCGGGCATTTCCCCGGGGGTCATCCACAGATACTGTGGACAAGTGCCGGGAAAACTGCTGGAAACCCGTCCCCAGGCGGCATAATGCCGGTGCTGACGCGGCTTCGATCAGTTCATGACCAGCGCCCGTGACCGGCAGAGGCATAACGGTACCACAGGACAGCCCGCCTCGGCAGCGCACCCGGTGCCGACGCACCGGCCACAGACCATGACAAGCCTGGCCTGCTGCCCGTATAATATCGGCCCTTGTCGGAAGACCTCGGGTCTTACCCCGCGAACGATCATCCACCGGTGCCCCGTCGGGCCTTCGAGCCACGACCAGACTCTTATGGCGAAGAAACTCTTCATCAAGACACACGGCTGCCAGATGAACGAGTATGACTCCGCGCGCATGGCGGACATGCTCGGCGAATCCCACCAGCTGGAACTCACCGACGACGAGCGGGATGCCGATGTCATCCTGCTCAACACCTGCTCGATCCGCGAGAAGGCTCAGGAAAAGGTTTTCCACCAGCTCGGCCGCTGGAAGAAGCTCAAGGAAGCCAATCCCGACCTGGTGATCGGTGTCGGCGGCTGTGTCGCCAGTCAGGAAGGCGAGGCGCTGCGCAAGCGGGCACCGCAGGTCGACATGGTGTTCGGCCCGCAGACCCTGCACCGCGTACCCTCGATGCTCGACGCCCGGCAGGAGGACAAGATCTCGGTGGTCGATGTCACCTTCCCCGAGATCGAGAAGTTCGACCACCTGCCCAAGCCGACCTCGGATGGCGCCACCGCCTTTGTCTCGGTCATGGAAGGCTGCTCGAAGTACTGCACCTTCTGCGTGGTGCCCTATACCCGTGGCGAGGAGGTCTCGCGCCCCTTCGAGGCCGTGATGGACGAGGTCATCCACCTGGCCGACCAGGGCGTTCGCGAGATCAACCTGCTGGGCCAGAACGTCAACGCCTACTGTGGCGAAAACCAGCTGGGTGACGAAATCGACCTGGCCGAGCTGATCAGTTGCGTGGCGGCCGTCGAGGGCATCGACCGAATTCGCTTCACCACCTCGCACCCGGTGGAGTTTTCCGACAGCCTGATCGAGGCCTATGGCGAGATTCCCGAACTGGTCAGCCATCTCCACCTGCCCGTCCAGGCCGGCTCGGATAACGTCCTGGCGGCCATGAAACGCGGCCACACGGTCGAGGAATATGTCGACAAGCTGGAGCGCATCCGCGCCCTGCGGCCGGACATCAGCTTTTCCTCAGACTTCATCATCGGCTTTCCCGGCGAGACCGAGGCCGACTTCGAGTCGACCATGGACCTGATCCATCGCATCGGCTTCGATGTGTCCTTCAGCTTCGTCTATTCGGCCCGTCCGGGCACCCCGGCGGCCGACCTGCCCGACGAGACCCCGGAAGACGTCAAGAAGCAGCGCCTGGCGATCCTTCAGGAGCGCATCAATCAACAGGCCATGCAGATCAGTCGCCGCATGGTGGGGACTACGGAGCGCGTGCTGGTCACCGGCTTTTCGTCCAAGGATCCGGGCCAACTGTCCGGGCGCACCGAGAACAACCGGGTGGTCAATTTCCGCGCCCCGAACCCGACCGAGCTGATCGGCTATTTCGTCGACCTGGAAATCACCGAGGCGCTGCCCAACTCGCTGCGCGGCGATCTGGCCTCTCCGGAACGCTTCTGAGAGCTGTGGCGGCACAATCCGCCGTGCGCCCGAAACGTGCCGAGCAAGCCGCCTGGCCCGGCCCCGCGTCGAGCGAGGCGCGAGGCATGGACGCTCACGCGCATTGCCCCGGCACGCTCCGGGGCAGTAAGCTGTTCATCATCACACACCAATCGATGGATTCGTGCCCTTTGAGCCAGTCATCTACATCGGCCAATCGCGTCATCACCCTCAATCTCGAGCCCAATGACCCGCGCCGCCTGGCCGCACTGTGCGGCCAGCGCGACGAGCATCTCAAGCTGGTCGAAGAGCGGCTCGGCGTCACGCTGCGCAATCGCGGCAACACCTTCCAGCTCGCCGGGCCGGAGTCACGCGTCAAGGCCGCCGCCAATGTGGTCGAGCATCTGTATCGCGAGACCGAAGCGACCGAGCTGACACCAGATACGGTGCATCTCTTCCTGCAGGAGTCGGGCGTCGAGGCACTGGAAGAAGAGGAGAACACCCGGGGTGGCGATGGCGAGGTCCTGATTCGCACGCCCAAGTCGGTCATCAAGCCGCGCGGCATCAACCAGCAGGGGTATGTCGCGAGCATTCGCGCACATGACATCAATTTCGGCATCGGTCCCGCCGGCACTGGCAAGACCTACCTGGCCGTGGCCGCGGCCGTGGAAGCGCTGAACCAGCAGGAAGTACGACGCATCCTGCTGGTGCGCCCGGCCGTGGAGGCCGGCGAGAAACTGGGCTTTCTGCCCGGCGACCTGGCCCAGAAGATCGACCCTTACCTGCGCCCCCTGTATGACGCCCTCTACGAGATGATCGGCTTCGAGCAGGTGGCCAAGCTGATCGAGCGCCAGGTCATCGAGATTGCGCCGCTGGCCTACATGCGGGGTCGCACGCTCAACAACGCCTTCATCATCCTCGATGAGAGCCAGAACACCACGCGCGAGCAGATGAAGATGTTCCTGACGCGCATCGGCTTCGGCTCGACGGCCGTCATCACCGGCGATATCACCCAGGTCGACCTGCCCCGCGGCCAGACCTCCGGGCTGATCCAGGTGCTCGATGTCCTCAAGGACACCCAGGGCATCGGGGTGACCCACTTTGCCGCCAAGGACGTGGTACGCCATCCGCTGGTGCAGCGCATCATCGAGGCCTACGATGTCTTCGAGGCCGACGAGGAAGCCGAAGCCCGGGCCAAGCGCGAAGCTCGTGAACAGGAGCGTGAAGCACTCCGCCAGCAGCGACTGGAACGCCGCGACGACGGCGAGGCGGGAGACACATGAACTCGCCGGCGATGGTTCCGGAAATCGACCGCCAGGTGGCGGTGGATGCCAACGAGCTGCCGGACCAGTCGGCGCTCGTCGACTGGGTGGCCGGCGTGTTGTCCCGACATCCCGGGGAAACGCGCCACGAGCTGACCGTGCGCTTCGTCGATGCCGCCGAGAGTCAGTGCCTGAACCGCGATTACCGGGATCGCGACCGCCCCACCAATGTGCTTTCCTTTCCCTTCGAATGCCCACCGGGCGTGGACCTGCCGCTGCTCGGCGACCTGGTGATCTGCCACGCGGTGGTCAGCGACGAAGCCAGCCAACAGCACAAGACAGTGCAGAATCACTATGCGCACATGGTCGTGCATGGCACGCTGCATCTATTGGGTTACGATCATATCGAGGACGCAGAGGCCGAGGACATGGAAGCCCTGGAGCGAACCATACTCGCCGAACTGGGCATTGCCGATCCGTACACGAGCCCCGATCCTCCCACAGGTGACAACGATCCCGAGGACGAGAGAGCCAACGCATGAGCGAAGACCGATCGAGCAGCCAGGGCAGCAGGTCCTGGCTCGATAAGTTGTTCAGTGCCCTTTCCAACGATACGGATGAGCCCAACTCCCGCGACGAATTGCTGGAGTTCCTGCGCCAGGCCGCCACTCGACTGAAGCTCGAACAGGACGCCATGATGATCATCGAGGGCGCCCTGAACATCAGCGACCAGCAGGTGCGCGAAGTCCTCATCCCGCGTTCCCAGGTCAACGCCATCGACCTCGACCAGCCGCTGGAAGAATACCTGCCCTTCATCCTCGAGACCGGACACTCGCGCTACCCTGTCATCGGCGAGAATCTGGACGAGGTCCGGGGCATACTGCTGGTCAAGGATCTGCTGCCGCTGTTGCGCCAGAGACAGGACAGCGGTCACGCCTTCCAGCTCGAGGAGGTCCTGCGCCCGGCCATGTTCGTACCGGAGTCCAAGCGCCTCAACAGCCTGCTCAAGGAATTCCGCGACACCCACAATCACATGGCCGTGGTCGTCGACGAGTACGGTGGCACGGCCGGCATCGTGACCATCGAGGATATCCTCGAGGAAATCGTCGGCGACATCGAGGACGAGCATGATACCGACGAGGAAGCCGACATCCGCGACCTCGGCGAGGGCCGCTACGCGATTCGCGCCCTGACCCCCATCGAGGATTTCAACGAGCACTTCGGCACACACTTTTCCGACGAAGAGTTCGACACTCTGGGCGGCCTGATCATGCAAGGCTTTGGCCACTTGCCCGGGCGTGGCGAGTACACCGACATCGGCGGCTGGCGCTTCACCGTCCTGAATGCCGACAACCGCCGCATTCGACTGCTCGAAGCCGAGCGACACGGCCACGACGACAGCTGAGACGCCTCACCGCACCGACTCGATAACCACGGACGGGACCATGCACGCCTTTCGCCGCCACCCTCGCCTGGGTTACCTCGCCGCTGTCGTCGCCGGCGTCCTGACCACCCTCTCCGCCGCACCCTTCAAGCTCTGGTGGCTGGCGCCGGTGGCCGCCGGCCTGCTGTATGCCGGGCTCAGCGACAGCACGCCCCGTCAGGCGGCCTGGCGAGGCTGGGGCTATGGTCTGGGCCTGTTCGGCCCCGGGGTCTCCTGGGTCTATGTCTCGATTCATGACTACGGCTATACCGGGGTCCCCCTGGCCGTGGCGTTGACGACACTATTCGTCGCCGCCCTGGCGCTTTTCTTCGCCGTCACCCTGGGGCTCTATCGTCGCCTGTGCGGACCTCGCTTCGGCGTCATCACCTTCACCGGTGCCTGGGTACTCGGTGAAGCCTTGCGAACCTGGCTATTCACCGGCTTTCCCTGGTTGTTGCTGGGCAGTGGCCAGGTGGATTCGCCACTGGCCCCCTGGGCACCGGTGGGTGGCGTCTATCTACTGTCACTGATCGTCGCGTTGAGTGGTGCCCTGGGTGTAGAGCTGCTGCGTCGACGCTGGTGGAGCGCGCTGCCGCTGGCCGGCCTCTGGCTGATCCCCTTGGCGCTGCCGACGCACTGGACGCAGCCCGCCGGCGACCCGGTCCGTGTGGCCCTGCTGCAAGGCAACCTCTCGCAACACATCAAGTGGACACAACAGGGACAGCGCACGGCCATTGACACCTATCTGCGCCAGACCCGGCAACTCGAAGACATTCCACTCGACCTGGTGATCTGGCCGGAAGCCGCCCTGCCGATGTTCGAGGACCGGGCCTCCCCCATTCTCGAGCGCGCCCAGGCCAGCCTGCCTGACGAGACACAGCTGCTCACCGGTATCCTGCAACGCGATGCGCAGGGACAGTTCTATAACAGCGTGGTGGGACGAAACGGCGTCGAAGGCGAGTACCGCAAGCAGCACCTGGTGCCCTTCGGCGAATACCTGCCACTGGAGAGCCTGTTGCGCGGCGCCATCGCCTTTTTCGATCTGCCCATGCCTGCCATGACCCCGGGTGAAGACGAGCAGCCCCCCATGGTCGCTGCCGGGACCCGCATCGGCAACGCCATCTGCTACGAGATCATCTATGCCAACCTGGTGGCGGATCAGGCCCGTCAAGCCGAAGTCATCCTCACGCTCTCCAATGACAGCTGGTTCGGCGATTCGTTGGGGCCACAACAGCACCTGCAGATGGCGCGACTGCGCGCCCTGGAAAACGGCCGCTATGTGGTGCGCGCCACCAGCAACGGCGTCACCGCCATCATCGACCCCCAGGGCCATATCACACAGCGCCTGCCCCAGTTCGAGACCGCCACCCTGATCGGCGAATTCACCCCGATGCAAGGACTCACCCCCTTCACCCGCACCGGCAGCTGGCCGGTCTGGCTGCTCGGGCTGATGATGATGCTGGCCGGAGTGCGGGGACGCCGACGCAAGACATAAGAAGGAAGAAGGAAGAAGGAAGAAGGAAGAAGGAAGAAGGAAGAAGGAAGAAGGAAGAAGGAAGAAGGAAGAAGGAAGAAGGAAGAAGGAAG
>NZ_BJOC01000008.1 GCF_006540005.1 Halomonas halmophila | reverse complement strand
GAAGGAAGAAGGAAGAAGGAAGAAGGAAGAAGGAAGAAGGAAGAAGGAAGAAGGAAGAAGGAAGAAGGAAGAAGGAAGAAGGAAGAAGGAAGCGTACGCCCGAGCACAATGGTGTCAAGGGTTTTCTTCCAGGCGCGAAGCGCCGTTCTTCCCTCTTCAAGCGGCGCCAGCCGCGTTCTTCCTTCTTCTCAGCGGCGCCAGCCGCGTTCTTCCTTCTTCTCAGCGGCGCCAGCCGCGTTCTTACCTCATTCAGCTTCAAGCTCCCGGCGAAGCCGGGTCTTCGCCCAGCACCTCGGGGATCGTCATGGTGACGTAGCGCCCCGGGGCGGGTTCGAGGATGTCGAGTTCACCGTCGCCGGGTTGGCGAGCCGCGACCATCTTCTCGGTATCGGCGTAGCCGTTGTCGGTCATCCAGGCTTGCCAGTGCGGCCACCAGGAGCCTTCGTGGGCTTCGGCGCCTTCCAGCCAGGCCTCGTGGTCGTCCGGCAGCTCGTCATTGGTCCAGAAGCCGTACTTGTTCTTGTGCGGCGGGTTGACGATCCCGGCGATGTGACCGGAGCCACCCAGCACGAAGGTCACCGGCCCTTTGGGCAGCAGGGCGCCATAGTAGGTGCTGTTCCACTTGGCGATATGGTCTTCGCGGGTCGACACGAAATAGCTGGGCGTCGAGATCTTGCGCAGATCGATCTTGACGCCATCCAGTTCGATGCCGTTGGGCTCGACCAGACGGTTTTCGCGATACAGATGGCGCAGATACCAGCCATGGGTGCCGGCCGGCAGGTTGGTGCCATCGGTGTTCCAGTACAGCAGGTCGAAGGGGGCCGGGGCGTCGCCCTTGAGATAGTTGTTGATGTAGAACGACCAGAAGAGGTCATTCTCGCGCAGCAGGTTGAAGGAGTAGGCCATGACACGGCCGTCCAGATAACCATCCTGCTCGAGCTTCTGTTCGAGGCCACTGAGCACCGGCTCGCTGAGAAAGACCCCCAGCTCGCCCGGGTCCCGGAAGTCCTGCAGCGTGGCCATGTAGGTCACGGAGCGTACCTTGCGGCCACGCCGCGTGCTGGTCAGGTAGGCCACGGTGGAGGCTGCCAGGGTACCGCCCACGCAGTAGCTCAGGAGGTTGACCGATTTCTCGCCGACCGCCTGTTCGATGGCTTCCATGGAGGCGATGGGCCCCATCTGCATGTAATCCGCCCAGGTCAGGTCCCGCTGCTCGGGCCCAGGGTTGCGCCAGGAGATCAGGAAGACGCTGTGCCCCTGGTCGACCAGCCATTTGATCAGGGAGTTCTCCTGACGCAGGTCCAGCACGTAATACTTGTTGATCCAGGGCGGTACCACCAGCAGGGGAGTCTTGAAGACCTTCTCGGTGGTGGGCGCATACTGGACCAGCTGCATCAGCTCGTTCTCGAAGACCACCGAGCCCGGAGTGACCGCGATGTTCTCACCGACCTTGAAGGCCGTGCGATCGGTCATGGTGACATTGATGCCTTCCACCGAGTTGGCCAGGTCTTCGCGGAGCCGCGCCAGCCCGTCGACGAGATTCTGCCCGCGGGTTTCCACGGTGCGGCGCATGACCTCGGGGTTGGTGGTCACGAAGTTGGTCGGCGACATGGCATTGACCAGTTGCCGGGCATAGAAGGCGAGATTGCGACGATTGTCGTCCGACAGGCCATCGAGATTGTCGATCAGGGCCTCGACGCGCTGCGCGAACAGCAGATACTGCTGCATGATCGCCATGTAGAAGGGATCGCTCTGCCAGGCATCATCGCGAAAACGCCGGTCGCCCTTGCCGGGCGAGACCAGGGGCTCTACCGCTTGCCCGGAGAAGGCCTTGAGGCCGTATTGCCAGAGCTGGTACTGATCCTCCATCAGGCGCGCCTGGGTCTGCCAGAGCAGCGATGGATCACGATTGAGCGCTTCGGCACCGGCACGAAAGCTTTCGCGCATGTCCGAGTAGACGGATTCCGCCGCGGTGTCCGGCACCAACCGGGGTAACACATCCTCGAGCAACGCCTGGTAATGTTCACCGATCAACCTGGCCTGCTCGCCCCATGCTTCGAGTTCTTCCTGCGACGGCGTGTGATTCCCTGGCTGCATCGCTCCCTCCCGGTATCTGGAAAAACGACCGCCACCCATCAAGCGGATGGCGGCCGAGATGACAGCGCGTCCTGACGGCGCTGCTGCCTGCTGGTCGGGGTTCAGCTGGAGCCGTTGCCGTTACCCGCATTACTGCCGGATCCGCGCTTGCGCGTCGTCTGGCTGGTGGCCTTGGCGGGGCCTTCCGACTTGGCGGACTCCTGGGTGGCTTGCGTGGCTTCTTCCATCCGCTCGGCCATGACCTGACCGGACTCGCCGAACAACGCTTCCATCTCGCTCTTCATGCGCAGGCTCATTTCGCTCATGGCGCGGGCGTCAGCCAGCATCTGATTGGACAGCTCGGTCATCATCTCGACCTGGCGAGTGCCGAAATCGCGGGCCTGCTCGGCATCGCCGATGTCGCTGGCATCGCGCAGGCTGGACGTCCCCATCTGGCTGTAACGCTTCATGGCATCCAGCTGATACTGGGTGACCCGCTCCATGTTGTCGAGCATCAGGGAATTGAGCTTGCGCATGGGGGTGAAGAATTCGCGGGCCTGCTGATTGAATGAATCCATCATCTTGTCTTGCATGATCGCTACCTCCCGAAGGGAACGTATGACACGGATTTTGTGCTGCGCTGCACAAAGACTAGTCTGGCACGCCGCACGTTGCAAGATAATGACGTCAAGACTGCGACAACGCCGGCAGGCGACCCATCAGTTGCTGCGCTTGCTGCGTGACCGGGAACTGGCCGACGCCGATCCCGACCCGCTCTGGCCGGAGGACGTCGATGCTGTCGACTCGTCGCCCTGGGCGGCGCCCTGCTGGCCGGCGCCGGAAGCGGCGCGATTCAGCATGTCCATCATCATCTGCTGATAGTTGCCGAAATTGGCCATGCCCTGCTGAAAGAGCGGTTGTTGAAGGAAGGGCTGCATCAGACTCATCGGGTCGTAGCCTTCCACCCCGGATTCCATCTGCTTCTGGATGCGCTGCAGCAGATCCTGCTGGAACGCCTCCACATCGGGCAGCCCGAGCGCCTGACGAAATTCATCGGGCGTCAAATCGAATTCGACATTGATCTTCATGAATAGCATCCCTGACTGGAGTGAGTGGCGTCTCATGTCCAGTGTAGCAGGCTGCCCCGCTCGACAGGGCCCATCACGACAGGCGGGGCGTTGTCACCGCGACATCCTGGTTCTGGCCACGATGGCGCAGCAAGTGATCCATCAGCGTCAGCGCCATCATCGCCTCGGCGATCGGCGTGGCGCGAATCCCCACACAGGGGTCGTGTCGACCGCGCGTGATGACCTCGACCGGCTCGCCGTGAATGTCGATGGAGCGCCCCGGCGTGGTAATGCTGGAGGTCGGCTTGAGGGCCAGATGCGCGATGATGGTCTGACCACTGGAGATGCCTCCCAGCACGCCGCCGGCATGGTTGGACAGGAAGCCGTCCGGGGTCATCTCGTCGCGGTGCTCGCTGCCGCGCTGAGCCACCGCGGCGAAGCCGTCGCCGATCTCGACGCCCTTGACCGCGTTGATGCTCATCAGGCCATGGGCCAGCTCGGCATCCAGGCGATCGAAGACCGGCTCGCCCAGCCCGGGCGGCACCCCCTCGGCCACCACCGAGATCTTCGCCCCCACGGAGTCCTGGTCGCGGCGCAGCTGTTCCATGTAGTCCTCGAGCTCCGGCACCTTGTCCGGGTCGGGACAGAAGAAAGGGTTCTCGTCCACCGCCTGCCAGTCACGGAACTCGATGCCGATGGGACCGAGCTGGCTCATGTAGCCGCGCACGCGAATGCCCCGGCCGGCCAGATACTGCTTGGCGATGGCGCCGGCGGCCACGCGCATGGCGGTCTCGCGTGCACTGGAACGCCCGCCCCCACGGTAATCGCGGAGACCGTACTTGTGGTGGTAGGTGTAATCCGCATGGGCCGGCCGGAACTGGTCCTTGATGCGCGAATAGTCCTTGGAGCGCTGATCGGTGTTCTCGATCATCAACCCGATCGAGGTACCCGTGGTCACGCCCTCGAAGACACCGGACAGGATGCGCACCCGATCGGGTTCGCGACGCTGGGTGGTGAAACGCGACGACCCGGGACGGCGGCGATCCAGCTCGTGCTGCAGGGTGGCTTCATCCACCGGCACCCCCGGCGGGCAGCCGTCGATGATGGCGCCCAGCGCCGGGCCGTGGCTCTCGCCGAAGGTGGTCAGGGTGAACAACTTGCCGAAGGTGTTGCCGGACATGGGCGCTCCTCAAGGACGAATCAGGCGAAGGACGCCGCATGGGCGTCGAGTTCCGCGGCGGTCAGCGCAAACACGCCCTGGCCGCCACGCTCGAATTCCAGCCACATGAAGGGCACGTCAGGAAACGCCGCCTCCAGGTGGTGATCGGAGTTGCCGACCTCGACAATCAGCACGCCGTCGTCGCTCAGGTACTGTCGGGCCTCGCGCAGGATGCGCCGCACGATATCCAGGCCATCGGCGCCGGCTCCCAATGCCAGGCTCGGCTCGTGATGGAACTCGCGAGGCATGCCGGCCAGGTCGCGAGCATCAACATAGGGCGGATTGGAGACGATGACGTCATAACACTGCCCTTCCAGTCCGTCGAAAAGATCCGCGATCACGGCGCGCACTCGATCGCCGACATCGTGGCGGGTGATGTTCTGGCGCGATACTTCCAGGGCCTCGGGACTGACATCGGCCAGGTCCACCTCGCTGGTCGGCAGATACAGTGCCGTGGCGATGCCGATGCAGCCGGATCCGGCGCACAGGTCCAGTACCCGCATCGGCGGCTCGCCCGGGAACCAGGCGGCGAAGCCATCCTCGATCAGCTCGGCGATCGGCGAGCGCGGAATCAATACTCGTTCGTCGACATTGAAGGGCACGCCGGCGAAGAAGGCCTCCCCCAGCAGGTAGGGTAAGGGACGCCGGCTGGCGATACGCTCGCGCACCAACGCCACGATGCGCGAGCGCTCCATGGGCAGCAGGCGCGCATCGAGCACGCCGGGGTCGACATTCCAGGGCAGATGCAGGGCCCCCAGGGTCAGCGCCACGGCCTCGTCCCAGGCCGAATCGGTACCGTGACCGTAATGCAGGCCGGCCAGATGAAACTCGCTGGTGGCCCAGCGCAGGCAGTCCCGCAGGGTGATCAGCCCCTCGGCGAGCTCGCCGTTGCCAAGCGTCAGGGTGGAAGTCGATGAAGTGCAGTCGGAATCGGCCACGGGGCATCCTGTTCAGCGGTTGCATGATAAGCGTGGACTGACGATTGTACCTTCGCCGGCGGTTCACAGCCACGCCAGGGCCGTTATACTGGAGGTTTGATGCCGAACACCGGCCACCGCCATTTGCATGCACTTCATGATGCCACGCACGACACGGTGCGTGGCCGACGAGCCTGACCATGAGTCGACGACGCCAGAAGCCCGATGACGACGAGATCAACGCCTTTCGCCAGGCGCTGAGCGAGGCCGGTGTGCGCCCCATGCAGCACAATCGCGCCGACCCGGGCCGCCCTCGGCGCGCCGAGGAAGCCGCCCAGGCGCGACGGGCCGCGGCGACGGATGCCGGCAACCAGAATGCAACGGGACGCACCTCGGATGGCCGTGTCGATCCCGTCAGGCCATCGACCTACCTCGACTTCGCCCTTCCCGACCTGCCCTATCGTACCCGCAGCGAGCTCAAGAAAGGCCGCCTCGGCTGGCAGGCGGGTCTCGACCTTCATGGTTACACCATCGACGAGGCTCGCCAGGAGCTGGAAAGCTTCCTTCACGAGGCCGAAGCCGAACGCGCGCGCTGTGTCCTGATCGTGCATGGCAAGGCCTGGGGCGCCAGCGCCAATTACCCGGTCATCAAGAGTCACGTCAACGCCTGGCTGCGCGAGTGGCCAAGCGTGCTGGCCTTCTGCTCGGCGACGCCCATCGATGGCGGGACCGGCGCCGTCTATGTCTTGTTGCGGCGCCAGCGTTAGCACCTCCGCGATGATGCAGGGCTCCCATAAAAAAAATGCATGAAGCGCCATAAGTGAAGCGGCCTACTTCGCCGGGCGGCTATCCATCATCCTGAGCAGCGGAAACCGATCGCATCATCCGTTGAAGCAGGAGCGAAAGCATGCCGGCACAGGTCAGACTGGAAATCGTCGAACAACCCCCGGCCCTCAGGGCACATCAAGGAGATCACCACTTCACCCTCAGCCCGCTCTGGCTCAGGGAGCGCACTCGGTCCCGCGACCAGCTGGAGCCGATGACCCAGCAGCGACTCTTCGACTCGCATGCCCTGGATCCGGACCTGGCCATCGCATCACTGGAGAGCGGGTGCCACGATGACGTGCATATCGCCTTCAGCGACGGCCACCAGGAAACCTTCCAGCTTGATGCCCTGGCGGCGGACATTCAGGGCCATAGCCACTTTCCTTCGGCCACGCCATGGGATGCGCGCATCGATCACCAGGGCCTGCGCTTCGACTGGCGGCAGATCCTGGCGGATGACGCGGCGTTCCACCAGTCGCTGGACGCCTACCTGCGCTACGGCTATATCGTGCTGCACGACGTACCCACCGACCCCGAACGCATCCTGGAGGTCGGCGCCAAGTACGGCTATGTCAAGGAAACCAATTTCGGGCGCTACTTCGAGGTCTACTCGCGCCCCACGGGCAATGATCTGGCCTACCGCAGTGTCGCGCTGGGGCCGCACACCGACAATCCGTACCGACATCCGGTACCGGGCATCCAGCTGCTGCATTGCCTGGTCAATGAAACGAGCGGCGGGCTCTCGACACTGGTCGACAGCCTCCAGGTGCTGGCCACTCTGCAACACGAGATGCCGGAGGGGTATCAGCTGCTCAAGCAGACGCCCGTGCGTTTCCGCTTCCTGGATGCCGGCACGGAACTCGTGACCCATCGCAGCATGATCCAGACAGATGCCGAGGGCCGACCCACCGGGGTTCACTACAGCCCGCGGCTGGACTCGTTGCCACTGCTGGATGCGTGCGATACCCGGCTCTTCCACCAGGCGCGCAAGCGACTCGGAGAACTCTTTCTGGATCCCGACTTCGAGTTCCGTTTCCGACTCGGCGCTGGCGAGTTGATGATGTTCGACAACAGTCGGGTCCTGCATGGTAGAACCCGCTACAACCCTGACGAAGGGCACCGGCATCTGCAGGGATGTTATCTGGATACCGATGGACCGCGGGAACGTTACGCCAGCCTGCTGAAAGATGCGCACACAGCCCAGGAGGTCGTCTGAATGCAACAGGTCGCATTTC
This sequence comes from Halomonas halmophila, assembly GCF_006540005.1. GTDB lineage: Bacteria > Pseudomonadota > Gammaproteobacteria > Pseudomonadales > Halomonadaceae > Halomonas > Halomonas halmophila. Next base: position 72,634 of record NZ_BJOC01000008.1, on the reverse strand, counting down.
GCCAGATGAAGGACGGTACCCGGGAAGAGTACCAGTTTCTCGACAGGCTGGAATCAGCGTTCAACGAGGGCCTGGTCGAGCGTCTGATCAAGGCACTGGAAAACCTGGACAACAGCTTGAGCGGCTATCAGGTGACGCGCCTCGAGCACTCTCTTCAGAGCGCGGCGCGAGCCGAAGCCGATGGTGCCGACGACGACCTGATCGTCGGTGCCCTGCTGCATGATCTTGGAGACGAACTGGCACCCTACAATCATTCGCAACTTGCCGCGGCGATCATCCGCCCCTACGTGCGGAGCCAGGTGACCTGGATCATCCATCATCACGGCTTGTTCCAGAAGGTCTATTACGCGCACTTCTTCGCCGAGGACCCGCACGAACGGGATCGTTACAAGCACCACCCCTGGTATCAAAGTTGTGTCGACTTCTGTGAGCGCTATGACCAGGCCTCCTTCGATCCCGATTACCCGACGCCCTCACTGGAGCACTTCAAGCCCCTGCTGGAACGCGTGTTCTCCCGGACACCCTTCGACCCGGCCGTCATCGGCGAGGCAGAAGCACAGGGCCCGGTCGCCGAGTGACTCGGCATAAGGGCCGGCGCTCAGCGACGCGACCGGCCCGACACCCGCCATGGCCGGCAGAGCCCCACCGGCCATGCATGATGCCACTCACTCCCGCTCATCGTTCAATGCCGACACCAGCCAGTCCTTGACGGGCTGCACCAGTGCATTGTCAGGGTACTTGAGCTCTATCCAGTAGCCATAATGCGCGCGAGCCACCTCCGGCCCCACTCCCATCAACTTGCCGCTGGCGAGATGTTTCTCGACGATGAACTTCCATCCCAGCGCGACCCCCTGCCCTTCCAGAGCCGCATTCAACACCAGCGGGTAATTGTGGAAAGGAAATATATCCTCATCGGGTATCGGCCATATCGCCACCGCTCGAGCCCATTGTTTCCAGTCGAGCCAGCGAGGATCCCTTTCATCCTGATGCAGCAGTGTCAGGCGGGACAGGTCATCGGCGTCGTTTATGTACTGCAACCCGTGTCGTTCAGCATAGGCGGGCGTGCAGACCGGCAGGACGCGCTCCTCGGCCAGGAGTTGCGACCCGGATGACGCAGACTGCCGGCCGAACCGGATGGCAATATCCGCCGCCTGCATGGACGCATCATCGTCCCGATCCACGGGCACGAGATGGATGCGCAGCTGCGGGAAGCAGGCCTTCAGCTCGGGCAGCAAGGGCAAGAGGCACAGGTGGGTAAAACCGGACCCCGCCGCAATGGAGACTTGCGGCCTGTACACGCCGCTGAGGCGATACATCTCCTGGCAGGCGCCGTGAATCACCTGCAAGCCATGCTCCACCTCGTGATAGAAGCGCTCACCGTGAGGCGTCAGCACCAGGCTGTTGCCACTGCGCTCGAACAGCGATAACCCGAGGTGCTCCTCCAGCGCGCGTATCCGTTGCGACACCACGGGTTGAGAGGTGCCGGTGGCCTCTGCTGCTGCGGTCATCGACCCCAGCCGGGCCGTGGCTTCGAAGGCATTCAGCCCCCTCAGCGAGGGCAGCTTTACTTCCATGACCGCTTCATCCGCTCCGCCATTTGTGCCGTTAGGCGAACCACTCTAGCGCATGCAAGAAGCGGACGACACGCGCATCACCCGCTGTCCGTGCAGGCCGGCTCGGGCTCGCGCGATGCGTTATCGGCCTGCCGCGCCCTCGAAGCCCTGCCCCATGCCTTTCAGGTCCCCAGATCGCGTTCGCGCTTGTCCAGCGCTTCCTTGGCCAGGTGGCGCCCCAGGCGAATCAGGGCTTCGGCGCGATGAAACTCGTAGGCGCCGCACACCGTCTTGGGGATCTTGACCAGCACATCCGGCGGATAGCCGGCCAGGCGATAATTGGCAATCGCACCCTGGGCGATATCAAAGGACGCCAGCATCATGTCGAGCCGCCCCCAGGCGTGCTGATCACGTTCCTGCTGGCCCTGCTCATGGTCATCGCCTTCCCCGCTGCCGAAGCCGTCGAACAGTCGCTTGGTGGCGCCCTTCACGCCTTGCATCCAGCCTTCGAAATCGACGCTGCCGGACTGATCGCGGGCTTCTTCCCGGGCCCGCTCCTCGGCCGCCTCGTCGGGCGGCAACATGGCGTCCAGCGAGATGGGGCGCGACGTCTGGGCCGTGGCGTTGACGGCCATCAGGAAGTCGGCACGCGCCTCCACCGCCGGCATCACCGGCAGCGGGTTGAGCAGGCCACCATCCACCAGCACCTGGGAGCCGCGATAGACCGGCGTGATGACACCGGGCACGGCGATGGAAGCCCGCACGGCCTGCAACAACGGGCCGGATTGAAACCATACCTCGCGCTGGCGCGTCAGATCCGTGGCCACGGTGGTCACCGGCACGCGCAGGTCCTCGATCAGGCTGTCACCGACCAGCTCCTCGAGCTTGCTCATGACCTTGCTGGCTTTCATGGCGCCCATCGGGCTCCAGGTAATGTCGACCAGGCGCAGCACGTCGAAGTAGTCCAGGCGACACACCCAGTCACGGTAGGCACTGAGTTGACCGGCGGCATAGGCGCCGGCCACCAGCGCTCCCATGGAGCAGCCGGAGAGGGCCACGATCTCGTAACCGCGTGCCTCCAGCTCTTCGATCACACCGATATGGGCATAGCCGCGCGCGCCGCCACTGCCCAGTGCCAGCATGACGCGGCGACCATTGCCTTCTTCGGCCTGCTGTTCGTCCATGACACCTCCCGGGGTTGACTGAATCCTGTGCCGCGCAGAATCAACCCTGCTCGACACAGGCATGATGCGTCACGATGGCGTCGGCGACTGCCGGCACCCTGTCCGCCTCCAGATGGAGATGGTGACCGCCGGCCAGGATGCGTCGGCTCAGCCGCTGCAGCGCCCCGCGTGCCTGGTCCATGCCAGGGCGCTGCGTCAGAATACCCGCCTTACCCTCGATTAATAGCACATCACAGCGGATGGCCCCCAGCATGGCTAGTACCTGCTCGGGCGTGAAGCGCACCGGCGAGGGCCAGCGTAGGCGCGGATCGCTGCGCAGTCGCCAGTCCCCCTCGGGCATGGCTTCCAGGTTGCGTTCCATCAAGGGCCGCGCGGTGTCGGCATCGATCGGCGTGACACTGCCCTTGACCCGGGACTGCACGGCCGCATCGATATCCGCATAACGCGGCGCCGGCGATGGCGTGCGCCGCGCCGCCTGCAGGCCCTGGCGCAATTGCCCGGGCGCCGACGGCGCCGGGGTGCTCAAGGCGCCCAGACCGTCGATCAGGCGCAGCCCATCGACCCGTTCCGGCAGACTAGCGGCCAGCAGGCACGCCACTCCGGCCCCCATGGAATGGGCCAGTAGCGGGGCACTCTCTAGCCCCAGCGCGTCCAGGGCATCGAGCACATCGTGACAGTAATCCCAGAGCGCATAGTCACCGTCGCCCGCCAGGTGTTGCGACTGGCCGTGGCCGGCCAGGTCCAGCGCCACCACCCGGATGCCCAGGTGTTCGACCAGCCGCGGCGCCAGCCGGGAAAAGCTCGCCGCATTGTCCAGCCAGCCATGCAGCGCCAGCCAGGTCGGCGCAGCGGCGTCCCCCCAGGACAGGGCTGCCAGGCGCTGGTTTGCCAATCTCAGGGGCGTCGCGGTGGTCATCGGCTGGCTCCCGGCAGCACGGCATCAAGACACGTCTGAAGCGCCTGACGGGCCGCTTGCGGATGCTCCATGGGAAACATGTGACTGCCCTCAACCTCGCTGACCGGCACTCCGTGACGCCGCAGACGCCGGCGTCGACGCGGCGTCATCAGATCCGAGTCCTGCCCCGCCAGCACACTCATCGGCACCTTCAAGCGGGACGGCAGGCCATGCAGATGGTCGGGCAGATGGCGGAAGATATCCACTTCGATCGCGGGGTCGTAGCAGAGTGCCACGCCTCCTTCCTCGAGCTCCCGGGTACCGCCGGCGATGTAGTCATCCAGTGCCTGATCGGTGAAGTGCCGGAACAGGCCGCGGCGACGCAGATAGTCGCGCATGGTCGCACGATCAGGCCACCGGGAGCGGCGTCCCAGGCTCCGGCCCGCCGGGGTGACGCGGTCGACCAGACCCAGCCGCTTGGCCAGCTTCATGGCCAGGGCATCCAGACCCAGCATCAAGGGGGGATCCAGCATCACCACGCCATGGAAGCGTTGCGGCGCCTGTTCGGCGGCCATGGCCATCAGCACGCCGCCCATGGAGTGGCCGACGCCGACCACCGGCGACGTGAATCCGGCCAGGTGGGCGAGCAGTTCATCGCGCAGCGCCAGCCAGTTGTCGCCGACCGGATACTCGGGATGATGCCCGAGCCGCTCGACGGGATGGAGGTCGAAATCCTCCTCCAGGAGTGCCAGAAAGCTGCGATAACTGCGGCCGGGAAAGCCGTTGGCATGAGCGAAGACAAGCGGTATGGCGGTATCGGGCGATGGCATGGCAGGTTTCCGTTGCGCGAGACGTCTGGTGGTCACAGGCTGACACGAATACCATGAGGCGGCCTGGGTAGAGCCGGGTTTTCATTCAGCCGTTTCATGCGAGCGTATCATTTCGACACGCTCGCTGTGCCACGACATTCGCCTTAGAGGGTGTTTACAAAAGTCACGAGCGACGGCCAGGCCAGGCGAAATCAGCCGAAAAAGCGGAGTTTACGAGCTGGTAAATGAGCATTTTGAGGCTGATTTCAACGCCGCATGGGCGAGCGCAGTAGTTTGTAAACACCCTCTTAGGACATGCTGATTAAATTGCCGAGCATAGTGAAGCGCAAGGCGCACGGAGCGCAGGAAGCGAGACATAACAGGTAGTTAGGCGAGCTTTCGAGCAACGTGTACAAATTCGCCAGGAGCGAATTTGAACCGTCTTTAGACGGGCCCGTGGGTAGCCGCCAAGGATGGCGGCTATAACAAAGCGATTTGCATGCGCAGGCATTTAAGCAGTGTTTCCCTTATTGCTTGCCACCAGGAGCCAACGTGCCACACCGCCCCCCGAACAACCGACGAGATACCCGCCTGCGCAATCGCGTTTTCTTCCTGACGGTGCTGCTCGCCGTGCTGGTCGGGCTGTACATGGCGCGTTGATGCCCCCGGCGGCAGCCCGCTTCACTCCTGCTCGCGGTACTCCGCGTACATGTCGCGCGAGCGCGCCAGGTGTTCGTGCATGGCCTGGCGAGCCGCCGCACCGTCCCGTTCGAGGATGGCCTCCAGAATGCGGGTGTGTTCCTGATGCACCAGCTCCAGGTAGCGCGCCGTTGAGCTCATGTCGATATCGATGCTGAGCAGCTTGGAACGCGGGATCATGCTGTCGCTCAAGGGCTCGTAGAAGCGGTCGAAGAAGACGTTGTGCGTCGCCTTGACGATGGTGTGATGGAAGGCGAAGTCCTCGCGCCTCGCCTGAGACTGCCCGGCGCGCACGGCCGCGAAGTCGGCATGGCGGGCCTCCAGACGCTGTCGGTCCTCGCCGTCATGGCGATACGCGGCCAGCTCGGCGGCGCTCGGCTCCAGCGTCAGGCGCAGCTCTAGCACCTGCAGAATGTCCTCCACGGTACGCGGACTGATATGCACCGCCGGCCGCGGGGCGTCCACCTCGTTGCGCAGCACCGTGGTGCCCACACCGCGGCGCGTCTCGACCAGCCCGAGTGACTTGAGATGGGTCATGGCCTCGCGAATCACCGTGCGGCTCACCCCGAAAGCATCGCAGAGTTCGCTTTCGGTAGGCAACTTGCTGCCCACGGGAGTCTGTCCCGAGGTGATGCGCTGCTCGAGCTGCTCCAGCACCGCCTTCGACAGACTTCCTTCGCGGGTAATGGGCTTCACGCCCCATTCATTCGACACCGCCATCTCGCGTCCTTTTGAAATTGAGCCCCCCTGTGCATCGAGCGGCTCGATTGAATGCATGCTTGTTATTGCGCTTCCGTTCCCTGACGGCCGATTCAGCTTGCTGTCCTCGCCATGCGAGGGTGTCGACAAACGTCAGGCGTCCAAGATGCGCCGTGGCCTGTCAACACTCTCTGGCCTTATCCACGTAGCCTATCAAGCTCCTGGTACAGGGTCATGGGGATCGTTAAACCCTTCGTCCAACTGCGTTGACGCGCCGCATGGCGACGCTGCGACGGCAGCCTGGCCCCCTGGGCCAGCACGCCCTCGAACAATGCCTCGGCATGCGCCAGGTGCTGTTCGACACTGGCCCCCGTCAGCACCGCCGGATCGATCGCCAGCAGCAGTTCGCCATGCTGTGGCCGGCCCTCTCCCCCGGGAGTGGCGGCCCGGGTCTCGTGTCCCAGCAAGTCACCGATCAGCGGGCCTGCCAGCAGCTCGATCATGATCGACAGGGCCGCCCCCTTGTGGCCGCCAAACGGCAGCATGGCACCCTCCAGCGCCGCCTCGGGATCCGTCGTCGGCGCGCCCTCCGCATCGATGGCCCAGCCCGCCGGCAGCGTCTCGCTGGCGCGTCGATGAAGCTCGATCTCGCCACGTGCCACGACACTGGTGGCAAAGTCGAAAGTGTACGGAAAACGCCCCGGACGCGGCCAGGAGAAGGCCACGGGGTTGGTGCCCAGCAGGGGCCGACTGCCGCCTGCCGGGGCCACGAAGGCATGGCTCGGGGTCATGGCCAGCGCCACTAGCCCCGCCTCGGACAGCGACTCCACCTCGGGCCAAAGCGCCGAAAAGTGAAAGGCATTGTTCACGGCCAGCAGGGCGATGCCATTGGTCCTGGCCTTCTCCATCAAGATGGGCCGGGCCTGCTCGAAGGCCAGCAGCGAGCAACCCTGGTCAGCATCGGTGCGCACCACGCCGGGCGCCAGATTCTCGACCCAAGGCACGGCATCCGGCTTTACACCGCCATTGCGCAATGTCTCGACGCAGCTGATCAGGCGATAGAGTCCATGGGAGTGGCACTCATCCTGCTGCACGGCCACCACATTGCGCGTAATGGCGGCGGCATGGGACTCGCTGAAACCGTTGCGGGTCAACACCTCGTGACTCAACCGCTGCGCTTCGTCAAGCGTCAGGGTGACCGTGTCATCCATCAGCATTCTCCTTCTTTCGTTGGCGAACCGGAACGGCAAGATCAGTCATCTGGATGCCCCATGGCCACGAACTTGCCACCCTGATAGACCACGGTCGGGTCGTTAGGGTCGATATCGCCCGCCGCGGCTTCGACCTCCTCGCGCCAGGGTTCGGAGCTGTCCCTGGGCACCCAGCCGAGAAACGCGGCCTTGCTGTTATCCCACCAGGTCTCGTTGTTGGCCGAGACGCCATAGACCACGGTGTATCCCAGCCGGGGCGAGACGAAGGCACGCTCCAGCAGGGCGACGAAATCCTCGACGCTCAACCAGGTCGCCAGCATCCGAGTATCCGCCGGCTTGGGAAAGCAGGAGCCAATACGCACGCTCAGAGTCTCGACACCGAACTTGTCGTGGTAAAGGCTGGCCAGGTCTTCGCCGAAGCACTTGGAGACGCCATACAGCGAGTCCGGGCGGCGCGTGCACTGGCTATCGATGCGTGTGGTGCGCGGATGAAAGCCGATGGTGTGGTTGGAACTGGCAAACACGATGCGTGGCTTGCCGAGGTTCCTGGCGGCCTCATAGAGGTTGTAGGCGCCGATGATATTGGACTGGAGGATGCCGTCCCACGGCTTCTCGACGGATACACCGCCCAGGTGCACGACGCCGTCACAGCCTTCGACCAGTGATCTGACCGCCTCGGCATCGGCCAGATCGCAGGGCACGAGCTCCTCGTGATCGGCCGCAGTTCCCAGGTCCGCGATATCCGACAGGCGCACGCGATGGGCCAGCCGGGCAAGGTGTGGGCGAATGGCCTTGCCGAGACCACCGGCTGCGCCGGTGACAAGAATGCGATTCAACATCATGCAGCTCCTTGATCAGGGTTGGGCGGCTCAGCGAGGCAAGCCGCGATGGATATGAATGACAGTGGATGGCCGGCGCTGCTCGAGTCGCGCCCCACCCGGATGTCGCCAGGGACGCTTCAGGACGTCCCGAAGCCATAGAGTGTCGCGGGGTTGTCGACCAGGATCCGCTGCCGAACGGCCGGACTGGCCCATTCGAGCAGCACGTCCAGCTGCTCGGCATCATTCGGGTAGCGATCGCGCGATACGCCGACATGGGGCCAGTTGGATCCCCACAGAATGCGCTCGGGCGCATGCTCGATGACACGCCGGGCGATCGCTCCGACGTCAGGGTAATGCGGGCCGCCTTCCAGGCTGGCCTCATAGCCGGCACAGACCTTTAACCAGGCATTGCCTCGATCCAGCAGCCTCAGGATCTCGTCGACCCGTACATCATCGGCCGGTACCGGATCCATGAACTTGCCGATATGGTCGATGATATAGTCGCTTTCCAGCCGCCGCAGCGCTGCCAGGTGCTGCTCGAGATGCCGGCCGTTGAACTGCACCATCAGGTGCCAGCCCAGCGAGCGTACACGACGTTCGATCTCGGGCATTTCGGCACTGGTCATGGCGCCACCGGGTAGATTCATGATCCGCGCGCCTCTCACGCCCAGGGCATGCCACGCTTCGAGTTCCTTCTCGGGAGTATCCGGCGTTACCACGGCCACGCCACGAGCGGTCGCCGTTCCAAGCTGCCTCAAGCTTTCCAGCAAGGCGCTGTTATCGCATTGGTAGGCATTCGATTGGGTAACAACAACCCGCTCGAGGGACAACCAGCGCTGCAACTGCCGATAATCCTCTACCGTCGCCAGTTCCGGGATCGGCGGACCACCCGGCTGCGCCTCGTAGCCTGGCAGGTAGAGATGGATATGACAGTCGGTGGCCCCGGGCGGCGCCTCGAGCGCCGGAGGCGTTCCGCTCAGGGGACGCGTATTGGCCGCTATCTCGGTCATGCTTCAATTCTCCCTCAAGGCATGCTCATGCAGGGCATCGCGATTGATGCGGATCCCCAGCCCCGGGCCATCGGGAATGGACATGACACCGTCATGGTGCTCGATTGGCGTCTCGACGACCGCCTGTCGAAACGGGTTTTTCGTCCGATCAAACTCCATTATCGGCTCCAGAGGCCGGCGGCGCGGCGGGTTGGGCGGCAACGCCGCCATGAACTGCAGGCTGGCGGCGATGCATACCGCCGTGCCCCAGACATGCGGCACCAGGCGCACGCCGAACATCGCCGCCATGTCGGCGACCCGACGCATCTCGCTGAATCCGCCGACGCCGCAGACGTCGGGCTGGGCGATGTCCACGGCGCGAGTCGACAGCGGCTCGAGCATGGCGTAGCGACCGTGCCAGTTCTCGCCGCTGGCCATCGGAATCGGCTGGCCCTGGCGCACGGCGTGGTAGGTATCGATCTGCTCGGGCAGCACCGGCTCCTCGAACCAGTCGATACCGAAGGGCTCGGCGCGCTTGCCGACCTCGATGGCCTCGAGCAGGTCGTAGCCGTGGTTGGCGTCGATCATCAGCCGACGTTCGGGGCCGATCGCCTCGCGCACGGCGGCGATGGCGCGCAGGTCCTCCTCGACATCGAAGCCGATCTTGATCTTGACGCCATGAAACCCTTCACGGGCATAGCCAGCGACTTCCTCGGCGACATCCTGGACGCGGTCCACGCCATCACGGCGAAATGAGCCGGTAGCATAGGCCCGGACCGTTTCGCGAAAACGCCCACCGAGCAATTCACTGACCGAGGCTCCATAGTGCTTGCCCTTGATATCCCAGAGCGCGATATCGATACCGCTCAGCGCCGTCATCGTCAGGCCACGCTGCCCCTGGTCGCGCAATCGGTTGTAGAGGTCGAGCCAGAGCTTTTCCGTCTCCAGGGGATTGGCACCGACCAGGGCGCCGGCATAAAGCCCGACCACCGAGGCATTGGCCCTGGCCGGCCCCAGGCACTCGCCCCACCCTACGGTACCGTCTTCACAGACCACCTCGACCAGGCAATGCTGGCGCCGCTCGAAACGCATCGTGGCGCTCTCGAAAGCCTGGTCGAGCTTGTAGTCGAGGATGTGCGTATGCACGCGTTCGATCTTCATTGTGATTTCCTGTCCCAACGGGTACGAGCAGCGTTACTGGAAGAAGGACGGCAGCATCAGCGATACCGCGGGCACATAGGTCACCAGCATCAGCACGGCGAACAGCGCCAGATAGAAGGGCCAGATGGTGCGCACCGTCTGCTCCATCTTGATCTTGCCGATGACGCTGCCGACAAACAGACAGGACCCGACCGGCGGTGTGCACAGCCCCAATCCCAGATTGATCATCAGGATGATGCCGAACTGAATGGGGTCCATGCCGAACTGCATGGCAACCGGCAGGAAGATCGGCGTGCAGATAAGAATCAGCGCCGCCATGTCCATGATCATGCCGAGACCCAGCAACAGCAGGTTGAGCATCAGCAGGATGACGTAGGGGTTGTCGGAGATGGCCAGCAGCGCCTCACTCAGCATTTCAGGGACACTGTACAAGGCGAGCAGGTAGGAGAAGGCCGAGGCGCACCCGACCAGAATCATCACCAGCGAGGTCGTGCGCACCGACTGATAGACCGCCTTCTTGAAGGAGTGCCAGGTCAGCTCGCGATAGACCAGCCCCGTGATGACGATGGCATAGATCGCCCCGAAGGCACCGGACTCGGTCACGGTCAGGATGCCCGAGAGCACGCCACCAACGATGATGACCGCCGTCAGCAGACCCGGCAGCGCCGCCGCAAAGCTGATGATCAACGCGCTCCAGCCGGGGAACTCCTCACCGGCATATCCTCTCTTGACGGCCACCACATAGGCGGCAACCGCCAGGGCGAGGCACATCAGAATGCCGGGGACGATGCCGGCGATGAACAACTGGGTCACCGAGATCCCGCCGCCTGCCGCGACAGCATAAAGAATCATGTTGTGACTGGGCGGAATGACCACCCCGGCAACCGACGAGGTGACAGTGACATTGACGGCATAGTCGGCGTCGTAGCCCTTTTCCTTCATGACCGGCACCAGAATCGACCCCAGTGCCGAGGTATCGGCAACAGCCGACCCGGAAATGCCCCCGAACAGCATCGACGACGAGACATTCACCAGTCCCAGGCCGCCGCGAATCCGCCCCACCGCTGCCGAGGCGAGACGCACCAGGCGATTGGAGATGCCACCATGCAGCATCAACTCGCCAGCGAATATGAAGAAAGGGATGGCCAGCAGCGAAAACACCGAGATACCGGACAGAATGCGCTGAAAGCCGACGAAGAGCGGCAGCCCCTCGTAGAGGAAGGTCACGATCGAGGCCAGGCCGACGGCAAATGCCACGGGCGCACCGACGATCAGACCGAGAAAGAAGACGCCAAAGAGTAGTATCAGGCCCATGGTTCACGTCTCCCCTGGTGTCATGAGACGCTGCACGATATTGACCACCGAGAACAGCACCATCAGCAGCCCACTGACCACCATCGGCGCGGCGCGCCAGCTCTCGGAAAGACCGATCATCGGAATCGGCCGACTCAGATTGTCGAGCACCATGATGTAGCCCTGCCATGCCATGAAAACGCCAAAGGCCACCACGAACAGATCCGCCACCAGCCGCATCAGGCTACGCGGCACGGTCGGCAGTCCCTCCCGAATGAAGTCGATGCTCAGGTGGGACTTGTTGCGCACCCCGGCGGCGGCACCCAGGAAAGTTACATAGATGACGATCAGCAACGAGGTCTGTTCAACCCAGGTCGGCGTATCGTTGAGGACGTAACGCCCGAAGACCAGCCAGCCGAACGAAGCAATCAAGAAAACGAGCAGAATGCCGGAGACGATAATGCAGAGTTGCGCCATGCCATCAAGCACACGGTCGACGGCAGAGCGCGCAGCCTGTTCCTCGGGCGGAACCTCGGGTTGATCGGAATAATCACTCACGGTTTCTGACCCCTTCGAGGAGCCCCGGTCGGCGCGCCGACCGGGGCTCGGCATGGTGTGGACGGCACTATTTCTGCGCGTTCTGAATATCGCTTACCAGGCTTTCGAGGTCCGGATGTTCCTGAATGAAGGCATCATAAATCGGCTGCATTTTCTCCTGAAAGACAGATTTATCATCGACTTCGTTGATTTTCACACCGGATTCCAGCACCATTTCTCGGCTTTTCTGTGCCTGCTCCTCCCAGAGCTTGCGTTGCTCCTGAGCCGCGTTTTCCGCTGCTTCACGGACAATGCCCTGATCTTCCTCGGACAATTCGGTCCAGGTGGATTTGGCGATACACAAGCACTCGGGCAGTATCAGATGCTCGGTCAGGGAGTAATATTGGGCAACTTCATAATGACCACTGGATTCGTAGGACGGATAGTTGTTTTCGGCACCGTCAATGACACCGGTTTTCAGCGACTGGTAGACCTCACTGTAAGCCATCGGCGTGGCGTTGCCGCCCAGCTCGTCGATCATCTGCACATAGAGGTCGTTGTTCATCACGCGGACCTTGAGCCCGTCCACATCCTCGGGGGATGTCACCGGATGATCCGTGTTGTACAGACTCCGCGCACCAGAGCCGAACCAGGAAAGCGCAATCAGGTTCTTGTCGGCCAGTGCATCCGCGAAACGCTCACCGATTTCCCCATCCATGATGCGGTACATATCTTCGGGACTGCTGAAGATGAACGGCAATGACAGGACGTTGGTTGCCGGTACAATGGGTCCCATAGGTCCCATATTGAAGTTGGCAAAATCCAGAGCCCCACTTCGCGTCTGCTCGATAGCATCCGGTTGATCACCCAGCACGGCATTGTGGTAGACCTTGGGTTCAACGCGCCCTTCCGTCTTCTCGGCCACCTCCTCGGCAAAGCTTTCCAGGGCCACACTGTTGGGGTAGCCAGGCGGGTGGATGTTCCAGCCCCGCCACTGTTCTGCCTGGGCAGGTAAGGCCACCATGGCCAGAAGGCCCGTGGCGGTGGTGAGCTTCAAGCAATGACGGAAATTCGTTGTCTTGTTGGTCAGCATGGCTCGCTCCATCCGAGTAGGATATGGTCAATCATTGTGCTTGTTCTGATGCCCCTGTGCTCTGTTACCAAAGCCGTTCGGGGCGTCTTTTATCATCAAGGGACACACGTCTAAGCGAATGTCTTGAATGCCTTTTCTGACGGATTACCAGAATCTCCGCTCGGACATGACGGCAGAACTTAACTGGTAATACATCATATGAATGACAAGTTAGTCAGTCTCCGTGCACCTTACAAGCCTTCCCGACCACTTTGAGACTAAAGTGCTATCGGCCATCCCCGCCTTGCTTCCGCTTCTCCTCCAGTCGCCGGCTGGTGGCTACCCGAACCAGACAGGCTCGCCAGCGAACCATGCGGACGTGCCGACAATCATCATATATCGTACAATTATGCTGCCATGCCAGGCGGTCGCAGCCTGCTGCCCCTCATGTCCCGTCACAATGCCGATCTTCCGCATCAGGACAAGATGCCAATGACTCACCTGCTGCTCGATACACTGAATGTCAGCCTGCCGGTATTCACCATGGTGTTCATGGGAGTCCTGCTGAAACGCCTGGGCTGGATCGATCAGGCCTTCATCAATACCGCCTCCAGTCTGGTATTCAAGGTCACCATGCCGGCCCTGCTTTTCCTGAGCATTCTGCGTGCCGAACCCGGTGAGGACTTCCAGCTCGGACTGGTGGTGTATTACCTGATCATTTCAGCGCTGATGTTCGTGCTGATCTGGGCCTGGTCGCTATACCGCTGCCCCCGGCAACAACGTGGCGTCTACGTTCAGGCGGCATTTCGCGGCAACTGCGGCATCATGGGGCTGGCCCTGGCGACCAGCATGTACGGTGAGCTGGGGCTTTCCCTGGGTGGCGTCATGGCGGGCGGCATCATCATGCTCAACCTGGTACTGTCGGCCATCGTGCTGGCCGTCTACAGCCCGCTGGTCAATTCCCACCCCGGGGCCATTCTCAAGGATGTGGCGACCAACCCCTTGATCATCGGGATCTCCGGGGGCCTGCTGCTGGGGCTGATATGACCCCAATCGGCAGACGGGCATGCATGGCTCGGTATTGCACTGGCTCGTGCTCCAGGCCCTGTACGCCTCCTCATGGCCGAGCCAGGTTGATCAGGGCATCCGATTCGAGCTCCTCCAGCCGGTTGATCCCCAGCATGCCCATATCGGCGCGAATCTCGTCCATCAATAAATGAATGGCGTGATCCACGCCACCTTCTTCACCAATGGCAGCCGCATAGTTAAAGGGTCGCCCGATGAAGGCACAGCTCGCCCCCAGGGCCAGCGCCTTGAGCACATCGGAGCCACGCCGGAAGCCACTATCAATCATCACCGACATGTCACCCGCTACCTCCAGTGCCGCGGGCAGGGTGCGCATCGGCGATACAGCACCATCCAGCTGACGTCCACCGTGGTTGGAAAGAATCACTCCATCGGCACCATGCGCTCGTGCCTTGGCAACGTCCTCCGGGTTCAGCAGCCCCTTGATGACCAGGCGCCCTTGCCAACGCTGGCGAATACGCTGCAACTCGGACCAGTCGAGATGCTCACGTCCGGAAAAATCACGCTGGACGTGTCTGGATATAATGGCGGCACCACGCTCCGCAGTATTGTTTTCGAAGTGCGGCATGCCATGGCGCACCCAGGTGCGCAACAAGGTTCCCAGGCTCCAGCGCGGATGCGTCAAGCCATCCCAGAACAGTCGTGGGCTCGGGCGCAAGGGCGTACGAAAACCGTTACGCAGATTGTTCTCGCGATTCGGAACGACGGCCGAATCCACCGTGACGACCAGTGTCTCGACGCCGGCCCGAGCCACACGGTCGAGCAAGGAATCAATCTGCGACGACTCGGCGGGCAAGTAGGCCTGGAACCAGGTATCCGGCGCTTGCGCCATGACTTCCTCGAGGCGGATCAGGGACGAGCCGCTGAGGATCATCGGGATGCCGGCCCGAGCGGCGGCCCGGGCCAGCGCCAGATCCCCTCGATACCCGGTCAGCGAGCATATGCCCATCGGCGCAATACCGAAGGGTGCTGAATAACGCCTCCCCAGCAGCGAGATCGAGGACTGGCGTTGGCTGACATCACGCAACACTCGGTGCTGAAAGCCAAGCTCGTCAAAGACCGCACGGTTGTCGCGGTAGGACGCCTGGGTTTCCACAGCACCCGCGACATAACCAAAGAGCGGTCTCGGCAGGTGACGTTTGGCCACCGGCTCGAAGTCATCGAGACACAGGATCCGCGAGAGTCGCCGTGCCACCCACCAGGCGACTTTGGGCGGCGCATGCGGGGGCGTGCTCGCTACCGGCGCATCAGAGGTCATGGCATATCTCCTGTTATCAGCTTGCTCTACCCTCCCGAGAAGGCCGACGTGCACCATTGAAAGCCTTCCGGAGCCGGCTTCTCAGTCCGGCGAGTCAACGCCATCGGGTCACATAAAAAAGGCGGCCCGCAGGCCGCCAATGCTTGACGATTATCCAGCTGGGTATCTGGCTTTATGCTTCGCGCTTTCCGTCCACCAGGCGGCTGACGCCGGCCGGGTTGCTGTCCTTGAGGGCCTCGGGCAGCAGGGCCTCGGGCAGGTTCTGGTAGCAGACCGGACGCAGGAAGCGATAGATGGCGGCACTGCCCACCGAGGTGGTGCGCGAGTCCGAGGTCGCCGGATAGGGGCCGCCGTGCACCATGGCGTGGCAGACCTCGACGCCGGTCGGCCAGCCGTTGGCCATGACGCGACCCGCCCGACGCTCGAGCACCGGCAGCAGCGCGCGAGCGGCTTCGGCATCGGCATCGTCCATCTGCAGGGTCGCCGTTAGCTGACCTTCCAGGTGTTCGGCTACCCGCTTGACCTCGTCCTGGTCGGCACACTCGATGACCAGCGAGGTGGCACCAAAGACCTCGGCCTGCAGCGATTCGTCGGACAGGAAATCCGCGGCGGAGGCCGCGAACAGGCCGGCCTGGCACTGGTTGTCACCGTCACCCGCCGGCCCGCGTGCGATTTCACGCGCCTTGTCATTGCTGACCAGGGCATCAACGCCCTTGTTGTAGGCGTCGTGAATGCCCGGCGTCAGCATGGTGTGCGACGCGGCGCCCTGCACGGCCTCGCCGGCGGCGGCCAGGAAGTTGTTCAGTCCTTCGCCCTTCTCGGCGATGACCAGCCCGGGGTTGGTGCAGAACTGACCGGCGCCCAGATTCAGCGAGGCGACAAAGGCCTCGCCCAGCTCGGCGGCACGCGACTGAAGCGCGGCCGGAAGCAGGAAGACCGGGTTGATCGAGCTCATTTCGGCATAGACCGGAATCGGCTCGGGACGCGACTGCGCCGCCTGTACCAGCGCCGTGCCGCCGGAGCGCGAGCCCGTGAAGCCGACCGCCTTGATACGCGAGTCGGTCACCAGGCCCTGGCCGACTTCACGACCGGAACCATACAACAGGGAGAACACGCCTTCAGGCAGCTCGCACTTCTCCACCGCTCTCTGGATGGCCCGACCGACCAGCTCGGACGTTCCCGGATGCGCGGAGTGGGCCTTGACCACGACCGGGCAGCCCGCGGCCAGCGCGGAGGCCGTGTCACCACCGGCGACGGAGAAAGCCAGCGGGAAATTGGAGGCACCGAATACCGCCACCGGCCCCAAGGCGACATGACGCTGACGCAGGTCGACCCGCGGCATCGGCTGGCGTTCCGGCAGTGCCGGGTCGATCCGCACATCGAGCCACTCGCCGGCACGCACCACGCCGGCGAACAGGCGCAGCTGGCCGCAGGTACGGCCACGCTCGCCCTGAATACGCGCCTGCGGCAAGCCGGATTCGGCCATGGCGCGCTCGATCAGCGGCTCGCCGATGGCCTCGATCTCATCGGCAATGGCCTCGAGAAAGCTGGCCCGCTCTTCCAGGCCCGTTTCGCGATACTGGTCGAAGGCCGTCCAGGCCAAATCACAGGCACGCTCGACTTCGGCCTTGCTACCCGCCGCGTACCCCGGGTCCAGACGCTCGTTGGTGGAGGGGTTCACCGCATGAATCAGTGCGCCTTCGGCCGCAACGGCCTGAGCGCCAATCAGTTGCTTGCCTTCGAGTGTCATCATATCTCTCCTGTCGAGGGAAGCGGTAATACCGCGCCTAGCGCCGTATCACCCGGAAACAGTCGGCGGCATTGCTCGTGCCGCCTCTTGGGTCTGGTGTCAGCGCACCAGCGCCGGGCGTTTGGGATCGAACTCCCAGCCCTTGATCAGATATTGCATGGCCATGGCGTCGTCGCGCTGCGTGACGTCGAGGCGCTTGTATTTTTCGTGCGCTTCCATGAGTCGGGCATCATCCAGTTCGACACCCAGGCCCGGCGTCTTCGGTACCTGCAGCTTGCCGTCACGAATCAGGAAGGGATCGGTGGTGATGCGCTGGCCGTCCTGCCAGATCCAGTGGGTGTCGATGGCGGTGATCTCGCCCGGGCAGGCCGCCGCCACGTGCGTCATCATGGCCAGGGAGATGTCGAAATGGTTGTTGCTGTGCGAGCCCCAGGTCATACCCCATTCGTTGCACAGCTCGCCGACGGCCACGGCGCCCTGCATGGTCCAGAAGTGGCAATCTGCCAGCGGGATATCCACCGAGTTCAACTGCACGGCCAGCTGCAACTGCTTGTAATCGGTGGCAATCATGTTGGTGGCGGTAGGCAGTCCGGTACGCTTCTTGAACTCTGCCATGGTCTCGCGACCGGAGAAGCCACCTTCCTGACCACAGGGGTCCTCGGCATAGCTCAGCAGGTGCTTGACGGGATCGAGCACACGCACCGCCTCGTCGAGCCCCCAGGCACCGTTGGGGTCCAGCGTCAGGCGCGCATCGGGGAAGGCCTCATGCAGGGCACGGATGCAGTCGGCTTCGTCTTCACCACGCAGCACGCCGCCCTTGAGCTTGAAGTCGCGGAAGCCGTAACGCTCATAGGCCGCCTTGGCCAGGTCGGCGACGGCATCGGGGGTCATGGCTTCGCGATAACGCACCTCGTCCCAGGCATCCACGGGATCGGTGGCACGCGGGTACGGCAGGTCCGTCTTGTCGGGATCGCCCAGCAGGAACAGATAGCCGAGCGCCTCCACTTCGTCGCGCTGCCGGCCATACTGACCCAGCAGGTCGGCTACCGGCATACCCATGGCCTGCCCGAAGAGGTCGAACAGGGCCGACTCGATCGCCGTGATGACATGCACCGCGACCCGCAGGTCGAAGGTCTGGCGACCGCGCTCTTCGCGACCATTGCGGGCCAGCAGCAGACGCACACGATTCAGAGTCTGCTTGACGTCATTGACCCTCGAGCCTTCGACCAGCTCGCGACATTGCTCCAGCCCCTTGAGGATGCCGTCACTGGAGGGAATCTCGCCGACTCCGCGGTTTCCGGATTCGTCCTCCAGCACCAGCACGCAGCGAATGAACCAGGGGGCATGGCCGCCGCTCAGGTTAAGCAGGAAGCCATCCTCGCCGGCCACCGGCACGATTTTCATCTGGGTAATTTTCGGAAACATGGGATATTGCCTCGTTACAATATTCAACAACGCCTCAGGTGACCGGCGCTGGATTGAAGAGCACCAGATCGTTGTACAGCCCCAGCCTGTCGGCCGCCGCCTGCTGACGCCCACTGGCCACATCGAGAATCAGGTGGAACAATTCCCAGCCCATATCCTCGATGGAAGCCTCGCCGGTGGCGATACGCCCGGCATCGAGGTCGATCAGGTCATGCCAGCGGCGGCCCAGGGTGGAATTGCTGGCGACCTTGATGACGGGGGTCATGGGGAGGTTGTAGGGCGTACCGCGGCCGGTGGTAAAGACCTGCAGGTTCATGCCCGCGGCGGCCTGCAAAGTGCCGCAGATGAAGTCGCTGGCCGGCGTGGCGGCGAAGGTCAGGCCACGCTTGCGAAGGCGTTCACCCGGCCCGATGACATCGACAATCGGCGAGTGCCCCGACTTGATCACCGACCCCAGGGCCTTCTCGACGATGTTGCTCAACCCGCCCTTCTTGTTGCCGGGCGAGGTATTGGCACTGCGATCGGCCTGGCCCTGAGACAGGTAGTCGTCGTACCAGGCCATTTGATCGACCAGCGCCTGGCCGACCTCAGCATCCACGGCACGTGGTGTCAGCAGGTGAATGGCGTCACGCACTTCCGTGACTTCGGAAAACATCACGCTGCCACCGGCGCGGACGATGAGATCCGTCGCGAAACCCACCGTAGGGTTGGCCGTCAGGCCGGAGAAGGCATCGCTGCCCCCGCACTGCATGCCCACCACCAGCTCCGACACCGGGCAGGTCTCGCGCTGACGCTGGTTCAGGCGCTCGAGATGGCGTTCCGCCATGGCCATGATGCCTTCGACCATATCGGCAAAGCTTTCGAAGGACTCATCCTGCAGGCTCAGCACATTGGCCTGCGGATCCGCCGCTTCAGTGTTTTGATAGATCTTGACCGGCTGGTCATCGACCAGAGTGGACGGCTGAAGCTTCTCGCAACCCAGACCGACGACCATCACTTCATCGCCGAAGTTGGGATTCCGAGCCAGGTTCTTGAGGGTGCGAATCGGCACCATGGCAGCCGGGGCATTGATCGCCACGCCACAGCCATAGCTATGATTGAGCCCCACCACGTCATCGACATTGATAAACCGGGGCAGCAGCTCACTCTTAATGCGCTGCACTACATGATCCACTACACCAGCTACGCATTGCACGCTGGTGGTGATGCCAAGCACATTCTTGGTACCGACGCTGCCATTGGCATTGCGAAACCCTTCAAAGGTATAACCTTCAAGCGTTTCCGCCGATGGTGCCGACCGCGTCGCCAACGGCAATTCGTCCAGAGCCGGCGGTGTCGGCATGTGCAGATTGGTCTCGTTGACATGACCACCACAAGGGATCGCCACCTTCGCAGTACCGATCACCTCACCATAACGCCATACTTTACCCTCCAGCGGAATATCTACCAGGGCCACCTTGTGGCCCTGAGGGACATGGCACTGGAGTTCTACTCCGTCATCCAGTCGCTCGCCAGCACTAACCCCCCCATCGTCCACGATAACCGCGACGTTGTCTCGATCATGGACCTTGATGGCGCGCAATTTCAGTCGGTTACCTGTCATGCAGTTTCCCTGTCCTTTAATATTCCACACTTTCTCGGATATCAACCGGAATGTGCCGCATGCGGGTTGCGCGAATGCATCCGCATGTAAACCGGGAAAGCGATGGAAATAGCGATCAAGACCCAAAGCACGATAGCAATCGGGCTCTTCGTGAAGAATACGGTCAAATTACCGAACGACTCGATGCTTTTGACAAAATACACTTCTGCAGGCCCACCCAGAATAAACCCAATAATCAGGGGGACCATCTCGATGCCGAGCTTGGCCAGTACATACCCCAACACGCCAAACAAAAGGAGGACCCATACATCAAACATGACACCATAATTGATGGCATAGGCACCTACCACACACATCATGATGATAACGGGATAAAGCAGGTGTTTTGGCACCTCTACGACTCTAGCAATGTGACGTATCGCGAAGAACATGGCGAAGAACATGACAACATTCGCCGCCACCAACGCTGTGATGATGATATACCACGTATCCAGATTGCTATTGATGAACAAGGGACCAACCTGGATACCCTGTAGCGTGAAGGCACCAATCAGTATCGCTGTGGTCGAGTCACCAGGAATACCCAATGACAGGAGAGGAACGAGAGCGCCGCCCGTCAAGGCATTATTCGAAGCTTCGGAAGCAACAATTCCCTGTGGGGCGCCCTTACCCATCTGGGACGAATCTCTCGAAAAATTCTTTTCCTGCGTATAAGACAAGATCGAGCACGTGCTTCCGCCAACCCCTGGCAGTATGCCAACAAAGGTACCAATGGAGGATGAACGCACCAGGTTGACCAATTTCCCCTTGAAGATATTAAAGGAGAATTTCTCACCTCTTCCAAGCTTTATGCCTTCGGATGCCTCGCCTTTCAGCCCTTTGGCCGCATCTCCAAAAATGACAGCCAAGCCGAATATGCCGATCAAGACCGGCAATAGCGTAAAGCCGCTATACATCGTCTCTTCCAGGAAGGAAGGCACCAGGCGAACTTCACCATTACCTCCCGATGTTATGGGGTAGACACCCACCAGGCTAAGCCATATACCCAAAACACCACTAAACAACCCCATCAGCAGACTCTTAGAGAGGGAGGCAATAACACTGAGCGCCAGGAGGATAACCAGAAACTTTTCTACATAAGAAAACTTAATGGCAAACTCCGCCAAAACCGGAGCCAGGTAAAAAAGGGCGGCCGCACTAAACAGGCCGCCAAACAAAGAAGCAACAACACCAATCTTCAGTGCCTTTTCGCCGTTACCAGCCTGGGCCATGGGGTAGCCATCGAAGGTTGTACATATCGAAGAAGGCGTACCAGGCAAGTTCAAGAGAACCGCAGGCACCATCCCTCCGGCGATCCCCCCAACATAGAGGCCAAGCAAAAGTGCCAGCGCACCATTCATGCCAAGTGCATAGGTCAACGGCAGACAAACCGCCACTGCCATCGTGGCGGTCATTCCCGGAATCGAACCAAATATGATACCCACCAATGTCCCCAGCAACACTAACAGGAAGAACATTGGCGTTAATTGTGAGAGGAAATCCATGCTTATCTCTCCGCCATCAAGGCAGTGTTATACCAAAAAGATGCGCTAGCATGAACCATACCAGCAGCGGTGCTATAACAGCGGTGGCCGCAATTATCGCCAAATTTTTCCAAGTTTTTTGATCAACATAAAGCAATGACAAGCAAAAAATAAAAGGTACAGACATAAAGAGAAATCCATACCCAGTATTCGGAAAAATACCACCTACGACATACATCAAGTAGAAGTACGCCGTTGTCAGGGTGAGTGTTCCGAAAAAGCGGGTCCAATGAAACTCTTCACTCTTGCCGAGAACGGCTTCCCCAGCTCGCTTGAGACCCGGCAGCAAAGCATTTCGATGTTTGATCAAAATCACACCCAGCATCAATACCAGGGCCCAAGTAATAATTCTTGGAAAGAAAAGGTGAGATTGCTCAAAGCTTACAGAAACTTCAAACATCGACAAGAAACCATCTCCCATAATCCACCTTTTGACATCCACTCAACACCGACACTCTCAACTTCATCCTAAAGCCAGAGAGGCCGACGCACACAGCGCCGGCCAGAAAGGATCAGGACTGAATATTATTGATAATCTTCTTGTAGTCAGCCATCTTACCCTTCAGATGCTTACTGGCTTCAGAAGATGGCATATAATTGGGAATAAAGAACAACTCTTTCTGGCGCTTCTTAATATCCCCTTTGGCATAGACCTCCTTCAGAGCATTATCAATGCAATCTACGATTTTCTGATCCGTTCCCTTGTTATAGATAAAGAAAAACTCTTTATCGAAGGTAAAGTTTTGCTTGTCCGTCATCGGTACGGAAGCATTCGGAGAAACGTAATTCAGCAGGTCCTCTCGCGTGGTTTCACCCAACCCTTCCGAGTTAGCCTTCTGTATAGTTTCGTTGCGTGCCGTCAGCCAAACGAAGCGCATGGCTTTCTGGTCGCTTTCCGGCAACCGGGTAAACTGTTCGTTGGCCTGAACAGACCCATTGATGACATCGGCATAGTCATTGAAAAGCAGCTGGTTTTTATCGGCCTGCGAGCCAGTATTTACCGCGACGATATTGCCTTCTTTACCAGGATATTCACGCTTGACAGCATTTTTCAGGGCGCTGAAGCCAATTTCGGATACACCACCCGGCTGAATGGCAACCTTGATCTCTTCGCCATTACCTGCCGCATCGATGATCTCTTCGATCGATTGGTAGGGCGAGTCCTTGGGTACCAGATAGGCATTGCCCGGATTAATGGCTACGCTTGGACCGATCTTGAACTTTTCGAAGACATTCCCATATCCATTGACATCATACAGATGCCCCAGATATGCCATGTCGTGGAAGATCATGATGGTATTGCCATTCGGGCTTCGCTCAAGGGCACGAAAAGCAGGAACCGCACCAACGGCATCAACCTTCATATTGATGTCAAGTTCCTTGGCCAGGTGATCTGCCACAAGACTGGAGTTCTGATACGTATCACCACCAGTCGAGGTCGACCCGATCACCACACGTACATTATCCGGAATCGGGCACTCAGCAGCAGCAAAGCTTGACATGGATGTTCCGGCGGCACCGGCGAGGGCTACTGCACACACCAGCTTACGAAGCGGATTCTTGATCATTTTCATGGAGCTGTGTCTCCTTGTTGCTTGGCGTAATGAGGCCTTTGTTGATTGTAATACCCTACGGCCAGGCCTCTTTTCGCTGCTCGTACCACATGTCACCGAGTGGTACCGACCAGAGAGTTTATGACTCTTGAGCTTTCTTGATTAGAGCGGCCAACTTCGCTCGCTCTTCATCATTGGGCATTTCCAGCGGGGCACGCACGCTGCCGGAAGGGCGACCAATGATATCGGTGCCCGCCTTGATCAGACTGACGGCATATCCCGCCTTGTTATCGCGTAGATCGACAAAGGGCAGGAAGAATTCCCGCGAGATGCGTTGCACGGTGTCGGTGTCGCCGGCGCGCAGTGCCTTGTAGAAGGTCACGGCCATATCCGGTACAAAATTGAATACGGCGCTGGAATAAGTGTTCACGCCCATGGCCAGGTAAGCCTCGGCGATGATTTCGGCCGTCGGCACACCGCCCACATAGGCCAGGCGATCGCCCACGGTCTTGATGACACGATTGAGGGCCTGCATGTCGCCCTTGCCATCCTTGAGCCCCACCAGGTTCGGACAGGCTTCGGCCAGGCGCTGGACTGAGTCCGGGCTCATCACCCCATTACCACGGTTGTAGTAAATCACGCTGATCGCGGTGGCGTCACAGATCTGACGGGCGTAAGCCACCAGGCCATCCTGAGGGCATTCGGTCAGATACGGCGGCATCAGCAGGATGCCGTCGGCCCCTTCTTCCTCGGCGATGCGGGCAAAGTTGCTGCCCGTCGCCACACTGAGACCGGCGCTGGCGATCACCGGCAGCTTGCCATCGACCGTCCTGACGGCCAGACGGACGATCTCCCGGAACTCCTCCTGAGACAGGTTGAAGAACTCTCCCGTGCCACCCGCGACAAACACCGCCGAGATTTCATGGCTGATGAACCACTCCAGACGCTGACGATAGCTTTCTGCATCAAAGCGCCCCTGCTCGTCGAAATCGGTCACAGGGAAGGACAGCAGTCCGTCACTGATCGCCTGTTTGACATCTTCGTGCTTATAGATCACCGGATCGCCCTCTTGTTCGTCCAGGACAAGGTGAAGGCTGTGACTCAACCTTCATGTCATACATCATACAAATAAGTTAGATGGCCGAGCGGGCTCAGGCAATACGCCGAAAGTCGCATCTAGACCAAAGTATGACGACCGCCTGCTGGCAACGAGAGCGTCAGGCGCTGACGACCCAAGAAGCGCTGCGAACCGCTACTCCCGTTGTCCCTCCCGGTGTCACGGCTCAGACGGCCGTGACGGCCTGTTCGCCCGCCAGGACCCGGTTGACGTTTTCGACGGCCAGGTCGCACATGGCATTGCGGGTCTGAAACGTGGCAGACCCGATGTGCGGCAGGCAGATGACATTGGACAAGCCCATCAAGGGCGAGTCAGCGGGCAATGGCTCTTGCTCGAAGACATCGAGGCCGGCGTAGTACAGGCTGCCATCCTGCAGGCAGGCGGCCAGTTCGTCCTCGCGCACCACCCTGCCGCGCGAGATGTTGACGAAGATTGCCCGGGGCCGGGTCATGGCAAGGTAATGGCGACCGATCAGTCCTTCGGTCTCGGCGGTCAAGGGGATGGTGACGCAGATGAAGTCACTCTCGCGGAACAGTTGCTCGAGTTCGACCCGCCGGGCTCCCAGAGCGGACTCCACGTCCGGCCTGGCCGAGCGATTGTAATAGTTCACCGACATGCCGAAGCCATCACGCCCCCGCCTGGCCACCGACTGGCCGATACGTCCCATGCCGACCACACCAAGCTTCTTGCCATGCATGTCGACACCAAAATGCTGGCGCGACAACGAGGCCTTCCACTCATGATTCTGGACCATATCGAGCATTTCCCCGGCACGACGGGCCGCCATCATCATCAGCATGAAGCCCGTATCCGCCGTGGACTCCGTCAACACATCCGGCGTATTGGTCAGCACGATGCCGCGCTGGCGCATGGCCTCGACGGGATAACTGTCGACGCCGACAGAAACACTAGCCACCACCTTCAGCCTGGGCGCCGCCTCCAGGAGTTCCTCGGTGAACCTGATGCCGGACCCGACATAGGCATCGGCTTGACTCAACGCCGCCCTGAAGGCCGTCATGTCTTCTTGCGTCGTGACGCGCGTAAAGTGCGTCAGATCGAAACACTCGGCCAGTTGCTCGGCGAGCTCCGGATACAACTCATGCACCACCACCAGTTTTTGGCTAGACACCACGCCACCTCACATCACGGATAGAAAAACAGGTCATCATTTCCCCTGCGCGAGTCCTCGACAACACGAGACGCCCCCGGCTTCCTGCGCAGGTTACAAGCCCACTTATTGTCATATGTCATACAATATACCCAGAGTAGAATGCAATCGCTCTATCCATGCGGCGCCGCTCAAGGCCCACCGACGCGCTCGGGTCTCGGTACGGCCACCCTCGCTCGTGCAGGGACCCGGCCGTGCCGGGCTGACTGGTAAAAGCCGTTTGACGCCGGCACCATAGCCGCCTCTGGTTTTATTCCTTGGCCTTCAGGACCCTGCCATGCCATTGACGCAGCTTTTCCTCTCCACACTGGACATCACCCTGCCGGTCTTTGCCATGGTGTTCATCGGCGTTGGCCTGAAGCGGCTGGGCTGGATCGACCAGGCTTTCGTCAACACCGCCTCCCGGCTGGTCTTTCATGGCACCCTGCCGACGCTGATCTTTCTGAGCCTGATCGGGACGGATCTGGACAGCACCCTCGATCCCTGGCTGCTGCTGTTCTTCGCACTGGCGACGCTGGCCAGCTTCCTGATCAGTTGGGGCTGGGCGGCCTGGCGGGTGCCCAGGCATCAGCGCGGGGTCTATGTGCAGGGCGCCTTTCGCGGCAATTGCGGTATCGTCGGCCTGGCGCTGGCCCACGGCATGTATGGCGAGGCCGGCGTGTCCCTGGGCGGGCTGCTGCTCGGCGTGGTCATCCTGACCTACAATATCCTGTCCGTCGTGATACTCAGCATCTACCGGCCACATGGCGGAGGATCGCGCCATGCCCAATGGCGCAGCATCGCCGGACACATTGGCAAGAACCCTCTGATTCTGTCGGTCCTGGGGGCCACACCTCTGGCGATTGTGGAGATCGAACTTCCGGTGTGGCTTGCCACCAGCGGCGATTACTTTGCCTCGCTGACCCTGCCCCTTGCGCTGATCTGCATCGGGGCCACGCTGTCGACGCGCGCGCTGAAGAGGAGTTATGCCGCCGCACTGGGCGCCAGCCTGTGGAAGATGGTCGGCATCCCGATACTGGCGACCGCCGTGGCCTGGTGGGTCGGCTTCGAAGGGCGCGAGTTGGGCGTCATGTTCCTGTTCTTCGCCAGTCCCACGGCGGCTGCGGCTTTCGTGATGGCCAAGGCCATGGGCGGTGATGAAACCCTCACCGCCAACATCATTGCCCTGACCACCCTGATGGCCAGTATCACGGTGACGGCCGGTGTTTTCATGCTGCGTATCGCCGGCGTGATATAGGCTTTGTCTGAAAACTGACTGCGCTCGGCTATACGGCGTTAAAAATCAGCTCAACATGCTCATTTACAACTCTCGTAAACTCCGCTTTTTCGCTGATTTTTGCCTTGTCTATCCTTCGCTCGTCGACTTTTCGGACAAAGCCTTGTGTCTCTCCGGGCTTGTTGATTAGCTACCAGCAGGCCTTGGCATCAGGGTGAGCATCCACAAAGCCTGAGGCGTTATAGCCTGGTTCTTAGATTATGCCCCCTGATGCCCTCTATCTCGATAGCTTGAATGGTATCCAAGCCCCTCCGGAATCGGGGTGAGGCTGCACGAACAAGGAAAGGCGACGAGATCATGGCAGTAATTGGCATTGACGTCAGCAAGCAGAAACTCGACTGCGCCTGGCTACGCGATGTGACGACCGGCAAGGTCAAGACCCGAGTATTCGCCAATCGCCAGCAGGACTTTCCTCGCTTGGTGGAATGGCTCGAACACCAGACCGGGGAGTCACTGGATCAGTTGTATGTGTTGATGGAAGCCACTGGTATCTATCACGAAACGCTCGCGTATTGGCTGCATGCTGCCGGCATCCAGGTCTATGTCCTCAATCCGGCGCAAGTGCGCGATTTCTCCCGTGGCCTGGGGATACGTGGCAAAACGGACAAGAAGGACAGTGTGGTTCTGGCCCGGTATGGCGCGACTCAACGCCCTGAAGCCTGGCAGCCAGAGCCCGAGGAAGTCCGCAAGCTCAAAGCTCTGGCAGCGAGACTCGATGCTCTGGACAAGGACATTCAGCGTGAGCGAAACCGGCGCGAGAAAGCCGAGTTCGCCATGGCAACCGATATCCTCCGCTCGATCGATGACATTCTGCTGGCGTTGACGCGTGAGCGAGATCGTCTCCAGCAGGAGATCGATGACAACCTCGATCAGCACCCTGACTTGAAGCAGGATCGTGCCTTGCTGCAAACGATTCCTGGCGTTGGCCCTGCGGTATCTCTCCGACTGTTGGCGATGCTGCGTAGCCGTGTTTTCGAAAGCGCTCGCCAGGCCGCAGCGTTTGCGGGGCTCGTGCCCGTCAGTTGGGAATCGGTTAGCTCCGTCCGGGGGCGTCCCCGCTTGTCGAAAGCCGGCAATCCGAAACTGCGTCAAAGCCTATACATGGCAGCCGTTGTCGGGCTGAGGCGGAATCCGGATATCTCGGCGCTATACCAGCGGCTTACAACAAACGGCAAGAGCAAAATGGCGGCCTTGGGGGCGGCGATGCGGAAGCTGCTCCACATCGCCTACGGTGTCCTCAAGACCCAGACCGAATATCGGCCACAAACCGCCTGATGGAATGTTTGTGGCCGGTTAGGAGAGATGGTATCTAGTTAGAGAGAGGGAACCGCGTCATGTCAGGCGGGCAGGTCAGCGGGCGTGATGAAGCCTGCCAGGCGTGCACAGCCGGCTGCCGGCACCTCGGTCGTGAGTTCGGCGATGGCGGCGGTCGGCAAGCCCAGGCCATGCTCGCTGCGCCCTTCCACCAGCAGGCCGGTCAGGGCGCCGACCAGCGGCATGTGGCTGACCAGCAGGCAGGGGGCACTCGGGTCGGCCTCGAGCAGCCAGTCGAGCACGGCACCGGGGGCATCGTCCGGCGTCAGCAGCGGCAGGGTCTCCAGAGAAGCGCCCAGCGCCTCGGCTATCGGCTCGGCCGTCTGTTGAGCGCGTCGATACGGGCTGACCAGCAGCCGCAAGCGGGCGAGGTCCAGGTCCTGACGCCCGGCCAGCCACGCCGCCATGCGGG
Organism: Halomonas halmophila; assembly: GCF_006540005.1. Taxonomy (GTDB): domain Bacteria; phylum Pseudomonadota; class Gammaproteobacteria; order Pseudomonadales; family Halomonadaceae; genus Halomonas; species Halomonas halmophila. The sequence continues at coordinate 44,166 of NZ_BJOC01000008.1, read as the reverse complement.
CGGCTTCACGGTGCCCTGTCGCGGTCAGTTCGCGTTCGCTGTCCGGTCGCCCTGCCCCGGCTTCGCCGTGGCGCATGATCAACAGGGTTTCAGCCATCATTGTGTCCCGAGTCGCGGTGATCCTGCTGCACATTCTCGCGCGGCAGAACGAATTCCACATCGCTGCTCTGCTCACCCTGCATCAGCAGGCGCGCCATGTCACGGGCCGGCACATCCCGAAAGAGCACCTGATAGAGTCCCTCGGCCAACGGCATGTAGACGCCTTCCTGATGCGCCATGTCACGCACCAGGCGCACGGTGTTGACGCCTTCCGCCACCTGGCCGAGCGCCTCCACGGCCTCATCCAGGCTACGCCCCTCGCCGAGCGCGAAACCGACCCGATAGTTGCGCGACAGGCTCGAGGAGCAGGTCACGATCAGATCGCCGACCCCGGCGAGCCCGAGAAAGGTCATCGGATTGGCCCCCTGGGCGACCGCGAAGCGGCTCATCTCCGCCAGGGCACGCGTCATCAGCATGCTGCGGGTGTTTTCGCCCATGCCCAGCGCCGCAGCCATGCCGGCGGCAATGGCATAGATGTTCTTCAGGGCCCCGCCGAGCTCCACACCATAGCGGTCATTGCTGGCGTAGACGCGGAAATAGTCACACCCCAGCGCGGTCTGCACGCGGGTGCGTGTCAAGGGGTCATGACTGGCGATGACCGAGGCCGTCAACTGATGCTGGGCGACCTCCGAGGCCAGATTGGGCCCCGAGAGCACGCCGATATGCTGGCCATCCGTCTCCTCTTCGAGAATCCGGCTCATCAGCTTGAAACCATCTTCCTGAATGCCCTTGGTGGTACTGACCAGGATGCACTCGGGCTCGAGCCAAGGCCGTGCCTGGCGCACCACATCACGAAAGCCCTTGGAGGGAATGGCCACCAGCACCAGCCCCGCCCCCTGCAACGCCTCAGCGAGCTGCGTGTGGGCTACCACGGCGAGGTTGATGGCGAAGTCGGGCAGGTAGCGGCCATTGCGATGCTCGCGATTGATCTGAGCGGCGAGTTCGGCATCGCGCAGCCACTGTCGCACCTCGAAGCCATTATCGGCTGCGATGCTGGCCAGGGCGGTGCCGAAGCTGCCGCCGCCCAGCACCGCTACCCTGTTGTGCTCATCGGACATGATCGCCCCGTGCAAGAGAATGTTGGCAGGATTGTAACCAAAAACGCCCCGAGTCGGGGCGTTGGATACAGCAACGAAACGGGCCGGCCCGGCCGGCCCGGGGCTCATTCCACCAGGGGAACCAGCGAATCGATGCTGGACCGCGCATCGCCGTAGAGCATGCGCGTGTTCTCCTTGAAGAACAACGGGTTCTCGATGCCCGAGTAGCCGGTACCCTGCCCGCGCTTGCAGACAATGACCTGCCTGGATTCCCAGACCCGCAGCACCGGCATGCCGGCAATGGGGCTGTTGGGGTCTTCCTGGGCGGCCGGATTGACGATGTCGTTGGAGCCGATGACGATCACCACATCGGTCTCGGCAAAGTCATCATTGATCTCGTCCATCTCGAGGACGATGTCATAGGGCACCTTGGCCTCGGCCAGCAGGACGTTCATGTGGCCGGGCAGACGACCGGCGACCGGGTGAATGCCGAACAGCACTTCCTTGCCGGCACTACGCAGCTTGCGCGTCAATTCACTGACGGCATTCTGTGCCTGGGCCACCGCCATGCCGTACCCCGGCACGATGACGACACGGTCGGCATCGTTCAGGGCACTGGCGACGCCGTTGACATCGATGGCGACCTGCTCGCCCTCGATCTCGGCCGCCGGCCCCTGAGAGCCCCCGAAGCCGCCCAGGATCACGTTGACGAAGTTGCGGTTCATCGCCTTGCACATGATGTAGGACAGGATGGCCCCCGAGGAGCCCACCAGGGCACCGGTGACGATCAACAGATCATTGGAGAGCGTGAAGCCGATGGCCGCCGCCGCCCAGCCGGAATAGCTGTTGAGCATGGAGACCACCACCGGCATGTCGGCACCGCCGATGCCCATGATCAGGTGATAGCCGATGAACAGCGCCAGCGCCGCCAGCACCAGCAGCGTCCAGAAGCCGGCACCATTGAGATAGAGCACCGCCAGCAGCAGCGACAGCACTGCGGCGCCCGCATTCAGCCAGTGACCACCCGGCAGTTGGCGTGGCTTGCCATCCACCTTGCCGGCCAACTTGCCGAAGGCGATCACCGAGCCGGTAAAGGTCACCGCACCGATGAAGACGCCGAGAACGACCTCGATCTGCAGGAAGGTCAGCTCCGCCGGCGTCTTTTCCGCCACCAGGGCGGCAAAGGCCGAAAAGCCCTCGCTGCCGCCTTCCGCGGCCAGCACGCGGCGTCGCTCCAGGTCGGCATTGAAACCGACGAAGACCGCCGCCAGGCCGACAAAGCTGTGCAGTGCCGCCACCAGCTGTGGCATTTCGGTCATGTCGACCTTTTTCGCCAGGTAGACACCGGCCACGGCGCCGATGACCATCATCGGCACCATCCACCAGTAACCGCCAATTCCCGGCCCGAAGGCGGTGAACCCTACCGCCACGGCCATGCCGACGATGCCGTACCACACCGCCCGCTTGGCCTTTTCCTGATTGCTCAAGCCCCCCAGCGAGAGGATGAACAATACACTTGCCGCGATCGCCGCCGCGGACACGAATCCTTGACTCAACATGGTGTCTCTCCGCGGCTCATGACTTCTGGAACATGGCCAGCATCCGGCGTGTCACCAGGAAGCCGCCCACGATATTGATGGTGGCAATCAGGACCGATATCGCCGCCAGCAGCCCGACCAGGATGCTGCCCGAGCCGATCTGCAGTATCGCCCCCAGCACGATGATGCCGGAAATGGCATTGGTCACCGCCATGAGCGGTGTGTGCAGGGAGTGGCTCACGCCCCAGATCACCTGGAAGCCGACGAAGCACGCCAGCACGAAGACGATGAAGTGCTGCATGAAGGATGGCGGTGCCACCTGGCCCAGCAACAGCATCAGCGCCCCGCCCACGGCCAGCATGCCGACCTGACGCTTGGTCTGGCTGACAAAGGTGGCATGTTCCGCCGCCTTCTTCTCTTCCGGCGTGGGTTCCTTTTCCTTGGGCTTGGGCTTGGCCGCGCCGATCGCCTGAACCTTGGGCGGCGGCGGCGGGAAGGTGATCTCGCCCTGGTAGGCCACCGTCGAGCCACGAATGACATCGTCTTCCATGTCGTGATTCAGCTGACCATCCTTCTCGGGCGTGAGATCGGTGATCATGTGGCGGACGTTGGTGGCGTACAGCAGCGAGGCCTGGGTGGCCATGCGCGACGGGAAATCGGTGTAACCGACGATGACCACGCCGTTATCCGTGACGATGCGCTGGTCCGGCTCGGTCAGGTCGCAGTTGCCGCCCCGCTCGGCGGCCAGGTCGACGATCACCGATCCCGGCTTCATGGACTTGACCATGTCTTCCAGCCACAGTTTCGGCGCCGGCTTGCCGGGAATCAGCGCCGTGGTGATGACGATATCGACATCCGCGGCCTGTTCACGGAACAGCGCCAGCTGTTTCTCGCGAAACTCCGGGCTGGAAGGCTTGGCATAACCCCCGCTTTCCGAGCCGTCCTCGGCATTGTCGAAATCGAGGAACAGGAACTCGGCGCCCATCGACTCGATCTGCTCGGAGACCTCGGGGCGCACGTCGAAGGCGCGCACCACGGCCCCGAGACTCGTCGCCGTGCCGATGGCCGCCAGGCCCGCGACGCCGGCACCGACCACCAGCACCTTGGCCGGCGGCACCTTGCCCGCGGCGGTCACCTGGCCGGTAAAGAAGCGCCCGAACTGGTTGCCCGCCTCGATCACCGCGCGATAGCCGGCGATATTGGCCGTGGACGACAACGCATCCATCTTCTGGGCCCGCGAGATGCGCGGCACCATGTCCATGGCGATGACATTGGCGCCGGTGGCCCGGCAACGTTCCAGCAGCTCCTCGTTCTGGGCCGGCCAGAAAAACGAGATCAGCGTCTGTTCCTGTCGCAGGCGAGCGGCCTCGACCTCGGAAGGTTCGCGGACCTTGATGACCACATCCGCCGCCTGCCAGAGCGCCTCGGCGCCCTCGATAACTTCCACGCCAGCGTCACGGTAGGCCGCGTCATCAAAGCCTGCCGCCGTGCCAGCGCCCGTTTCTATCAAACATTCGTGTCCAAGCTTCTGGAGATGCTGAGCGCTCTCGGGGGTCAACGCGACACGCGCTTCCCCTGCAGCGGACTCCTTGGGTGCACCAATCTTCACGTTGGATCTCCCCCTTGCAGGTTTATCGTTATTCACGACTCGAGCCGGCTATCAATACCTGAGTTGGAAATCTTTCTCAAGGCGCATGCCGTCGAGACCATTGCCGAAGGCGTATCCGGATCTGCCCGAAAGCACCGGCCCGACACGACTCGACCCCGCCGCAGCGGGGTCGAGAAAAGGCGCAGGAAATTTCTACTTGACGTGGACGTCAAGCACTCAGCAACGTATTGAGTCGCTTGACGTAAGCTGCCGGGTCATCGAGGTGGCCGCCCTCGGCGATCACGGCCTGATCCAGCAGGATACGCGCCAGGTCACCGAAGCCCTCTCCCTCGGCACCTTCCAGGCGAGTCACCAGGGCATGCTCAGGGTTGAGCTCGAGGATCGGCTTGACCTCCGGCATGGGCTGCCCTGCGGCTTCCATGATGCGGCGCATCTGATAACCCATCTCATGCTCGGGCAGCACCACGCAGGCCGGGGAATCGGTCAGGCGATGCGTCACGCGGACTTCCTGGACATCACCGCCCAGCGCGTCCTGGACCCGCTTGACCAGGTCTTCCTTGGCCTTGGCGGTTTCTTCCTGGGCCTTCTTCTCGTCCTCGTCCTCGACTTCGCCCAGGTCGAGATCGCCCTTGGCCACGTCGACGAAGGACTTGCCTTCGAACTCGGTCAGGTGGCTCATCAGCCACTCGTCGATACGGTCGTGGAGCAGCAGCACCTCGACGCCCTTCTTGCGGAAGATCTCCAGATGCGGGCTCGACTTGGTGGCATTGAAGCCGTCGGCGACGATGTAGTAGATCTTCTCCTGCCCTTCCTTCATGCGCCCGATATAGTCGGCCAGTGATTGATCCTGGGTGGCGCTGTCGGTATGGGTGGTGGAGAAGCGCAGCAGGCCGGCGATCTTCTCGCGATTGGCATGATCCTCGGCCGGTCCTTCCTTGAGCACGCTGCCGAAGGTGTTCCAGAACGTCTGGTAGGCCTCGTCGTCCTTGGCCAGCTTCTTGAGCATGTCCAGGGAGCGCTTGGTCAGGGCCGACTTGATCTTGTCGACCTGCGGGTCCTGCTGCAGCAGTTCACGGGAGACGTTGAGCGACAGGTCGCGGGTATCCAGCACGCCCTTGATGAAGCGCAGATAGAGCGGCAGGAACTGCTCGGCGTCATCCATGATGAAGACGCGCTGCACGTAGAGCTTGACGCCACGCGCGCCGTCACGCTCGTAGAGGTCGAAGGGCGCACGTCCCGGCACATAGAGCAGGCTGGTATATTCGAGCTTGCCCTCGACCTTGTTGTGGCTCCAGGTCAGCGGGTCGGAGAAGTCATGGGCGACATGCTTGTAGAACGCCTTGTACTCCTCGTCCTCGATGTCCGTCTTGGGACGCACCCAGAGCGCGGTGGCCTCGTTGACGGTTTCCCAGGTCGTGACCTCGCTGCCCTCGATCTCGTTGCCTTCGTCATCGCGGGCATTCTCGGTCTTCGGCATGCGCACCGGCACATCGATGTGGTCGGAATACTTGCGCACCAGGTTCTGGATGCGGAAGTCGTCGGCGAAATCCTTGGCGTCTTCCTTGAGGTGCAGGATGATCTCGGTGCCGTGGCGCTCGAGCTCGACATCCGCGACGCTGAACTCGCCCTCGCCCTGTGAACGCCATTCGACGCCTTCACTGTGGTCCGTTCCCGCCTTACGGGTGCGCACCGTGACGTCATCGGCGACGATGAAGCCGGAGTAGAAACCGACACCGAACTGACCGATCAGCTTGGCATCCTTCTGCTGTTCACCCGAGAGCTGCTTGAGGAACTCGGACGTGCCACTGCGGGCGATGGTGCCGAGGTTCTCGATGACCTCGTCACGATTCATGCCGATGCCGTTGTCACGCAGGGTGATGGTGCCGGCCTGTTGATCATGCTCGATCTCGATGCGCAGCTCGCTGTCGCCCTCGAAGATGGCATCATTGTCCAGCGCTTCGTAACGCAGCTTGTCACAGGCATCGGCCGCGTTGGAGACCAGCTCGCGCAGGAAGATTTCCCTGTTGGAGTACAGGGAGTTGATCATCAGGTGGAGCAGTTGCTTGACTTCCGTCTGGAAGCCCAGCGTTTCCTCATGGGTGGCAGTGGTCATCGATTTCGGACCCCTTTCTCGACGTGTCAGTGACGGTGGCAGCAACCACCAATGGCGTTATGTCGTCGATATGGGGTTCACCGCAGGTTTTTCAAGCGTGCCTCAGCATCACTCTCTGGCGTCATCCGGCAACTCGGTGTCGGTGTCTCCATACTTCCAGCGCCGATATGCTTCGAGTGAGCGGTCGACGCGGGTCAACAGCCAGCCAACCACGACCACATCATCGACCACACCGATCAACATCAGCACATCCGGGATCAGATCAAGCGGCGAAACCAGGTAGGCGAACGCCACCAGCATCCAGGCGATCGCCGGCCAGGGCACGGGACGATAGCGCCCGCGCAGAACGTCGGCCAGCATCGGCACGAACAGGCTAAGGGCTCGCCGCATGCGTCCTAGCACACGAGAGCGCTGTTTGAGGCGCTGAAACAACGCCAACCCCTTGAATCCAGCCATCATCCCTCCTGAAAAGATGCCGCAACGCCGCAGGATTGCCTATCCAGGCTCCCCGCCAAACGCTAGGATACCCTCGATGGCATGAACGCGTCTTGTCGACCACATTGTCGAGCCCGTACCTTGTTGGCAAGATCACTGGCGTGACTCACCCATGATCGGCCAGGACCGACGACACAGCGAGAACCTCTGATGCTTCGCTCTTCCCCCCTTGTTTCCTGGAAGCCCTTGCTCACGGCCGCCCTGCTGTGGCTGCCGATCACCGTCCAGGCCAATGACCAGGCGATGCATGACGCCCTGGAGGCGGCACGCGAACAGCGTTGGCAGGCCATCGACCAGGCAGCCGTCCACCAGCATGTGCTGGCCGGCTATGTCGAGTACCACCGGCTCAAGGGCAGCCTGCCACAGGCCGCACCAGAGCGTGTGCTGCAATACATCGACGCCCATCGAGATTCGCCGCTGGCTGACTGGATGCGCGGTCAGGCCATTTCGGCCTATGGCGAGGCAGGCCGTTACGATCGACTGCGGGCAGTCGTCAAGGGTGTGCCCGACAGCACCGAGCGCCAGTGCCATTACTACGCTGCCCTGCTGAAGGTTCGACCGGAAGAAGCGGCCGCCGGTGGTCGGGATCTCTGGCACACCGGACGCTCTCAGCCGGAAGCCTGCAACCCGCTCTTCAACACCCTGCGGGCCCGCGGCGCGATTGGCCCGCTGGAGATCTGGGAACGCATGATGCTGGCCTGGCAAAACGGCGAGAGCGGCATGGTGAGCTACCTCGGCCGGCAGCTCGGTCCGGCCTGGAGCAAGGGCCAGGCCATCATGGAGCGACTGCAATCCGACTACTCCGCCATTACCCGCGTGCCCACCTGCATCGGCCCGGACTGCCGCGGCAGCGGCGCCCTCTACGCCGCCGCCATGCACGGTTTCACCCGGGCCGATACAGAAGCCGCACTGGAAGCCTGGCGCAAAATCTCGCCGCATCTATCCATCGCCACACAACACCGCCGCGCCATCGAGCACGACCTGGTGTTCTACTCGTTGGTACGCGATATCCGGCAGAACCGTGGCTGGGTCGATGACATCATGCCGCGCCTGGCCGATGCCGAACTGCTTGAACTGCGCACTCGCGTGGCACTCGGCGACCGCGACTGGCAGGGCGTCATCGGCTGGATCGAACGCATGGAGGCCAAGCAGCGTGACAAGGAACGCTGGCAGTACTGGCTGGGCCGCGCCCACGCCCAGCTGGGTCATGGCAGTGCCTCACAGGCCGCCTATCAGCACGCCGCCGCCGAGCGCGGCTTCTATGGCTTCGCGGCTGCCGACCGCCTCGGCCAACCCTATGCGCTTGACATGGCCTCCACTCAGGTCGATCCGAAGCTACGTCAGCAGGTCGGTAACTGGCCAGTGGTGCGTCGTACCGAAGCCCTGCTGCGCATCGATGAGCCGGGACTTGCCGCCAGCGAGTGGTACGCCGCTGCCGCCCGGGTCAGCGAGCGCAAAGCCCGGGCCATGGCCGACTATGCCCAGCGCCAAGGCTGGTACGCACGTCTGGTGCAGACCACCATTGCCGCCGAACTCTGGGACGCCCTGCCCTGGCGTTTCCCGGAGGCCTATCGCGACCAGTTCATGCACTGGGGACAACAGACCGGCGTCGATCCCTACCTGCTGATGGCCATTGCCCGTCGCGAGAGCGCCTACAATGCCGACGCCCTGTCATCCGCCGGCGCCCGGGGTCTGATGCAGCTCATGCCGGGTACCGCCGCCAGCGTCAGTCGCCAACTGGGACTGGCCGACCCCGGACCCTATGGTGTGCTCGATCCGGCGACCAACATCCGCCTGGGCAGTACCTACATCGGCGACATGATCCAGCGCTACAGCGGCAACCGCCTGGCTGCCGCGGCGGCCTACAACGCCGGCCCTCACCGGGTGGACCGCTGGTTGCGCGAGAACCCATCCCGGGAATTCGATCTCTTCGTCGAGAGCATTCCCTTCTACGAAACGCGTGCCTATGTGCAGGCAGTGATGACCTATCGGGTGATCTTCGAAAGCCTGGCCAAGGGAGGAAACACCAGCGGCGTGGCCCTGCTGACCCCACGGGAACGCCAGGGACGCTACGACGGCACCCTGCAGGCGAGGAACTGACCCCGGAGTTGCCGTCTCCGGCGACACCAGAAGCCTGACGTCATAAACTTGAAGAGGGAAGAACGCGGCTATCGCCGCTTGAAGAAGGAAGAAAGCTCCCTCCCGAAGTGTACGGACTGGCGGCTTTCCCTTCCCTCTTACCTCTTCCCTCTGCCTTAATTCATTGCGACAGGCTCAGCCTGGCGCCCGTGTCACCGCCAGCTTGATCCCGAAGAAGATCAACACCCCGCCGGTGATGCCGTTCAGCCAGCGCGAGAAGGCGGGGGTGGCCAGCCAGCGTCCGGCGCTGCCGACCATGAAGACCACGCCGATCTGCCACAGGTTGGCGATCGCGAAATGCACGCCGGCAAGCCACAGCGACTTGAGCAGCGCCGGATCCCCCGGCGCGATGAACTGCGGTAGAAAGGCCATGTAGAAGACCACGGTCTTGGGATTGAGCACATTGGACAGCAACCCTTCCCGCAACGAGCGCCAGATCGGCACGCTCTGGCGCGATTCCGCGACACTCGCCACCGGCAGGCCCTGACCGCGTCGCGCTGCCAGCAGGCTGCTCAGGCCCAGCCAGATCAGGTAAGCGGCACCGGCCAGTTTCAGCACCCCGAAGGCCCATGCCGACTGCAGCAGGATCAGGGATATGCCCAGGGCCGAAATGGCGGCATGCACAAATAGCCCGCAGCAGATGGCCAGGCTGGTCAGGATGCCATCCCGCGGCCCGCCCCGAGCGGTATTACGAATCACCAGCAGGGTGTCGACCCCCGGGGTAATGCTCAACAGGGTGATGGCGACCACAAACGGCCAGAACTGCGTATCGATCAGCATGACCCCCTCCACGCCTCAGTGGCTGAATACACCACGCTCGGTATGTCGCATGGAAATCTGGTCATTCAGGGTCCAGAAGTCATACAGCACGCCGAGCAGGAACAAGCCGCCCGTGCACAGATACAGCAGGCCGGTCAGCCACTTGCCTTGATAAAAGCGGTGCACGCCGAAGACCCCCAAAAAGGTCAGAAGCAACCAGGCCAGCGTGTAGTTGAGCGGCCCGGCCTGGAAACGCAGGTCGGCCTGACGGTCCATGGCAGGAATAAGCAACAGGTCGACCAACCAGCCGATCAGGAACAGGCCGAAGGTGAAGAACCAGATGGTGCCGCTGACCGGCTTGCCGAAGTAGAAACGGTGGGCACCCAGGAAGCCAAAGACCCACAGCAGGTAACCGGCCAGTTTGCTGTGCGTGCCTTGCGCGGCAATTTGCGTGTGTTGCATGGACATGTCTCGACAAAGGGTTGTGAAGGCTCCTGCGTCACTGGACGACCCGGAGCTTTCCATCTACAGTGATTCTTGTTGGTGACAACAGTTTCCTCGCGGGTCGCGGTTGACGCAACCCTGGCGCTGATGCACCATCAATCGCGTTGGACAGCAAGTAGAAAAGTCGTCAGTTGTACGTCGATCCCTTCGATACACCGAGTGCGCACTTCTTTCTTGTCTTGCCCACGCACTTGGGCATAGTGCGATCTCTTCGTCACGCCCAGCAACATCATTTAGCTAGTTAAGGAAATCGACAATGGCAACTGGCACTGTCAAGTGGTTCAACGACACCAAGGGCTATGGCTTCATCTCTCCGGAAGACGGTGGCGATGACCTCTTTGTTCACTTCTCCGAGATTCAGGCTGAAGGCTTCAAGTCCCTGCAGGACGGCCAGAAGGTCTCCTTCGAGGTCACTCAGGGCAAAAAGGGCCTTCAGGCCTCCAACGTCCGGGCGGAAGACTGAGTCCACAGCGGCTGTCTCCCCCGGGGCGTCGTTGCTGACGACGCCATGCGAAGGCCCACCGCAAGGTGGGCCTTTTTGATGTCTGGTCGTTCACCCCGACGCCGACCGACAAGCAGCATGCTGACGCCTGTCGACCACCACTCAGGGTGTGGAACCCTCCCCGGTCGCGGCTGATCCAGGCTCGGTGGTGGTCGTCGACTCGCGGACTTCAACTTCATCGGGCACTGCCTGTTCAGCCTGCTCGAACTGCTGATCGATCTTTTGACTGGCTTCCTGAAAGCGTTTCTCGGTTTGCTCGAGAATCGCCTGCACTTCCGGGTCGGAGCTGGATTCGCCAAGCGTCGCCGGTTCCTCCGGCAGCTCACTCGATGATTCCAGAGCCTCATCCAGGTCGACCCCCATGTCGCTTTCCGAGATACTGGTAGCCTCCGGGGCCTGCTGTTCGGCTTCCTTGAATTGCTCGTCGATCTCCTGTTTGGCTTCCTGGAAACGCCGCTCGGTCTCCTCGATGATAGCCTCCACATCAGCCTCGCTGGCTTCGCCGGGCAGTGATTCCGACTCGCCCAGCCCCGCGCTGCTGCCACTCTCCTGCGAAGCTTCGAGGGTCGACAGCTCTTCATTGGTCATGGCGGACTCGTCAGCCAACGCACTCGGCTCGGGTTCTTCGCTCCCGGACGCCGCGGCTGCCGTTGTCCTCTCGCTGCCCGAGGCAGCCGGCTCGCCCTCCGCTTCTTCATCGGCCGGGCTCGCCGCTTCTTCCTCGGTTGCCCCTGCTGCTGTCTGCTCCGACGAGCTCTGTTCATTGACCGGGGTGTCCGGCTCCTCGCCACATCCGGTTACCAGCAACGACAGTGCCAACGCCAACGGCACCCAGAATTTCATGGACATCTTCGGCCTCCCGACAAACGAAGCGATATTGCAACAGACCCCCTGGCGTACCGCAAGCACTCGCGGCTGGGGTGACCCTCAGGTCGCAAACAACTGCCCCTGAATGTCACGAAAGGCCTTGAACTCGATGGCATTGCCGCTCGGATCACGGAAGAACATGGTGGCCTGCTCGCCGGGCTCGCCCTGAAAGCGCACATGGGGCTCGATATCGAAACTCACGCCGGCAGCGTTCAGGCGGTCGACCAGCCGCTCCCAGTCGGCCATTTCCAGAACGACACCAAAATGCGGCACCGGGACGCCATGGCCGTCCACTGGATTATGGTGACTGGCCACGCCACCTTCACCTAGCGCCGGATTGAGATGCACGACAAATTGGTGGCCATAGAGGTTGAAATCCACCCAGGTGTCACTGGAGCGACCTTCCGTGCACCCCAGCAGTTCACCGTAGAAAGCGCGCGCCTCGGCCAGATCGCGGACCTGCACGGCAAGATGGAAAGGCGTCAACATGATGCAATCTCCTCGGTTCGGCAGCGCCCGGGCTGCATGCCAGGGGCCGGTTCAGGATGGTCCGCGCCCCTCTCGGCCGTCGCTAAACAAGGGACAGCCCGCCGGCGCGACGAGTTCCAGCGCCGAGGGTTCGACCTCGGCGCTGAAGCGTCGGCGCTGCATGGGCTCGCCATCCAGGGTCAAGGGCAGCGGCTGGCGTCCTTCGTAGCTGAGCCAGCGCGTGCGAAAGGCTTCGACGAACGCGCCCTGCACAGGGCGTGTCTGCAACTCGCGGCGCATACTGACCATGTCCTGCAGGGAGGCGACGTCGCGGACCACCAGGATATCCAGCAGGCCATCATCGAGACAGGCCTCGGGCGTCAACGGCTGGCCCCCGCCGGACTGGATGCCATTGCCCATGGCCAGCACGAACAGATCGGCCCGACGCCTACCCTCCGCCCAGCGGATCTCGCCCGGATAGCGGCGGTGCTGCCAGGCCTTGAGCGCGCCGATCAGCGAATAGGCCCCGCCACCCATCAAGCGCTTGAGGCTCTTCGGCGTGGACGATGTGACCTCGGCGCCAAAACCGCCGGTGGTCATGTTCAGAAAATAGCGCTCATCGAGCCTGACCACATCGACGCGGCGCGCCGCGCCAGTCAAGGCCACGGCCAGTGCCTTGCCGGGGGGCATGGGCATGCCCAGCGAAGCGGCGAGATCATTGGCACTGCCCAGGGGCAGGATGCCCAGCTCCGGACGCTGGTGGCGCACCAGCCGCATCAACCCATTGACCACTTCGTTGACGGTGCCATCACCGCCGCCGGCGATCACCCGGGTCATGCCGTCGCGGCCGGCCTGCTCGGCCAGGCGTGCCGCGTCCCCGGCTTCCCAGGTCACGTGCACTTCCAGCCGGGCGCCCGAGCGACGACTGGCGAAGACGGCCTGACGCAACGCCGGCAATTGCGCAACCTGGCCGTTAAGAATCAACCTGGTGGAGCCCACCCAACCTCCTCGCGTCATGACAGCTGTGCCGCATGCGTTGAATGCCAGGGCGACACGCTAGGATGATGAATGCCATTCAGTTTATGACTTCCTTATAATACGTAGCCTTGCATCCTGTTGTCGCAGCGGAGCCGTCATGATCGATCCAGCCTTCATCATCGCCGCCTTCCTCGGTGGCCTGGTCGCTCAGATTCTGCGCCTGCCACCGCTGGTCGGCTTTCTGGCGGGCGGGTTCGCCCTCAATGTCCTCGGCTTCGAGGCCTCGGCCATGCTCGATGTCGTGGCCGGTATCGGGGTCACCCTGCTGTTGTTCACCATCGGGCTCAAACTGGATATCCGCACCCTGCTGCGACCAGATGTCTGGGGCGGCGCCACCCTGCACATGCTGGCCTCGACATTGGCGCTGATGGGCATCTTCATGGGCCTCAAGCTGGCAGGCTTGTCGATGTTGAGCGATGTCCCGTCATCGACGCTGTGGTTGCTGGCCTTCGCCCTGTCGTTCTCGAGTACCGTACTGGTAGTCAAGGTACTCGAGAAGCGCAGCGAATCACAGACCGCCTATGGTCGGCTGGCCATCGGCGTGCTGATCATGCAGGACATCTTCGCCGTGGTCTTCCTGACGGCCTCCAGCGGAACCCTGCCGAGCCCCTGGGCCCTGGGCCTGCTGCTGCTGATTCCCGCGGCACCGACGCTGCGCCTCCTGCTCGACCGCATGGGCCATGGCGAGATGCAGATGCTGTGCGGCATCCTGCTGGCCTTGGTGCTGGGCTATGCGCTGTTCGAGGCGGTCGGCGTCAAGGGCAATCTCGGCGCCTTGATCATCGGCCTGCTGCTGTCGCCCCACCCCGCGGCGCAGACGCTGGCCCGCTCGATGTTCAACCTCAAGGAGCTGCTGCTGGTCGGCTTTTTCCTCAGCCTGGGCCTGACCGCCCTGCCCGACCTGGAACAGGTCGTCTTGGCCATTCTGCTGGTCATGCTGCTGCCGCTTAAGGGGCTGCTCTTCCAGCTGGTCTTCATGTGCTTTCGCATGCGCCATCGTACCTCGCTGCTGGCATCTCTGAGCCTGACCAACTACTCCGAATTCGGCCTGATCGTCGGCGCCATCGCCGCCAGCACCGGCCTGCTGCCCACCGACTGGCTGGTCACGCTATCGCTGGCCGTGGCCCTGAGCTTTGCCGCCTCGTCACTCCTCAATGCCTTCAGCGAGCGCCTCTATCGGCGCCTCGAGCGCCTGCTGCCCAGCATCGACAGCGCGGCCCTGTCGCCGAGTGACCGGCCCATCGATGTCGGCGATGCCGAAGCCGTGGTGCTGGGCATGGGCCGCATCGGGCGCAGCGCCTACCGCCGCCTGCAGAAGGAGTACGGCCTGAATGTGCTGGGCATTGACAGCAATCCCAAGAGCGTCAAGCGCCTGGAGGAGCGCGGCTTCAACATCCTGGAGGGTGACGCCGTGGATTCGGACTTCTGGGACAAGCTGCTGATGTCGCCGCAGGCACGCATGGTGGTCCTGGCCATGCCTCACCATGCCGGCAACCTGGCGGCGCTCAAGCAACTGCGACTGCGGCATTTCCCGGGGCGTATCACGGCCGTGGTCGAATACCCCGAGGAAATCGGCCCGATTCGCGAACTGGGAGCCAATGCGGTCTTCCACGTCTATGACGAGGCAGGACGCGCCCTGGCCGACAGCGCCGCCGAGGAGGCCGGCATCTACGCCAAGATCCAGCAGCTCGGCTAGGCACTCGGGAACGGGTCGGGGCGCCTTGCCCCGCATGACGAGAGCCGCGATACTGGCGCCTCGTTTCAAGTCTGCGATGGATCTCTGCCATGGAAGACCTGTTTGCCTTTATCGGCAACACCCTGGGCGAAGGCATTCGCCTGATCGTCGAATTACTGGGCGGCCTCTTCCGCCATGCCGATGACGCCGTGGATGGCCTGTTCAGCGGTCTGTCCGAGTCACTCGGCATCTCGGCGTCCTGGATCAGCCTGCTCATCCTGGTGCTCGGCCTGTGGATGCTGTGGCGCGGCTTCAGCGCCCTGCTGCGACGCGCCTTCATCGCCACCCTGCTGTGGTGGTTGCTGGCCTTGTTGGTACTGGGCTGGCTGATCAACTAGTGAGATACGCCGGCCCCACACACCAGCGCCGCCTCGCGGGCGGCGCTGGTGTCCTGGCGCTACTCCGCAGGGATCAGGCGAGCGCCTTCTCGATCACCTCATAGACATTGGGTGACAGGTCTTCGGCCTGGATGCGCTCCAGTTCCGCCTTCATCAGATCCTGCCGCGTCTCGTCGAACCGCCGCCAGCGTGTCAGCGGAGTGAGCAGCCGGGCGGCAATTTCCGGGTTCAGGCGGTTGAGCTCGATGACCGCATTGGCCAGCAGCTTGTAACCCTCACCATCCAGGCGGTGGAAGTTGACGCGATTCTGGGCGAAGGCGCCGATCAGGGCGCGCACCTTATTGGGATTGGTCAGAGAGAAGGCCTCGTGCTCCATGAGGAAGCGCGCACGCTCCAGGGCGTCGTCCTGGGGCCGCGAGACCTGGATGCTGAACCATTGATCCATGACCAGCGGATCATGCGCCCACTTCTGGCCGAAGGTCTTCAACGCCGGATCGGCCAGGTCGTCACGGCTGCTGTGGGTCAGCAGCGTCAGGGCGTGGCGCACATCGGTCATGTTGTGCTCGGCCTCGAACTGACGCTGGGCCAGTGAGACCGCTGTTTCGTCCTCGATGCTCATCAGGTAGGACAGGGCCACATTCTTCAGGCTGCGTGCGGCAATCTGCTCCGGTTCCGGCGCATAGGGCGCGGCATCGACATTGGTCTGGTAGACCGCCAGGAAATCATCGCGCAGCGTCCCGGCCAGGGACTGCTTGACGAACTGACGCGCCGCATGGATGGCGTCGACATCGACCACCGGCTGCTGTTCGGCGATGTACGCCTCCGACGGCAGTGTCAGCATTTCCGCGAGTATCGCCTTGTCATCGGTGTCGGTACGCAGCAGGGTGCGGAAGGCCTCGGTGACACGGGTATCCATGACCTTCTCGACACCATTGCGATGGGCGGCGATCAGATCATCCAGCGCCAGCAGTGCCAGACGCTGGCCGGCATCCCAGCGGTTGAAACCATCACTGTCGTTGGCCAGCAGAAAGGCAAGGTCCTCGCGGGAATAGGGGAAGTTCAGCTTGACCGGCGCCGAGAAGCCCCGCGCCAGCGAGGGCACCGGTGCTTCGGCGAGGTCGGTGAAGACGAATTCCTGCTCTTCCTCGCGCAGGTGGATCACGCCGTCGCGTCCGATGGATTCACCGTCCAGTGTCAGCGCCAGATCGCGGCCGCTCTTGGTGCCCACCAGCCCCATGCGCAGGGGGATGTGCAGGGCCTGCTTGTCGGCCTGCCCGGGCGTGGCCGGCGTGCGCTGCCGCAGCACCAGGCGGTACTCGGCGCGGGCGTAGTCATACTCGCCGTGGGCATCGATTTCCGGTGTACCGGCCTGGGAGTACCACAGCATGAACTGGTTCAGGTCCTTCCCGGAGGCCTCCGCCATGCAGGCCACGAAGTCCTCGATGGTGACCGCCTGGCCGTCGAAGCGCGCGAAATACAGGTCCGAACCACGCCGGAAGGCCTCCCAGCCGACCAGATTGCGCAGCATGCGGACGATTTCAGCGCCCTTCTCGTAGATGGTCAGGGTGTAGAAGTTGCCGATCTCGATGTAGTGGTCGGGACGCACCGGGTGGGCCGTCGGCCCGGCGTCCTCGGCGAACTGGGCGGTGCGGAAGAAGGACACGTCCTGGATACGCTTGACCGGTGCCGAGTTCACGTCGGCGGAGAAGGTCTGGTCACGAAAGACGGTGAAGCCTTCCTTGAGGGACAACTGGAACCAGTCGCGGCAGGTCACCCGGTTACCCGACCAGTTGTGGAAGTACTCGTGGGCGACGATGCCTTCGACACGCTGAAAGGCCGCATCGGTGGCCGTGTCCGGATGGGTCAGCACCGCCGCCGAATTGAAGATGTTGAGCCCCTTGTTCTCCATGGCGCCCATGTTGAAGTCATTGACCGCGACGATCATGAACAGGTCGAGATCATACTCGCGACCATAGGTTTCCTCGTCCCAGCGCATGGCACGCTTGAGCGAGGCCATGGCGTGATCGGTCTTGCCGAGGTTTTCCTCTTCCACCCAGATCTGCAGGGTGACGTCACGCCCGCTCATGGTGGTGAAGCGATCCTCGACCTTCTTCAGGTCACCGGCGACCAGGGCAAACAGATAACAGGGCTTGGGGTGAGGGTCCTCCCAGGTCACGAAATGACGCCCGTTCGGCAGCTCGCCGCGCTCCACCGGGTTGCCGTTGGAGAGCAGCACCGGCTCCCGCTCGGCCTGTCCGATCACGGTGGTCGAGAAGGTCGCCATGACATCGGGACGATCGGGATAGAAGGTGATGCGGCGAAACCCTTCGGCCTCGCACTGGGTGCAGAACATGCCGCCGGACTGATAGAGCCCTTCCAGTGCCGTGTTGGCCTCGGGGGCGATGGTCACTTCGGTGTCGAGTTGAAAGTGCGACGGCACTCCCTCGATGCGCAGACCCTGCTCGGTCAGCTGGTACTCGTCAGCCCCAAGCGACTGGCCGTCGATGGCGACCGACTCGAGCGTCAACTGCTCGCCATCGAGCTCCAGCGCGGCGCCCGCTTCCCGCTCGGGGTGGCGCTCGAGATGCAGGCGCGCCTTGACCCGCGTCGCGGCCGGGTCGAGGTCGAAGGTCAGCTCGGTGTGGCGTACGCGATAGGCAGGTGGCAGATAGTCGCTTAGGTGAATCGCTTGGGGCTGGGACATCGAGGTATGGCTCCTGTCAAAAGTTGCCGACCATTGTACGGCTCAGCATGCCACAACCTCAAAGCAGGATCCGGGCCGTCACGGCCGGGGTGGCGTCACCTCCTGCAGGCTCGGCCATCAGGACGTGGCGGCGGGTTCCGGGCGGGTCAGGATCCAGGCACCCAGCAGCGCCAGCCCGAGAATCAACACCAGCTTCAGCCACAACAGGCTGACCGTGAAGGCCAGCACGATCATCGAGACCAGCAGCATGATGCCGGCTGTCCACTTGGCATGCCGAGGAATGGCACGTTCGGCTTCCCAGGCCGAGACCGTGGGGCCGAAGCGAGGGTGCTGGCGGATCCAGGCGGCAAAACGGGGTGAACTGCGCGAGGCGAACCACACCGCCAGCAGCATGAAGCAGGTCGTCGGCATGATCGGCAGGAAGGCACCGATCACGCCGAGCATAAAACACAACCCCGCCAGGACCATGAAGGCGACACGGCGTGCGTGTGACATGTGGCGCTTGCTCCCTGTGGCGGTATTGGAATCTTGATGACCATTGAAGCGCATCGGCGCCGCATCTGCCAATCGGCATCCTCAATCACGCCTTCAGGAAGCGGCTATGCGAGGCTGTATATCAGGACCGGGTGCCGCCAGCGCCCGGGACATCCGCCAGGCGGAGCAACCGTCTTCATAATACGCGGTGAGCCAGGCCTCGGGCAGGAAGCCGGCCTGCCGGTAGAGAGCCAGGGCCGCCGGATTGTCGACCCGTACTTCCAGCACCATTCGTTCACAGCCGCTGGCGATGGCCTCGCGCATCAACCAGCGCAGCATGTCACGACCGAGACCGCGCCCTCGCTGTCGGGGATGTACACAGAAGGAATAGAGCCTGGCCTGCCGACTGTTGCGTCGCATCAAGAGGGTGCCATAGCCCGCCAGGCCGGTTGCACTCCCGTCCGCTACCACGGTCAGGGCATTGGCACCATGCAGGAGATGATAGAGCTGACGGCGACTGAAGCGGTCCTTGCTCAAGGCGACCTGCTCCAGGTGACACAGGGCGGCGAGGTCGTGAGCCGCCGCCGGGCGCAGCGTGAGGGTCATGCGACTAGACTCGTGGCCGGTTCCTGACGGATTGTGGCGCGCCTGGATGACGCTGTCAGCCACCCCAACCTGAAGGGTTCTCATGACACTCTAGCGTAAACATGAAGACATCGACGCCCATCAGCGGGTCGCGTAAGCTGCCGAGTCACCTTCATACCGTCAGTTTCGGACCTTTCGCATGACAGATCGTGACAACCGCCACCGCCAGGCCATGCAGCGCCTCAAGACGCATGTCGACCAGCGCATCGCCAGTGCCAGCGAGCAGCGCGGCCAACTCCTCGTCTTCACCGGCAACGGCAAGGGCAAGACCACCGCCGCCTGGGGCACCGTCACCCGTGCCCTGGGCTACGGCTTTGGCGTCGGCGTGGTGCAGTTCATCAAGGGCAAATGGGAGTGCGGCGAGCGCCAGCGCCTGGTCGAGGATCCCCGGCTGGACGTGGCCATCATGAGCACGGGATTCACCTGGGAAACACAGAACCGCGAAGCCGATACGCAAGCCTGCCAGGAAGTGTGGCAGGCCGCACAGCGCATGCTGGCCGACTCGAACGTCTATCTGGTGGTGCTGGACGAAATCACCTACATGCTCAAGTTCGGCTACCTGGCCATCGAGGACGTCATGCATGCCCTGGCCGAGCGCCCGGCCGAACAGACGGTGATCGTCACCGGGCGTAACGCCCATCGTCAGCTGCTCGATGCCGCCGACACCATCAGCGAGATGCAGGAAGTTCGCCACGCCTTCAATGCAGGCCTGGAGGCCAGGCGCGGCATCGATTATTGAGCGCTTCCCTAGGTCCAGAGCTGACCGATGGGCATCTCCGGCTCATAGTGATGGGCCACCTGCGCCTGCAGCAGCTCGGCAGTGGCCAGCGCATCGGTCAGCGCATGATGCCCCTGGTAGGCCGGCAGGCCATAGCGAGCGCGGCTGTCGAAGAGACGAATCGACGCCGGCGGCCGCCCCACCCAGCGCTTGAAGCGCGCCAGCCAGGTCTGGCGCTGGAAGCGCGCCTCGACGGCCATGGTATCGATCATCGGGAACATCAGGCCCTCGCCGAGACGTGCCTTTACCGAATCATCGAGAAAGAGCCGCTCGATGTGCCGGTAATGCACGACCACCAGGCGGCCTTGCAGTGCTTCCAGCAGGTCCTCGAGGACATCGCCGAGTTCCGGCGCCTGCTCGATATCGGTATGGGTGATGTGGTGAAAGGTCACCGACTCGGCATGCAGGGTGCGTTGGGGCCGGACCACCCAGTAACGACGTTCGCTCAGCTGGATGCGTCCCAGACTGAAGGGCACGATACCGATGCTGACGATAGCATGGTTGCGCGCATCGAGCCCCGTGGTTTCCATGTCCAGCGCCACCATCGGCACATCCCGGATCGGCGTATCCGGTGACGGCGTGCCGGCCTCGAAGAAACGGGCCAGCCGCGCGTCCTGCGCATGCTCGGCCCGCTGCGCCAGATAGGCCGTCCAATCGGGTATCTGGGGACGACGTGGTACGAGCATGGTCATTCAGCGCGACCTCGATGAAGGCAACGGATAGCGGAACTTGAGGAACTTCTGGGCATGGCTCAGGGCCTGGAAGGCTTCCTTCAGGTTGTGGCGCTCCTGGCTCGAGACGTTCTCCGGCTCGATGTTGTTGTCCGGCGTCTGCTCGTGCTCCAGGTCGATCACCTGATGGCGAATGCGCGACATGGACATCAGTTCCAGCGCATAGCGCAGGCGGTCGCTGACGCCCGGGGCCAGCAATGAGGTCTTGTCGATGTCATCGAGGCGCTCGAAGCTATTCTGGGCACGCGAGCCGCAGGCCAGCGCATGCACCCGGATGAGATCCGTCAAGGGAGCCGTGCCGCGCCGCTTGAGGTTGATCGAGTTGTTGTGCTTGCCGTCCTTCTCCATCACGAAGGTGCGGAAGAAGCCCAGCGGCGGCGTACGATTCAGGGCGTTGCGCGCCATGGCCGCCAGGAACAGCGAACTCCTCGACGCCTTGTCGGCCACCAGATCCTGAAGCTCCTCGACCATGGCGTTTTCACCGTGAACGGTATCCAAGTCGAAGAAGATCGAACTGTGCAGCAGGTGCTCGGGGTTCGGGTCGTCGATCCAGTCGCTGAAATAGCGCTTCCAGGTCGCCAGCGGCTGCCGCCACTGGGGATTCGTGGCCATGATGTCGCCCTTGCAGTAGGTATAGCCACAGGCGTCCAGGCCATCGCTGACAATCTTGGCCATCTCGAGGAAGTAGGCATCGTGCTGTTCGGGATCGAAGTCGTCGGACAGGACCAGCGCATTGTCCTGGTCGGTGACGATCGATTGCTCGTTGCGCGCCATGGAGCCCATGGCCATGAAACAATAGGGCACCGGCGGTGGCCCGAGGGTGTCTTCCGCAAGTTCCAGCAGCCGGCGCGTGAAGCTGCGGCCGATGGTCGACAGGGCACTGCCGACCATGCGCGAATCCGCGCCCTCCTCCACCATGCGCACGAAGGCGCCACTGATGTCCGGGGCCAGGCGCGCCAGCCCTTCCATGTTGGGCTGATGGAAGATATTGCTGACCAGGTACAGGCTGCTCTGGGTTTCGTAGCGAATGATATCCGACAGGTGCACGATGCCCACCGGCCGGCGACGATGCATGACCGGCAGGTGATGAATGTTGTTGCGCAGCATGCACAGCATGGCCTCGTGCACAGATTCATCGGACTGCACGGCGATCACCCTGTTGGCGACCACGTCACCCACCGGCGTTTCCGGCGGCCGACCTTCCGCCACCACCTTGGTGCGAAAATCACTGTCGGTGAGAATGCCGCGTACCTGCCAGGCTCGGTCCTCGCTGTCGCGAAACGTATAACGAGGGTTGTCCACGGGCTCGTCCAGCACCAGCACGGCGGACGCCTGGAAATCCCCGATCTGGCGGGCGGCTTCCTGTACCGTGGTAGATGCCTCGACCATGACCGGGTAACGCGTCACCAGCTTGCGGATACGCGTGACGATCATGTCGTTGTTCTTCTTGTGCTGCTCTACCGCACTTTCCAGGCGCGGTCGCTGCAACTCGACGAAGTCGGCGAACACATCATCGGTTTCGCAGAGCCGATGAAACATCTCCTCGGGGATGAAATACAGCAGGGTGTCTTCCATCGCTGTGGCGGGATAGCGCGTGCGGCGGTGACGCAGCAGGCTCAACTGGCCGAAGATGTCACCCTCGCCGAGACGATTGTGCAAGTCTCCGCTACGTCGGAAGACTTCCACCGCCCCGCTGCGCACATAGCAGAGATGGTGCAGCTCCTGGTCGAGTGCCAGGATTTCCTCGCCGGCCTTGTAGTAGGCCACATCGATACTGCCGACCACTTCATCGAGCAGGTCGTCGGACAGCGCCTCGAAGGGCGGGAAGCGCCCCATGTGCTGGCGAATTTCCAGCAGTTCTACTTCCATGTCGGCGGCTCCGAAAGCAACGAATACGCCAAGTTTGAAAGGATCGCCGGAGACTGTAAAGCGGCGTTCTTCAACCCGCAAAAAAATAAGCCACCCGAAGGTGGCCTATGCGCTGGTACCGCTGCGTCCGGAAGGAGTTCGAGTTCGAACGCTACTTATTGACCGGAGGTCATACCCTGAACCTTCTTCATCAGCTCAGGGTTCTGCTGCACGGCCTTGCCAATGGAGTTGAAGGTTTCCACTTTCAGGCCACTGCTTTCAACAGCCTTGATCATCTCGCCATTAGCTTCTTCACGGATCTTCTTCTGTGCTTCCTTACCTTCAGCATTCTGCAGCTGCTTGGTGTAATCCTGAGAGATCGAAGCGATTTCCTTGGATGCATCAGCGAACTTCTGGAGTTGTTGGTCAGAGAAGTTACTGGCCTGGGCCTGTCCTTGAGTCTGCGACTGGTTCGCCGTGGAGCTCGAATCCTGTGCCTGGGCAACGCCTGCCATCAGACCAGTGGAAAGCAGAGCGGCAGATAGCAGAGTGGTGAGTCGTTGCATGAACATCTCCAGTCATTCATTGGTGCGTTTTCGTTGATTCGCCACTTTGGGACGGTCCTCGGGATGGCAAGTTCAATCATTAATGTAACAGTTTGTAACCGACTATAACCATCTCGGGCCCCTCGGGAGTCGCTTCATGTCTGGTACATACGCAAAAGGCCGGAGCGAAAACCCCGGCCTCATTGAATCGCGCCTCAACAGCCAGAGGCGCCGTGCGCCGCCACCCCATGGGTATCACGGCGTAGCTGACGGATCAGCGCTGGACCCCGATGCCGTACTCGGCCCCGGCATCCAGCAACCAGCGGTAGACGTAATCGGCGAAGCTGCGCCGTACCACCAGTTCCCAACGCGTTTCCGAGGGACGCCGCAGGATCACCGAGGCCTTGGCGAATACCGTCGTCACGCCCTTGCCCACCGGGAAGTGCTGCGGATGCACGTCATAGATCACCGACTTCATCAGCAGTTCGCTGGCCGCCTCGCCCTCGAGATCGACGACGGTCTGGCCTCCGCCCACATTGGTGATCGCGAAATGGGCATCACCGAGCGCTTCGCGCAGCCGATTCTCCAGTTCGAATTCCTCGCCTCCCGGCACGATCAACAGCCATTCGTCGGGCGAGATCCACTGCACGCTACGCTCGCCGCTGGCGTCGAAGAGCAGCGACTGGGGCTCGGCCGGCAACGACATGTCGAGCACCGAACGCAGCGCCTCGTCCAGCACGATGGCCCCGCCACGCAGTGTCAGATGACCCAGGAAGGGGCGCTCGTGCAATACCGCCTTACTGTTCTTGTCGGGGGCCGGAGCCCCCGAACGCCGATAGGTATACGCAAGCGGTGATTCGATCGGCACGTTGGCATCCGTGCGGGTATCGAAGGTCTTGATCTTGTCATCAACAGTGTTAGACATTCTGGCGCTCTCCCTTGGGGTCGACGAAGATCGGGCTGACGATCTCGGCTTCATGGACCTGGCCGTCGACCATCGGCAGGTAGACGGTCTCGCCCATGCGCTGATGGCCTCCCTTGACCACGGCCAGGGCGAACCCGCTGTCCAGGGTCGGGCTGTAATAGCTGGAGGTCACATGGCCCTTCATGGGCATGGGAATGGCATGCTCGGGCTCGAAGACGATCTGCGCGCCCTCTTCCAGGATCACCTTGGGATCCTTGGGCTTGAGCCCGACCATCTGCTTGCGATCGGCCCGGGCGGTATCCGGACGGGTCAGCGCCCGCTTGCCGATCCAGGAGAACGGCTTGTCGTAGCCGATGGCCCAATGCATGCCCAGGTCTTCCGGAGTCACCGAACCATCGGTGTCCTGACCGGCGATGATGAAGCCCTTCTCGGCACGCAGCACGTGCATGGTCTCGGTGCCGTAAGGCGTCAGCTCGTACTTTTCGCCATGCGCGAAGAGCGTCTCCCAGACATGCAGCGCATAGTTGGCCTGGACGTTGATCTCGTAGGCCAGCTCCCCGGTGAAGGAGATGCGGAAGACACGCGCCGGCACGTTGGCGACCTTGCCTTCACGCCAGTCCATGAACTTGAAGGACTCGCGATCCAGGTCGATATCGGTGACCTCGGACATCAGCTTGCGCGCCTCGGGTCCGGTCACGGTCAGGGTCGCCCAGTGGTCGGTCACCGAGTTGAAGTACACCTCCAGCTCCGGCCACTCGGTCTGGTGCCAGACTTCCAGCCATTCCAGCACGGTGGCGGCGCCGCCGGTGCTGGTGGTCATCAGGAAGTGATTCTCGGCCAGGCAGCTGGTGGTGCCGTCGTCGAACACCATGCCGTCGTCCTTGCACATCAGACCATAACGGACACGGCCGGGCGCCAGCTTGGCCCACTTGTTGGTGTAGACACGGCCCAGGAACTCGCGCGCATCCGGGCCCTGAATGTCGATCTTGCCCAGGGTGGAAGCATCGAGGATGCCGACCTTCTCGCGAACCGCGCGACACTCGCGGGCCACGGCGTCGTGCATGCTCTCCTGACGGCCCTGCACGCGGCGCGGGAAGTACCAGGGGCGCTTCCACTGACCGACGTCCTCGAACTCGGCGCCTTGCTCGACATGCCACTGGTGCATGGCGGTATAGCGCTTGGGATCGAAGAGCTCGCGGCAGTGCCGGCCGACGATGGCACCGAAGGTCACCGGCGTGTAGTTGGGGCGGAAGACCGTGGTGCCGACCTCGGGAATGGTGCGTCCCAGGCAGCGCGCGGCAATCGCCATGCCGTTGATATTGCCCAGCTTGCCCTGGTCGGTTCCGAAGCCCATGGCGGTGTAGCGCTTGACGTGCTCTATGGACTCGAAGCCTTCGCGGGTCGCCACCTCGATGGCCGCCGCGCTCACGTCGTTCTGCATGTCGACGAACTGCTTAGGGGCACGCAGCGTGGCCTTCTGGTGCGGCACCTGATAGAGCGCCACGGCTTCGCCGTCGTGACGCGTCTCGACACTCGGCAAAGCGGCCTCGAGGGCCTCGAAACCGGCAACCCGGGCGGCTTCGGCGCCGGCGGTCCAGCCTCCCACCAGCACCTCGGGGGTGGCATAGACGCCCTGCACCCCGCCGGCAGCCTGCACGCCGTCGACCATGTTCGGCACGAAGCCGAGGATGTCATCGCGCCAGGTGGGACGCGCACCGGTGTGCGACGCCAGGTGAATCACCGGGCTGTAGCCGCCGGAGCTGGCGATGGTGTCGCATTCGAGCAGTTCACCATCGCCCTCGACCCGGAAGTCGTCGATGTTGATGCGGGCCACGCGCGCCCCGCTGACTCGATTCTGGCCACGCGCTTCCACCACGGCCGCACCGGGGATGATGCGAATGCCCTTGGCGCGGGCCTGCTCGACCAGTTCGCCCTTCGGTTCGGCGCGCGCGTCGGCGATCGCCGCCACTTCGCGGCCGCTTTCCGCCCAGTCGAGCGCCGCCCGGTAGGCATGATCATTGCTGGTGGAGAGCACCAGCTTGCTGCCCGGCACCACGCCATAGCGACGAATGTAGCTGGAGACGGCACCCGCCAGCAGATTGCCCGGTACATCGTTGTTGCCGTAGACCAGCGGCCGCTCATGCGCCCCGGTGGCCAGCACCACGAGCCCGGCGCGGACACGGTGCAGACGCGAGCGTACCGGCCGGCGGCCATTGTGCTCGGGGGCCGTTTCACCGAGGTGCTCGGTGCGCCGCTCATGCAGGGTGACGAAATTGTGGTCGTGATAGCCATTGGCCGTGGTACGCGGCAGCAGCAGGACATTGTCCATGGCTTCCAGCTCAGCGGTCACCTCGGCGACCCACTGCTCGGCCGGACGCTCGTCGAGCAGCTCACGGGTATCCAGCAGCGAGCCGCCCATGGTTTCCTGCTCGTCGGCCAGGATCACCAGGGAACCGCTGCGTCCCGCGGCCAGGGCGGCGGCGAGGCCGGCCGGCCCCGCGCCGACTACCAGGACGTCACAATGACGATTGACGTGGTCATAGGTGTCCGGATCGCGTTCCGCCGGGGCCCGACCCAGGCCCGCGCCCTTGCGGATGAACTTCTCGTAGGTCATCCACATGGAGGCCGGCGCCATGAAAGTCTTATAGTAGAAGCCCGGCGGCATGAACCCCCCGCTCAGCTTTCCGACCAGGCCCATCAGGTCGCGCTGGACATTGGGCCAGCCATTGGTGCTGCGGGCTTCCAGGCCATCGAAGAGCGCCTGCTGGGTGGCACGCACATTGGGCACCTGAGCGGCCTCGGTGCTGCCCAGCTGAATGACCGCATTGGGCTCTTCGGCGCCGGCGGCGACGATGCCCCGCGGACGAGAGTACTTGAAGCTGCGGTTGACGATATCCACCCCGTTGGCCAGCAGAGCGGAGGCCAGGGTATCGCCGGCATAGCCGCGGTAGGATTGACCATTGAAGGTGAAGCTCAGCTCGCGCGAGCGATCGATGCTTCCCCCCCGGTCTAGACGATTGGGCTGGCTCATGCTCGGACTCCTTCCAGGTTATCAGCGGGGGTGGTCTCCGTCGGGGTTTGCGCGACTTCGAGCGGCTCACGGGTGTCATCCGTGATGGAAGGCTGCTCTCCCATCCGGTAGGTCTCGAGGATCGCGTAGGTTGCCGTGTTGCGCGTGATGTTGAAGAACTTGCGGCAGCCCACGGCGTGCACCCACATCTCGTGATGGATGCCACGTGGATTGGTGCGGAAGAAGAGGTAGTCGCCCCACTCTTCGTCGCTGCACGATTCCGGATCCGCCGGGCGTGCGATATGCGCCTCACCCTTGGGGTGAAACTCTTCTTCTTCCCGATGCTCACCGCAATAGGGGCAGTAGATATAGAACATGTCAGGTTCCTCCATCGCTGAGGATGAAAGCAAATAGGGTTGCTGCGCTCGGTGAGCCGCTGCGGCCTCGAGCGCAGGCGAATGTCGTCAACGCCTAGTGGGCGACACCGGCCGCACCGTGTTCATCGATCAAGGCACCGGTATTGAAGCGATCGATGGAGAACGGTGCCGCGATGGGATGCATTTCTCCCTTGGCAAGGCTCGAGGCGAAGACATGCGCCGAGCCCGGCGTGGCCTTGAAGCCGCCGGTGCCCCAGCCACAGTTGAAGTACAGCCCCTTGACCTTGGTCTTGGAGAGAATCGGGCAGGCGTCCGGGCAGGTGTCGACGATACCGCCCCATTGACGGTTCATGCGGACCCGCGAGAAGGACGGGAACATCTCGACGATGGCCTGCAGCGTATGCTCGACCGTGGGATAGCTGCCACGCTGACCATAGCCGTTGTAGCCGTCGATGCCGGCCCCGATGACCAGGTCGCCCTTGTCCGACTGACTGATGTAGCCGTGCACATGATTGGACATCACCACGGTGTCGAGCACCGGCTTGAGCGGCTCGGAGACCAACGCCTGCAGCGGATGCGATTCCATGGGCATCTTGAGGCCTGCCATCTTGGCCATGACGCCGGAGTTGCCGGCGGTGACACAGCCCACCGTCTTGGCCTCGATATCGCCGCGGTTGGTGTGCACGCCGTGAATCTGGCCGTCGCGGATCTTGAAGCCGGTGACCTCGGTCTGCTGCAGGATGTCCACGCCATAGGCATCCGCCGCGCGGGCAAAGCCCCAGGCCACGGCGTCGTGACGGGCGACGCCGGCACGCGGCTGCCAGGAGGCGCCCATGACCGGATAACGGGCATTCTGGGAGCAGTCCATGGCCGGCACCAGCTCCTGCACGCCCTTGGCGTCGAGGACTTCACTGTCGACGCCATTGAGGCGGTTGGCATTGACCCGGCGCTGGATGTCACGCATGTCCTGCAGCGTGTGGCCGACGTTGAGCACACCACGCTGGGAGAACATGACGTTGTAGTTGATGTCCTGGGACAGCCCCTCCCACAGCTTGAGGGAGTGCTCGTAGAGCGCCGCGGCCTCGTCCCACAGATAGTTGGAGCGCACGATGGTGGTGTTGCGGGCGGTATTGCCGCCACCCAGCCAGCCTTTCTCGATCACCGCCACGTTGCGGATGCCGAACTCCTTGGCCAGATAATAGGCCGTGCCCAGGCCATGACCGCCGCCACCGATAATGATGACATCGTATGCCTTCTTGGGCGTGGGATTGCGCCACTGGCGCTGCCAGTTCTCGTGGTGGCTCAGTGCGTGCTTGACCAGCCCGAAGCCTGAATAACGTTGCATGGAATCTCTCCTACTGGGTTCCCGCCAGGCATGGCGGGAAGGGCTTCACGCGGTGGTGGTGGCGTCGGCCTGGCTGCCCACGGCAACGCCGTAGACCGGGTGACGAGCGCACAGCTCGGCGACCTTGCCGCGCACCTCGGCTTCAATCTCGGTGGTATCTTCCTGCCGAGATAGCGTATCCAGGATGTCGCAGATCCAGCCGGCCAGTGCTTCGCAATCCGCCTGGTCGAAGCCGCGCGTCGTCACGGCCGGCGTGCCGATGCGCAGGCCGGAGGTCACGAAGGGGCTCTGCGGGTCATTGGGAACCGCGTTCTTGTTGACGGTGATGTTGGACCGGCCCAGGGCCGCATCGGCGTCCTTGCCGGTCACGCCCAGCTTGATCATGGAGACCAGGAAGAGGTGATCATCGGTACCGCCGGACACCACATCGCAGCCGCGCTCGACGAAGACATCGGCCATGGCGCGGGCATTGTCGATGACGCCCGCCTGATAGCGCACGAAGTCCTGGCTCATGGCCTCGCGGAAGGCCACCGCCTTGGCGGCGATGACGTGCATCAGGGGACCGCCCTGCTGGCCCGGGAAGACCGCGCCGTTGAGCTTCTTGTAGAGCGCCTCATCGCCGCTGGCGGACAGGATCAGACCGCCGCGCGGACCGCGCAGGGTCTTGTGGGTGGTGGTGGTGACCACATGGGCGTGGGGCAGCGGGCTCGGATAATGCCCCGCGGCGACCAGACCGGCGACATGCGCCATGTCGACCAGCAGCCAGGCGCCCACGGCATCGGCGATGTCACGGAAACGGCGCCAGTTGATGACCCGCGAGTAGGCGGAGAAACCGGCAATGATCAGCTTGGGCTGGTGCTCGTGGGCCAGACGTTCGACTTCCTCGTAGTCGATCTCGCCAGTGTCGGGGTTCAGGCCATACTGGACGGCATTGTAGTGCTTGCCGGAAAAGTTCGGGGCCGCGCCATGGGTCAGGTGCCCGCCATGCGCCAGGCTCATGCCCAGCACGGTGTCGCCCGGTGCCACCAGTGCCATGAAGGCAGCGGCATTGGCCTGGGCGCCGGAGTGCGGCTGGACGTTGGCATAGTCGGCACCGAAGAGCGCACAGGCGCGCTCGATGGCCAGGCGCTCGACCACATCCACATGCTCGCAACCACCATAGTAACGCTTGCCGGGATAGCCCTCGGCGTACTTGTTGGTCAGCTGGGTGCCCTGGGCCGCCATGACCTGGGGGCTGGCGTAGTTTTCCGAGGCAATCAGCTCGATATGGGCTTCCTGACGCGCCACCTCTTCGTCGATGGCGGCCGCGATCTGTGGATCGGTCTGACTGAGGGCGTTGTTGTTCATGACATCACCTGAGGAATGGCTGGATTACATGGAGTCGAAACGTCAATTTCATGAACCCGCGAGACGCCTGGACAGCCTCTCGCTGATATCCGTCATTAATAGCCAAACCTGGCCGCGAGCGATTGAATATACGCGACAACTTTAGCGCCATATTCGCGACGGGCCATGCGAAATGGCGCGCTCAGGGCGTTCACGGGCAGCAAGATCTTGAACACACACACCAGGATGGCGAAGTGATCGCGGCCATGACGACGCCACAGCAGAATAAATCACTGGCCCGGAGCCCAACGCCGGTGGCCCCCGGTCAGCGACGCTTCTTGCCTTCCGCCTGGCCCTCGCCGGGCCGCGATTCGATATGCAGAAAGAAGGGATCGACCCGCGCCGTATCACGCCCGGAGGCGGTCTTGCGCACCGTGGAGGGCGTGGCGCCGAAGGCCTCGCGGAAGTGCCGGGAAAAATGGGCGGTATCGGAGAAACCGCAGCGCTCCCCGATCTCGGTGACACTCTTGGCGGTATAGTGCAGCAGCCAGAGCCCGTAGCGCAGCCGCAGATCACGTGCGAACTTCTGGGGCCCGACCCCCAGCACCTCGCGGAACCTGCGTTCGATGTTGCGTCGCGAGGTGCCGACTCGGTGCGCCAGCTCGTCCACCGTCATGGCCTCGCCCAGGTGCTGCTCGATGATGGCGATGGCACGCCTGACCACTCGATCCTCGACCTTGTCGAAGACCACTGGCTGCGGCTGGGGATGCTCGCCGGGACGCGCCTCGTCGAACAGCATGATGTGAAGGCTTTTCATCGCCCAGGCCTTGCCCAGATGGCGCTCGACCAGATAGGCCGCCAGGTCGGCGGCCGCCGTGCCGCCGGCACAGGTCAGGCGATTGCCGTCATCGATGAACAGCCGGTCCGCCACCGGCTCGATATCCGGAAAGCGGCGTGTCAGATCACCATGGTGATACCAGCTGACACAGCAGCGCCGGCCCCCCATCACACCAGCCTGGATCAGCGCGAACACTCCGGTGCAGACACCGACCAGGGGCACCCCCGCCTGGGCCGCACGGCGCAGATAGGCGATGGCCGTGTCATCGAGTTCGTCATGCTCGTCCTGCACGCCACCGATGGTGACGATGTAGTCGAACTCCCGCGGATCGCGAAAGGCGGTGCACGGCGTGACCGCTGCACCACAGCTCGACATGGCATCCTGGCCGGCACTGGTCATGAATACCCAGTGACAGCGCAGCTGACGGCTGCGATCGCCTTCGTCGGCAGCCAGCCGCAAGCAGTCGACGAAGGCCGCGAAGGGCAGCATGGTGAACCGGCGCAAGAGCACGAAGCCGACCGACAACGGCCGGGAAACGGGGTCCGACATGGCAATCCCCCTGCAGGACACGAGCCGAAAGCCGACAGTCTAGCGCTTTGCTCCGCGGGCACCAACGCTGGCCCGCGGGTCAGCCTTTACCGGCAACCACAAGACCCGCCGGTCGGCGGGTCCATGAGGGATGGGTGCCACTCTGCCGAGGGCTGATCAGAAGTCCACGACCACATTGCCCAGTGGCTTGCTGCAGCAGGAGAGGATGTAGCCGTCCTCGATATCATCCTCGGTGATACCGCCGTTGTGTTCCATGTCGACCTGGCCCTCGGTCACACCGACACGGCAGGTGCCGCAGATGCCCATGCCGCATGCCTTGGGAATGTGCAGGCCGAGCTTGGAAGCCGCGGCATGAATGGTCTCACTGGGCAGCACCTTGACGCTCTTGCCGGACGTGCTGAACTCGATATTGACCATGTCGGCGGCTTCAACTTCCTCGGCTTCGGCCTCGGCCTGTTCGGCATGTTCGATGACCTCTTCCTGAACGTCCATCGGCGTGGCACCGAAGGACTCTTCATGGTAGTGGTTCATGTCGAAACCATTGGCCTTGAGGATCTGCTTGACCGCGTTCATGTACGGGGTCGGGCCGCAGCAGAAGATCTCGCGCTCCATGAAGTCGGGCGCCATCAGCTCGAGCATGGCCTGATTGAGATAGCCACGGAAGCCGGACCAGGCCTCGCCCAGTTCATCGCCCCGCTCACAGACCACGTGCAGCTTGAACTCGGGAATGCGCGAGAAGATGTGATCCAGCTCGCGATGAAAGATCAGATCCTTGGGCGTCCGCGAGCTGTGCACGAATTGCAGGTCCACGGCGGCGTTGGTATCGAACAGCCAGCGCACCATCGACATCAGCGGCGTGATGCCCACGCCACCGGACAGCATCAGGATCTTGTCAGCCGGGTAGTCGATGATATTGAAACCGCCGACCGGACCATGCACGGCCAGCTCATCATTGACGCCCAGGTTGTCGTGCAGCCAGTTGGACACCCTGCCGCCGGGGATGCGCTTGACGGTAATGGAGAAACTATAGGGAACCGACGGCGAGCTGGCGATCGTGTAGGAGCGCATGACCTGCTCCCCCTCGATTTCCAGTTCCAGGGTGACGAATTGCCCGGGCTTGAAAAAGAACATGACCGGCTGCTCGGCCATGAAGCAGAAAGTACGGGTATCCCAGGTTTCCTGGATGACCTTGACGCAGCGTACCGGGTGGCGGCCGTTGGTCCAGGTCTGAGTGGTGACTGGGTTGAGGAAGTTCATGGTCATCGTCGCGTCGCCTAGGCTGCAGCATGGAGGTATCCGACCGCGGTTCCCGCCTGCCGTTAACGGAATTTTGCGCAGCCCTGCAAGCAGCGACTTGCCTGGAAGCGACATGAGCATGCCCATGGTTTCCAGCAGACCCCATTTTTCTTGCAACCTGCGTCGCAACTGCATCATCAGACGTCGTCAATGAGCAACTAGCGAGCCAGGCACTGCGCCACACTCTCTCAACCTCGCCACGCCCCGACCCCCTGCGTGGTAGACCGCGACCTCCAAGTTCTTTGCCCCACAATCCCGAGGCCACTCGAGTGGCCCAGCAATGAGGAAGTGCCCCATGGATCCACTGTCACTCGAACGCCTGGATGACCCCCTGGCTCCCGCTCGCGAGGCAACCGCCGAGATGCTCAACAATCGGCATCCGAATTTCTCATTGCCCCAGCCGTTCTACAATGACGAGCGCCTGTTCCGGATTGATGTTCAGGAAATCTTCGAGAAGGAGTGGCTCTTTGCCGGGCTGACCTGCGAGATTCCGGCCAAGGGCAACTTCATGACACTGGAGGTCGGCAACAATCCGATCGTCATCGTGCGCGGCAACAACGGCGAGGTGCACGCCTTCCACAATGTCTGCCGCCACCGTGGCTCGCGCCTCTGCGTGCACGACAAGGGCAAGGTGGCCAAGCTGGTCTGCCCCTATCACCAGTGGACCTATGAGCTGGACGGTCGCCTGCTGTTCGCCGGAACCGACATGGGGTCGGACTTCGATCTTTCGCAGTATGGCCTAAAGCCGGTCAATGTGCGCACCGGAGGCGGCTATATCTTTATCAGCCTGGCCGAGCAGCCGCAAGACATCGACGAACTCCTGGAAAGCCTCGACCACTATCTCGACCTGTGCGACATGGACAACGCCAAGGTGGCGGCCGAGTCCAACATCGTCGAGGACGCCAACTGGAAGCTGGTCATCGAGAACAACCGGGAGTGCTACCACTGCAACGGTGCCCACCCGGAACTGCTCAACTCGCTGCAGGAATTCGACGACAGCGAAGACCCGCGGGCCACGCCTGCCTACCGGGCACTGGTGGAGCGCAAGCAGAACGAGTGGCAGACCATGGGCGTGCCCTGGGAACTGAAGCGCATCGGTCGGCGTAACCGCCTGACGCGTACTCCGCTGCTCAACGGAACCGTATCCATGACAATGGACGGCAAGCAGGCCAGCCGCAAGCTGCTGGGCCGCCTGCCCAGCCCGGATCTGGGCGTGCTGCGCATTCTGCACCTGCCCAACTCCTGGAACCATTTCATGGGCGACCATGCGGTGGTCTTCCGTGTGTTACCGATCGGCCCACAGAAGACACTGGTCACCACCAAGTGGGTGGTGCACAAGGATGCCGTCGAGGGGGTCGACTATGATCCCGAGCAGATGCGTCGGGTCTGGGACGCCACCAATGACCAGGATCGTCGCCTGGCGGAAGAGAACCAGCGTGGCATCAACTCTACCGCCTATCAGCCGGGCCCCTACTCCGAGACTTTCGAGTTCGGCGTCATCGATTTCGTCAAGTGGTACAGCGAGCGCATGCTGGACAACCTGGGCGGTGCTCCGCGCCTGTCGCTGGCCAGCGGCTGATCACGCCCTCGCCGCTTGCCAATGACAATGCCGACCCCGAGGGGTCGGCATTTTTCATGGGCGCTCGGTTCCGACAGACCCGTCAGCGCAGTGCGGGCAGCAGAAAGCGCTCAACCGCGGCTCTCACCGAGGGCAACAGAATATCCGTCTTGTCCATCAGTTCCTGCACCACTTCCTGCAACCCCGGCACCCCGACCTCCATGTGCTTGCGCAGCGCCGTGCGGGCACACGTCTCGGGGCAGGCATCCTCCGGGATGCGAATTCCGAGCTCGACCAGTCGGTCGCGAAAGTCGTCACCGTCAATCAACTCGACGATCATCATCACGGCATCCCCCTTGCGTGACATCGCTCCAGTGGATCGACCGATCCCGACGGGCGATGCCCTGCAGTCGTCTTTCTCTCTAGATTGGCACCACCCGGCCAGGCGCGCAACGCCGGATCATGCAAAGAAGCCACCCACCCGCCGCGGCGGATGAATGGCTCCGGTGGATCGGGGCCGGCACGCCAGGGCGCGCCCCCATCATGGCCTCAGCGTCGCGCTGTCAGGCTGCCACGCTGCCGTGCGGGTCCATGACGAACTTCTTCGGTGCACCACCATCGAAGTCGGCATAGCCCTTGGGCGCATCATCCAGAGTGATCATCTGGACATTCACCGCATCGGCAATCTTGACCTTGTCGAACAGGATCGCCTGCATCAGCTGGCGATGGTACTTCATGACCGGGCACTGGCCGGTATGGAAGGAATGGGACTTGGCCCAGCCTTGACCGAAGCGCATGCTCAGCGAGCCCTGCTTGGCCGCCTCGTCGGAGGCGCCCGGATCCTCGGTGACATAGAGCCCCGGAATGCCGACCTGGCCACCGGCACGCGTGACTTCCATGGCCGAGTTGAGCACCGCGGCAGGCGCTTCCTTGCCGTGGTTGCAGCCACAGGCATGGGCTTCGAAGCCGACGCAGTCGACGAAGGCATCGACCTCGCGCTCACCGGTGATCGCCTCGATCTTGTCGGGCATGTCACCGTCCTGGGTCAGGTCGATGGTTTCACAACCGAAGCTGCGTGCCTGGGCCAGGCGCTCGTCGATCATGTCGCCGACGATCACGCAGGCCGCGCCGAGCAGCTGTGCGGATACCGCCGCCGCCAGGCCGACCGGCCCCGCGCCGGCGACATAGACGGTGCTGCCGGGGCCGACACCCGCGGTCACGCAGCCATGGAAGCCGGTGGGGAAGATGTCGGACAGCAGCGTCAGGTCCTGGATCTTCTCCATGGCCTGATCGGCGTCGGGGAACTTGAGCAGGTTGAAGTCGGCATAGGGCACCATGACGTAGTCGGTCTGGCCACCGACCCAGCCGCCCATGTCGACATAGCCGTAGGCAGCACCCGGGCGTGCCGGATTGACGTTGAGACAGATGCCGGTCTGGCCTTCCTTGCAGTTGCGGCAACGTCCACAGGCGATATTGAAGGGCACCGAGACCATGTCGCCGGGCTTGAGGAACTCGACATCACGGCCTGTCTCAAGGACGACGCCGGTGATCTCGTGCCCCAGTACCAGGCCTTCCGGCGCCGTGGTGCGCCCCCGCACCATATGTTGGTCACTGCCGCAGATGTTGGTGGTGATGACCTTGAGAATCACGCCGTGCTGGCACTTGCGATTGCCCAGGGCAAGCTCCGGAAAGGGAATGGATTCGACGGCGACCTTGCCGGGACCCTTGTAGACGACACCGCGGTTGGCTGTGCTCATGGCTATCTTCCTTAGACTTGTGGTGAGTAGCGTGCAAAGAAAACGCTGAATAAATTGAAGCGCAAGGCGCACGGGGCACGGAAAGCGCGACATAACGTATCGTTAGGCGGCTTTCGACCGGGCTGGCGCACCAGCACCGCGCACAAATTCGCCGGGAGCGAATTTGAACCGTCCTTGGACGGGCCCGCAGGGTAGCCGCCAAGGATGGCGGCTATAGCGAAGCGATTGGCATGCGCAGGCATTTAAGCAGTGTTTCCCCAAGGCGGAAGCTCCGCATGCCGACAATAGCCCCTTCCACGCGGCCGACTATCCTGTGAGAGTCATCGCCATGCCAAAACGAGACATGGCGTCGTTCACGGAAGCTTGCAGGCCACGCGTCGGATCTAGCTCGCCCTGGCGGATGCCCGGAGGAGCCCGGTCAGCCTTGCTCGAGCCTGCAGCTTGCTCGTCCCCGGAACATGCTTTACAAAGGCCCACGATAGGCTGGCCACATGGCTTGCCACCATGAGCCCCCTGACTCGGGTCTCCCCACGAGCCGCGAAAGATGCGTATCATGGACCCGGTCATGATCCACACCCTTTCAGCAACAGGATGTCGCTGAACCGACAGGAGACCTTTTATGCTCAACCGCCTCGCGCCACGCCTTTGCCTGGCCGCGCTGCTCGCCCTGCTGGCCTTCGCGCCGCAGGCTTTCGCGCAGCAACAGAACCCCAATGCCAATGTCGACACTCAGCAGTTCCAGGACTGGCAGGTCATCTGCCCGCAGGAGGCCAGCCAGGGTCCCTGCACCATGAACCAGATCATCACCAACAACGACAGTGACCAACCCATGATGCGCGTGGTGTTGGCCGATCCGCCCCAGGCCGAGCGCCCCATCATGACCTTTCTGGTCCCGCTGGGTGTGCGCCTGGCCCCCGGCCTGCAGCTCAGTATCGATGGTAGCGAGCCGGTGCAGTTCCCCTACCAGGTCTGTCAGCGGCAGGGATGCCGCGCCGACATTCCGCTGCAGTCCTCGCTGCTGCAGAGCCTGCGCGGCGGTACCACGGCGACACTCAGCCTGATGGCGCCGAATGGCCAGCGCATGGACCTGGACATCTCGCTGATGGGCTTCACCGACGCCATGGCACAGCTCTGATGGCCTCGGCGGCGTGATTCATGCCGACGACAGGTGAGTGACCAAGCAGAACGGCGGCCCGAGGGCCGCCGTTCTGGTTTGGAGGGAATGCTGAAAGCCGGCGCCTCAGCGCAGGACTTCTTCCTCGCGCAACAGCTTGAAGATCGCCTCGGCCCCCTCCTGCGGCGTGACATCGGTCAGCACCTGACCACCACCGCCTTCGGACTTGGCCGCTGCCGCCTTGAAGCGGTCGCGTGGCGACGTTGCCTTGACGATCTTGAGGCGCTTGGGTCGCTTGCGCGCGGGTTGCACCTGCCATTGCGACCAGGGCTCATCGTCACAGACCGAACCCGGCACGCTGTCGAACTGCCCGCGGCGCGCCGGCCCATAGGCACTCTGACGCGGCGCCGGGGCCGAGCCGTCTACCGTCAACAGCGCCGGCAGACGCACCTTGAGGCGACGCCGCTGGCCACGCGGCAGGGCCTGCAACAGAGTCGCCTGCCCATTCTCGACACTCTCCACCGCCGCCAGGCTGGTAACCAGTGGCCAGCCGAGACGCTCGGCCAGCAGATAGGGCATCAGACCGGAACCTTCGCCCTGCTCGGCGCGCTCGCCGGTAATGACCAGCTGGGACGAGGAAGCCTCCAGCGCCTCCGCCACGGCCGGCACCACATCGGCCCCTTCGGGCTGTTCGAGCAGGGACAGCTCGGCAAAGCCCATGCCCAGATAACTGCGCAGGGCCGGCTCATCACACTCGCTCAAGCGCCCCGCATGCAGCAGGCCGATCTCGGCGTTGGGCAGCGACTTGGCCAGCTCGACACCGCGCGCGTCCTGATCGGCACGACGGGCACGCCCCGTCACCGGATGACGCCCCACGGACACCAGGACGGTGACCTCGAGCGCGGGCCTCCTGGAGGAATCAGGCTGCATCGCGACTCTCCTCTCGTGATTGCTCGACCAGCGTGACCAGCGACTCGAGAATCTTCCCCGAATCGCCGACCACCGCCAGGTCAGCGCGCTTGAACATGTCGCAGCCGGGATCCATGTTGATGGCGATGACCTTCTCGCAGGTCTGGATACCCTGCAGATGCTGGATGGCACCACTGATGCCCACCGCCACATAGACCTTGGCCGTTACCCAGGTACCGGTGGCACCGACCTGACGATCGCGTGCCATATAGCCGTCATCGACGGCCACACGCGATGCCCCTTCGGTGGCGCCCAGCACCTCGGCGGCGTGATGGAAGCCGTCCCAGTCCTTGACGCCGTTGCCGGCGGAGAGGATGAACTCGGCCTCGGACAGCGCCACGCCGGACGGGTCGACGGGCACCTGGCCCAGGTCCTCGATGCGCGACAGCGTCGTCGGCAAGGGTTCGGGCAGGCTCAGGGGAGCCGCCGCATGACGCGTTTCGCTTACCGGCTCGGCGCACTCGGCCAGAGCCAGGGTGATGCGCGGCAGTTCGCGCTGAATATCCAGCGACTCGGCCGCGCCACGCGCAATACAGTGCCAGCCCGTAGCCTGGTTGGGGTCCGCCTCGACCTGCCAGACACCGGTCGCGGGCCGCTCGTCCAGGCGCGCGGCCAGGCGACGGCCGAGCTCGCCACCACCCAGTTTCGAGTCCGGCAGCAGCCAGTGCCTGGGCGTCCAGGCCATGTCGATCATGCCCAGCGCGCCGAGGCGTGCCTCCGGTGCATAGCCTGTCACGTCCGACGAATCGAGATGCAGCAGCCGATCGATGCCGGCTTCCTCGAAGCTGGACTCCTTGTGCGGGCCGAACACCACGGCCACCACGACCCCGCGGGAAGCGCTGTCCACATCGGCCAGGCGTCGTGCCAGGCCCAGCAGGTCGCGATCATGACCACTCAAGCGGCCACCCGCCATGTCCGGCACGACGACCACCGAGAAGGCCGGGTCGCTGATCTCGACCCGGGGTTTCTGCTCTGCCGCGGCTGCCGCCGCCCCGCCCCCGGTGACGCCCTGCTGGGCGCCACTGCGGTCGATGCGCTTGACACCATTGGGACCGGTGAAGCCCACCGCATGGGGATTGCGTCGCAATACACCATGCGGCCCCATCCACTCGCTGGCCGCA
This sequence comes from Halomonas halmophila, assembly GCF_006540005.1. Lineage (GTDB taxonomy): Bacteria > Pseudomonadota > Gammaproteobacteria > Pseudomonadales > Halomonadaceae > Halomonas > Halomonas halmophila. The sequence continues at coordinate 5,015 of NZ_BJOC01000008.1, read as the reverse complement.
CCGCGGCCCAGCTCGGCCAGCACTTCGAGGTGCCGAGGATGCAGCCGATTGCGGGCGATCCACTCCTTGCGCGGATCGCGACGTTGCACCTCGCTCATCACGCCACCTCCTTGGCCAGTGACGGCGCGTCGGCTGACGCGCCACCCGTCGCGGCGGGGGTCTCGTGCACCAGCGCATCCGCCACCAGCTCGGCAATATCACGCACGTCGGCGCTGCTGTCGACGACACCTTCCAGCATCGCCGTGCACTGCGGGCAGCCCACGGCCACCATGTCGGCACCGGTTTCCTGAACATCCCCCATGCGCATGTCGGGGATGCGCTGCTTGCCCGGGATGTCGGTGATCGGAGCACCGCCACCGCCGCCACAGCAGCGCGAACGGAAGCCGGAACGCTGCATCTCGGCCACCTCGATGCCCAGCGCCCTGAGCACATGGCGCGGCGCCTCGAACTCGCCGTTGTAGCGCCCCAGGTAGCAGGGATCGTGATAGGTCACGCGTCCTCCCTTCCAGGGGCGGAAAGCAAGGCGGCCGGCATCATAGAGCTCACCGATGAAGGTGCTGTGGTGGGACACATGGTAGTCCCCGCCCAGCTCGGTATACTCGTTGCCCAGCACATGAAAGCTGTGCGGGTCACAGGTCACGATGCGCTCGAAGCGATACTGCGACAGCGTGGCGATATTGCGTCGGGCCAGCGACTGGAAGGTCGCCTCGTCGCCCAGGCGGCGGGCCACGTCGCCACTATCGCGCTCTTCGTCACCGAGCACGGCGAAATCGACACCGGCCGCACGCATGACCTTGATGAAGGCGCGCAGGGTGCGCTGGTTGCGCATGTCGTAGGCACCATCACCGAGCCACAACAGCACCTCGGCCTCGCCGCGCTGGGACATCAGCGGCAGTTCCAGGTCCGCCGCCCAGTGCATGCGCGCACCGGGATCGAAGCCACCCGGGTTGTCGGTGGCGATCAGGTTGTCGAGCACTTCGGCGCCCTTGCCGGGCGTCTCGCCCTGCTCGAGGGTCAGGAAACGGCGCATGTCGACGATGGCATCCACGTGCTCGATCATCATCGGGCACTCTTCCACGCAGGCACGGCAGGTGGTGCATGACCAGAGGGTCTCGGAGTCCACCAGGGCCTTGCCGTCACGTGCCACGATCGGTCCATGCGGCGTGCCGTGGTGCTCCCCCACCGGGCGGTCCGGATAAGGGCTGCCGGTGTACTCGGCATCGCTGCCACCGGCCAGGCCGACGACCATGTCCTGGATCAGCTTCTTGGGGTTGAGCGGCTGACCGGCGGCAAAGGCCGGGCATACCGCCTCGCAGCGGCCGCATTGCACACAGGCGTCGAAGCCCAGCAGCTGGTTCCAGGTGAAATCGCTCGGCTTCTCGACCCCCAGGGTGGCATCGGGATCATTCAGATCCAGCGCCTTGAGGCCGGTGGAGCGCCCTTCTCCCCCGTCACGCGTCGAGAAGCGTTCGGGACGACGATGAAAGGCCAGGTGCAGCGCCCCCGCGAAGGCGTGCTTCATGGGGCCACCCCAGCCCATGCCGACCAGCATCTCGGCGAGCCCCCAGGTGACGAGTGCCGCCAGGATCAGGGCAAACAACGTGCCGACAGCACCGGTGAGCAGCCCCTCGGGCAAGAGGCCGACACTCGGCAGCGTAATGATGAAGACGCTGACCGAAAACGCCATCAGGCTTTTCGGCAGGCGCATCCAGGGGCCGCGTGACAGGCGAGCCGGCGGATTACGGCGACGCCGCGCCACGAACAGGCTGCCCACGAACATCGAGGTGCTCGCCAGCAGCAGCAGCCAGCCCAGCACGCCCTCGGCCAGTCCCAGACCGTGTACCAGGATCATCAGCAAGGCGGCCGCCACAAAGCCGCCGGCCGTGGCTACATGGGTATGCGACATGACCTTGTCGCGCTCCACGACATGGTGCAGATCCACCAGATAGCGGCGTGGCATGGCGGCCAGCCCCTTGATCAGGTCGACCCTGGCAGGGCGCCCCTGACGCCAGAGCCGCGAGCGACGCCAGGCGCCGATCGCCGCTACCACCAGGGCAGCGAAGATCAGTATCGGCAGGAGGGTATCGAGCATCTCGTCTCACCTCATCGGCGAGCCGGAAGCTGAAAGCCGGAAGCTGAAAGAAAAGCCGCAAAACGCGGGGGTTCCTTCCAGCTTCAAGCTTCAGACTTCCAGCTAGGGGTTAAAAGTCCTTGCAGATACGCAGGGCATCGTAGATGGCGGCATGCGTATTGCGCGGCGAGGTGCAGTCACCGAGGCGGAACAGCAGCCAGCCGTCTCCCTCTTCGCTGAGGCAGGGTTGCGGGTCCGCCGCATAGAGTGCCTCGAGGTCCAGCTGTCCCTTGTTGCGCGATTGCGGCTTGAGCTCGTAATACAGAGCCTCGTCGGGACGAATGCTGTTCTCCACCACGACCTGATCGACCACTCGCTCTTCCTGGGTGCCGGTGTACTCGTTCTCGAGCACTGCCACCAGGGAGTCGCCCTCGCGATAGACCTTGTGCAGCCCCATGTCGGAGGACATGACGACTTCCTTCTCGTAGAGACTGCGATAGTAGGTCGGGAAGGTGGTGCCGCCCACGGCGGAGCCCGGCTTGACGTCATCGGTGACGATCTCGACCTGGGCCCCCTTCTCGGCCAGATAATCCGCCGCCGAGACCCCAGAGAACTCGCAGATGGTGTCGTAGATCAACACATTCTTGCCCGGTTCGACACGCCCGTCGAGGATATCCCAGGTGCTGACCACCAGGCTCTGCTCGAGGTCCGCGTCATAGCCCCAGTCCTCGAACTGATCCAGGTAGGGACGGCCACCGGTGGCCAGCACGACGATATCCGGCCTGAGGTCGAGAATGGTCGCCTGATCGGCACGCGTGCCCATGCGCTGGTCGACGCCCAGGCGGTTCAGCTCGAGCTGGTACCAGCGGGTGATGCCCGCGATCTGATCACGCTGGGGCGCCCTGGCCGCCGTGGTGATCTGGCCACCGAGCTGATCGGCGGCCTCGAACAGGGTCACCGCATGCCCGCGCTCGGCCGCCACGCGGGCCGCTTCCATACCCCCGGGGCCACCGCCGACCACGACGACACGACGCTTGGCGCCCTCGGTCTCCTCGATGATGTGCGGCAGTCCCATGTACTCGCGGGACGTGGCGGCGTTCTGGATGCACAGCACGTCCAGCCCCTGATACTGGCGGTCGATGCAGTAGTTGGCCCCCACGCACTGCTTGATCTGGTCCACCTGATCCATCTTGATCTTGGTGATCAGGTGCGGATCGGCAATGTGCGCACGGGTCATGCCCACCAGGTCGACATGGCCTCCCTCGAGGATGCGGTTGGCCTGGTTGGGATCCTTGATGTTCTGGGCGTGGATCACCGGCACATTGACCACTTCCTTGATGCCCGCCGCCAGGTGCAGGAAGGGCTCCGGCGGATAGGACATGTTGGGGATGACGTTGGCCAGGCTGTCGTGGGTATCGCAACCGGATCCCACCACACCGAAGAAGTCGATCTGCCCGGTGGCATCGTAATAGGCCGCGATCTCTTTCATGTCGTCATGGGTCAGGCCATCCGGCAGGAACTCGTCACCACAGATGCGCATGCCGACCACGAAGTCGTCACCGACCTCGGCGCGGACCGCCTTGAGGACTTCCATGCCGAAGCGCATGCGGTTCTCGAAGTTGCCGCCCCACTGGTCGGTGCGCTTGTTGACCCGCGGGCTCCAGAACTGGTCCATGAGGTGCTGGTGAACGGCCGACAGTTCGACGCCATCCAGCCCGCCTTCCTTGGCCCGGCGAGCGGCCTGAGCGAAATCCCCGATGATACGCCAGATATCTTCTTCTTCGATGGTCTTGCAGGTAGAGCGGTGAACCGGCTCGCGAATACCTGACGGCGAGACCAGATTCGGCCAGTCGAAGCCATCCCAGCGCGAGCGACGCCCCATGTGCGTGATCTGGATCATGATCTTGCCGCCATGTTTGTGCACGGCGTCGGCAAGATTCTGGAAGTGCGGGATGATCCGGTCGGTGGACAGGTTGACCGAGCTCCACCAGGCTTGGGGACTGTCGATGGATACAATCGACGAGCCACCGCAGATGCACAGGCCACAGCCACCCTTGGCCTTTTCCTCGTAGTACTTCACGTAGCGGTCGGTGGTCATGCCACCGTCGGTGGCATGCACTTCCGCATGCGCGGTGCTGACAACCCGGTTCCGAATGGTCAGCTTGCCGATCTGAATCGGCTGGAACATCGCATCGAATGCCATGATCTCTACTCCTCAGCCCTGGTCCCGGTCATCACGCGGCACGGTAACGAAATAGCCGACTTCACAACCCTGCTCGGCGGCACTCTGCGTCTGTTCGGCGACCGTTCTCAGCTGGCTGCCGCGCGCCTCGAGGATCTGATCCATGGCGCCGGCGAACCAGCCGGTGAACATGTACTCGACCTTGCGGCCGACCTTGCCGAGTTGGTAGACGAAGGCACTGTGCTCGAGCCGAACCCGGCAGGTCCCCTCGGCGAGATCAATGTGCTCGGTGATGAACAAGCCCCAGCCACGCTGGGAGAGTCGCTTCATGTAGTGCTCGAACACGTCCTCGCCCTCGAGGCCATGCATCGCGGCCTCTTTCTCGCACCAGTGCCAGGCACTCTTGTAACCCGCCTGGTAGAGGATCTCGGCATAGGCGTCAGCACCCAGGGCTTCCTCGACCGCCACGTGATTGTTGACGAAGAAGTGGCGGGGTACGTACAGCATCGGCAGTGCATCGGTGGTCCAGACACCGGTCTCGGCGTCCACTTCGATGGGCAGCTCGGGGGCCATCTTGGTCACGGTGTTATTCCTCGGAATTGCTGTTTTTTATAGAAGGTTTACGTGTGCGGGATCATGTTTAAGAGGCAAGAGAAAGAGGTAAGAGGTAAGAGGTAAGAGGTAAGAGGTAAGAGGTAAGAGGTAAGAGGTAAGAGGTAAGAGGTAAGAGGTAAGCAAGTGCAGCCCAACAAGTGACGGTCC
>NZ_BJOC01000007.1 GCF_006540005.1 Halomonas halmophila | reverse complement strand
TTCCTTCTTCCTTCTTCCTTCTTCCTTCTTCCTTCTTCCTTCTTCCTTCTTCCTTCTTCCTTCTTCCTTCTTCCTTCTTCCTTCTTCCTTCTTACTCGCCCCAGACGTCCTTCAGCACGCGCATCCAGTTCTCGCCCATGATCTTGCGTACCTGGGACTCGCTGAAGCCGCCCCGCAACAGGGCCTCGGGGAGGTTGCCGAACTCGCCGATGGTGCGGATGCCCTTGGGATTGATGATCTCGCCGAAACGCGTCAGGCGACGGGCATAGCCCTTGTCATGGGTCAGCCACTCGAAGAAGTTGTGGTCCTGGCCCTGGGTGAAGTCGGTGCCGATGCCGATGGCGTCCTCGCCGACGATGTTCATGACATAGGCGATGGCCTCGACATAATCATCGATGGTGGCGTTGACGCCGGCACGCAGGAAGGGAGTGAACATGGTGACGCCGACGAAGCCGCCCTTGTCGGCGATGAACTTGAGTTCCTCGTCGGACTTGTTGCGCGGGTGGTCCTTGAGGCCCGAAGGCAGGCAGTGGGAATAGCAGACCGGCTTCTCGGACGCCTCGATGACCTCGGTGGAGGTCCTTTCGCCGACATGCGAGAGGTCGCACATGACACCCACGCGGTTCATCTCGGCCACGATCTCGCGGCCGAAACCGGAGAGCCCACCGTCACGCTCGTAACAACCGGTACCGACCAGGTTCTGGGTGTTGTAGCACATCTGCACGATGCCCACCCCGAGGCGCTTGAAGACCTCGACATAGCCGATCTGGTCCTCGAAGGCATGGGCATTCTGAAATCCGTAGATGATGCCGGTCTTGCCCTCTTCCTTGGCCCGACGAATATCCGCCGTGGTCTGGACCGGCAGCACCAGGTCACTGGATTCGGCCAGCAGGGCATTGGTGGCGACGATGTTGTTGACGGTGCCCTGGAACCCTTCCCAGACCGAGACGGTGCAGTTGGCGGCTGTCAGGCCGCCCTTGCGCATGTCTTCGAAGAGTTCGCGGTTCCACTTGGCGATGACCAGACCATCGATGACGATGGAATCGTTGTGCAGCTCGGCGGGTGTCATGGCAAGACTCCGGTTGGTGCATGATCTTGCCGGCAGGATATATCTCGGCCTACTGTGCCCGGCGCTTGGGAGCGACCGGTAGGATCCCAAAAGCGTCACCGACGTCGCAATCGCGACAATCCGGGAGCGACGCCCTAGAGACGTTCCAGATAGGCATGCCCCAGGTTGCCCATCTGCCCGCGAATCCAGCGACTGCGTTGCAGCACATGGTTGTTGGGGCGCGAGGCGCTCCAGCCGCGCGGATTGGGCAGGATGGCCGCCAGCCGGCTGGCCTGGGCCAGCGACAGCTTGGCGGCGGAGACGCCGAAATAATGCTGCGCCGCCGCCTCGAGGCCGAAGACGCCGGCGTCCCACTCGACGATGTTGAGGTAGACCTCGAGGATCCGCTCCTTGGGCCAGAGCAGCTCGAGCCAGAGCGTGAACCAGGCTTCCAGGGCCTTGCGAACCCAGCTGCGATCGGTCCACAGAAAGAGGTTCTTGGCGGTCTGCTGAGTGATGGTGCTGGCACCGCGCAGCTCATCGCCGTTCAGACTGGCCTGCAGGGCATTCCTCAGCTCGATGAAATCGATGCCGTGATGATCGGGAAAGCGCTGATCCTCGGCAGCCAGCACCGCCAGCTTGGCGTTATCCGACAGCGCCGCCCAGGGCCGCCACTCCTGGCGAATGTCCAGCGACTCCCCGGCCAGCCAGGCCTCTATCTTGCGCTCGATCATGACCATCGAGCCGCCGACCGGTATGACGCGGAACATCAACACCAGCAGCACCGAGATACCGACCCAGCCCAGCAGCGCGAGCCCCAGGACTCGCGCCAGACGTCGCAACCAGCCTCGCATTCGACCTCGCTCGCCTATGATCGCAACCTCACGCTGGCGTAGGTCGGCTCGCCTCGCGCCTGATCCAGCGCCGACAGGGCACCGGAGACCGGCTCATCGGGCACGGCTTCGAAGGCCGAGGCCGTCTGCAGCATCGACGCCGCTTCCTCGCCCAGTCGAACCGGCGGCACCAGCTCGACGGCACTGCTGCTCAGCCGTTCATCACGCGGCGGAATGCCGAAATACTCGCGATAGCACTTGGAAAAATGCGGTGTGGACACGAAACCGCAGGCCGAGGCCACCTCGATGATCGACATCGGGGTCTGCTTTAGCAGCTGGCGCGCCCGCGTCAGACGCAACTTGAGATAATAGCGCGACGGCGAGCAACTCAGGTTCTTCTGGAAGAGTCGCTCGAGCTGGCGCCGCGAGACATTCACGTAGTCGGCCAGTTCATCGAGGCTGATGGGCTCTTCCAGATTCGCTTCCATCAGGGCCACGATTTCCAGAAGGCGAGGCTGGGTGGTGCCCAGCACATGCTTGAGCGGCACACGTTGCTGGTCCTGCTCACCGCGTACCCGATCATAGATGAACATCTCGGAGATGCCGGCCGACAATTCGCGGCCATGATCCCGACCGATCAGGGTCAGCATCATGTCCAGCGGTGCCGTGCCGCCCGAGGACGTCGCTCGATCATGGTCGATCGAGAACAGGCGGGTACTCAGCGCCACCTTGGGAAAGGCTTCCTGCATGGCGGCGAGGCACTCCCAGTGCACGCTGGCCTCATAGCCGTCCAGCAGGCCGGCTCGAGCCAGCGCCCAGCTGCCGGTACAGATCGATCCCAGGCGACGCGAACGACGCGCCTGGGCCTGCAGCCAGTTGACGTGCTCGCGCTGTACGCTGCGATGCGGGGCAACACCACCACAGACGATGATCGAATCCAGGGCCAGGGGCACGGTCGTCGAGGCATCCGGTGTAACCTTCATGCCGTCGCTGGCGCTCACGGCACTGCCGTCGAGGCTCAGGGTGTACCAGCGATACAGTTCCCTGCCGGCCAGCTGATTGGCCATGCGCAGGGGCTCGATGGCGGACGCCAGCGAGATGAGCGTGAAGTTTTCCAGCAGAAGAAACCCCAGCGTCTGTGGGGCGACCTTGGGTGGAGCCTGGGCGGTGTTGGTCATCTTGAAACTCCAGATCGGTGGTCACGGACCATCTTGTTATTGTCGCGCGGCGCCTGGCGCCAACGACTAAAGCATCCACATGGCCAGGATGCGCCTACCCCTCAATGTAATACTTGTGTCGTTATTTGACATGCTGAATTTCTCTTTCGGCACCCTTTCCGACCCTACTCCGGAACACTGGCGACGCAAAATGATATATTGTGTCGCAAACAGGACATCAACGCAGCGACATCCGCCCCCTGTCCATAAAAAAGCCGACCCCGCTCGGGGGCCGGCATTCCGTGCCTGCGCGAACACCCTTGTCGAGGCCTGTCCCTCAGGCGTTCAAGCGCTCGGCGTGATAACGCAGATGCTCATCGATGAAACTGGCGATGAAGAAGTAACTGTGGTCATAGCCCGGTTGGCGACGCAGCGTCAACGGATGGTCATGTTCCGCGCACACCGCTTCCAGCCGGGACGGACACAGCTGCTCATCCAGGAAGTTGTCCGCTTCGCCCTGATCGATGAACAGCGGCTGGCGGGACGCCCCACGAGCCACCAGCTCACAGGCATCATATTGCGTCCAGTTGCTGACATCCTCACCGAGGTAGGCCGTGAAGGCCTTGCGCCCCCAGGGGCATTGCGTCGGGTTGACCACCGGGGCAAAGGCCGACACCGAGCGATAGTGCCCGGGACGGCGCAGGGCCATGATCAAGGCACCATGCCCGCCCATTGAGTGACCGCTGATGGACTCGCGCCCATTCACGGGAAAATGCTGACGCACCACGGACGGCAGTTCCTCGGCCACGTAGTCGTACATCCGGTAATGGTCTTTCCACGGGGCCTCGGTGGCATTGACATAGAAGCCGGCCCCGGAACCGAAGTCATAGCTGTCGTGCTCGCCGGGCAGGTCCAGGCCGCGGGGGCTGGTGTCCGGACAGGCGATGGCGATCCCCAGTTCGGCGGCCAGCCGCTGGGCACCGGCCTTCTGCATGAAGTTCTCGTCGTTGCAGGTCAGTCCCGAGAGCCACCACAGCAGCGGCACACGTTGCGTCTCGGCCTGGGGCGGCAGATAGATGGCGAAGATCATCTCGCAGTCCAGTGCCCGCGAGCGATGACGATAGCGTTTGTGCCAACCACCGAAGCTGCGATTGGCCGAGACCAGTTCGAGATTTTCGGTCATGGTCATGGGCGATTCCTCGTCGAGTGCGCAGAATACCGCGCGGGCTTCGCCCGCGCGGCGCCAGCTGCCTATCAGTAATGCAGCACGGTGCGGATGCTTTCACCCTTGTGCAGCAGCTCGAAGGCTTCGTTGATCTGCTCGAACGGCATGTCGTGAGTGATGAAGTCGTCGATGTTGAGCTCGCCGTTCATGTAGCGCTCGACATAGCCGGGCAGCTCGGTGCGGCCCTTGACGCCGCCGAAGGCGGACCCCTTCCAGACGCGACCGGTCACCAGCTGGAAGGGCCGTGTGGAAATCTCCTCGCCGGCACCGGCCACACCGATGATGATCGACTCGCCCCAGCCCTTGTGGCAGCACTCCAGCGCCGAGCGCATGACATTGACATTGCCGATGCACTCGAAGGAATAGTCGACGCCGCCGTCGGTCATGTCGACGATGACCTCCTGAATGGAGCCCGCGTAATCCTTGGGATTGACGAGCTCGGTGGCGCCGAACTGCTCGGCAAGCTGGAATTTTTCCGGGTTCACGTCGATGGCGATGATACGGCTGGCCTTGGCCATTACCGCACCCTGAATGACCGCCAGGCCGATGGCGCCCAGGCCGAAGACCGCCACGGTGCTGCCCGGCTCGACCTTGGCGGTGTTCATGACCGCCCCGATGCCGGTTGTCACCCCGCAGCCCAGCAGGCAGATCTTGTCCATCGGCGCCTGCTTGGAGACCGAGGCCAGCGACACCTCGGGCACGACCGTGTATTCACTGAAGGTCGAGGTGCCCATGTAATGGTGCAGTGACTGGCCATCCAGCGACAGGCGGCTGGTGCCATCCGGCATCACCCCCTTGCCCTGGGTCGCCCGCACGGAGCTGCACAGGTTGGTCTTGCCGGAGAGGCAGAACTTGCACTGACCGCACTCGGCGGTATACAGCGGGATGACGTGATCCCCCGGACGCAGGCTGGTCACCCCCTCGCCGACTTCCTCCACGACGCCGGCACCCTCGTGCCCCAGCACCGAGGGAAAGTTGCCTTCCGGGTCGGCGCCCGAGAGCGTGAAGGCATCCGTATGACAGACACTGGTGGCCGCCATGCGAACCAGGACTTCGCCCGACTTCGGGCCTTCGACATCGATTTCGGTCAGTTCCAGCGGCTTGCCCGCTTCCAGAGCCACAGCGGCACGAGATTTCATGATCACTCCTTCAAAGTGATGGATTGGCACCGCTCCAGTCTAGGCAACAACGGGGAGCGTATAAACTGCATCAAATACATGACATCATTGTCACACAGCAATAATCATGGAGTCAGGCACCGATGCAACGCTGGGATCGAGTGGAAGCCTTCATCGAAGTCGTGCGCCTGGGCGCCTTCAACGCCGCCGCCGAACGACTGCGCGTGTCGAGCTCGCATGTCAGCCGCCTGGTCAGCCAGCTCGAGAGCCAGCTCGACACCCCGCTGCTCTATCGCACCACCCGTCGCATCAGTCTCACTGAAGCCGGCCGCCTCTATTACCAGCATTGTCACCACCTCTTCGATGGCTTCCGCGAAGCCGAGGCCGCCGTCAAGGAGCTCCAGACCCGGCCCAGCGGCCTGCTCGGGCTGACCTGCGCCACCACCTTCGGCGAGCGCTACCTCGCCCCGCTGGTGCATGACTTCATGCGCCTGCATCCGCAGCTCGAAGTGAAGATGCACTTCACCAACCGTCAGGTCGACATCATCGACGAGGGCTTCGATATCGCCATTCGCATGGGCACCCTGCAGGACTCCACCCTGATTGCCCGCCGCCTGTGCGAACGCCGCGAATTCGTCGTCGGTTCACCCGACTACTTCAGGCACCACGGTCAGCCCCATGCACTTTCCGAGCTGTCGCGCCATCGCTGCCTGGTGGGCACACGCGAATACTGGCGCTTCGACGTCGACGGCGTACGGCGCGAGATTCGTGTCGACGGCCCCTGGCGCGGCAACTCCGGACCGGCGCTGCTGGACGCGGCGCTCAAGGGCCTCGGGCTGGCTCAGCTACCCGGTTACTATGTGGATGAACACCTGGCAAGCGGCGACCTGATCAGCGTGCTGGATCCCTATCAGCATGATGACACGGCCGTCTGGGCCGTCTACCCGCGACATCGCCATCGCTCCCCCAAGGTACGTCAGTTCCTCGACTACCTGGTGGATTCGCTGGGTCCGCGCCTGCCGGGCAATGCGCGGGGCAGATAAAAAAACGCGGTGCCCAGGGGCACCGCGCGAAAGGGACCGCTAACCGGTCCGAGAGAGAGAAGGGATATCAGCATTCGATGGCATTGACGGCCAGGCCTCCCTTGGAGGTTTCCTTGTACTTCTCCTGCATGTCGGCCCCCGTATCGCGCATGGTGCGGATGGCCTTGTCGAGCGAGATGAAGTGCTCGCCATCGCCGCGCAGAGCCATCTGGGTGGCGTTGATCGCCTTGACCGAAGCGATGGCATTGCGCTCGATACACGGCACCTGAACCAGTCCGCCGACCGGGTCGCAGGTCAGCCCCAGATTGTGTTCCAGGCCGATTTCGGCGGCATTCTCGACCTGACCGATACTGCCGCCCATGACCTCGGTCAGGCCGGCGGCGGCCATGGCACAGGCAGAGCCCACCTCACCCTGGCAACCGACCTCGGCACCCGAGATGGAGGCATTCTTCTTGCACAGGATGCCGATGGCGCCGGCCGCCAGCAGGAAGTCCACCACATTGCGCTCGCAGGCATCATGCTGGAAGCGCATGTAATAGTGCAGCACCGCCGGAATGATGCCGGCCGCGCCATTGGTCGGCGCCGTGACCATGCGCCCGCCGGCGGCGTTTTCCTCGTTGACCGCCAGGGCAAACACATTGACCCAGTCCATGGCGGAGAAGGTGGAAGTGATCAGGCTGGTGTCGTCTTCCAGGGCCTCCAGGCGCCGATGCAGCGCCGCCGCACGCCGCTTGACGTCGAGCCCGCCGGGCAGCACGCCTTCGTTGCTGAAGCCCTGATTGACGCACTCCTGCATGGCTTCCCAGATCCGCCACAGGCCGGCCCGGATCTCCGCCTCGTCGCGCCAGACCTTTTCGTTTTCCATCATCAGTTCGCTGATGCGCATGTCGTGCAGGCGACACAACGCCAGCAACTCACCGGCACTGTTGAAATCATAGGGTAGCGTGGTGGAGTCGGCATCCAGTTCATCGCGATCGACCTGCCCCTGGTCGACCACGAAACCGCCGCCCACCGAATAGAAGACATTACGGTAGAACTCGTCGGCATGGCCGTGAGCCACCAGGGTCATGGCGTTGGGATGGTAGGGCAGGCTCTCGTCATGCCACTGCAGATCCCGCGTCCAGACGAAGGGAATCGCCAGGCGCCCATCGAGCAGCAGCGACTGGGACTCCAACAGCTCCTCGATATTGGGGGAAACGATGGCCGGGTCGATGGTTTCCGGCTTCTCGCCCATCAGGCCCATGATGGTGGCACGGTCGGTGCCATGCCCCTTGCCGGTGGACGACAGGGAGCCGTGCAGGTGTATCTCGACACGCGCCACGCGCTCCAGCAGATCCCGCGTGCGCAGCTCCTGAACGAAGTCATGAGCCGCGCGCATGGGGCCGACCGTGTGGGAGCTCGACGGCCCAATGCCGATCTTGAACAGGTCAAAGACGCTAATCGCCATGATGGGTGCCTCATTGCCGGACCGGCAACACCGGTCGTCAGGGTCATCGTGCCAGCGGCATGGAGGCTCGAGCCGACGACTCTAATGTCAGTCAGACTAAAGCCAGCTGGCGTTTATCTTGATTAACCCTTATGTTGGGCCCAGATTCCGCGATGCACAATCCAGAATATCTTGCTTTCAGTATAGTATGACTAAACCATGAGTCGCCTTCTCAACTCCCAGACCCACGCCTGGCTGAAGGTCTTTGCCGTCAGCGCCCATCACCTGTCGTTCACGCGGGCAGCCGAGGAGCTGCACGTAACGACCGGCGCGGTCAGCCAGCAGATCAAGCAACTGGAAGAGCGTCTGGGATTCAAGCTGTTCCAGCGCCTGCCGCGACGCCTGACCCTGACCGAAGAAGGACGACGACTGGCCAGCGTGGTCGATGAGGCCTACCAGTCGGTCGGCCTGGAAGTGAAGCGGCTGCGCAGTGGTGTAATGAGCGGCATCATCCGGCTGCGCAGCATTCCTTCCTTCCTCAACAAGTGGCTGATGCCCCGGCTGCCTCGCTTGCAGGCCCGCTTTCCCGACATCGAGCTGCACATCACCTCCGAGGACAGCAGCACCTCGCTGCGCGAGGGCGATTTCGATCTGGCACTGGATCTCAATGATGGCCAGACCCCCGGCTTGACCATCACCCCCTTGCTGGAAGAAACGATCTTTCCGGTCTGCTCGCCCTCTCTGTTACGCGGCCGCCCTCCCCTGCGGCGGCCCGAGGACCTGTCCTGGTATCCGCTGCTCCACGACGTGACCGCCTGGCGCGGCAGCCGCGACTATGGCGAATGGGAACACTATCTCGCGGCGATCGAGGCCCCTTATCTCAACGTGCAGCGCGGCTATACCTTCAACCGCAACCACCTGACCATGGAGGCGGCCATCGCCGGCATGGGCGTGGCCATCGCTCGTCAGACCCTGATCACCGACGAACTGGATACCGGCACCCTGATCGCGCCCCTCGACCAGAGAGTCGCCACCGGCATGCACTATGGAATCGTCTATTCGGCCGGCGCGCTGGATGACCGGCGCGTCAGGGCCGTGCATGACTGGCTGGTCGAGGAGGCACAGCGCCCGCACAGAGGCCGTTGATCGTCGGGTGCCGGCGGCCCGACACATACCGTCGAGGCGCTGGCAGCCAATAGTAGGCGGAAAAAATTAAGATGCGTATAATATCGCGGCCTTATTCACCATGCCGCGAGACAACTGCATGCCCACAACCACCCCCGACCGCATCGACTTTCGCCAGCTATGCCTGCGGGCCGTGGCCTACATCCTGCTGATCGCCGCTCTCATGGAGGGCGTGATGATGGAAGCCCAGCGCCCCATCGAGCAGGAGTTCTCCGAACTCGGCTTCACCGAATTCACCCAGACATCGTTGCTTGTCCTGGCCACCGGCCTCGCTCTTTACACGCGTTTCCGCTATCGCCAGCTCGAGCATGTCATGCTGCTGCTCGCCGGCCTCTTCGGCGCCTCCCTGATCCGCGAGCAGGACAAGTGGCTGGACCAGTTTGTCTTCGATGGCGCCTGGCAGGCGCTGGTCACCTTGCTGGCAGTGCCCCTGCTGACGGTGGTGATCCGCCGCCGTCGCGCCTTTGTCGACGAAATGGCGAGCTGCAGCGGCACCTTCGCCTTCGGCCTGTTCGCCGCCGGCTTTCTGACCACCTATGTGTTTTCGCGCCTCTTCGGCCGCGGCGAACTCTGGCAGGCCATGCTGGCCGAGGGCTACGTGCGCGTGTTCAAGAATGCCGCCGAGGAAGTCAGCGAGATGTTCGGCTATACCCTGATGGTACTGGCCATAGTGGAGTTGCTGCTGCTGATTCGACGCCGGGTCAAGGCCGCAGGCGGAGCCACCACATGAGAACCTGAGCGACGCTGCACGGCCCGCACAAGAAAACGCCCACGGAGATCCGGAGATCCGTGGGCGTTTTTCGTCGTGGTCCCGGTCAAGGGAGCCGCACTCCCGCTCGCCTATTCGTCGAGGAAGGAGCGCAGGGGCTCGGAGCGCGACGGGTGACGCAGCTTGCGCAGCGCCTTGGCCTCGATCTGACGGATCCGCTCGCGCGTGACATCGAACTGCTTGCCGACTTCCTCGAGGGTGTGGTCGGTGTTCATGTCGATACCGAAGCGCATGCGCAGCACCTTGGCCTCGCGTGCCGTCAGGCCGCCCAGCACATTGCGGGTGGCCTCGATCAGGCCCTCGCCGGTGGCCGAGTCGATCGGCAGCACCATGGTGCCGTCCTCGATGAAGTCCCCCAGATGGGAGTCATCATCGTCACCGATCGGCGTCTCCATGGAGATCGGCTCCTTGGCGATCTTCAGCACCTTGCGCACCTTGTCTTCCGGCATCTCGAGGCGCTCGCCCAGTTCCTCGGGGGTCGGTTCACGCCCCATTTCCTGGAGCATCTGACGCGACACACGATTGAGCTTGTTGATGGTCTCGATCATGTGGACCGGGATGCGGATGGTCCGCGCCTGGTCGGCGATGGAGCGCGTGATGGCCTGACGAATCCACCAGGTGGCATAGGTCGAGAACTTGTAGCCACGACGGTATTCGAACTTGTCCACCGCCTTCATCAGGCCGATGTTGCCTTCCTGGATCAGGTCCAGGAACTGCAGACCACGGTTGGTGTACTTCTTGGCGATCGAGATCACCAGGCGCAGGTTGGCCTCGACCATCTCCTTCTTGGCCCGGCGCGCCTTGGCTTCGCCGATGGACAGCTTGCGATTGACTTCCTTGAGGTCCGTCACCGCCAGCGCCACCATTTCTTCCTCGAAGGCGATCTTGCGCTGCGAGCGCTGGATCTCGCCCTTGAGGGGCTCGAGGCGCGTCGAGTACTTGCCGTTGTCGGCCATGAAGGCATCGAGCCATTCCTGATTGGACTCGTTGCCCGGGAACGACTTGATGAAGGTCTTGCGCGGCATCTTGGCCTTCTTCACGCACAGCTGCATGATGGCCTTTTCCTGGGCGCGGACCTGCTCGACGCTGATACGCACCTGACCGACCAGACGCTCGAAGTGCTTCGGCACCAGCTTGATCGGCGAGAACAGCTCGGCCAGCCGCGCCAGCGCGTCTTGAGCCTGCTTGGACCCGCGACCATGCGCCTCGATGGCACGCCGGGCCGCTTCATTCTGTTCACGAATCTGCTCGAAACGAGCCCTGGCTTCTTCGGGATCGGGACCACCGCCGGACTCTTCTTCCTCGGCTTCAGCGTCCTCGTCCTCGGCCTCGCCGGCCGCAGCACCCTGTTCGGGCACGGACGCCGGTGCTTCCGCCTCGGCGACGCCGGGGATTCCTTCGTCGGGGTCGATGAAGCCGGAAAACAGATCGGACAGCCGGCCCGGCGCCTCTTCATCCTGGGTGCCGTCGTAGACCTCAAGGATGGAGTCCACGGCACCGGGCAGATACGCCAGCGCCATCATGACCTCGCGGGTCCCCTCTTCGATCCGCTTGGCGATCTCGATCTCGCCTTCGCGAGTCAGCAGCTCCACTGTCCCCATTTCACGCATGTACATGCGGACCGGGTCGGTAGTGCGACCGACATCGCTTTCCACCGCAGCCAATGCCGCCACAGCCTCTTCGGCCGCCGACTCGTCGGTGGATTGATCGGACATCATCAGGGTATCTTCGTCGGGAGCTTCCTCGACGACATTGATCCCCATGTCGTTGATCATGCCGATTATGTCTTCCACCTGATCCGGGTCGGCGATATCCTCGGGTAGATGGTCGTTGACCTCGGCATAGGTCAGGAAACCCTGTTCCTTGCCGCGCGCGATCAACTCCTTCAGACGTGACTGCTGCTGCGCATTTCCAGCCATAGAAACCCTATCTCGACGAAGAAGAATGAAGCACCTGAAGCACTGAGGCGGTGACAAAATACGATAAGCCGTACAGTATAGCGGTTAAGCGCCCTGTTTTGCCAGTACAATGTATTTGCGCGGTCATTCAGGTGTGATAGTTTGTCCGGTTACGTTGCTTTCGGTCGCAACTGAATATGGTGATGGTAGGAGAGATTTCAACCCATGCGCCACTTTTCCTGGCCGCGGCCCTTCTCACCCCTTGAGCTCCATCAATAGCTCGCTGAGCCGCTTGCGCTCCTGCTGGGACAGCGTTTCCCCGGTTCGGCTGCGCGCCAGCAGCGCATCATATTCCTCCTGTGGCGAACGCTGGCGGCGATGGCGCTGAAAATACGCCACCCAGTTATCCAGCTCCGCTCCCCGCACGCCCTTGGGCACCAGCGGCTCGCGACGCGCCAGCTCGGCCAGCCGCTCTCCTTCGGGCGTACCGTGAAAATGCGCCAGCAGCACCTGCGGGCTGCGATACCCGCCCGCCTTGAGCAGCCGCACCACCTGACGGCACAGCTGCGCATCCGATTGCTCCTGGTCACACCAGTCATCATTGTCGGGCAGGCGTTCGGCCAGCCCCGGCTCGTGCACCAGCAACTGCAGGGCCCGGGCCATCAGCCCCAGGGAACCGCCCTGAGCCTGCCCGACCGCCTCGCTCGGTACGGGCCCCGCTTCGCCGGGCGGCACGGGCGCGGCCGTTTCCATCGGCGCTTCCTGGGCCGCGCCGGCATGGCGCATCATCATCGACTCGAAGCTTGACTGGTCGACGCCGGTACGGCGCGAGAGTTCCGTCAGCAACAGCGATTTCAGCATGCCCTCGGGCAACTGGCCGATGGCCTCGAGCACCTGGCTGGCATAACGCTCACGCTCCTCGATCTGCCCGAGATCCCGCCCCTGGGCCGCCTGATCGAAGAGAAATTCGGAGAGCGGGCTGGCACAGGTAACCCGATCCTCAAAGGCATCGGCACCCTCGCGGCGCACCAGGGTATCCGGGTCCTCGCCCTCGGGCAGGAACAGGAAGCGCGCCTGCCGGCCGTCGATCATCATCGGCAGCGCCGTGCGCAGGGCACGGTCGGCCGCCTGCCGGCCGGCGCGATCGCCATCGAAGCAGAACACCACCTCATCCACGACGCGAAACAGCCGCGACAGGTGATCCTCGGTGGTGGCCGTCCCCAGGGTGGCCACGGCATTGCGAATGCCGAACTGCGCCAGGGCCACGACGTCCATGTAGCCCTCGACGATGACCACGCGCTCGAGGCGTGAATTGGCCTGCCGCGCCTCATACAGGCCATACAGCTCGCGACCCTTGTGAAACACCGGGGTTTCCGGCGAGTTGAGGTACTTGGGCTTGGCGTCGCCCAGCACCCGGCCGCCGAATGCCACGGTGCGCCCGCGCATATCGCGGATCGGAAACATCACCCGATCGCGGAAACGGTCATACATGCGGCCGCTGTCTTCCCGATGCACCAGCAGGCCATACTCGATCTGCACCGCCTCGCTGATGCCATGCCCGCCCAGGTGGTGGCGCATGGCTTCCCACTGGGCCGGCGCGAAGCCGATACCGAAATCCCGGACCACTTCCGCCGACAGGCCACGCTGTTCGAGGTAGGCCCTGGCCGACTCGCCCTCGGGCATCTTCATGCGTTCGCGGAAAAAGCTCGCCGCCAGCTCCAGCAGGTTGACGCCCTCCTTGCGCTTGCGTTCGCGCACCTGCTGGCGAGGATCATCATCGCCCTCCCGCGGCACCTCAAGCCCCAGCCGGCCGGCCAACTGCTCGACGGCCTCGGGGAAGGCCAGGCGGTCGTACTCCATCAGGAAACGCAAGGCATTGCCGTGCGCACCGCAGCCGAAGCAGTGATAGAACTGCTTGTCGGCGCTGACGGTAAACGACGGCGACTTCTCCTGATGAAAGGGGCACAGCCCGGAATGGTTGCGCCCCGCCTTCTTGAGCTTCACGCGCTCGGACACGATATCGACCACATCCGTGCGCGCCAGCAGGTCATCGATGAAGCGTTGCGGAATCTGTCCGGCCATTCAGGCAATCCCGAAAACGGAAAAACAGGAAACACGCCACGGCAACCCGCCATGACAAGGAGCGCCCCCTGCCCGCCGATACCGTTCGCGGGCATGCGCCGGGCAAGCGGGAAGGCGCAAAAACAAGCGGCCACCTGACGGCGGCCGCTTGGCATCCTCCCAAGACGACGCGGGGCGTCGCCTCAAGTACGGATCAATAGAGCCGTTCGAAACGCTTGCGCTCGCGCTGCAGCTTCTTGGCATGACGCTTAACGGCGGCTGCCGCCTTGCGCTTGCGCTCTGCAGTCGGCTTCTCGTACTGCTCGCGACGGCGAACCTCGGAGAGGACACCGGCTTTTTCACAGGAACGCTTGAAGCGACGCAGTGCGACGTCAAACGGCTCGTTATCGCGTACTTTGACAGAAGGCATTAAGCACTCACCTACCTTAAAAACTTGAGTTCGGTTAGAACGCACGCCTTGGGGCGTTCATCCGCTATCGCCTTGTCAATGCAAGGCAAGCCCCGGGCGCACGACCCAGTCTTACAGCGCACAATATTCTAGTCGTCGTCATGGCGTCATGCAATCCGTTTTCTCCACCGGCCCTGCCGTTGCGACCCGCAAACGCGTAGAATACCGCCATTTGCGACTCATCGGGTCATGACCATGCGCGTACTGGGCATCGAGACATCCTGCGACGAAACCGGCGTCGCCCTCTTCGACACCGAGCAAGGCCTGCTGTCAGACGCCTTGCACAGCCAGGTCGCCATGCACGCCGAATACGGCGGCGTGGTGCCGGAGCTGGCCTCGCGGGACCATACCCGGCGGCTCCTGCCCTTGATCCAGCGAGTCCTCGACGAAGCCGGCATTCGCCGCCAAGGCCTCGATGCCATCGCCTATACCGCCGGCCCCGGCCTGGTCGGCGCCCTGATGGTCGGCGCCAGCACCGCGCACGGCATGGCCCGCGCCCTCGACCTTCCGGTACTCGGCGTGCATCACATGGAAGGGCATCTGCTGGCCCCCATGCTCGAGGACAACCCGCCGGCGTTCCCCTTCGTGGCACTCCTGGTCTCGGGCGGGCACACTCAGCTGGTCGAGGTCAGCGGCATCGGCCAGTACCGACTGCTCGGCGAATCCGTGGATGATGCCGCCGGCGAAGCCTTCGACAAGGCCGCCAAGATGCTCGACCTGGATTACCCCGGCGGCCCGGCGGTGGCTCGACTGGCCGCCGCGGGCGATCCGCAGCGCTGGCGTTTCCCCCGCCCGATGACAGATCGCCCCGGGCTGGACTTCAGCTTCTCGGGCCTCAAGACCCACACCCTGACCACCATTCGCCAGCTCGACCAGCAGGACGCGCTGGATGAACAGGCACGCGCCGACGTGGCGCGCGCCTTCGAGGAGGCCGTGGCCGATACCCTGGCCATCAAGTGCCGTCGCGCCCTCGACGCCACCGGCCTGTCTCGCCTGGTGGTGGCCGGCGGGGTCAGTGCCAACCAGCGTTTGCGTGAACGCCTGGAACGCGAAACCGCCAAGCGCGGCGCCGAGGTCTTCTACCCGCGCGGCCGCTTCTGCACCGATAACGGCGCCATGATCGCCTACGCCGGCGCGCAACGCCTGCTGGCCGGCGAGCGTGACGTGATCGGCCGGATGCAGGCAGTCCCCCGCTGGCCACTGGAGCAACTCCGGCAGCCCTGACGGGGGCAGCGAGCGACGAGAAACGAGTCGCGAGAAACGAGCCATGAGTCGCGAGATACGAGATACGAGCGGTTGGTAGCCGGTCCGAAGCTTGCAGTCTGGACGCGGCACTTGCTGCTCGCAGCTCTTGGCGAGATACGAGAAACGAGTCACGAGCGGTTGGCAGCCAGCCAGGGGCCTATGGCGCATGTCCGACACTTGCTACTCGCAGCTCGCGGCGAGCGGCGGGAAACGAGTCGCGAGAAACGCGACACGAGCGATTGGCAGCCGGTCCGAAGCTTACAGTCTGGACGCGGCACTTGCTGCTCGCAGCCCGAAGCTCGCAGCCCGGAGCTCGAAGCTCGAAGCGCGCGGCTTACCGCGCTCCCGGCCAGCGGCGCAGGTAGAGCGCATGCCGGGTGAACACCAGCAGGGTGAAGATGATCACCACCTCGCTGTAGGCCGGTGCCAGCCACAGCGTGAGCAACGGCGCCAGGGCGGCACTGGTCAAGGAAGCCAGCGCCGAGACCCGGCCGCTCAAGCCCAGCAGACACCACACCAGCGCACAGCACAGGGCCACCGTCGGGGTCAGCACCAGCATGACGCCGAAGGCGCTGGCCACCGCGCGGCCGCCGCGCAGGCGGTGCCAGACGGGATAACTGTGCCCCAGCATCACCCCGAGCCCCACCAGCCCCTGCGCCCAGGGCGGCAGCCCGAGCAACAGTGCCAGGCCGAGCACCGGCATGCCCTTGATGACATCCACCAACAGCGTCGCCAGCGCCGGCCAGGGGCCATGCAGGCGCAGCACATTGGAGAACCCCGGGTTACACGAACCCGCCAGGCGCGGATCGCCCACCCCGGCCAGCCGGCATACCGTCAGGGCGCCCAGCCAGGTGCCGCTCAGGTAGCCGAGCGCCATCAAGGGCAGTGTCGTTTCGAGTGTCGCCAGCACGACCGTGCCTCGAAGATGAATTCACCCGGTATTCTGCCAGCCTGTCGTCGGCGGCGACAGCGCGCCGCTGTCGTCGGCGATTCGCCTCGCGTACAATCAGGGACCCGACCACCGAGCTTGCTCGAACCGCTACATGCGCCTGGAAGGCTGATGGACCTCGTACTGATCGAATCCCTGCGCGTCGATACCGTCATCGGCGTCTACGACTGGGAACGCACCATGACCCAGACGCTGGTGCTGGACCTGGAGCTGGCCACGGACATTCGCCCTGCCGCGGCCGACGACGCCATCGACAAGACCCTCGATTATGCTGCCATCAGTGAGCGTATCGCCGAGTTCGCTGCCACCCAGGCCTTCGAACTCGTCGAGACCTTTGCCGAACGCCTGGCCGAGCGGCTGCGGGAGGAGTTCAACATCCCCTGGCTGGGCCTGACCGTGCGCAAGCCCGGTGCCGTACCCACAGCCAGCGCGGTCGGCGTGCGCATCGAACGTGGTTCCCGCGAGGAGGCAGCCTCATGAGCCTGGTCAGCGTCAGCATCGGCAGCAATATCGATCGCGAGCGACACGTCCGTGCCGGCCTGGATGCCCTGGCCGACACCTTCGGTGAGCTGCGCGTGTCGCAGGTCTACGAAAGCCAGCCGGTAGGCTTCGAGGATGGGCGCAATTTCTACAACCTGGTCGCCCTCTTCGCCTGTGACTGGACGGTGGGCGAACTGCAGGCCTGGTGCAAGCGACTGGAATTCGCCAATGGCCGGCTGCCCGACAGCCCCAAGTTCAGCCCCCGCACCCTCGACATCGATCTGCTCGATGTCGGCGGCCTGACCGGCGAGCATGATGGCGTCAGCCTGCCGCGCGACGAGATACTGCACCACGCCTTCGTGCTCAAGCCGCTGGCCGAGCTGCTGCCGGAAAGCCGGCATCCCGTGAAGGGTGAGCGCTACCAGGATCTCTGGCAGCAACTCGACTGCGACGACCAGCCGCTGTGGCCGGCCTCCTTCATCTGGCGTGGGGTGGACCTGTCCCCGGGCGCCCGTGCCTAGGCCCGTTGCCACTATCTAGCATGACGCGGCGCCCGCCCCAGGGCATCATCGATGGCACGACGCCGGCGGCGCCTCAGCTCATCGCCCAGCGCCTTGCCCTTGAAGCCCTCCTCGACCAGCCTCTGGGGGAGAATCTGCGTGGCCAGTCGCCAGGCCAGCGCCAGCTCCTCGGCCAGTTCGGCATCCTCGAGGCTGACCAGATCAATCAGTGATGCCACGACTTCACCTTGTCGCCAGGCATCGATACGCTCCAGCCAGGTCATCGTCCTTTGCCCGTCGAGCGCGCCGGGCGCATGCATCAGGCCACGCGTCTCGGCCACCTGATCGGCGAGACGGCTCACTCGCCTGGGCAGGCGGAGGCTCTCGGCCAGCTGGCGTCTGGCCGGCGCCCCGAGATGCTCGACCAGGCGCGCCCAGCGCCAGGCGACGACATCCAGGTGATCGATATCCTCGGGCAAGCGCTGCAGCCGCGCCAGCGTCTCCGCCAGGGACGGCCCTTCGTGAGCGAGCTGCGGCATCAGCTCCGCCAGGGCACCGCAGTCATCAAGCGCGGTGAAGTAGTGCTCGGGCCAGGACTCGCCCAGCGCCTTCTCGGTCTCGGCCCAGACGCGCTCGGCGACCAGGTGTGCCAGCTCGCCACTGTCGACGAGTTGGCGCATCAAGGCGCGCGTCTCATCGGCAATCACGAAGCCATGGCCGGCATAGCGGGCCAGGAAACGCGCGACGCGCAGCACGCGCAGCGGGTCCTCGACGAAGGCCGGCGACACATGACGCAGCACGCGCGCCGCCAGGTCTGCCTGGCCGTTGAACGGATCCACCAGGCTGCCATCCGCGCCCCGGGCCATGGCGTTGATCGTCAGGTCGCGGCGCTCGAGGTCCTGCTCGAGTGTCACCGCGGGGCTGGCATGCACCTCGAAGCCGGTATAACCATGCCCGGACTTGCGCTCGGTACGCGCCAGGGCAAATTCCTCATGGGTGTCGGGATGCAGGAAGACCGGAAAGTCCACCCCGACGGGCTTGAAGCCCCGCTCCTGCATGGCCTCGGGGGTGGCGCCGACCACTACCCAGTCCACATCCGTGACCGGCCAGCCCAGGAGTGCATCACGCACGGCCCCGCCGACCCGGTAGACCTCGAGCCCGGCGAGATAGCGATCAGCCACCACCGGGCGCTCCCTCAGCCACGCGTTCGGGATAACGGGCCGACCAGTCGCTGAAGCCGCCATCCAGGCTGTAGACCTCCTCGAACCCTTGCCCGGCGAGCCAGGCCGCTGCCTGCTGACTGGAATTGCCGTGGTAGCAGACCACCACCAGCGGCTGTCGGCGATCGGCCTCGGCCAGCAAGGCAGGCACGCCATCGTTGTCCAGGTGCTGGCTGTCGGGCAGATGGCCTGCCGCAAAGCTGGCCGGATCGCGGATATCCACCAGCGTCAGCGGGCGTGCTGCCTCGAGCCAGTCGGCCAGGGTGGTCACGTTGAGGTGTTCGAATGTCGGCGTGGTCATGGAAGCCTCCAGAGGTCAGGCAGTGCGACGTCGGACGTCACCCGGGAAAGTTCATTGCTGGCTGGGCACGCTGATGCGTTGCCCCGTCTCGAGGTCGAGAGCCGTCAGGCTGCCGCCCCAGACACAGCCGGTATCCAGGGCATCGGCCCGCACGCGACTGTCCGGGGTGCGCCCCTCCAGCGCCGCCCAGTGGCCGAACAGCAGGTGTGCCTGATCGTCACGCGGGAACTGGAACCAGGGGGCAAATCCCTCGGGCGCCGTGTCCAGCCCTTCCTTGGCGGCAAAGTCCAGCCGGCCACAGGCGTCGATGAAGCGCATCCGCGTCAGCGTATTGACGATGACGCGCTGCCGTTCGATGCCCTCGAGCGCGTCGTGCCAGGCGGTGGGCTCGTTGCCGTACATGCGTTCGAGAAAGGCCCCGGCCCGGTCGCTGCGCAGGCAGTGCTCGACTTCGCCGGCCAGGCGCGCGGCCTGCTCGATGCCCCACTGGGGCGGCAGACCGGCATGGCTCATCACGGTGCTGCCACGCCGCAACAGCAGCGGACAGCTCTGCAACCAGTCCAGCAGCGCCTCGCGATCAGGCGCCTCGAGAATCGGGGCCAGGGTATCCTTGCGCTTGAGCCCGGCACCGCCGCGGGCGACCGCCAGTAGGTGAAGGTCATGATTGCCCAGCACTACATCGGCACTCTCGCCCAGCGCCCTGGCCTCGCGCAGGCAATCCAGTGACCCCGGCCCGCGATTGACCAGATCCCCGGCCAGCCACAAGTGGTCGCGACGCGGGTCGAAGGACAGGCGCTCGAGCAGCGCGACGAATTCGGCGTGGCAACCCTGGAGGTCCCCGATGACATAGGTGGTCATGCCGACTCCCCTGACAATGAATAGTGGGCGTCAATGTACCTGGTTGGGTCCGGCCAGCCGGAAGGGCGCCACCGGCACCTCGAAGGGTCGCTGTGTTACGGTGTCGACGCAGGTGAAGGCCCCTTCCATGACACCGACCGGGCCATCGAGGATCGCCCGGCTGGTATAGCGGAAGGTCTGACCGGGGCCGATCATCGGCTGCTGGCCGACCACTCCCTTGCCCCGCACTTCCTGGACCTGACCGCTGCTCTGGGTGATCGACCAGTGACGCGCCATCAACTGCATGCTGTGTCGGGAATGATTGTGCACCGTGATGGTGTAGCTGAACACATAGCGCTTCTCTTCCGGGGATGACTCATCATCACAGTAGGCCGGTTCGACATCGACATGCACTTCTTTGCTCTGGGGCGCGACATCCATCAATTCGGCTCCTCTACCAGGTGGTCGGCGATGCGCACAAATTCCGCGACCGTCAGTGTCTGGGGACGCCGCGCCGGGTCGATGCCAAGCGCCGTAAGCGCCTCCGCCGACAGGCGCCCCCTGAGGTTGTTGCGTAGCGTCTTGCGGCGCTGGGCAAAGGCCTCGCGGACCACCTCGAACATCAGCTCCTCGTCCCTTGCCGTCACCCCGGCGGCCGGCATCAGGCGCACAATGGCCGATTCCACCTTGGGTTGCGGGACAAAGGCCTCGGCCGGGACGGTGAACAACGACTCCACCCGGCAATAGTACTGCGCCAGCACCGACAGGCGGCCACGGTCGGCACCCCCCGGCTCAGCCGCCAGGCGCTCGACCACTTCCTTCTGCAGCATGAAATGCATGTCCGAGATGGCATCACCGGCGCGCAGCAGATGCAGGATCAAGGGGGTCGAGATGTTGTACGGCAGGTTGCCGACGACTCGCAACGGCGGGCCATCGCCCTGCAGCGCACGGAAGTCGAACTTGAGGGCATCACCTTCGTGAATCACGAAGCCCGGCTTGTCGAAAAACTGGACACGCAGCCCGGGAATCAGATCGCGGTCCAGCTCGATCACCTCGAGCTGCCCGCCCGCCGCTTCCAGCAGAGGTTCGGTCAGCGCCCCCTGGCCGGGGCCGACTTCCAGCAGGCGTTGACCGGCACCCGGCGCAATGGAACGCACCAGCCGGGAGATGACACCGGGGTCACGCAGGAAGTTCTGGCCGAAGCGCTTGCGTGCGCGATGGCCCGTGGGACGGGATGACATTCAGGAGAGTCCTTGTGTTGCGATGGTCTATTGCAGCGGGCTGGCCGTGCACCGATGCGCGGGCGGCGATGGCAGGCCAGTGGCGGACGGCGCCCTGCCCTACTGCGGCGAGCTCGCCCCGCCGTGAACCATCTGGATGGCGAGCGCCACGGCCGTTCGCAGGCTCCCGGGGTCGGCCGCGCCGCGCCCGGCCAGATCCAGTGCCGTGCCATGATCCACGGAGGTGCGCACCAGCGGCAGTCCCAGCGTGATGTTGGCGGCACGCCCGAAACCGGCATACTTGAGTACCGGCAGCCCCTGATCATGATACATCGCCAGGACGGCGTCCGCCTCCATCAGGTGCCGCGGCGTGAACAGGGTATCCGCCGGCAGCGGACCTGTCAGGGACAAACCCTGCTCACGCAGGGCCTCGAGGGCCGGCTCGATGATGTCGCGCTCTTCATGTCCCAGGTGGCCATCCTCGCCGGCATGCGGGTTGAGACCGCAGACCAGTATACGCGGCGACGGCAGGCCGAAACGCTGACGCAATTCGGCATCGAGGATGCTCAGCATACGCGTCAGGCGCGGCGCGGTCACGGCATCGGCCACATCGCGCAGGGGCAGATGGGTCGTGGCCAGCGCCACGCGCAAGGCATGCCCGGCGGGCCAGTCGGCGTGCCGGGCATGCAGCGCCGAATCGGTGGCCAGCATCATGACGACGTCATCGACGCCACAGGCATCGCGCAGATACTCCGTGTGGCCACGAAAGTCGCCATGACCGGCCTCGATGATCACACCCTTGTGCAGTGGCGCCGTGACCATTGCTGCGGCAGCCCCGGCCCGGCAGGCCTCGACTGCGCGATTCAGGGTCTCCAGCACATAGGCGGCATTGCTAGTGTCCAGCCTGCCCGGCACGGACGGCGCCCGCAGCGCCACCGGCCAGACCGGCAGCACGCCGGCCTCGGGGGCCGGAGGCGTGTCGTTCGGCGCCAACACATGCAGGCGGATATCATGACCGATCGCCGCGGCACGCTCGGCGAGCAGGGCCGGATCGCCCACCGCCACCACGCGCGCGGACAGTGGCGAGCAGCAGGCCAACATCACCGCGAGTTCGGGCCCTATCCCCGCCGGCTCGCCGGTGGTCAGGGCGATGACCGGAAGGTCGCCGGTGTTCACGACCCCGATCCGAGGCGCTCTTCGACGAAAGCCTGGGAGCGGATCTCCTGGACCCAGGTTTGCATCTCGCTGTTGGCTTTCTGCTGGAAGAGCGCCCGACGTGCCTGTTCGGTACTCATGCCACCGCCCTGCTGTTCGATGAAGCGCTGCACCTCGGCGTCGGAGATGCTGACCCGACTGCCGACGCGTCGCTGCTGGATCTGACGCATCAGCAGCTCGCGGCGCACCTGGTCACGCACCACGCCCAGCGACAGACCATCGGCTTCCAGGGCATCGGCGAACTCATCGAGACTCATGCCGTTGTTCTGGGCAATCGCCCGCACCTGACGGTTGAGCTCAGTATCGTCCACGCTGAGATTGTTCTCGCGTGCCATCTGCAGCTGTATTTCCTCGATGATCAAGCGATCCAGCACCTGCTCGCGCAGGACGTCGTCCGGCGGCACCTGCTGGCCCTGGGCTTCAAGTTGCGAGCGAGTGCGTGCCACCCGATCCTCGAGCTGGGTGTTCATGATGGCACCCTCGTTGACCACCGCCACGATGCGGTCCAGCGGCTGGCGGGCTTCCTGCGCCACGGCTCCCAGGGGTGCCATGCCCAGACACAGAGCCAGTGTCAGGGTGGCGATACGTCGACTGTGCATTTCGTTCCTTCCTTTCCTCATGAATTGATCAGGGGCGACCGAAGTCGGCCGGGCGGTATCCGGGCACCGCCGACTCGAAGAAGCGCCCGGTCGCGCCGCCGACGCCGCCCAGCCCCTTGAACGCGAAGCGCAGGAAGAGCCCGCGATCGGTCGTGTCATCCGCGATAGTGTTGGCCGTGTTCTCGTCGTCGACCCATTCACGCCACACCAGCTGCAGACCATAGCAGCAGCCATTCCATTGCACACCCGCCAACTGCTCGAGCATCCGGCTGTTGGTGTTGTCGTAGCGTACTCCGGCGACCAGATCGAGCCGATCCATGGCCTTGTAGGCAAACGACGCCGAGAACTCCTCGCGGTCATAGTTGCGGGTGTCCTCGAGATCTTCCGTGGGTTCGAACCCTTCGAGTTGCCAACGATAGCCAAGGTTCAATACATGACCGGCGTCGGCCCGGTATTGCACGTTCAGCCCGGCACTCTCGGTACGGCTGCGCTGATCGTCATACAACCACTCGCTGCGCGCGCGCCATTGGTCCGTGACCTGCCAGTCCAGCTGGGTGACCCAGGGAGAGCGGTCGCGTGTGGCGCGATAGCGGTCATCCTCGCTGTCATCGGAGTCGCCGTCCATGTCGACATTGCGATCCTCGAAGTAGGCCGCCTGACCGACTCCCAGGGAGAAACGCTGGCGACCGCTGCTGTCCTCGAAGAAACGCGTCTTCACGCCATACGAGAAACGATTGAGGTCACCGACACGATCCCCGCCACTGAAACGATACGGCGACCACAGCTGCTGCCAGGAGAAGGCCCGCTCCGTGGTGTCGAAGTCGGGATACTGGCTCTGGTCCTCCCCCGGCACGAAGGCATAATTGAAGCGGGGCTCGAGAGTCTGGCGGTAGGCGCTATCCGCGACCTCGATAGCCCGCTCCAGAATGACGCCGGTATCCAGCGACACCACCGGCAGGGTGCGTGTCAGGCTTTCGTCGCGCTGGGTGTCACGCTGGCCGTAATCCAGCGCATAGCTGGTATGGTGCAATTGCAGCCGCGGCTCGAAGAAGCCCCAGGTGGACTCGCCGCGCCAGCCGACTGCCGGTGTCAGCTGCAAGCGTGCGCCATTGGCCGCCTGGCGCAGCGGCACCTGTCGGGGCTGCCCCTTGTAGGTATAGTTCCCCTGAGCGTCGCCAATCTGATCACGCCAGAAGTAGGTCGCATTGGCGTTCCACTCCTCGTAGAAATTGCCCTGCTGCCAGTCGGCCCGAGCCGTCAGGCTGGGCAGGCGATAGAACGGCTTGTCGTTGGGGTTCAGCGGGTCCTCCAGTACCTGGTAGCCCTGGGCCTTGCCCTCCAGCTGCCAGGTCTCGCCCCGATACTCGAGTAGCGCCAGGCGCTGCATGCTGCCCTTGTCCAGTTCGCTGAAACCGGCACCGAAGTCGTCGAAATAGCGCCCATCACTGGCCGCGCCATAGCGCAGCCGATAACGCGTGCGTTCATCGAAGCGCCCGGCATGTCGATAGTCCAGATACCAGCGGTCATCGCCGTTTTCCAGCGGCGTATAATCAGACGCCTCTTCTCCGGCTCGCTGATCATCGAAGATGTAGGCCCCCTCGAGGGTACCGGCGTCGGAGGGCAGCAGATAGCGATACTGTCCTCCCAGCAGCAGGCCACGGTCCGTGATCAGGCGCGGCGTGATGGTGGCATCCTGGTTGGGCGAGATATTCCAGTAATAGGGCTGGGCGTAATCGAGGCCGTCGCCGGATGCCCCCACCGTGGGCCACAGGAAGCCGGACTGACGGCGTTCGTCGATGGGAAAGCGCATCCAGGGCCAGTAAAAGACCGGCACGTCGCCGACTTCGAGACGCGCATGGCGAGCGGTGCCAAAACCACTTTGCTGGTTCAGCTCGATGTCCTCGCCAACGAGCCGCCATAGATTGTTGCCGGGTTCACAGGTGGTGAAGGTCGCTTCGGTAAGTTGATAGCGCCCCTCGGCAACCCGCGCCAATCGCGTGGCATCACCCCGCAACCGCTGTTCATGAAAGACGTAATGCGCCTCCTCGATGTCCGCTGCCTTGCCTTGCAGCGCATAGGAAGCCTCGCTACCACGCACCAGCACATTCTGATCGCGCAGGGCCAACGGGCCTTCCACCTGGACGCGCTCGCGCGACGCCGGCACGCTTATGCGAGGCGCTTCCAACTGGGTGTCATGTCGACGCAATACGACCTCGCCACTGAGGACGGTCCTGCCGTTCTCGCCATATTCGGCATGATCGGCCTCGGTGGCCACTCGGTTGCCCATGGGCTCGGCAAGCCGGTATTCCGGCGCGCGGTAGACCCCCCGACACACAGCGCCTCGCGGACGATCCTCGCCCCAGGGCTGCCAGTCCAGTTGCTCGGCCGGCAATGACTCGGGCGGCGCCGCCCCTAGCGGGGCAGCCGGCAAGCTCGAGATCAATAGACCGGCCAGGGCCGTCCTGGAGGATCGATTGCCCATGTTCAACGATGTCCTTGGTGAAATGAAACGGTATTATACAGCCACACAGCGAGCTGTCCCGCAGAGTGCCCGTCGGCCTGGATACTGGCCTCAGCATGCGGTGACGCCCCGGGGTCGTCAACCTGAGGACACCCGACACTCAACACGACAGAGGTGAAGATGTCTGAGGCCGACGCGTCCTCGCGCCAATCCGCCCTCCGCCACTGGATCAGCCGGCGTCACGGGCTCGCCCCCGACGCTTTCGACCTGAAGCTGGCAGCGGATGATGCCAGCTTCCGCCGCTATTTCCGTCTCGTACTGGCGGACGGCCAGCGCCGCATCCTGATGGATGCACCACCCGACAAGGAAGATATCGGCCCCTTCATTGCCATCGCGCGGCAGTGGGCCGCGGCCGGGCTGCCGGTGCCCCATGTCCATGCCGAGGACCAGGCCGCCGGCTTCGTGGAACTCGAGGATCTGGGCGACACACCGCTGCAATGCTGTTTCGAGAGCTCGGAGGAGGCGACGACCCTGGCCTGGCACGACACGGCCCTGAGCCTGCTGGATGATCTGCAGAACCGCGCCGCCAGCGATGGCCTGCCCCGCTATGACGCCGAACTGCTGGGCAAGGAACTCGACCTTTTCACCGACTGGTGCCTGGGCGAGTGGCTGTCGCTGGCGCCCCCGCCCGACTGGCCGGCGGTGCGTCGACAACTGATCGAGACCGCCCTGGCCCAGCCCGTGGTCACCGTCCACCGCGACTTCGACGCCATGAACCTGATGGTCGTCGATGACGCCCTGCACCTGATCGACTTCCAGGACGCCGTGGCCGGCCCCATCAGCTATGACCTGGTGTCCCTGCTGCACGGCCGGTACTGCCGCTTCCCGGCCGAGCGCCGTCAAGCCTGGGTCGAGGCCTTTCGCCAGCGCGCCATCGCCGACGGCCGCCTGGGCGACCCGAATGCCGCCACCTTCCAGCAATGGGTGGCCGGCATGGCCGCGCAGCGTGCTCTCAAGGTGCTCGGCATCTTCGTCCGCCTGACCCTGCGCGACCAGCGTGACGGCTATCTGGCGCGCCTGCCGCACTTCCTGAACCACCTGGAGGATGCCCTGGAAGCACGCGCGGAACTGGCCGATTTCCGCCACTGGGTCAGCACGACGCTGCGCCCGGCCATGCTCGACAGGCTGCAGGCAGAAGGCATCAGCCGGGAGTCGGTCGCATGAAAGCCATGATTCTCGCGGCGGGATACGGTACGCGCATGCGCCCGCTCACCGACCACTGCCCCAAGCCCTTGCTGGAGGTCGGCGGCAAGCCCTTGATCGTCCACCATCTGGAGCGCCTGGCCGCGGCCGGGATGCGCGATATCGTCATCAATGTCAGCTACCGTGCCGAACAGATCATCGAAGCGCTGGGCGACGGCCGCGCCCACGGGGTCTCGATCACCTGGAGCCGCGAAGCCTCACCGCTGGAGACCGGCGGCGGCATCCGCCAGGCCCTGCCGATGCTGGGCGATGCGCCCTTTCTGCTGGTCAATGGCGATGTCTGGTGCGATCTCAACCCGGCCCGCCTGCCGCCCTCGCTGGGCTCCGACCTGGCGCGCCTGGTGGTGGTCGACAACCCGCCCCATCATCCAGGCGGCGACTTCCACCTGACGGCCGATGGGCGAGTCCGGGAATCCCCCGAGCCGCGCTGGACCTATGCCGGGATTGCCCAGATCGACCCTGCCCTGGTCGCCGACCATCCGGCCGGCGCCTTCGCCCTGGCCCCCCTGCTGCGTCAGGCCATCGCCGAGGATCGCATCGCCGGCTATCACCATCCGGGACACTGGGTCGACGTGGGCACCCCGGAGCGCCTCGCCGAGCTCGACCGGCTGCTCCAGGGCTGACACATCACGGGGCTGAGTCGCATGGCATCAACTGCTATGCTGCTCGCCTCTCAACCCGATACGAGGACATCCCCGCTCATGAAAGCCAGCGTCAAGTGGACCGACGGTCGCCAGTTCGTCACCGAATCCGGAAGCGGCCACAGCGTGGTCATCGACGGCCCGCCCGACCACGGCGGTCGCAACACCGGCCCCCGCCCCATGGAGATGCTCCTGATGGGCATGGGCGCCTGCACCTCCTTCGACGTGCTGGAGATCCTGGAAAAGTCCCGCGCCCCGGTATCCGACTGCGTCGCCGAGATAGAAGCCGAGCGCGCCGACGCCGTACCCAGCGTGTTCACCCGGATCCATGTTCACTTCACCGTCAGCGGGCACCAGCTCAAGGAAAAGCAGGTCAAGCGCGCCGTGGAACTCTCCGCCGAGAAGTATTGCAGCGCCTCCATCATGCTCGCCAATGGCGGGGTCGACGTGACGCACTCCTACACCATCGTCGAGACCGGGGAAGGTAGCTGAGGGAAGAAGGAAGAAGGAAGAAGGAAGAAGGAAGAAGGAAGAAGGAAGAAGGAAGAAGGAAGAAGGAAGAAGGAAGAAGGAAGAAGGAAGA
>NZ_BJOC01000006.1 GCF_006540005.1 Halomonas halmophila | reverse complement strand
GGGTTTTCTTCCTTCTTCAAGCGGCGCTAGCCGCGTTCTTCCCTCTTCCAGGCGTGTAGCGCCGTTCTTCCTTCTTCAAGCGGCGCCAGCCGCTTTCTGCTGCTCAGATCCGATAAACCGACTCGGTCATGACCTTTGACATCAAGGTCATGCCGGCTTTCACCGGGGCCGGGAAGCGGGCGCCGCCGGCTTCCAGGGCCTGGTGGGCGTGATGCGCTTCATCGATGGCCATCTGGTGGAGAATCGCGCGCGAGCGGCGGTCGCCGCGGGGCAGCTTCTCGAGGTGTTCGTCCAGATGGCGCCCCACCTGCTCCTCGGTCGCCGCCACGAACCCCAGGCTGACACGATCCCCCACGGCTCCCGCCACGGCCCCGAGGCCGAAGGATGTGACGTAGAAAACGGGGTTGAGCAGGCTGGTACGGCCATCGAGTTCCTGTAGGCGGGCGTCGCACCAGGCCAGATGATCGACCTCTTCCTGGGCCGCCTCTTCCATCTGCCCGCGCACCTCGGGCAGTTTGGCGGTCAGCCCCTGCCCCTGGTAGAGAGCCTGGGCACAGACTTCGCCGGTGTGGTTGATGCGCATCAGGCCGGCGGCGTGCTGGCGCTGCTCGGCATCCAGCGGCTCGTCCTGAATATCCTCGGTGGCCGGTGACGGCCGTGAGGGCTGGGCGGCACCGGGCACCAGAGTGCGCAGCACGGTGTCGAACTGGTGGATCAGGTTATCAGCGCGGGACAGTTGGCGAGTCATGTCATCCCTCTTGAGCGGTCGTTGGCCTCATTATCATACCTCAGCCAGCCGACGGGCACAGCGTCCAGAGCGCAGGATGCCGCCCGGCTGGGCGGCATCGGCACGCACCTGATGCGTCGAACACCTTCGATTCGCGGCTCGGGGCCTTGACAGGTTCCGGCTAGCCAGCCGGCCAAGTGAAGCGTCGACCGCCCATCAGGTGCATATGAATATGATAGACCGTTTGTCCGCCGTCTTCATTGCAATTCATCACCACGCGGTAGCCATCATCGGCGAACCCCTGCTCCCGGGCCAGGCGAGCCGCGGTGTACTGCAGACGGCCGACCAGCGCCAGATCCCCCTCCTCGATGTCGTTCAGGGTGGCGATATGCCGCTTGGGAATCACCAGCATGTGACGCGGGGCCTTGGGATCGATGTCGTTGAAGGCCAGGATGTCATCGTCCTCATGGACGATGTCGGCGGGAATCTCGCGATTGATGATCTTGCAGAACAGGCAATCCATGTCGGGCTCCAGGCAAAGCGTCAGGGATTCAGGGGCGAGCTTAACGGTCGTGTGGCTCGTTGTCAGCGCCGGGCCAGTCAGCGAAACCGTCGCTGGGCGAGCAGGTGGCGTACCAGCGGGCCGAGGATCAGCTCCATGGCTAGCGACAGCCGCGATCCCGGAACCACCAGGGTATGGGGCCGGCTCATGAAGGAGTCCTGGATCATCGCCAGCAGATAAGGAAAGTCCACGGTGGCGGGGTCGCGGAAGCGAATCACCACGAAGGACTCGGCATCGGTGGGAATGTCCTGGACCTCGAAGGGATTGGAGGTATCCACGGTGGGCACGCGCTGGAAGTTGATGTGCGTGCGCGAGAACTGCGGCAGGATGTAGCGCACATAATCGTCCATGCGACCCAGGATGGTGTCGATCACCGCCTCCTGGGTATAGCCCCGCGCCTGGATGTCGCGGTCGATCTTCTGGATCCATTCCAGGTTCATGGTCGGCGCCACGCCGACCAGCAGATCGACATGCCGGGCGATGTCATGCTCGGCCGTCACCAGGCCGCCATGCAGGCCTTCGTAGAACAACAGGTCGGTGCCCGACGGCAGCGACTGCCACTCGGTGAAGGTACCGACCTGATAACCGGCCTCGATCATCGACTTGTCCTCGGCATGAATGTAATGCCGGTAGGTACCGTAGCCGTTGTCGCCATAGTCCTGAAAGAGCGCCTCGAGCCTGCCGAGCAGGTTGGCCTCCACGGCGAAATGCGACAGTTCATCCTTGCGCTCGGGTTCTTCGCGGAACATGCGCGCCAGTTCCTGGCGCGTATAGCGATGGAAGGCATCGCCGTCGACGAAGGCGGCATGCACGTCTTCACGCGCGAACATCCGCTCGAAGGTGCGCTTGACGGTGGTGGTGCCCGCCCCGGAAGAGCCGGTGACGGCGATGATCGGATACTCGCGGGACATCAGCTCCCCCTCGACAGGCGCTCGACCAGCGCATCGGGTACCGGCACCGGACGACCCGCCTCGGGGTCAACCAGCATCAGGGTGAGGCGCGCCGTGGCCACGCTACGACCATCGGCTTCGCGACGCAGGCGATGATAGACGCCGATCGTCTTGCGCGACGGCGCGGGAATGGCGGTATCGGCGATGAGCGCATCCGGCCAACGTGACTCGGTCTGGTATTGCACGGCCAGATCCGCCGCCACACAGGGATAGCCGGCCATGTCGACCTCGCTGAGCCCCAGGCTGGCCAACGCCTGCACCCGCGCCTCATGCATCAGCGAGATCACCGCGTCGTGCCCCAGGTGGCGCCCGTAGTTCATGTCCGTGATACGCACCGCCAGCGGGTGCCGGTGGCAGATAGCCGCTTCGGGAAAGTCGATCCTGACGCGCTCCATGGGCCCTCCTGAATAGCTGCGCAGACGCGCAAAGGCAACCGATTACTCGGCTCGACCACGGTCGATGGCACGATGGGCGATATCCCGTCGACAGGCCACGCCGGGCCAGTCGATGGCATCCACGCCACGGTAGGCCTGATCCCGGGCATCGCTGATAGCATCACCCAGGGCGGTGACACACAGCACGCGCCCCCCGGCGGTGACCACCAACCCGTCGTCGCCCTGGGCCGTGCCGGCATGAAAGACCTTGCAGCCGGTAGCCTCGGCGGCCTGCAGACCCTCGACCACATCGCCCTTGCGGTAGCTGCCGGGATAGCCACTGGCGGCCATGACCACGCCCACGGCGTGGCGCGGATCCCAGTCGCAGGCCCTGCCGGCGAGCTCGCCCCGGGCACCGGCCAGGCACAGCTCGGCCAGGTCGGACTGCAGGCGCATCAGGATCGGCTGGGTTTCGGGATCGCCGAAGCGGCAGTTGAACTCGATGACCCTGGGATTGCCCTCGGCATCGATCATCAGCCCGGCATAGAGAAAGCCGCTATAGGGGTGGCCATCCTCTGCCATGCCCTTGACCGTGGGCTCGATGATGCGCTGCATGATGCGCTCGTGGACCTCGGCGGTCACCACGGGAGCCGGCGAATAGGCGCCCATACCGCCGGTATTGGGGCCCTGGTCGCCATCGAGGGCGCGCTTGTGATCCTGGCTGGTGGCCATGGGCACGATGGACCGACCATCGGCCATGACGATGAAACTGGCTTCCTCGCCATCGAGAAACTCCTCGATGACCACACGGGCTCCGGCATCGCCGAAGGCATTGTCCTCCAGCATGTCACGGATCGCCGCCTCGGCTTCGGCCTCGCTCATGGCCACGATCACGCCCTTGCCGGCGGCCAGTCCGTCGGCCTTGATGACGATCGGCGCGCCCTTCTCGGCGACATGGGCCAGTGCCGGCTCCACGTCCACGAAGGTTTGGTACTCGGCAGAAGGGATCGCATGGCGTGCCAGAAAATCCTTGCTGAAGGCCTTGGAGCCCTCGAGCCGAGCGGCGGCCGCGCTGGGGCCGAAGATGGCCAGTCCGGCATCCCGGAATCGGTCCACCACGCCCTCGACGAGCGGTGCCTCGGGCCCCACGATCGTCAGATCGATCCGCTGGTCACGCGCGAAGGCCACCAGCCCCTCCAGATCGCCGACGTCGATCGCGACGTTCTCGAGCCCGGGCTCACGGGCCGTGCCGGCATTGCCCGGCGCCACCTGGACGCTTTCCACCCGGGGCGACTGCGCCACCTTCCAGGCCAGGGCGTGTTCGCGGCCACCGCCGCCGATGATCAAGACCTTCATCCGCTGCTCTACCTCGATACCTCGAAAAATATCGCGACATGATGCCAGAAATTCGCTCCGGCCGCCCGCTCAGGACTTGCCACTGTCATCGTCGTCTTTATGCCCCTTGCCGGCCTGCCCGCCGAGGTTCTGCTGCCAGAAACGCATGTTTTCCTCGGCCAGTTCCCGCATCAGCTCCATGGGGGTATGGCGCATGGCCTGCTGCCACTGGTCCTGCATGTGCTTCTGCTGTTCCATCATCAAGCGCGTCCCCTGCTCGAGGTAGCGCGCCAGAGGCAAGGGCTTGGCCATGTCGTAGACCCGAATGAACTGCGCCAGCAGATCGTTGGAGAACACCTCGGCCTCACCGTCGGCCTGCTCCTGCTCGATGATGATGGTCAGCAGGATGGTACGTGTCAGGTCTTCCCCGGACTTGGCATCCTCGACCCGGAAGGCCACGTCATCCAGCACCAGACCACGCAGGTCCTCGAGGGTTACATAGCGGCTCTGTTCGGTATCATAGAGACGGCGATTGGCATACTTGCGAATGACGCGCACGGCGCAGCTCCTTGCATTGTGGGTTGGGCATTCACCCTTCATCCGAGTATTGTGCACCGCGCCACCCTGCTTGCAAGGCGTCGAGCGAAATCGGTGCCGGTGACGACCGCCAAGCGGCCTGCGTCGACGCCCCGGGACTCTTGCCCTCAGAAAGACGAGACATCATGAACCTTATCCTGCTTTCGCCGGACGATGTGGAAAACGACCGGCTTGCCCGTGTCCGCGATCCAAGACGCCTCAAGCACCTACGCGACGTCCATGGCGCCGCGGTCGGCGACACACTGACGCTCGGCCTGGAGAATGGTCCCATGGGCCGCGGCATGCTGCTCGAGTACCACGACGACGAGGCGTTGTTCGACGTGTCCCGGCTCGACGAGGCACCGCCCGCGCCACTCGGCGTCCATCTGGTGCTGGCCCTGCCGCGGCCACGCATGCTGGCTCGCAGCCTGGAGCACGCCACCGCGCTGGGCGTGAAGTCCCTGACGTTGCTCAACACCCGCCGGGTGGAAAAAAGCTACTGGCAGTCCCCCGAGCTCGACGCTGACAGGATCCATCGGCATCTCATACTGGGCCTCGAGCAGGCACGCGACACCCGGCTGCCCGAGGTACGCCTGGCCAAGGGCTTTCGCCCCTTCGTCGAGGATTACCTGCCGGGGTTGCTGGGCGACAGCCGCGGCCTGGTGGCACACCCCGGAATGCCGCATGAGTGTCCGCGTGGTGTGGAGGAACCGACCACCCTGGTGGTCGGCCCCGAGGGCGGTTTCATTGACTGGGAAGTCGAGCAGTTGCTGGCGGCAGGCTGTCAGGGCATTCACCTGGGGCCGCGCATCCTGCGCGTGGAAACCGCCGTGACCGCACTGCTCGCCTGTCTGTCATGAGCCAGGCCGGCGGCTGCCAACTTCAGGACCTCAGGCGTTCGAGCAGTGCCTGGGTGGCAAAGCCATCCGGTGTCACCCCGATATCACGCTGAAAGGCCCGCAGGCCGCGTCGTGTATTGGGGCCCAGGATGCCATCGACCGTACCGGCATTGTAGCCGCGCTCATTAAGCAGGTGCTGCATGTCGCGCACGTCGCTGCGCTTGAGAGGTGGCTGCTCGCGCGGCCAGTCACCCTGGATGCCCGGCCGGCCGGCGATGGCATCACTCAGCTTGGCCACCGCCAGGGCATAGCTGGTGGCATTGTTGTAGCGCAGGATGACACGGAAGTTGTGTCCGACCAGAAACGCCGGCCCCTGGGCGCCCGCCGGCGTGATCACGGCGGCCGAGTCGAAGCTCGGCAGACTGCCTCCGTCCAGGGCGCGCACGCCGGCGGCCTGCCACTCGGCGGTGGAGCGACGCGTATCGGGCTCGGTCAGCGAATAGTCGAAACCGGACGCCAGGCGCACCTCGGTTCCCCAGGGTTGCCCCTGACGCCAACCGGCCTCGTCCAGATAATGGGCCGTCGAGGCCATGACATCGGGTATGCTGCCCCAGATATCACGCCGGCCATCGCCGTCGCCGTCAACGGCATGGGCCAGGAAGCTCGAAGGAATGAACTGAGTGTGCCCCATGGCGCCCGCCCAGGAGCCCTTCATGCGTGCCGGCGGGATATCGCCGGCCTCGATGATGCGCAGTGCAGCCATCAACTCGCCGCGGGCGAAGTCGCTGCGGCGGCCATCATAAGCCAGGGTGGCGAGGGCCTCCAGGGTGGAAAAATCGCCCAGATAATCGCCATAGCTGCTTTCGATGCCCCAGATGGCCACCAGCACCTCACTGGGCACCCCATAGCGGGCTGCCATTCGCTCGGCGGTATCCCGATGCTCGGCCAGACGCTGGCGACCTTTGTCGATGCGCGTCGCTGATACGGCGCTGTCGAGGTATTCCCAGATCGGCCGGACAAACTCCGGCTGGGAGCCATCCAGCTCGATCACCCGAGGACGATAGCGCAGGCCCGTCAGGGCACGCTCCAGGGTCGGTTCGGCGATGCCCTCGTCACGAGCGTGACGGCGAAAGTCTGCCAGCCAGGCCGCAAAGGTCATCTCGCGGTCGGTCGTCGACTCGGCGGTGGCACCGGCCGCGTCTGCTGCTGCGCTGGTGGGCGACTCGGCCCGGGCATCACGGGGTTGCGCACCCTGGCAGCCGACCAGGGCGGCACACAGGATGGCAAGCGGAAAAAATCTCAAGGTCATGGCGTCGCGGTCCTTTGCGGTGTGGTCCGATGATCGCCGACATCGTCGCGGTACGCCAGCCCCTATTTCCCCGAGGCAGCGTCATCGGTGTCATCCCCCGACCCCGCCGACGACCCGTGCGGCGAACTCGCATCGGCATCGTCCAGGCCGCTGTGCAGTCGGTGGTTGAGCGGGTCATAGTGGGGTTTCAGCTCGTCCTTGAGGGTCCCGGACCACAGACGCGCACCAACGAAATATCCGGCGCGCCCGATGACATGCGCCGCCACCGGGGCGGTCATCATGATGAACAGAATGATCGCCAGGGCCCGCGCCACCACGGTCTCCACGGCGAAGTGCAGGCAGACCCCGAGCATGATCAGCGACACCCCCAGGGTTGCCGCCTTGGTGGTGGCATGCATGCGCGTCAACAGATCCGGCAGGCGCAGGATGCCAAGCGCCGCCAGACACATGAAGGCCGAGCCGGCCAGCACCAGCACGGCCACCAATCCATCAATCATCGCGCGGCCCCCCGCGTTCCAGAAAACGCGAGAACCCGATGGTCGCCATGAAGCCCATGAGAGCCACCACAATGGCCACATCGAGGAAGAAGGAAACCTCGGTGGCAATGGCGATGACACCCATCATGCCGACCAGGATCGAGGAAAAGAGCTCCATGGCAACCACGCGATCCGGCAGACTCGGACCACGAAACAGGCGGATGAACGTCAGGCACAACGCCAGCGACATCACCGCCAGACCGACAAGCATCACGATCGACACGACGACCTCCTCTCCATCGGTTGCCCACTCGCCGGCGGTCGTGCCCGGCCTAGCGAAACAGCGCCAGGGCCCGGCGTTCCAGCTCGGCCAGATTCTGCCTGAGTGCCGCTTCATCATCGAGAAACATGGCATGAATATACAGCACCCGGCGATCATCGGAGACATCCAGGCTCAGAGTCCCCGGCGTCAGGGAAATCAGGTTGGCCACGAAGGCAATCTCGAACTCCGTCCGGGCCTGGAGCGGCATGGCAATCACACCCGGCTTCATGTACCAGGGCGGCGTGACGATATCGTAGGAGACCTTGAAGTTGGCCATGACCAGCTCCTTGACGAAGAAGCCGGCGAAACGCACCAGCCGCGGCAGTCGCTGAGCATAGCCCGCCAGCGCCGGCACCTGGGGCTGGATCAGGGCCAGTACCAGATAGCTGAAGACCAGGCCTGCCAGTAGGTTGCCACCGCTGAAATCCCCGGTCAGCACCACCCAGGCGATTCCCAGCAACAGATGCCAGGCCGCACCGATCATGAGCCACCTCCCGTTTCACCGAGGACCGCCTCGATATAGTGCTCGGGTGCCAGCAACTGGGCTGCCGAGGCCTCGGCCAGTGCATGAATGGGACCGGCATTGAGGCCGATGAACAGGGTGCACAACGCCAGCCCCAGCGCGGGTGCGGCCATCAACCACAACTCGCGGCGGGCCGGCGGTTGGCGATCGTCACTTTCGCCTTCCTCGGGAAGCGGCTTCCAGAACACCTCGGACCAGATCTTGACCATCGAGTAGAGCGTCAGCAGCCCCACCAACAACGCAATGAAGGTCACTCCATAGGCCTCGGCCTCGATGCCGGCGCGAATCACGATGAACTTGGCAAAGAAGCCGGAGAGCGGCGGCATGCCGGCCAGCGACAGCGCCGGAATCAGGAACAGGATGGCCAGCCAGGGATGCTCGCGGTAGAGCCCGCCCAGCCGCTTCAACTGATAGCTGCCACGCAGTCGGTGCACGATGCCGCTCACCAGGAAGAGGTTCGTCTTCACAATGATATGGTGAATGATGTAGAAGACCCCGCCGATAATCGCCAAGGGCGTGAACAGCGCCAGCCCCAGCATCATGTAGCCAATCTGGCTGACGATGTGAAACGACAGAATACGCCGGAACTCATGTTGCGCCGCCGCTCCCAGAACGCCACACAGCATGGTCAGCCCCGCTCCCCACAGCAGAATCTCGTGGGTATAGCCGGGACTGTGGTGGAAGATCAGGGTGAAGACCCGGTACAGCGCATAGACCCCAACCTTGGTCAGCAGGCCGGCAAACAGCGCCGATACCGCCACCGGTGGCGTGTGATAGGAGGCCGGCAGCCAGAAGAACAACGGAAAGGCGGCCGCCTTGATACCGAAGGCGACCATGAACATCATCGCCAGGGCATCGACCAGTCGCCGGTCCTCGAGTCGAGTCAGGCGCTGGGCGATGTCCGCCATATTGAGCGAGCCCACCAGGCTGTACAGCAGGCCGACCGCCACCAGGAAGATCACCGACGACACCAGGTTGAGGGTAACGTATTTGATCGCGCCTTCCATCTGTGGCCTTTCACTGCCGAGAATCAGCAGCGCGAAGGACGCCACCAGCATCACCTCGAACCACACATAGAGGTTGAAGATATCACCGGTGAGAAAGGCACCCGCCACCCCGGCCAACAGCAGATGCATCAGCGGGAAATAACCGAAGGCCTCATGCCCCCGGCCGGTGGTCGCCAATGAGTAGATGGCCACCGCCAGCCCGATGATGCCGGTCAGCACCACCATGATGGCGCCCAGTACATCCGCCACCAGGCTGATGCCGAAGGGAGCCTGCCAGCCGCCCACCTGCAGCACCTGTATGCCGTCTCGACTCACCAGCCCCAGCAGTCGCACGCCACTGACCAGCAACGCCAGTGTGCCGAGCACGGCGATCAGACGCTGCATCCGCCGCGAGCGCCACAACACCAGCGACAGGGTGCCCGACAACAGCGGTAACACGATGGGCAGAACGAGAGCCGGGTTCACGTATCGGTATCCTTCATCCGGTTCAAGTCATCGGTTCGCACGATTTCCCAGGCGCGACGCACCAGCACCACGGCAAACGACAGCACACCAAAGGCGATGACGATGGCCGTCAACACCAGCGCCTGGGGCAGCGGGTCGGCCACCGGGCCCGCCGGCGCCGACATTCCCTCCGGCACCAGGGGCGGCGCGCCGCGCGTCAGCCCGGCCATGGTAAAGATCAGCAGGTTGGCGGCGTTGGACAGCAACATCAGACCGATCACCAGCTTGACGATGGAGCGGCGCAGCATCATGTAGATCGCCGCGGCGAAGAGCACGCCGATGGCTATGGCCAGAACGGCTTCCATGAGGCCTCCTCAGTCATTTGCACCCTGCGTCCGGGCGGTATCCGCCAGGGCCGTGATCGCCGTGAGGACAGCGCCCACCACGACCAGATAGACACCGATATCGAAGACCAGCGGGGTGGAGGCCTTGAAGCCGATGATGGGCAGCGTCCACCACTGTGCCGTGAAGAAGGCCTCGCCGAACCACCAGGCCGGCAGTGTCGACAGCACGCCCAGCAAGAGGCCGACGGCCACCAGGTCGCGCGGCGACACCTTGAGCATGGCGCTCAGCGCCTGCCGGCCATAGGCGAAGAAGTACAGGGCGAACGCCCCCGACGCCACCAGACCGGCGATAAAGCCACCACCCGGCGCATCATGCCCCCTCAGCAGCAGGAACAGGGAGAACAACAATTGCAGGGGCAGCAGCAGGCGTGCCGCCACGCTGAGAATCAGGGTTCCGGATCTAACCATGGGGGCGGTCTCCCCTCGTCGTCCGCTCGCTGCTCACCACGTCATTATCGGAGTGAAAGCGCAGCATCGCCTGCACGCCGATGGCCGCCAGCGCCAGCACGAACATTTCGCCAAGTGTATCCAGCGCCCGGAAGTCCACCAGGATGACATTGACGATGTTGTGCCCATGCCCCAGCGGCTGACTATTGGCTACCATGTAGTCGGAGATGCGCGGCAGGGCATCAGCCGTCAGCACCGACAGCATGAACAGGGCCATCAGCAGCCCGAAGCTGCCCGCCACGATCACATCCCGCCAACGCTCCACAGGCGTCGACAGCCGCGTGAAGCGCGGCAGGCGGAAGAGCACCAGCACCAGCAACACCACCGTCAGGGTTTCCACCAGCAACTGGGTGATCGCCAGATCAGGGGCACTGAACAGCACGAAGGTCAGGGCGATACAGAAGCCCATGATGCCCACCGCCGCCACGGCGGCCAGTCGCGAACGCATCAGACAGGCGGTCAGGGCACTCGCGGCCATCAAGCCCGCCACGACCACTTCATGAAAGTAGGCATCGACCGAGACATCGATCTCGAAGCGGTGACGCAGGAACAGCGCATGCCCCACCAGGCCCATCAGCACCAGCAGGGTCATGGCCAGGTAATGGCGCACATGTCCATTCTGCAGCCAGCGCGTCTGCCATTCCGCCAGCCTGACCAGGCCGGCCATGAGCCTCTCGTAGCCCCACTCGGGGCCATGCCGCATGACGGGCTCCAACCTTGCCAGTGCGAGTCGCACACGCCCCCAGTAACAGAACACCAGACTACCGAGCAC
Organism: Halomonas halmophila; assembly: GCF_006540005.1. Taxonomy (GTDB): domain Bacteria; phylum Pseudomonadota; class Gammaproteobacteria; order Pseudomonadales; family Halomonadaceae; genus Halomonas; species Halomonas halmophila. The sequence goes on along the minus strand of NZ_BJOC01000006.1, from coordinate 50,197 downwards.
CAGGCTCACCAGCGACAGACCCAGGGTCGGATTCAGGCCATGCCACAACGCCAGATGCACGCCGGGTTCCGCCACGCCCAGGCCACTGACGGTGACGGCGACCAGGCCGTCGAGCAGCCCGGGCAGCAGGCCGAACAGCAGCGACAGCCCGGCCAGCAAGGCCGGACCGACGAGCAGGCCGAGCGGCGCTTCATGCGGCGTCACCGGCATGTCACGCACGGGGCCGAAGAAGGGCCTCAGGGCGACAATGGCCGCCACGGCCAGCGTCAGGAAGGCGCCGAGGAAGGCCAGTGCCAGCACCAGCCCACTATAGGGCAAGGCGCCGAGCAGCGACGTCAGCATCAGTTCCTTGCCGACGAAGCCTAGCAAGGGTGGCAGCCCGGCCAGCGACAGGGCGGCCACACAGGCCACGGCGGCGGTCCGCGGCATGGCACCGCGCAAGCCCCCCATGGCGGTGACATCCCGGGTACCGGTGGCATGGTCGAGAATGCCGGCCACCATGAACAGCGCCCCCTTGTACAGGGAGTGGGCCAGCAGGAAGACCACGAAGGCCACCAGCGCATCCCGCGTGCCGATACCCAGCAACATGGTCAGGGTACCCAGGGCCATGACCGTCGAGTAGGCCAGCAGCTTCTTGACATGCGTCTCGCGAATGGCCAGCAGGGCTCCCGTCGCCATGGTCAGGGCGCCGACCAGCGAAAGCGTCATCTCCCACAGGAGGGTATCGCCGAGCGCCGGGTGCAGACGCGCCAGCAGGTAGACGCCGGCCTTGACCATGGTCGCCGAATGCAGGTACGCCGAGACCGGCGTAGGAGCGGCCATGGCATTGGGCAGCCAGAAGTGGAAGGGGAACTGCGCCGATTTGGTGAAGGCGCCGAGCAGCACGCAGAGCAGGATGGGGGTATAGAGCTCATGGCCGATGAGTTGTTCGCCGCGCTGACCGAGCACCGACAGCGACCAACTATCCCCTGCCTGGGCCAGCATGACAAAGCCGGCCAACAGCGCCAGACCGCCGCCCACGGTGACGAACAGCCCTTGCTGTGCCGACTTGCGCGCGGCGGGGTCATCATGATGAAACCCGATCAGCAGGTAGGATGTGATGCCGGTCAGTTCCCAGAAGACGAACAGGGTCACCAGGTTATCAGCCAGCACCAGCCCCAGCATCGAGGTCATGAAGGCGCTGATGATGACCAGAAAACGTGGCAGGTCGCGCTCGCCCTTCAGGTATTCCCCGGTATAGACCAGCACCAGGGCTCCTACCACGCTGATCAGCATGGCGAAGAGCCAGGCCAGGCCATCGAGGTAGAAATTCAGGGAAATGTCCAGGGCCGGTACCCAGGCCCACTCCAGCAGGAGAGGGTCCCCAGCCAGCACGACGGGCCACTGCAGGGCCAGCCAGCCGGCGATGGACATCGGCCACAACGCCATCATCAGCGGCGTGTACCGACCCAGCCACCGATGTAGCCAGGGCGCCATGAACGCCAGGCCAAACCCCGTCAGTATCGCCAGCTGCATGCAGTTCTCCCGGTCGAACGCTTGGGGTCGTCCGCATGCGTACGACTCTAGAGAGAGTGCGCAGCGAGACGCAAGTCAAGGGGACAAGACGCGTCCGTTTTGGTTAGAGTAGGACGCAAATGCCATTGATGGGCCTGTATTCCCACGTATGGACGCTCAGCACTAGCGCCACCGTTGATCGTTCACGTCGGGTGCAGCACCCTTGGCCTCACGCAAACGCGCAGGATGACCGATCGATGACATTGCTCTGGATAGCACTGCTGCCGCTTCTCGGTGTGCTGGTGCCGGCGCTCGGCGCTCGGCTCGAGCGCCGCTACTGTTCTCTGGCGACCGGACTCCTTCCGGCCATTGCCTTGCTGCTGACGCTCACCCAGCTTCCCTCCCTGGCCGATGGCGAGACGCTGCGCTTCGCGGTGGATTGGGTACCCTCACTGGGACTGGATCTGGCCTTCAGGCTGGATGGCTTGTCGGTGCTGTTCAACCTGCTGATCCTGGGCATCGGGCTGCTGATCGTGCTGTATGCCCATTACTACCTGGACGCTGACGAGCCGTACGGGCGTTTCTATGCCTACCTGATCCTGTTCATGGCCTCCATGGTGGGCATCGCCATGGCCGACAATCTGCTGTTGCTGTGGATGTTCTGGGAGCTGACCAGCCTGTCGTCCTTCCTGTTGATCGGCTACTGGTCCCATCGCAGCGATGCCCGCAAGGGGGCACGCATGGCCCTTGCAGTGACCGGTGCCGGTGGCCTGGCCCTGCTCGCCGGCCTGCTGCTGGTCGGCAACATGGTCGGCAGCTTCGACATGAACCGGGTACTGGCCAGCAGCGATGTCATCCTGGCCCATGAACACTATCCACTGGCACTGGGACTGATCTTGCTGGGCGCCTTCGCCAAGTCGGCGCAGTTCCCCTTCCACTTCTGGCTGCCACACGCCATGGCGGCGCCCACGCCGGTCTCGGCGTACCTGCACTCGGCCACCATGGTCAAGGCCGGTATCCTATTGATGGCTCGCCTCCATCCGGCCATTGCCGGCAGCGAGCTGTGGACACTGGTCGTCACCCTGGTGGGCATGACAACGCTGCTCTACGGCGCCTGGTTCGCCCTGATCAAGACCGACCTCAAGGGCATCCTGGCGTTCTCCACGGTCAGTCACCTGGGCCTGATCACCGCCCTGTTGGGCATCGGCACGCCCATGGCGGTACTGGCCGCGATGTTCCACATCCTCAACCACGCCACCTTCAAGGCGGCCCTGTTCATGACCGCCGGCATCATCGATCACGAGACCGGCACACGGGAGCTGTCCCGACTCGGCGGACTGCGCCGTGCCATGCCGGTCACGGCGCTGCTGACCTCGATCACCGGAGCCGCCATGGCCGGCGTGCCCTTGCTCAACGGCTTCATCTCCAAGGAGATGTTCTTCACCAGTGCCACCAAGGCCGACATGCTGGGCGGTATCAGTTGGCTCCTGCCGCTACTGGCCACCCTGGGGGGCATCCTCTCGGTGGCCTACTCGCTGCGCCTGGTGCATGCCGTCTTTTTCAAGCCGGCCCGCGAGGCGCCGCCCAGTTCACCTCACGAACCACCCCGCCTGATGCGTGCCCCGGTGGAACTGCTCGCGGTGCTGTGCATCCTGGTGGGGCTATTGCCCTCCCCGCTGGCCGGTGGGCTGATGGACCTGGCCACCCGGGCCGTGCTCGGCGAGCCCATGAATTTCCACCTGGCCATCTGGCACGGCTTCAACCTGCCCTTGCTGATGAGCGTGATCGCTCTGCTTGCCGGCATCGGCACCTACCTGGGTCATCGTCACCTGCGTCATTTTCTCAGGGGGTTCAAGCCGGTGGATGCGCGCCTGGTCTTCGAGGGCGCCGTTCAGTACACCGGGCGCCAGGCCGAGCGGCTTCTCGCCTGTTTCGACAATGGCTCTCTGCAGCGCTACATGAGCCTGCTGCTGGTGACGGCCTTGATACTGGCGGGCCTGGGCCTGTTCCGCATGCCCAGCCTGGCCGGCGACCAGCCCGGCAGCGAGCTCGATGGCGTCCTGATCACCGGTGCCGTGCTGCTGATGTTCAGCGGCATCGCCACGGTGATCACGCATCGCTATCGCCTGATTTCGCTGTTGATGCTGTCGATGGTGGGGCTGCTGGTGTCGCTGACCTTCGCGCGCTTCTCCGCGCCGGACCTGGCCCTGACCCAGCTATCGGTGGAAGTGGTGACCATGATCCTGCTGATGCTGGCACTCTTCTTCCTGCCCCAGAAGACGCCACGCGAGTCCTCGATGCCGCGTACTCTGCGCGACAGCGCCCTGGCCGCCGCCCTGGGCATGATCGTCGCCAGCCTCAACTACGCCGTCCTGACGCGCGACCACAACAGTATCTCGGACTTTTTCATCGAGAACAGCGTGCCCGGCGGCGGCGGCCACAACGTGGTCAATGTCATCCTGGTCGATTTCCGCGGCTTCGATACCCTGGGCGAGATTACCGTGCTGGCGATTGCCGGCCTGGCCATCTTCAAGCTGCTCAACCGCTTGCGCCTGTTCATGCCGCACAGTGACGTCGAGGGCCGGCTGTGGTCACCGGATCGCTATCCGATGATCCTCACCACCATCTCTCAGGCCCTGCTGCCCCTGGCATTGCTGGTCTCGGTGTTCATCTTCCTGCGCGGCCACAACCACCCGGGTGGCGGCTTCATTGCCGGCCTGATCACCGCCGTGGCACTGATCCTGTTGTACATGGCGCGCGGCGTGGAGTGGGCGCAATCGCGCCTCGACTTCCAGTACCAACCGGTGGCGATCGCCGGGGTAGGCATCGCTACCCTGACCGGGCTGGGCAGCTGGCTGTTTGGCTACCCCTTCCTGACGTCATCGTTCGGGCATTTCCACCTGCCGCTGATCGGTGACTTCGAGCTGGCCACGGCCATGATTTTCGACCTCGGCGTCTACCTGGCCGTGGTCGGCGCGACCCTGATGATCCTGGCCAACCTCGGCAAGCTGACCACGCCTCACCGGCCAAGCAAGCAAGGCGAATCCACGACCCCCAGCGAGGAGACGAGCTGATGGAAAGTCTGTATGCCATCACCACCGGCGTGCTCAGCGCCTGTGGTCTCTATCTGACGCTACGCGGCAGAACCTTTCCCGTGGTGGTCGGCCTGACCCTGCTGTCCTATGCGGTCAACCTCTTCCTGTTCTCCATGGGCGGGTTGACCACGGATGGGGCGGTGGTCATCAACGGCGAGGATGACTACGCCGACCCGCTGCCCCAGGCCCTGGTGCTCACCGCCATCGTCATCGGCTTCGCCATGACGGCCTTTGCCGTCATCCTGGCCATGCGGGCGCGTGGCGACATGGGCAATGACCATGTCGATGGCCGCACCAAAGAGGATTCAGAGGAGTCGCGTCGGTGATACAGCATCTGATTGTCCTGCCCGTCGTACTTCCGCTCGTCATGGGCGTCGTGCTGCTGTTGACGCGCTTCGGCAGCACCAGCCTCAAGCGTGGCGCCAGTGTTGGGGCCACCCTGTTGCTGGTGCTCATCGCCTTGGCATTGCTGATAAAGGCATCCAGCGGCGAGATTGACTACTATGCTCTGGGCGACTGGCAGCCACCCTTTGGCATCGTGCTGGTGCTGGATCGCCTGTCGGCGCTGATGATCATGCTGACCTCGGTGCTGGCCTTGGGCTGCGTGATCTTCGCCTGCGGCGGTGACGACGAGAAAGGCAGCAATTTCCACGGCCTCTTCCAATTTCAGCTGATGGGCATCAATGGCGCTTTCCTGACCGGCGACCTCTTCAACCTCTTCGTGTTCTTCGAGGTCCTGTTGCTGGCGTCCTATGCCTTGCTGCTGCATGGCGGCGGCAAGTCGCGGATTCAATCCGCGGTGCATTATGTGGTGCTCAATCTGGCCGGGTCCGCGCTCTTCCTCATCGCGGTCGGTGTGCTCTACGGCGCCACGGGAACCCTCAACATGGCCGACATGGCGGCTCGCCTGAGCGAGCTGCCGGCCGAGCGCAGCGGCCTGGTGACCGCCGGCGCCCTGCTGTTGCTGGTGGTCTTCGGCCTCAAGGCGGCCATCCTGCCGCTGTATTTCTGGCTGCCGCGTGCCTATGCCTCGGCACCGGCGCCCGTGGCTGCTCTCTTTGCCATCATGACCAAGGTCGGCGTCTACGCCATTCTGCGTGTCTATTCGCTGGTCTTCGGCCAGAATGCCGGCGAACTGACCTCGCTCGATCAACCCTGGGTCTGGTGGATGGCGCTGGGCACTCTGGCCGCGGCCACCGTGGGAGTCCTGGCAGCGCGTGACCTGCGCCTGCTGGTCGCCTATCTGGTACTGGTCTCGGCCGGCACCCTGCTGGCCGGTGTCGGCATGGACACGCCGGCCGCCACCGCCGGGCTGCTCTATTACCTGCTGCACACTACCCTGGTGACCGGCGGCCTCTTCCTGCTGGCCGACATGATCGGTCAGCAACGCGGCAAGGCCGGTACACGCATCGTCAAGGGGCGCCCGATGACCCAGGGCGGCACTCTGGCCGGCCTCTTCTTCATCGCGGCGGCGGCGGTCGCCGGCCTGCCGCCCCTGTCCGGCGCCATCGGCAAGGCGCTGCTGCTCGATGCCGCCGAGGCCGGACAGCGTATCTGGCTGTGGCCAATCCTGCTGATCAGCGGCCTGAGCGCCATCATCGCCCTGTCGCGCGCCGGCTCCACCCTCTTCTGGCGCAGCCAGAACGGTGAACGCGGCGGTACACGCCTGCCCCGCACCCAGTGGGCCGGTGTCGGGCTGTTGCTGGCCAGCTCGCCGCTGCTGGTGGCACTGGCCGGGCCGGTCAGCGATTATACCCGGGCCACCGCCGAACAGCTCGCCACCCCTGATGCCCTGATCAGTGCGCTGTTGTCCGATAACGGAGATGCCCCATGATCAAGTCCCGACGCTGGCTCCCCGTCCCACTGCTGTCGCTGTTGCTGCTCGCCGTCTGGCTGATGATGGTGCGCAGCCTGGCACCGGGCCATATTCTGCTGGGGAGCGTCCTCGCCGTGGTCATTCCGCTCGGCACCTACCGTTTCTGGGACGTGCAGCCGAACGTGCGTCGCCCCGGCCTGCTGGTTCGTTTCATCCTGCGCGTGCTGGGCGACATCATCACGGCCAACATCCAGGTGGCCTGGCTGATCGTGAATCCCTGGCGGCGTACTCGGCCGCACTTCGTGGAATATCCCTTGATGCTGCAGGAACGTTTCACCATCACCCTGCTGGCCAATACCATCAGCCTGACGCCCGGCACGGTATCGGCCAACCTGCGCATGGACGGCGAGACACTGCTGATTCACGCCCTGGACGTCGACGATGACGAGGCGCTCATCGAACAGATTCGCGAACGCTACGAGCGCCCACTCAAGGAGATCTACGAATGCTCGACATCGCGCTGAAGATCAGCCTGGCACTGGTGCTGGTTGCCATCGTGCTGAACACCTATCGTCTCTCGGTCGGTCCGGACATGCCGGACCGTATCCTGGCGCTGGACACCATGTACGTGAACTCCATCGCCCTGATCGTGCTGATGGGACTCTGGCTCAATACCAAGACCTACTTCGAAGCCGCGCTGCTGATCGCCATGCTCGGTTTCATCAGTACCGTGGCCGTATGCAAGTACCTGTTGCGCGGCGACATCATCGAATAGCGGGAGCAGCCACCATGTCGATCTACGTCATCCTCGAAGGCGTAATTTCCTTCTTCCTGATCGCCGGCGGTGCCTTCATCTTCATCGGCTCGCTGGGCATGACCCACCTGCGCGATTTCTACATGCGTCTTCATGGACCGACCAAGGCCACCACCATGGGCATCGGCTGCATCCTGACGGCCTCGATGCTGTACTTCGGCATCATCGACAGTTACCCGGTGATCCAGGAAATGCTGATTGCCCTCTTCCTCTTCATCACGGCACCGGTCAGTGCTCACCTGCTGGCCAAGACCGGCCTGCACCAGCAACTGCGGCGGGTGGAGAAGACCCGAGGGGAGCCCGCCGAGCTGCGCGACGAGGAAGTCGGCAAGAAGCCCGTGCCCCATCACTCGGATGCCGGCCACGACTGAACGCAGCATGCCAAGCAAAAGGCGGGGCGCCGAGCGCCCCGCCTTTTTTGTGCCGCCATGCGTGAGGCTCATCGACCGAGCCAAAGTTCTCACCCGCGACTACAGCCAGCCGGCGAGCTCCCGCTCGGCAATCCGCGCCAGCGCCTGGACGTGATCGTCACGGGCATTCAGGCAGGGTACATAGGTGAAGGTCTCGCCGCCGGCCTCCAGGAAGGCGCCACGGATTTCCTCCTCGATTTCCTCCAGGGTTTCCACACAGTCGGCAGCAAAGGCCGGCGACACCACGGCCAGGTGCTTGATGCCCTGGCGGGCCAGCTCGGCCACATGCTCCACGGTGGCCGGCCCGACCCATTCCTCGGGTCCGAACTTCGACTGGAAGGTCGTGATGATGGCCTCGTCATCCAGTGGCAGACCGTCCCGCTCCAGCTGCTCCTTGAGGAGCCGCGTGGTCTTGCGGCAATGGCAGTAATAGGGATCGCCTTCGTCGAGGAAGCGTTTGGGCACGCCATGATAGGAGGCCACCAGGGCCTGGGGTGGCGTCTCGGCCGCCGCATAGGCCTCACGCACCGAAGCACTCAGCGCCGCGAGATAGGCCGGATGCTCGAAATAGGCCGGCACGGTACGCAAGGCCGGCTGCCACTTGAGCTTCATCAGGGTCCGGAAAGCCTGATCATTGGCCGTGGCCGTGGTCGGTGAACCGTACTGAGGGTAAAGGGGGAAGAACAGAATCCGCTCGCAGCCCCTGGCATGCAGGTCTTTCAGCACACTCTCGGTCGAGGGATTGCCATAGCGCATGCAGAAGGCCACCTCGAGGCGCTCGCCATGCTCGCGCTTGAGTTCGGCCGCCAGCTTCTCGGTCTGCTCGCGGGTGATGGTCAGCAGCGGACTCTCGTCATTGTCGCGATTCCAGATGCCGCGATAGGCCTTGCCGGAGGCGAAGGGGCGGCGGCTAAGGATCACCAGCTGCAGCAGGGGCTGCCACAACCAGGGCGAATAATCGACGACCCGCCGGTCGGAGAGAAACTCGCTGAGATAACGCCGTACCGACCAGTAGTCCGTCGCATCCGGGGTGCCCAGGTTGGCCAGCACCAAACCGACCTTGCCGCCGGGTGACGGAGGGTGACCTTGCGGGAGATGTCCAGAAGAGGACGACGTGGAATCAGGCGCCATGACGCCTCCAATGCCTGAAAGAAGAGACATCAGGGTACCATCGGCGACACCAGGGCCATAATAGGTTGACACTACTTCTGACATCCAGCGTCTCTATGGCGCCGCACGCGACACCCCTTCCCCCGATCGGCGTGCAGGCCAGGGCAGGCTTCCAGGCAGAAATACTGTTGAAGGTTCAAGAGGCAGCGCCCTGAGTCAGCGACTCACCAGCGCCGGGAAGGCCGCCCACTGTGGGGATCCGGGCAGCTTGTCGTGGGGAGGAGAAATGCGTAGCAGAGCGCAGTTGGCTCGCCAGGACCGGTTCGGCCCGGCTGACAAGGCGTTACAGATTGACGGGGATCTTGGCACCCAGCGGCTCGTGATAACGGGTGGCCAGGCCGGTCGCTTCCTGTTCCGAGACCTGCTCGACCAGGTAGACCCGATGCACGTCGGCACGCTTGAGCTCCAGGTAGACATCATCCAGCGAACGGAACAGCACCGGCTTGCCGGCACGCGTCAGCATGTGGCGCTGGCCCTCGATGTCCTCGAGTTCGACCTGATAGGAACGATTGCCGGCGTGTCCGATGACGCGGATTTCGAAGTTGTCGTGTTCGGCCACGAAGGCCTTGAAGTCATTGAGGTCCATATGGCCCTCCCGGTGGTTCAGTGTCTTGGGCATCGGTAACAGACTGCCGACACGAGATGACAGCAGTGTGACCGATGCCCGCTGACCCTGAGACCGACCGTGGCGGGCCGGGTTCCGTCACTGATATTCCGACGGGTCGATGGCCTTGCCCAGTGATTTCTTGTCGACCCACCGACCGGCCTTGGTCTCCTTGTAACGCAGTACCACGCGATCCCCGACCGACACCGGCAGCTCGGAGTCCTCGGTCTGGTAGCTGTAGTGCTCGCCGTCCACCACCAGCTCGAAGCGGTACAGATCGGGCATGCCCAGCCACTCCTTGAAGGGCCCTTCGCGCTCCACCGATTGCAGTTCACCGCGTGCTTCGAGCTTGGGCGCACGGCGCTGATTGCCGCGTCGGAATCCGCCTGCCATGGTGCTTCTCCAGAATGCTGTTGGGGGGAGGGATTATACGGAGCTGAGGCGCGCGCTCAAGCGACACGCCTCACTCACCGAAGGCTTCGCCATAGCTGTCCGGGGCCAGGTCCTCGAAGCGCGTGTACTTGCCGATGAACGCCATGTGAACGGTCCCGATGGGCCCGTTACGCTGCTTGCCGATGATGACCTCGGCCAGCCCCTGGTTATCGGGGTTGTCCGGGTTGTAGACCTCGTCGCGATAGACGAAACCGATGATATCGGCATCCTGCTCGATGGCACCGGATTCGCGCAGGTCCGACATCACCGGGCGCTTGTTGGGGCGCTGCTCCAGCGAGCGATTGAGCTGGGACAACGCCACTACCGGGCAGCCGAATTCCTTGGCCAGCCCCTTCAGGGAGCGGGATATCTCGGAAATCTCGCCGGTGCGATTCTCGGAAAAGCCGGGAATCTGCATCAGTTGCAGATAGTCGATCATGATCAGCGACAGATTGCCGTGCTCGCGCACCACGCGGCGTACCCGCGAACGCATTTCGTTGGGTGACAGCGCGGCGGTGTCATCGATGAACAGCTGCTTGTCCTTGAGCAGATTGACCGCCGAGGTCAGGCGTGGCCAGTCCTCATCCTCCAACTGGCCGGTGCGCACCCGCGTCTGGTCGATACGCCCCAGCGAGGACAGCATGCGCAGCATCAGGGCCTCGGCGGGCATTTCCATGGAAAACACCATCACCGGCTTGTCACTGGAGATGACCGCATGCTCGACCAGGTTCATGGCGAAGGTGGTCTTGCCCATCGAGGGACGCCCGGCAACGATCACCAAGTCGGACGGCTGCAACCCCGACGTCATGTCATCCAGGTCGCGGAAACCGGTAGAGAGCCCGGTCATCTCGCCCTGCATGTTGAACAGCTCGTCGATGCGGTCCACGGCCTTGGTCAACAGGTCGCTCATGCCGATCGGCCCGCCCGACTTGGGCCTGTCCTCGCTGATCTGGAAGACCAGTCGCTCGGCCTCGTTGACAAGCTCCTCGGAGGGCCGCCCCTGGGGAGCGAAAGCGCTCTCGGCCACCTGGTTGGCCGCCTTGATGAGCTTGCGCAGGATCGCCCGCTCACGCACGATATCGGCGTAGGCGCGTATGTTGCTGGCCGAGGGCGTGTTGCGCGCCAGTTCCGCCAGATAGGCCAGGCCGCCGACGGTATCCAACTGATCCCGCCCCTCCAGTGCTTCCGACAGCGTGACCACATCCATGGGCCTCGCTTCCTCGGCGAGCTGGGCCATCACATTGAAGACCAGACGATGCTCGTAGCGATAGAAGTCATCCGCTACCAGCCGGTCGGCGACATTGTCCCAGGCGGAATTGTCGAGCATCAGCCCGCCCAGCACGGATTGCTCCGCCTCCAGCGAATGCGGCGGCACCTTGAGGGCGGCCGTTTCCTGATCCAGCGCTTGCGGTTCATTCATGGTGGAATTCCTGACGGGGTCGGCATCGATATTCTACCCGAAGGGAGGCACTGACCTCATGCAGCGAAAGACGCCGCACGGGCTGCCGTCCAGGCCAGCAAAAACTGCCGGGTAAAAAAAGGGCGCGAGGTTGAACCTCGCGCCCCTGGACATCAACGCGGACGTCGATCGTCGAGCTTACTCGCCCACAACCACGACGCGCACGGTGGCGCCGACTTCGGCATGCAGGTGCAGGTCGATGTCGTATTCACCGGTCTGGCGAATCGGGCCCAGTGGCATGCGCACTTCGCTCTTGGCCACCTCGATGCCGGCAGAGGCAATCGCATCTGCCAGGTCACGCGGACCAATGGAGCCGAACAGCTTGCCTTCGTCACCGCTCTTGGCGACCAGCGAAAGCTCGATATCGTTGAGTTGCGCAGCGCGCGCTTCAGCTTCTGCCTTGCGCTCGGCGGCTTCCGCCTCGAGCTGGGCACGCTGGGCTTCGAAAGCCGCGATGTTGTCCTTGGTGGCCGGCACGGCGAGGCCGTAAGGCACCAGGTAGTTACGGCCATAACCGGGCTTGACGTTGACCTGGTCACCCAGACCGCCCAGCTTGCCAATCTTGTCGAGCAGAATGACTTCCATCTCGTTAACCTCTTGTCAGTTGCCGCTGCCGAGTCGTGCGCGAATGTTCACGAACGAATCCAGCAGGGCCACGAGCAGCACGATGAGAATCATGGGCCAGGTAAAGATGAGCATCGCGTAGAAGACGCCCAGCCAGATCCCATGCATTCCCTTCAATCCAATAAAACCATGTACCAGGGCGATGCCGGCTATCAGCAGTGGTATCCAGATCAACATGCCGAGTCCCGGCATATCGAGCACGGCACCGGCAACACCGACACCGAGCAATACCAGCAATTCACGCGGCGACAGTCGCAGGGCATGAAACTCCTCGCGAAAGCCCCCCGGATTGTACAACCCGGCCTGCCAGGACCGGGCCAGCGCCAGACAGGCCACTGCCATCAGCAATACTACCAGCCCGGTCACACCACCCATCAGTAGATCGGCGAGTCGTTGGGTATCCACCCCCTGGCTGGCCAGATCATCGAGCATGGTGGCGATCTGGGGCGCTCCCTGATGCAGTTGCTCGAGTAGCGCCTCGGAACTGCCCGGCGGCGTGAAGCTACCTACCTGAATCATCAGGGCCCCGCCAAGGGCACCCACGATCAAGGCCTCGCTCCAGCGCATCCGGGCACGCAGCACCACGGCCATCAGGGTCACCAGCAGAATACTGGAGAGTGGTACAACATCCCCCTGGCTCCACCACCAGCCCGCCGGGACGGTGGCGGCAATGATCACCGGCAGCGCCGATGCCAGCCCCTTGCGCAGCGTCATCAAGGCCGCGATGGCGGCACCCAGCCAGAACAACCAGGGCACCAGCGTGCTGATTGCCGCCCCAAGCATCGCCTGGGGCAGGCCCTGCATCAGCCATCGTGCGACAGGCAGCATCGAGCCGGTAACTTACTGGTGACTATCGGTGTAAGGCAGCAGCGCCAGGTAGCGTGCCCGCTTGATCGCGGTGGACAGCTGACGCTGGTAGCGTGCCTTGGTACCCGTGATGCGGCTGGGAACGATCTTGCCGGTCTCGGTGACATAACCCTTGAGCGTGTCCAGATCCTTGTAGTCGATCTGCTTCACGCCTTCGGCGGTAAAACGGCAAAACTTACGGCGACGGAAAAAGCGTGCCATGTAAAGACTCCTTCAAACGTGCGACGGGTGGGCTCAGGCGGACTCGGCGGTGCGCTGCTTGTCGTCGCGGCGCGCGCGCTTGTCCTCGGCCGGCTTCATCATCGGTGAAGCTTCGGTGATGGCTTCCTTGCAGCGCACCACCAGGCTGCGAATGATGGCATCGTTGAAGCGGAAGATATTCTCGATTTCCTCGAGGGTCTCGCCGCTGCACTCGACGTTCATCAGCACGTAGTGAGCCTTGTGGATCTTGTTGATCGGGTAAGCCATGTGACGGCGCCCCCAATCCTCGAGACGGTGCACGGTGCCGCCGTTCTCGGTGACGAGGCCGGTATAGCGCTCGACCATCGCCGGGACCTGCTCGCTCTGGTCCGGATGGACCATGAAAACGATTTCGTAATGACGCATGGGTTCTCCTTGCGGTTTGGCAGCTTCCGGTGGAGGCAGCAGATGCACCCAGAGGAAGCAAGGAGGTGATTTTCGAAAAAAACACGGTTCCCGCTCGACAGGCGAACGGGCGCAAGTATTTTATAGACTCGGCAGGATGAGCGCAACCGCGGGCCTCTGGCGTTGCCGAGCGGCCCGCCCGGTCACCGGTGGTCGTCGTCCTGGCGCTGCAGTGAAGCCTCGAGGCGAGCGATCTGGCCACTCAACTGGCGCACATCGTGGCGCAGGTCCTGCAGTTCGGCTTCCTCGCCCTCGCCGTTTTCCCGGTCGATGGCGGCACTCTCCTTCTGCATCACGTCCAGCACGATGCCGATCATCATATTCAGGAAGATGAAGGCGGTCAGAAAGATGAAGGTCAGGTAATAGATCCAGCTCCAGGCATAAGCCTCCTGGGTGGCATACATGATGTCGGTCCAGTCCTCGAAGGTCGCGATCCGGAACAGGGTCAGCATCGCCGTGGCAATGTTGCCCCACAGATAGTCATCCACATCGACGAACAGAAAGCTTCCGATGGCGGCATAGATGTAGAAGATGATGAACATCAACAGCGCCACATAGCCCATGCGCGGGATCGACTTGATCAGGGCCGCCATCAGCATGCGCAGCTCCGGGATCATGGACACCAGACGCAATACCCGGAAGATGCGCAGCAGACGCGCCAGCAGCACCATATCGGACCCGCCCAGCGGCACCAGGCTGGCCGTGACGATCAGGAAGTCGAAGACGTTCCAGCCCTGCTTGAAGAAGTCGCGCAGCCGCTTTTCCGCCGCCATGCGGATCACGATCTCCACCAGGAAGAAGACCGTCACCGCCATGTCCATGGCCAGCAGCCAATAGTGGAAGCGACCGGTTTCCGGGTAGGTCTTGGCCCCGACCAACAGGGCCGACACGATGATGATGGCGATCACCAGCGTTTCGAAGATCTTGTTGGCGCGAATACGCTCGAAGCGGTCGCGCCAGGTCAGCGCAGAGGCGCGCGTGCCGAACCATCGTCTCATCAGCTTTCCAGGTCCACCTGTCGGTAGCCGATCAGGTACAGCACCGCATCGAGCCCCAGGGTCGAGATGCTCTGACGGGCCTGCAGCTGCACCATCGGCTTGGCACGAAAGGCAATGCCGAGACCGGCGGCGGCCAGCATCCTGAGGTCATTGGCACCATCGCCGACGGCGATGGTCTGTTCCATGGCAAGCCCTTCGCGCGCGGCGATCCCTTGCAGCAGCTCGGCCTTGCGCTCGGCATCGACGATCGGCTCCCGGACTTCACCGGTCAGCTTGCCGTTGTCGATGACCAGCTCATTGGCATGCACTTCATCGAAGCCCAGTCGTTTCTGCAGATATTCGGCAAAGTAGGTGAAGCCGCCGGAGAGAATCGCGGTGCGATAGCCCAGGCGCTTGAGGTGGTGCATGAGACGCTCGACGCCATCCATGAGCGGCAGGTTCTCGGCGATGTCGGCCAGTACCGACTCGTCCAGCCCCTCGAGCTTGGCCATGCGCTCGCGAAAGCTCTGCTGGAAGTCCAGCTCGCCGCGCATGGCGCGTTCGGTGACCGCGGCCACCTCATCGAAGACTCCATGCCGCCGCGCCAGTTCGTCGATGACTTCGGCCTGGATAAGCGTCGAGTCCATGTCGAAGCACACCAGGCGTCGATGGCGGCGCCAGATCGAGTCCTCCTGCAGGGCGATATCGATGCCATGCACGGCCCCCAGCGCCAGCGCCTTCTCGCGCAGGGCCTCGATATCCACCTCATCGCCGCGCAGCCAGCACTCGACACAGGCTCCATGGGGCGGCGTTTCGCCATCCAGGGGCTCGCGGCCGGAGAGCCGGTGGATCAACTCCACGGTCAGCCCCTGCTCGGCCGTCAGCAGGCCGACCTCGGCCAGGATGCCGGCCGGCAGACGCGGCGCCAGCAGGGTCATGATCAGACGCGGCTGGCCACTCTGCACGCTCCAGCGATGATAATCCTCGGCACTGACCTGCACCGCCTGGACATCGAGCCCCAGCTCGCTGCCCGCCGCCGTGAGCGCCCCCTCCAGATCGGCTTCGTGATCCAGGCCCACCAGCGCCTCCAGCGACAGCATGCCGAAGGTCACGCTCTGGTTGATATCCAGCAGCCGCGCCCCGCTACTCGCCAATGCCCGGCCCAACCCGGCCAGCTGGCCGGGGCGAGCGTTACCCGTCGCACGGATCAAGACTCGTCGTGTCATGTTACTCCTAGAAAGAAGAAGGAAGAGCGGCGCTACGCGCCTGGAAGAAGAAAGAAAGCACTATAACCCACCTCCTGTCTTCCCTCTTCTATCTTCCCTCTTCCGCCTCAAGTCGGTCGACCTTCTGCAGGCCTCTGGGCAACTTGCTGCCGCGGCGCCCGCGCTCACCTCGATAATAGTCCAGCTCGCTGGCCTTGAGGGTCAGCTTGCGCTTGCCGGCGTGCACCACCAGGGCCTGGCCGGGGCCGAGCAGCGCCAGGTCGCGCAGGAATTCCTCGCGCCGTGCCGCACGCGCGCCCGGAATATCGATCATCTTGTTGCCCTTGCCCTTGGCCATCTCGGGCAGTTGCTCCAGCGGGAAGACCAGCAGGCGGCCCTCGTTGGACACCGTGGCGACACTGATCCCCTCGCCTTCCGGCACCTGGATCGGTGGCAATACGTTACAGCCCTTGGGAACCGTCAATACGCCCTTGCCGGCCTTGTTCTTGCCGGTCAGCGATTCCAGCGCAGCGACGAAGCCGTAGCCGCCATCGGAGCACAGCACATACCGTGCTGTCGGCGGGGCCAGCATGACGCCGGCCATGTGCGCCCCGGCCGCCACATTGACCCGGCCGGTCACCGGCTCGCCCTGACTGCGCGCACTGGGCAGGTTATGGGCGGCCAGGGTGTAGGCGCGCCCGGTGTCGTCGAGCAGCACCAGCGGCTGGTTGGTCTTGCCGCGGGCCGCCAGCGCGAAGCGATCCCCCGCCTTGTAGGAAAGCCCCGACGGATCGATGTCGTGGCCCTTGGCACTGCGGATCCAGCCCTTCTCGGAGAGCACCACCGTGACAGGGTCGGCCCCGATCAGCTCGACCTCGGACAGTGCCCTGGCCTCCTGACGTTCGACCAGGGGCGCCCGACGCGCATCACCGTGCTGCTCGGCGGCTTCGCGCAGCTCGCGCTCGATCAGGTCGGTCAGCGCCGCCTCGTTGCCCAGCAGCTCCTTGAGGTGCTTGCGCTCTTCCTCGAGATCGTCCTGCTCGCCACGAATCTTCATCTCTTCGAGCTTGGCGAGGTGGCGCAGACGCAGCTCGAGAATGGCCTCGGCCTGACGCTCGCTCAGCCCGAAGGTCTGGATCAGAGCCGGCTTGGGCTCGTCTTCCTCGCGGATGATACGAATGACCTCATCGATATTGAGGTAGGCCGTCAGCAGGCCCTCGAGGATGTGCAGGCGGTCCTCGACCTTGCCCAGACGATGCTCGAGACGCCGGCGCACCGTGCTGCGCCGGAAGTCCAGCCACTCGCCGAGCATGCCGGCCAGCGACAGCACACGCGGCCGGCCATCCAGGCCGATCACGTTCATGTTGACGCGAATGTTCTTCTCGAGGTCCGTGGTGGCGAACAGATGCGCCATCAGGGATTCGATATCGACCCGGTTGGAACGCGGCTCGATGACCAGCCGCGTGGGCTCCTCATGGGTGGACTCGTCGCGCAGATCGGCGACCATGGGCAGCTTCTTGGCCTGCATCTGTCCGGCAATCTGCTCGAGCACCTTGGCGCCGCTGACCTGATAGGGCAGCGCGGTGATCACCACATTGCCTTCTTCACGCGCGTAACGTGCCCGGACCTTCACCGAGCCACGACCACTCTCGTAGGTCTTGCGCAGCTCCGCCGCCGGCGTGATGATCTCGGCCTCGGTGGGGAAGTCCGGCCCCGGCATGTGCGCCAGCAGGTCGACGGTGGTCGCCTCGGGCTGGCGCAGCAGATGACAGGTGGCCTCGACCACCTCGTGGACATTGTGCGGCGGAATATCCGTCGCCATGCCCACCGCGATGCCGGTCCCGCCATTCAGCAGCACATGCGGCAGGCGCGCCGGCAGCACCACGGGCTCGTTCATGGTGCCGTCGAAGTTGGGCGCCCAGTCCACGGTGCCCTGCCCCAGCTCGCTGAGCAGCACCTCGGAGAACTTCGACAACCGCGCCTCGGTATAGCGCATGGCGGCGAAGGACTTGGGATCGTCCGGGCTGCCCCAGTTGCCCTGGCCATCCACCAGCGGATAGCGGTAACTAAAGGACTGCGCCATCAGCACCATGGCCTCGTAGCAGGCGCTGTCACCGTGCGGGTGAAACTTGCCCAGCACATCGCCGACGGTCCGCGCCGACTTCTTGTACTTGGCGCTGGCACTCAGCGACAGCTCGCGCATGGCGTAGATGATGCGGCGCTGCACCGGCTTCATGCCATCGCCGATATGCGGCAAGGCGCGGTCGAGAATGACGTACATCGAATAATCGAGATACGCCTTCTCGGTATACTCGCGAAGGGACAGACGCTCGACGTCGCCCTCCGCCACCTGGATATCCATGGTCATGGGTTCTGGGCCCTATCTGCCATCAGGAGAAAAACACAGTCAGAACAGGGAAGATCGGCGCTTCGCGCCTTGAAGAAGGAAGAACCCCTAGACTCTCTTCCCTCTTACGTCTTCCTTCTTCTCTCTTACACCTCGATCTCCGCGAGGTTGCCGTAGTCTTCGAGCCAGCTCTTGCGGTCGGCGGCGCGTTTCCTGGCCAGCAGCATGTCCATCATCTCCAGGGTGCCGTCGTCGGCTTCGCGGGTCAGCTGCACCAGGCGCCGGGTCTCGGCGGCCATGGTGGTTTCGCGCAGCTGCAGCGGGCTCATTTCGCCGAGGCCCTTGAAGCGCTGGACATTGGGCGTGCCGCGCTTGCCTTCCAGGCGGCGCAGGATCGCGGCCTTCTCGCTTTCGTCCAGGGCATAGAAGACTTCCTTGCCGAGGTCGATGCGATACAGCGGCGGCATCGCCACATAGACATGGCCGGCATCCACCAGCGCCGGGAAATGGCGCACGAAGAGGGCACACAGCAGTGTGGCGATGTGCAGGCCGTCGGAGTCGGCATCGGCGAGGATGCAGATCTTGTGATAGCGCAGCTTGTCGCGGTTGTCACTGCCGGGCTCCATGCCGATGGCCACGGCGATGTCGTGCACTTCCTGGGAGCCATAGATATCCTGGCCTTCGACTTCCCAGGTATTGAGGATCTTGCCGCGCAACGGCAGGATCGCCTGGGTCTCGCGCTGACGCGCCTGCTTGGCACTGCCGCCGGCACTGTCGCCCTCGACCAGAAACAGCTCGCTGGCTGCCGGGTCCTGACCACTGCAATCGGCCAGTTTGCCGGGCAACGCCGGCCCGGAGGTGATTTTCTTGCGCGCCACCTTCTTGGCACTCTTCTGGCGGCGTTGAGCGGCGCTGATCACCAGCTCGGCCAGGGCCTCACCCTGATCGACGTGATGGTTGAGCCACAGCGAGAAGGCGTCCTTGACGACCCCGGAGACGAAGCCGGAAACCACGCGGGACGACAGGCGCTCCTTGGTCTGGCCGGCGAACTGTGGTTCCAGCATCTTCACCGAGAGCACATAGGAGACGCGCTCCCAGAGATCCTCGGCGGTCAGCTTGACGCCCCGCGGCAACAGGCTGCGGTATTCGCAGAACTCGCGCAGCGCCTCCAGCATCCCGGCCCTCAGGCCGTTCACGTGGGTCCCGCCGAGCGGTGTGGGGATCAGGTTGACGTAGCTCTCCAGCAAGGGTTCACCGCCCTCGGGGAGCCACTGAATGGCCCAGTCCACGGCCTGCTCGTCGTCGGCGAAATGCCCCACGAAGGGCGCGGCCGGCAGGACCTCGTAGCCATCGGTCGCCTGGGACAGGTAGTCACGCAGGCCGTCCTCGAACTGCCAGACACTCTCGGTACCATCGGCTTCGACCAGGGTCACCTTGAGCCCCGGGCAGAGCACCGCCTTGGCCCGCAGCAGGTGCTTGAGACGCGGCAGCGAGAGTTTCGGCGAATCGAAGTAGCTGACTTCCGGCCAGAAGCGCACCAGGGTGCCGGTCGATCGCTTGGCCACCGAGCCGATGACCGACAGCTCCGAGGCCTTCTCGCCATGCTCGAAGGCCATCTGGTGGCGGCTGCCATCCTTGAGCACCTCGATCTCGAGGCGCCGGGAAAGCGCATTGACCACCGAGACGCCGACACCGTGCAGGCCGCCGGAAAAGCGATAGCTGGAGGCCGAGAACTTGCCGCCGGCATGCAGCTTGGTCATGATCAGCTCGATACCCGAGACACCATGCTGCGGATGGATATCGATGGGCATGCCGCGGCCATCGTCGCTGACCTCGACCCCGCCATCCTCGAACAGGCGTACCGTGATCACCCCGGCATGGCCACCCAGCGCTTCATCGACACTGTTATCGATGACCTCCTGGATCAGGTGGTTGGGGCGCGACGTGTCGGTATACATGCCGGGGCGCTTGCGTACGGGCTCGAGCCCGGCGAGCACCTCGATGGAACTGGCACTGTACTGTGTCATGCATCACCCGGACTGGTTAGGGTCATTTGGTTCCTTCCTCAACGCTGTGGCCCGCTCCGCGGACAGGGCGTGACCGCCATGAGCCATGATGGCCGGCAGATAATCCGCCAGCGCACTGAAGCCGTGATCACCCCCGGGGTGCAGGATGGTGCGTGCGCCCCGGTACAGCTGCCAGGCATCCTGCGGCGCCAGCGTGGCGTCGGCGGTGCCCAGCAACAAAAGATAGCGCCAGGGCGAGACGGATGCCGGGGTCATGGCCGCCAGTGCTCGACGATGGGCGTCCTCCACCCGAAAGTGCTCGCCAGTGTAAGGGTTGACGTGGGGCCTGCCGACCCAGTCGGCCACCAGCCGCGCCGGTGCCACGGCCGGATTGATCAGCGCAGCCGTCAACTCATGGCGTTCGGCCAGCACGCTGGCCAGAAAGCCGCCCATGGAGCTGCCGACGACCATGGGCGCCGCCCCCAGCCCGGCCAGCTCGGCCTCGGACAGGGCCAGGGCCTGGTCGGGGCGGTGAGGCAGGTCCGGCGTCGCACACGGCAGTGACAGGCCTTCACAGGCCTCGCACACCAGGGCGGCCTTGGGTGAGGCACTGCCACTGTTGAAGCCGTGCAGGTAGAGCACACCACTGGCGGTCGGCAAAGCGGGCATGGCATTCAGCATACGCGAAAAACTGTATATATGGCCAGCATGAAAGATCCGCGCCGGAGGCCCCAGGCGACCGGGTTCACGACTCTGCCGCCCAGACGGCCTCGATCAATCCGCGGGTGGAATCATCCATGCCATCGATGCCGGCCTGGTGCTCCAGAATGCGGCGCGTTTCGCCGGCCAGGGTCTTGCCCAGCTCGACGCCCCACTGGTCGAAGGGATTGATATCCCAGATGGTCGCCTGCACGAAGACCTTGTGTTCGTAGAGCGCCACCAGGGCACCCAGGGTGCGCGGTGTCAGGCGGTCGAGCAGCAGGGTGCTGGAGGGCTGGTTGCCGGCATAACGCTTGTGGCCCGGGCGCGGCCCGTCCTCGTCGAGTGCCGCATCGCCCAGCATCAGGGCCCGCGACTGGGCGAAACAGTTGGCCAGGGTGAGACGATGCTGGCTCATCAGGTGGTCCCGGGTCGCCGGGTCGTCCACATCGTCATAGCGCACCCTCGGGGCGATGAAGTCGCACACTACCGACTGGGTGCCCTGATGCAACAGCTGATAGAAGGCGTGCTGGGCATTGGGACCGAGCTGCCCCCAGAGCACCGGGCAGGTCGAATAGTTGACCGGCTCGCCATCATGATTGACCGACTTGCCGTTGGACTCCATTTCCAGCTGCTCGAGGTAGGCCGCGAAGTATTCCAGCCGGCCGTCATAGGGCAGGATCGAATGGGCCCGGATATCCAGGAAGTTGACATTCCAGATACCCGCCAGCGCCAGCAGCACCGGCAGGTTGTCGCCCAGCTCGGCCTCGCTGAAGTGTCGGTCCATGTCGTGCGCGCCGGCGAGCAGCTCGCGGAAGTTGTCCATGCCGACGACCAGGGCGATGGGCAGTCCGATGCCACCCCAGAGGGAATAGCGCCCGCCGACCCACTCCCAGAACTCCAGCTGGTGCGCATCATCGATGCCCCACTCGCGCATCTTCTCGGGGCTCGCCGAGACACCGATGAAATGCTGACGCATCAACAGCGACTCGTCGACACCCTCCTCGCGGTCGCTGCCCAGCAGCCGCGCCTTCAGCCAGTCCCGCGCGGTCCGCGCATTGGTCAGGGTATCGATGGTCGTGAAGGACTTGGACGACAGCACGAAGAGCGTCGTCTCCGGGTTGAGGCGGCCCAGGTAGTCGGCGAGTTGCGAGCCGTCCATGGTCGAGGCGAAATGCACATCGATGTGGTAATGCCCCTGCGGGCGGTAGTCCGCCAGTGCATGCGTGACCATCAGCGGACCGAGGTCGGAACCGCCGACGCCCAGGTTGACCACATCGCGGATCGGCTTGCCGGTGGCGCCGCGCCATTGACCGGCGTGGAAGCGTTCGACCATGCGCTCCATGCGCGCCAGGGTGTCATGCACCGAGGCCACCAGGTCCTCGCCTTCCACCTCGAGCCTGGCGTCCGCCGGCAGGCGCAGGGCCGTGTGCAGGGCGGGCCGATTCTCGCTCAGGTTGAGGCGCTCGCCGGCCAGCAGGCCGCGGATCGAGTCCTCGACACCGGCCTCCCTGGCCAGGTTCAACAACAGCTCCAGGGTCCGGCTGTCCCAGCGCTGCTTGGACAGATCCAGCGTCAGGCCGGCCGCCTCGCGGCTGAAATCGGCAAAGCGTGCCTGATGGCCGGCGAACAGCTCGCGCAGGTGACGCTGCCCCATGCCCTCGGCATGCTCGGCCAGCGCTCGCCAGGCCTCCCTGTGTTCCACGGGGCATTGGCTCATCAATCCACTCCTGATCGTCCTGTGTGCAGCCTGCGGCAGGGAAGCGTAGAATGACGGGCTTCCAGCCCAACGCTTCGACCTTCCCATGAGTAATGCATCTTACCGTGACGGCATCTTTTCGACACCCCTGGACAGAGTCGCACGCTTTTCCTTCGATGAACGCGTGGTCGCCTGCTTCCCGGACATGATCCGTCGCTCCGTGCCCGGTTACGGGCAGATCCTGGCCATGCTGGGGCCGCTGGCCCGGCGACATCTGCGTCATGGCGGCCACGTCCATGACCTGGGCTGCTCACTGGGCGCCGCCGGCCTGGCCCTGGCCGGCCAGCTGCCGCCCGATGCCTTCCGCTATACCGGCATCGACCTGTCGCCGGCCATGGTCGAGCGTGCCAGCCAGACCCTGCGCGAGGAATGCCCCGCCCATGACATGACGGTGATCGAGGACGATATCCGCCGGCATGCCTTCGAGGCCTCGGGCATGATCCTGCTCAACTTCACCCTGCAGTTTCTCGCCCCCGAGGATCGCAACAGCGTCATCGCGCGCCTCTACGAGGCACTCGAGCCCGGCGGCGTGCTGATCCTGTCCGAAAAGATCGTCGCCGATGATGAACAGGACAATGCCTGGCTGGTCGAGCGCTACCACGACTTCAAGCGCGCCAATGGCTACAGCGACCTGGAAATCAGCCAGAAGCGCACCGCCCTGGAAAACGTCCTGGTGCCGGACACCCTGGCGGCCCATCATGCCCGACTCGCGGACGCCGGCTTCAGCCGTTCGTTGACCTGGTTCCAGTACCTGAACTTCGCCGCTGTGATCGCCTTCAAGGAGGCCTGATGTCGACCCGCCACGACGTGCACCGTCCGCTGTACCAGGCCTTGCTCGATCAGCGACTCGACCGCTGGCTGGCCAGACTGCCCGAACAGCTCGACCAAGCCCTCGACCCCAAACGCTATGGCGACCTGCCGGCCTGGGAAAAGGCCGTGGCCAAACTGCCGGCACTGCCCGAGCCGCGGCATGTGGCGCTCGATGCCGACAGCGTGACGGTGGACTGCGAGCTCGATGCCAGCCGGCAGCGCCAGTGCGAGAATCTGTTGCGCGCCTTGGCGCCCTGGCGCAAGGGCCCCTACCGACTCGGTGGCGTCAGCATCGACAGCGAATGGCGCTCGGACTGGAAGTGGCAACGCCTGGCGCCTCACCTGGCACCGCTGCGTGGGCGTCGAGTACTCGATGTCGGTGGTGGCAATGGCTATCACGCCTGGCGCATGACCGGTGCCGGTGCCGCCTTCACGCTGGTCATCGACCCCTCACCACGTTTTTTCTGGCAGTTCCAGGCGGTACGCCATTTCATCGGCGAGGCGGACCAGGGGCGCACCCACTTCCTTCCGGTGGGTATCGAGGCGGTACCGGAGAACCTGGCGGCGTTCGATACCGTCTTCTCCATGGGCGTGCTCTATCACCGCCCCTCGCCCCTGGAACACCTGCTCCAGCTCAAGGCGGCCCTGCGACCGGGCGGCGAGCTGGTGCTGGAAACCCTGGTGGTGCGCGGCGACGCCACCACAGTGCTGCTGCCGGGCGAGCGTTACGCCGCCATGCCGAACGTCTACTTCCTGCCGTCCTCCGCCGCGCTGACGGGCTGGCTGGAACGCTGCGGCTTCGAGAATGTCCGCGTCGTCGACGAGGCCGACACCCGGCTCGACGAGCAGCGCGCCACCGACTGGATGACCTTCCAGTCCCTGGCCGACTTCCTCGACCCGAGGGATCCGAGCCTGACCCGGGAGGGCTATCCGGCGCCACGCCGCGCCGTCATCATCGCCAACCGTCCCGGCTAGGCAGTGCTGCGGCGGCTCAAGGCAGAGGGACGCGCACCACCCGGGTCGACACGGCTCCATTGTCGGCAGATGGCGGCAGGTCGATGATGCGAAAGCCCGGAAGGGCTTCACTGTCGACGGCAAAGGCCCGGGAGCCGGGCAGGAACTGGTCCGAGGTCGACGGGCAGGCATGCACCGGCACCTCTCCCCGGGGTAGCGCCTGTCGCGTATCAAAGGCCTGGTGCACATGACCGCAGAAGATCGCCTCGACCGGCTCATGCGCGGCCAGCACTTGCCAGAACTCGGCCGCATCGACGAGCCCCAGGGCATCGATCCAGGCCGAGCCGACCGCCAGCGGCGGATGATGCATGGCCAGCAGAGGGGCTCGCTGGCTCCTGCTCAATTCGGCATCCAGGGCGGCAAGCCGTTCGGGGCCCAGCTTGCCGTGCGCCTCGCCGATGACCTGGGTATTCAACAGCAGCATGTCGACCGAGCCCAGGTCGACCCGGGTCGTCGGCGCCTGAAACTGCTGCATAAGGGCGGGCACATCATGATTGCCGGGCAGCCAGTACCAGGGGCATTCCAGACGCGCCAGTTCGCGCTCCGCCAGCACATAGGAAGCCTGGCTGTCGTCCTGGCTGATATCGCCCGTGACCAGCAACATGTCCGGCTGATAACGGGCCACCTCATCGAGGACTCGACACCATTGGCGGTAGGGGTTGCCGGTTCTGGAGCGTGCCGCCGGGTCGGCGTGCAGGTGGCAGTCGCTGACCTGGATCAGGCGCATCAGGGTAATTCGGGAATATCGATGGCATGACCATGCGCCAGGCCGTGATCCAGCCATTCACCGAGAAACCGGTTGAGCTGGAGCTTTTCGTCGGGCTGATGCATGCGTGCATTGGGATAGCGATAACGGCCATCGAAGTGCCGCTGGCGCTGGAAGTCGTTGACCTCGGCCATGCGCACATCGTGGTAGAGGTGCACCCGCATGCGCGGCGTTTCCAGTAGCGAATCCAGCACACCGCGCTGGGAGACACGCACGATGCTGGTATAGGGCGCGCGTTCCAGGAGCTCCAGGCACAGGATGCCCAGGCGCCTGCCCTGGCCGAACAGCTCGTACTCGCGGGTCTCGCCGGCCTCCATGTCGCCCAGCAGGCGCATCAGGCGCACGAAGTTGGCCGTGCACTCTCCCTGGAGGTCCTTCAGATCGGTCACATAGGCACTCTTCGACACGCTATCTCCTTGCTCTGAGTGAGGCTCGTCGCGCGGCCAGCCAGTGAAAGCCGATCAGGCACATGGCATTATCGAGCCGCCCCGCCTGGAGCAGTTCCCAGCAACGCGGGAATGATAGCACATGCACGCGAATATCCTCGTGCTCCTCGGCCAGGCCGTGCACACCGCCCAGGCCACGGCTGTCGATCAGTCCGCAGAACAGGGTCACCTGCTCATCGCAGGCACCGGGGCTGGGATAGTAGGTGTGCACTTCATGCAGCTCGCCGACGCTGCAGCCGGCTTCCTCCATGGCCTCGCGACGCGCCACCTCGGCGGCCGTCTCGCCCGGCTCCACCAGGCCGGCGACGCACTCGAGCTTCCAGGGCGAGACGGGGTCATCGATGGCCCCGGCACGGAACTGCTCGACCAGCACCACGGCGTCACGCTCGGCATCATAGAGCAGCACGCCCACCGCATCATGGCGATGATGCACCTCGCGGGTCA
Organism: Halomonas halmophila; assembly: GCF_006540005.1. Taxonomy (GTDB): domain Bacteria; phylum Pseudomonadota; class Gammaproteobacteria; order Pseudomonadales; family Halomonadaceae; genus Halomonas; species Halomonas halmophila. The sequence continues at coordinate 24,294 of NZ_BJOC01000006.1, read as the reverse complement.
TGGTCGCGCTCCAGCCCCCTTCGAAGAGGCGGTGGCGCAACCTCAGGGCATCCAGACGAAAGAACCCCTGGTAGAGATAGCGCCGCTCGAGGAGGTCGACATCATCGGCGCCGAACGCCGCACTGGCCGATGCATGATCCTCATCCGCTGCCGACATGGAGCCTCCGATTGTGGCAAAAGGGCCATTATCGGGACCATGTCAGGGCTTCGGCAAGCAGAAGGCGACACTGGCCCGGTTATTTCAGCTCATCGACCAGCACAGCCGCCCTCTCGCGCAGGGTCTCATCCCAGGCCGTCACACTGGCGCGCGCCTCGCCCTCCCGGGCCTGCCGCGCATGCTCGAGCGCCTGCGCATCACGCCCCTCGTCTGCGAGGAAGACCGCGTAATAGTAATGGGCCGCGATGCCGTGAGGCTGCAGCTCCAGGGCGCGCTGGAACATGGCCTCGGCCGTCTCGTCATCGCCGAAGGCCACCGGCCAGCCAGGCGCCCGAGCATAGAGTGCTCCCAGGGTGACATGCGCCGAGCCCTGTCGACCCTGCGGATCCAGCTCGATGGCACGTTCCAGCACACGCCTCGCCTGCTTGGCAGGGCCCAGCGCATCGAGCCCGCCGGTTTCGCGCGCCAGCGAGGCCAGAATGATGCCCTGATTGATCAGTACCTCGCTGACATCCGGGTTGGCCTGTGCCAGCGCCGCTGCCTCTTCTGACAGGGCCGACAGGGCGTCGGCACGACGCGATGCCGCCATGCTGGTGGAAATATTCTCCCAGCGCCGCGTCTGCGCAAAGACCTCCTCCTGCCAGGCATGGGCCAGGGACGACATCCCCAGACAAAAACAGATTGCGACGGCAGGCCACAGGCGTTGGCGCATGATGAGCTCCTCGAGAAGGGTTGGAGAGATATTGTTGGCAAGACCTTTAGAATGAAATGTAACGAACGTTTGAATTATTCGCCAGTCGCCGCTTCTCTGTTACTGCCGTCATGACGTGGCCCCTGACCCGGCGGCGCATGAATTGCCTGGCGTCCACGCATGACGTATGTTGCGGGGGCCACCCTGCACGAGGCGCGATCCATGAAAGGCCGCAACATGACCCGCTGGCGCGACCCCGCCAAGGACCCGCGCCAGGAACCCAAGAGCAACCTGATCACCGCCGAGGGCGCTCAACGCCTGCGCGGCATTCTCGACCACCTGTCCCGCGTCAAGCGCCCCGCCCTCTCCACCAAGGTAGGCGAGGCCGCCGCGCTCGGCGACCGTAGCGAGAACGCCGATTACACCTACAACAAGAAAGAGCTCAACCGGGTCATCGCCCGCATCCGCTATCTGACCAAACGGCTCGACGAGCTTCAGGTGGTAGACCGCCTGCCGGCCGACACCCGGCGCATCTTCTTCGGCGCCTTCGTGACGCTGGAGGATGAAGAAGGCGAAACCATGCAGCTACGCATCGTCGGCCATGACGAAACCGATACCGACAAGCACTGGATCAGCGTCGATGCCCCGCTCTCCAGGGCGCTGCTGGGCAAGGGGCTGGATGACGAAGCCACCGTCGCCGCCCCCGGCGGGGAAACCACCTACCTGATCACCGCCATCGAGTATCGCGACCCGCAGGCGGGTAGCTGAAAGCCGTAAGCCAGCAGGCCTCTTCGAAAAGCTCGGTATCAAGGTATTACTTATCGCTTACAGCTTATAGCTTACAGCTCCGGGCGCTTCACGGCGCGATAGACGCGGAAGCGCTGGTCATCCGCCAGGATCTCGAAACCGCCGAAGGCCCGCTCGAGCAGGTCCGGATATGGCAGGAAGGCATTGGCGACCATCAGCAACTGACCACCGGGTTCCAGATGCTCCGGGGCCTCGGCAATCAGGCGGCCGGCCGGGCCATGGTCCACGGCACGTTCCTGGTGAAAGGGAGGATTGCTGACGATGGCCTGGAAGCGTCGATCCCCGAGACCCGCATACAGATCGGCATGGCACACTTCACCCACCAGGTCGTTGGCGGCCAGTGTGCGTCGTGTGGCCTCGACCGCGAAGCCATTGACGTCCACTGCCGTGACCGTCAGCCCACGACGCGCCAGCCAGGCCGCCAGAATGCCATCCCCGCATCCCATGTCGAGGACCGCCCCCTGTTCGGGGAGGCAGGCATCAAGCTGTGACAGCAGCAGACGAGTGCCGTCATCCAGCTTGCCGTGCCCGAAGACCCCGGGGTGGCTGACCAGGTCAAGGCCCGCCGCCTCGAACTGCTGCCAGGCGGCATCCGGGTCGATCCCCACGCGATCCAGCTGAGACGCAAACAGGCTGCAGCGCCGCGCACTGTCGAGCTTGCGACAGCCCAGGCCAAGCGCCGCCAGTACCTTCAAGACGCGCTTGATACCACCCTGATGCTCGCCCACCACCTGCAGTGGCGTGCCCGGCTCGAGCCGGGCACACAGCCACAGCAGCCACCACTCACCGAGGGCATGCGCCTTGGGCCAGAACAGCACCACGCCGGCAGGCGCGGGCAGATCCTCGGCAAAGGGGCCACTGGCCACCCCGCCCTGCGTCTGCCAGTCGTGCAACCGCACCCGGTCGGCCGACAGCAGGTGCCCGCCGGCACTCCCGAGCCAGCTGTCTCCGGGCGGGCCGACCCATAACCAGTCACGGTAATCCGTCGACTGACGCTGGAGAAGCTGGCAGACAGGGGTTTCGGCCTTCATCGATCATCGTCCTCGTCACGGGCGGGAACCAGGGTGTACAACAGATAGCGTCCCAGACGCCAGTAGGGTTCGTCACGGCAGTAACGCCATTCCAGCTCGAGCAGTCGCTCGTCCATCCCGGCAGTCTCGACGGGCTGTTGCAGATAGTCGTCGAAGACCCGGATGCCGGCATGGTGTGTCACCCTGAGCCCGCTCTCCTCGGCCCAGCGCATCACCTCCGCGTGACGCACCGGCGAGATGGGCGTCAACCGCTTGCCCTTGCCCAGGCCGGCGAGCCGGTCATCCATGACACGCTCCAGATTGCCCTTGAGCACATTCGAGAAACGCAGTGCATCATGATTGAAGACCATCAGCGACAACTGGCCATCCGGGGCGAGCAGGCCGGCCAGGGTCGCCAGGGCAGCTCGCGGATCGGCCATCCACTCGAGCACGGCATGACAAGTCACCAGCGGCCAGGGGCCCGGCGCCTGCTCCGGCAGGGCCTGAAGCGGCAGGGCCCGCAACGCGACATCCGTATCGGCGAGCGCCGCGCCAGCCCGTTCGAGCATGTCCCGGGCCGGTTCGCAGAGCGTAACCGGGTGACCACGCCGGGCCAGCCAGCCGGATAGCTGGCCGAGACCGCCGCCGACATCCAGCGCCGGCTGCGACCGCAGTGCCAACATCTCTGGTAGCAGGCGCTCCAGCAATGCCAGACGCAGGGCCCCTCGACGCTTGGCATAGAGGCTATTGGCAAACTTGTCGGCCATGCCATCGAAATGGCGATCACCGTGGGCTGAGAAGGTCGGCTCGATGACGGTCATGCTCGACGGATAAGTGTGGCGGCATTCTAACCTGAAAACCTCCGCGACACTCAGGGGGTGTTTACAAACGACGGTGCTCGGCCAGGGCTATCGGGTTTATCTCGGCGCATCGGCCGCTTATACTACGCACCGGCTCATCAACCCCCGCCCTCTTAGCTCAGCAGGATAGAGCAGCCGCCTCCTAAGCGGCAGGTCACTGGTTCGAATCCAGTAGAGGGCGCCATCTATCTACCTCACCCCCGGATGACGACCCCATCTCGCCCTGCTCGCTTGGCTTCATAGCATGCCTCATCGGCGCGCTGCATGATGCTGCTGATGCGCTGGTCCGGGCCCGCGAAGCATGTCACGCCAACACTCAGGGTCACACTGAATGCCTGCCCCTGGTGATAGACCCTCAACTGACGGATGGCCTCACGCAGTGAGTCGGCAATGCGCCGGGCCTGCTCGACGGTGCAGCTCGGCAACAGCACGGCGAACTCGTCGCCGCCCTGACGCGCCGCATGATCGCTGCGCCGGATGGACCGCTTCAGCTCCCGGGCCACCCGGCACAGCATGTCATCCCCCAGGGCATGGCCGCCGATATCATTGATGGGCTTGAAACGGTCCATGTCGAATACCATCAGCACCGAGGGCGTCCCCATCTTGCGCCAGTCGGCCAGCGCCTCCTCGAGGCGGCGCTCGAGGCCGCGCCGATTGAGCAGTCCGGTCAGCGGGTCATGCTCAGCTTCCCACTGGCGCAGCGCCTCTTCCTCGCGACGCTGGGTAATATCCTTGACTGTGCCGACGAAGCCAAGATGGCCATCCTCGGTCGATACCCGCCTGGCATGCACTTCGAGCCACAGCACCTCACCCTTGCGGTGCCAGTAACGATACTGCTGCAGGAAGTCCTCGCCGCTAAGCAGGCTATGCTGCCACAGGTCCTGCATGGCCTGACGGTCATCCGCGTGTACGCGATTCAGCCATGCCATGGGGTTGGTCGCGATCTCCTGGTATCCGGTCAGCTCCACCAGCGCCGGATTGACATAGGAAATGGCACCATCGGGCTCGGTCACGAAAATCCCGACCGGGGAAGACGACAGGATGGCATCGAGAAACGCCTGACGTTCGCGGGAGCGCGCCAGGGCCTGCCCACGCTCGACCTCGACGCGATTGAAAGTGGTGGCGACACGCTGCAGCTCCTGCATGCGCGTGGCCAGGGCCACCTGGGTACGCTTGCCGGCCCCGATCTCGCCGATCTGCCTCTCCAGCCGATAGAGGGGACGCAGGGACAACCATACCAGCCAGCCCATGACAGGCATCATCAACCCCGCCACCAGCAGAGCCCACCAGCCGAGCCGGCCGACTCTCTCCAGAAGGGGGGAAAGCACCTGATCGCGAGGCAGGACCACGCTGACGACCCAATCGGCCGGCCATATCTGACGATAGGCCTGATAGCCCAGCTCACCGTTGGGCAGCTCACCGAGCACCTCCCCTTCCCAGCCGAACAGTGACAGGTGGGCCCAGGAGTTGGCCCGAGCATCGGGCACTTCGGAGAGGATCCGCGAGCGATCCGGGTGGTAGAGGACCTGACCCGAGGACGTCATGACACTAGCGAATCCCTCGAGGCCCAGGCGAATGCGTGACAGGCGGTTGAAGAGGCCACCATCGCGGATATTGACGATACCACCGACCATGCCCTGGAAGTTGCCGGCAACGTCCAGGCGCGGCACGACGAAGACGATCAGCGACTCCTGGCTTGCTCGCCCGCGGAAGGGATCGCTGACATAGGGGGTCTTGAACGCCTCGAGGTGCTGAAAGTACTCGCGACCCGAGACATCCAGCCCGACACGACCCTCGACATTGGGCCAGTCGGCCAGTACCTGGCCCTCGCCATCGACGACGAAGAGCCCCTCGAACCACTCGAGCAAGGCGTCACTGTCCCGCAGCACATCGCGATACTGACTTGCCGAAGCCTGTACCGGCACTCGCCCCGCCAGGCGCTGCAGTGCCGACAGCCGGGAATCCACCTGCTGAGTGAGTTCGTCGGCTATCAAGCGGGCTTCATAACGCAAATGCATGCGACTCGAGTCACCCGCCAGCGTCTCGGCCGAGCGCCAGCCGAAGCCCAGCAACAGGGCCAGCACGACCGCCCAGGTGACGAACAGCCCGAGCAGTAAACGTCCCTTGAGGGACAGGGCACCATGCAGATAGCGGGCGAAGGGTGCTGACACTTGGGCTCCTCGCGTACCGGCACTGGCGGCTCTCGCAGCGCCTGAGCGGCCACGATGCAGCTTCAGTTGACGAAGGGATTAGCGATGAAGATATTAGCCGAGCACGTGACAATGCAAGCTGCCACGTGCTCATCGGCTCACCCGGCCACGCCCTCAGCGTCGATTCAACTGCTCGACCTTGAGCTCATAGTTGTTGGGCCCGGTGTGGGCCGAACCAAACTTCTGACCGTGTACATTGATGGTATAGCGCCCCGGCTGCAGCACGGTTTCCATGTCGACATCGCCATCGAAACCTTCCCCGGCCCCTTCGGCCACGACATTACCGGATTCGTCGAGCACTTCCAGCTCGATGCGATAGGTGTCTTCGGCACCCGGCGGATAGGTGGATGTCTCGATGGAGATCGTGCCGGCCTCGGCCACGTCGAAGGTCAGCGTCTTGCCACTGGCACGGATCTTGACGTCGGTGACGATGGTCTCGAAGCCCTCCTCCTCGGTCTCAGCAGCGGATGCACTCTGATCTCCGGCGGAGGCCGTGGCTGCCGCCGAGCCGTTCGCTTGGGCCCCGGCAGTCGACGCTTCGCCGGCAGTCGCGCTATCCCCGCTGCGCAGCGTTGCTACGGCATCATCGCCGCGCACGAATACGGATTTGCCGCCGGAGCGATTCTCGCCAACAAATTGAATGTTGCCGCCATCATCCACGGCTTCGTCAATCCGTTGACCCTGTTCGTTCAGACCCGCGACATCGATGGAATAGGCATCCCCGGCCTTGCCCCGGGTACCGAAGCGGTGGGCTTCCACGCGCAGTGTATAGTCACCGGGCTCGAGCTCGGCCTGCATTTCAAGGCCACCATTCTGCCCCAGTGCCTGCGAACGCGTGATCTCCTGGCCCTGATCATTCAGCAGCACGGCGGCAATGCGATAGTCATCGGCATAGCCGGCGGTCACATCGCTGGTAAAGGCATAGGTGCCGGCTTGCTCGACCGTAAAATCATGCTCGTTGACGCCGCCGAACAGGAAGCTGCGGCTATAGGCATCGGTCTCCGGCTGCAGATAGCCGGTCAAGTCCATCTGCTTGCCTTCTTCCCGGAAACGGTCCTGCATCTCGCTGGCCCAGGTCGGTGCCGCGACCAGGCTCAGCCCCAGGGTAAGCAAACCCGCGGTTAGGATCGGCTGTTTCATGGAACCTCGCTTGCCTCATTCTCGCCCAATGAAAAAAAGCCGACCCCGGGGGATCGGCTTTCGTTGTTCAACCCTTCGGGCAGGTCTCCCTGCAAGAGGGGTTTAGAACATGTAGGTCACGCCCACACCAACGCCGTCGTCTTCGTCGTTCTCTTTGTCATAGAACGCGGCTTCGGCCCAGGTGTACATGGCATCAGAGATGTTGTAGGTCGCGCCAACGATGATCTGGTTGTAGGTCTCGTCGCGCTCCTGCTCGTCCTGCAGGGACTCACCCAGTTCGTTGGTGAAGTCTTCCGCGCCCACGTCGACATACTGATAGGCACCATAGATGTCGCCCTGGCCATAGCCATAGCGGGCACCCAGACCATAGAAGTTGGTGGAATCGACACCATCAACATCGGATTCGAAGCGCTCGAGTTTCAGGGCCACACGCAGGCTGTCCATGGTGTACTGACCAGTGATGCCATAACGGTCGCCGAATTCCTGACCGGCATTGATAGCATCCTGGGTGCGAACCTCGTAGTTGTCGAGGTTGTCGTACATGGCGGCCACGGAGAAGTTGCCGGCCGTGTACTTGGCACCACCGAAGACGGAAGCATTGCTGTCACCAGACAGGTTTTCACCGCCAACAAACTGTCCAGGATCATTGTCAGAGGTGATCCCTTCACCATCACCCTTGAACTGGGTACCGATGGCCAGTTCCAGGCCGCTGAAGGACGGCGAGACATAGGTCAGCTGGTCGGTCTGAATGGCGCCGCCCAGGCCAGCATAGCTGGTGGAGTCGCTGACATCGAAGCCTTCGTTGTTGGTGACGGGATCCTGGATCCAGTCATCGAAGAGGTCATCATAGGAACCCAGCTTGACGTCACCGAAGTTGCCTTTCAGGCCGATGTAGGCGGTGTCACCACCATCCTGACGCGGGCCAGTGGCCATTTCGTCGGCGTTGATGTCGTCAAACTCGAGTTTCATGTAGCCGGTCAAGCCATCATAGATGACATGCTCGGCGGCGAAGCCGAAGGTGGTGCCGTTATCGGTCAGCTGAGAATCAGACTCGCCGTTGGCCTTCGTGGTGCTATAAACGGCCAGCTGGATGTTGCCGTAGACGTCGAGCTTGGTGCCATCCTGGTTGTAGACGGTGGCTGCCTGGGCGCCGGAGGCAACCATGGCACCGGCGATGGCAGTCGCTAACAGTGTCTTTTTCATTGCAGTATTCCTTATGACTAGCTTGCTGTTTCGATCGATGCTGCGTTGTGCAGCCGGCTTGCCTGTCAGGTGCCGGTTCTCGTTGCTGCATGAATCCTCATGGAGGGCAGCATGCGAGCCGGACCACGGCCAAGCCTTGTTATATTCCAATGCTCGCAGGGACAACTTTATACCGGGATCAGCGAGAGCGCAACAAGAAAAAAACACTGTTTTCTTTCTCTGCACAAAAAATCCCGCATTTCTCCCTGCGAAACTGGCCGGACGCCATCCCGGCGGGCCTGCCGTCACACATCGGCAAGAACCCGGAGTTCCTATGTCGATGCGGCACAGGGTGCATCATGCATGGCCGAGATGACGCTTTCAAGTCACCCAGACGACCGGAGCGTCATTCAGCGGCTCGTGCCGTCCGCGTTGTGGCGAGCCATCAACTCGCCGAGCTTGCGCTGCATGCGGCTATCGGCGGGCTCATCGGCCTGGGCGGATGACCCGCCGGATGACATCGCCTGGCTCGACGTGTCCGCAGACGACTTCTTGGGATCCGCTTCCCTGGCCTGGTGACTCGCCCCACCCTGATGGCCGGCATTGCTGGCCTCTTGTGGGCCGCGGGAGCCCCGTTGCTGCCCCTTCCCGCCACCGGCGCCTCGGCGCGGAGTCGAACGCCGCGAGGTCTTGCCACTGCTGCGCCGGGCGGACTGCAGACGCTCGAGCTTCTTGCGGGCATGCTCGGCGGCACCGCCATCGACTTGCCCTCCAGGCGCGCCATCCAGATCGATACGCTCGGCGCCTTCGCGCACCGACTTGAGATAGCGCGGCAGGTTGACGTAGCAGGCAAGGGCACGCCGCACCAGCTTTTCCGGCCAGGCCTCGCGTGCTGCCAGGGCTTCATGAATGCCCACCTGCAGCGGGCGCGTGTGCCCCTTGAAGAAGGCCTCGGGATAGCGCTGATACCATTGCTCGAGCAACGCCTGGGGAGACGGCGCCTCATCGACGCTGGGCAGCGTTACCTGCTGGTCCTGTTCCGACGGCCCCTCGACGACTGCGGAAGGCTCATCGGAAGCCTCCGCCACTTGATCCCTGCTCGCCGCCGGCTCGGGGTCGGCATTGCCAGCCTCCTGAAACGGCTTGTGTCGCTGCCCCATCAGGGCCGAGAACCCCTGGGCGCGACGGCCAGGCCGTTGAAAGAAGGAGCTGCCCTCATGCTCTCCGGGGCCATCGCGTTCGGCACGCAACTGCCGATTGTGGGATTCGAGCTCGCGGTTCTGCTCGTCCAGCTCGCGATTTTCCTCGAGCAACTCCATCCCCGAGGCTTCGGCATCGGCCAGGCGATCCTGCAGCTCGGTCAATTGTCGTGTCAGCGTATCGCGCTCATCGGCCCGCTCCCTGGCCTCGGCGATCAGTTCAGCGTTACGCGCTTCAAGTGCCTGTCGCTGATGCTCCAGTTCATCGAGCCGCGCCGCCATGGTCGCACGCTGACTGCGCGCCTCATGCAGTGCTTCCAGCAGGGCCTCGGCGCGCCCTTCCAGCGCCACCATCAAGCGCGTTGAACGTTCCTCGATCAATTCCTGATCCTCCAAGTGCGCCTTCCTGAACACGCCGCGGGCTTCTCCAGCGCCCCGGCGCCACACTGACAGTCTGTGTCAGGCGTCGGTCTCTGGCAAACCGCGACGCTGATACGACACAAAATCATAGGCCGGCTGCCCTTCGTCAGGGTTGCCGGGCACACGCTGCTGCTCTTGCCACTGGGTCATGTCGAGCGGCGGGAAATGCGCGTCGCCCTGCACCTCGACGGCCACCTCGGTCAGATACAACCGGCTGGCCAGCGGCAGGGCCTGAGCATAGATCTGGGCGCCTCCCATGACCATGATCTCGTCGACACCATCGATGGTGGCCTGCTGATCGGCCAGCGTCAGTGCCGCCGCCAGGTCATGGCAGACCCGGACACCCTCGGGCTGAAAGTTCGTATCCCGCGTGATCACGATATTCAGGCGGCCGGGCAAGGGCCTGCCGATCGAGGCGAAGGTCTTGCGCCCCATCACCAGCGGCTTGGCCTGGGTCATGAACTTGAAGAACCTGAGGTCCTCGGGCAGGTACCAGGGAAGCTTGTTATCGACGCCGATCACGCCATTGCTCGACATGGCCGCGATCATGGCGACGGGTACCAGGGTGCTATCCGTCATACGGCGACCTCCGCCTTGATGTGCGGGTGCGGTGCATAGCCCTCGATGGCGATATGTTCGAAACGAAACGCGAAGAGGTCATCCACGCCGGGCTCGAGCACCAGACGAGGCGCCTCGGTCGGCTGGCGGGTCAACTGCAGCTCGGCCTGCTCGAGATGATTGAGATAGAGGTGCGCATCGCCCAGGGTATGCACGAAATCCCCCGGCTCGAGCCCGGCCACCTGGGCAATCATGCGAGTCAGCAGGGCATAGCTGGCGATATTGAAGGGCACCCCGAGGAAGATGTCGGCACTGCGCTGATAGAGCTGGCAGGACAGTCGCCCATCGGCCACGTAGAACTGGAACAGGCAGTGACACGGCGGCAGGGCCATGTCATCGACCAGCGCCGGGTTCCAGGCCGAGACGATCAAACGCCGCGACTGCGGGTTGTACTTCAACTGCTCGAGCAAGCCGGCGATCTGGTCCACATGACCGCCGCGCGGATCCGGCCAGCTGCGCCACTGGTAACCATAGACCGGCCCCAGATCACCGTTCGCGTCGGCCCACTCGTCCCAGATCCTGACGCCGTTCTCCCGGAGATAGGCGATATTGGTATCACCGGCCAGAAACCACAGCAGCTCGTGAATGATCGAACGCAGATGCAGCTTCTTGGTGGTGATGAGTGGGAACCCGCGCGACAGATCGAAGCGCATCTGATGGCCGAACAGCGAGCGCGTACCCACGCCGGTACGGTCACCGCGCTCGACGCCATGCTCCAGCACCGCACGCATCAGGTCGAGATAAGGCTGTTCCAGAGGAGGTAGAGTCTCGGCTTTCACGGCAAAATCACAGCTGGGAAATTGAGTGGTTATTCTACACAGAGGCTACAGCTGCCGTAAGCCATCAGCTCCAAGTCGGAAGAAGGATAGAGGGAAGAAAAACACGAGCCGCGCTATACTCTTCCCTCTTCCAGGAGCGAAGCGACGCACTTCCCTCTTCAAGACGCCGCGCAGCGGCGTCTTCCCGTCAGGGCGTCGGCTGGCGTCGCGACCAGACCACCAACCCCGCCCCGGCGAGGATCATCGGCAGTGACAGCAGCATGCCCATGGTCAGCCAGTCGAAGGCGATGAACCCGAGCTGCGGGTCCGGACGCCGCACGAATTCCACCGCGAACCGGAAGATGCCGTAGAGCACCAGGAAGAGCCCCGAGATAAATCCACGACGACGCGGCTTCGCCGAGACCCACCAGAGCACGGCGAACAACACCAGGCCTTCCAGCACGGCCTCGTACAGCGAGGACGGATGACGCGGCTCCGGCCCCACACCGGGAAACGGCATGCCCCAGGGCAGATCCGTCACCCGCCCCGGCAGCTCGTGGTTGATGAAGTTGCCGATACGCCCGGCCCCCAGGCCGATGGGTACCAGGGGCGCGACGAAGTCCGTCAGGGTGAAGAACGCCAGCCGCTTGCGGCGAGCGAACCACCAGGCAGCCAGCAGCACCCCCAGCAGGCCGCCATGAAAGCTCATGCCGCCCTCCCAGACACGCAGCACCCAGAGCGGATCCGCCAGCCACTGGTCCATGCCATAGAAGAGCGCATACCCCAGGCGACCGCCCAGGACCACACCGAGTGCACCATAGAACAGCAGATCGCCAACGTCATCGCGGGTCAGGCCGATGCGCTCGGCACGCCGGCGCCCCAGCCACCAGGCAGCGAGGAAACCGATCACGTACATCAGGCCGTACCAATGCACCTGGAAAGGCCCGATCGAGATAGCAACCGGGTCGATGGAGGGATAAGTCAGCATGGGGTCCTCAAGAAGAAGTAAGAGATAAGAAGTAAGAGGTAAGAAGAAGTAAGAAGGAAGACGCCAAACGAAACATTTCAGCAAAGCCGCCAAGGGTTTTCTTCCCTCTTCCAGCGGCGAAGCCGCGCTCTTCCCTCTTCAAGACGCATAGCACCGCTCTATCACTCTCAAAGCAGAAACCTCACCCCGACCCCTGCGAGCAGCAGGGCGAAGGCGATGCCGAGCTGTCGGGCCGGTAGCCGGTGGGCGAGCCAGACGCCCAGGCGGGCACAGGGCACACTGGTCAGCACGATGCCGAAGAAGGCAGGCCACATGACATAGCCCAGCGCGCCCGGCGGCAGACCGGGCTCCTGCCAGCCGACCAGGATGAAGGTGGCGGCTCCCAGCAAAGCGATCGGCAGACCGCATGCCGAGGACGTGCCGACTGCCTGCGTCATGGTTGCCCCGCTACGTGACAGCCAGGGGACACTCAGGGTTCCCCCGCCGATGCCGAACAGCGCCGAGACGCCGCCGATCATGGCGCCGGCCAGCATCATCACGCCGTTCCCGGGTTCCTGGCGGCGCGCTGCCGGCCGCAGGCCGAGCAGCATCTTGACCGCCACCAACAGCAGGAAGATACCGAACAGCATGCCCAACCATTCGCTCGACAGGCGATCCGCCACCAGCCCACCGCCAATGGCGCCGATCATCAAACCCGGCAGCAAGGCCAACAGCCAGGGCTCATGGACACTGCCACGACGATAGTGACCAAGCGCCGAGGAGGCGCCGGTCACCACGATCGTCGCCAGCGAGGTGCCCACGGCAAGGTGCATCACCACCTCCGGCGCGACCTGCTGTAGCTCGAAGGCAAACACCAGCGCCGGCACGATGATCAGGCCGCCGCCGATACCGAAGAGCCCGGCCAGAGTCCCCGCCACACTACCCAGCGCCAGGTAGCCGAGCCACAACGAGGCCTCACTCATGAAGGCTCCTTGCCATCCTGGAGCACACCCGGCAACCAGTGACGCACGGTTTCCAGGATGTCCTGGGGGCGGTATGGCTTGGCCAGATAGTCATCCATCCCGGCTTCCTCGAAACGGCGTCGATCCGCCTCACCGGCATTGGCGGTCAGGGCGATCACCACATTGCGTCCTGCGCCGGACCCGGCCGATTCACGTTCCCGCCAGATGCGGCAGGTTTCGACACCGTCCATGTCGGCCATGAAGATATCCATGAACACCAGATCGATCGGCCACTCGGATAGACGCTCCAGCGCCTCGCTGCCGCAGGAAGCGGTGACTACTTGCAACCCCTCGCGCTCGAGCACTTGTCGGGCCAGCATCAGGTTGACGGGGCCATCGTCCACGATCAGCACACAGGCACTGGGGTCCTGTGCCACATCCGGTGACTCGTCGAGGGTGTCCAGCAGTGATCTGGCATCCGCCAGCTGGCTGCGTAACTTGCCCACCAGCTCAGGACATGACGTCTCGGCCGGAACCTGTCGTTCGAGCGCCTCGAGCGAAGGCATCAGGGTCTGCTGGAGATGAGCCAGATAATGCGACTTGAGCCGGGCAGACTCACGGGCTCGCTCGCGTTCGGTCTTCAGGCGGCCCACGCGACTCTGCAGTGACTCCAGCTCATCGCTCAAACGCTGCTCAGCCTGTCGTGTCCGGGCCAGTTCATCCTGTTCCCGAGACGCCGCCCCCCCCAGCCGGGTCACCAGGTGGTCGATCCGGTCCTGAGGCGAGCGCGTGGCCACCCGCTGGTCCTCTGTAAGCTCTACCGCCTGGTCAAGCGCCCGATCCAGGCTGTCGAGACGCGCCGCGAGTTCCTGCGTATGTCGATACAGGCGCTGCCTGAGCAGCATCAGGAAGATGGCCACATTCAGGCTGCTGCCGACCAGCAGCGTCAGCAGCAGCCAGAAGGTGAGGCTCCAGGAGGCCTCTGCCGGCATCAGCCACCAGCAGATCAGGGTGATGGCGACACCCAGCACGACCAGCAACATCTGGGCCAACAACACCGGCCACAGGATAGGGCTCACTACCTGTGTCCAGAGGGGCTCCTTGGGCAATCCGACTCGCATGTTCATCCTTGTAACGGGTCGATGATAAACAAAGTTTACGCCGGGAAACCCGGACTGTCATGAGAGGGTGCCGATAAATTACCGCCGTCCTTCGTGACGTTTGCCCGGGGCTTGCAAGTGGACTTTGCAAGGCCGTTAAAGCCGGTTAGGCTCAGCGGAATGTGCCTGATCGCCTTCGATTTCCGCCCCGACGACGCCATCCGACTGCGCCTGATGGCCAATCGTGACGAGTTTCATTCCCGCCCCACGGCCGGCCTCGGCGCCTGGGAAGATGCCCCGGCCATCATCGGCGGACGTGACCTGCAAGGTGGCGGCGGCTGGATGGCCATGCACCGCCACGGACGCTTCGCCGCGGTGACCAATGTTCGCGATCCGGGTCTCGAGGTGCCGGTCTCGTCCCCCAGCCGCGGCGCACTGGTCAGAGACGCTCTCGAGTGCGATGACCTGGCGCAATGGTTGAGGCAGCTCGCGCAGGGCGAGGCGCGACGCTACGCCGGCTTCAACCTGCTGGCCGGGGATGGCCAGCGGCTCTGGCACCTGCACCGCGGCCGGGCAGCGCTGAGCCTCACGGCCGTTCCGCCCGGCATTCATGGCCTATCCAATGCCAGCCTCGACACCCCTTGGCCCAAGCTGCTGAACGCCTGTCAGGGCCTGGCGGACAGTCGGCAGGCCGGCTGGCCGGAGACAGCACTGGCGCGCTTCGCCGACACCCGTCAGGCCGACGACGAGCGGCTTCCCGATACCGGTGTCGAGCCGGAGCTCGAACGCCGGCTCTCCGCCGCCTTCATCCTGGGCGACGCATACGGCACACGCTCAACGAGCTGGCTGGAATGGCAGGTCAGCGGGCACTTCAGGATGCACGAGCGGCGTTTCGGCCCCGGCGGAACCCGGCTCGACGACCACCACATCGACACCCGACAGGCCTGAAGCGCCACCGACAGTGACGGCCATCAATCCCGTGGCGGCAGCAGGTGGCTCAATTGCCACTCGGCCATGCGCTGGTCGAGGTGCTTGCGCACCGCGGCCGGCGAGTCGAATTTCAGTGTCTCGTCGACCAGTTGCTGTGCCGCCTGCAGGGAAACACGCCTGACCGCCGCCCGCACCTTGGGCAGGCTGGGCGCGTTCATGGACAGCGAACTGAAGCCCATGCCCATCAGCAGCAGGGCGCCGGCCGGATCCCCGGCCAGTTCACCGCACACCGATGCCGGCACCTGCAGGTCGCGCGACTCCGCGGCCAGCCGGGCCAGCGCCGACAGCACGGCCGGATGACAGGCATCGTAGAGTTCGGCGACGCGTGGATTGTTGCGATCCACGGCCAGCAGATACTGGGTCAGATCGTTGCTGCCCACCGAAAAGAAGTCGACGCGCTTGGCCAGTGCGCCGAGCTGATAGAGCGTGGCCGGCACCTCGATCATCACCCCGACCCTGGGCCTGGCCACCACGATGCCGTCTTCTCCGAGTTCGGAAATGGCACGCTCCAGCAACCTCAGGGCATCGTCGACCTCGTCGACATTGGTGACCATCGGCAGCAATACCTGCAGATTGTCGAGCCCCTGGGAGGCACGCAACATCGCCCGGAGCTGGACCATCAGGACTTCCGGATGGTCCAGGGTGACGCGAATGCCCCGCCAGCCCAGGAAGGGGTTGGCCTCTTCGATGGGAAAGTAGGGAAGGTCCTTGTCGCCGCCGATATCCAGGGTGCGCATGACCACCGGCAGGGGCGCGAACCCCTCCAGCTGCTCGCGGTACAGGCGCGTCTGCTCCTGCTCGCCGGGGAAGCGCTCGGTGATCATGAACGGCACTTCGGTGCGATACAGCCCGACGCCGCCGATGCGTGCCTTCAGGGAAGACACGGCATCCACCGCCAGGCCGGTATTGACCATCAGCGGTATGTCATGACCATCCGTGGTGCGACTCGGCAGATCCTGTTCGTGTTCGAGAACTTCGCTGAGCTCGCGCTCCTCGTCGATCATGCTCTGATAGCGACGCTCGAGTTCCTCGTTGGGGCGCACGAAGAGGCGGCCGCGGTGACCATCCAGGACCACCGGCGTGCCGTTGAGACGCGGCAGCGGCAGATCGACCATGCCGAGCACCGTGGGAATGCCCATGGCGCGAGCCAGAATCGCCACATGC
The DNA here is from genome assembly GCF_006540005.1 of Halomonas halmophila. Lineage (GTDB taxonomy): Bacteria > Pseudomonadota > Gammaproteobacteria > Pseudomonadales > Halomonadaceae > Halomonas > Halomonas halmophila. Next base: position 8,059 of record NZ_BJOC01000006.1, on the reverse strand, counting down.
GAGGTGCTGGAACCCTGGACCGAGACCAGGCCGGCCAGGCGGTCGCGGGGCACCTCGCCCAGCATGGAAACGCTGATCTCGTCGCCGACCAGAATGGTGTTCTCGGGATAGACATCCGGCGTGGCACTGGTGCCTTCCTGGAGATGCGCCAGCACGCGCCGCCCCAGATCGCGCACATCCGCGGCACGCTCGCGCAGGTAATCATCGTCGACGCGCTCGAGATACTGCACGTGACGACGCACCACATCGGCCAGAGCCCCCGGCGCCCACTGGCCTTCGCGGATACGCTTGACCACCTCCTGGGACAGCGCCGCCTCGCCCAGCATCTGCTGATAGACATCGAACAGCGCCAGCTCCTGGGTCGAAATACGATTCGCCAACCGCTCGCCGGCCGAACGGATCTCGTCGCGCACCTTGCCGATGGCATCGCGCAGGCGCTCGATCTCGTAGTCTTCATCGGTGGGAATGAGATCCGGCACACTGTTCAGGTCGGCCGGCGGCGCGATCACCACGGCCTGGCCGATGGCCATCCCCGGCGAGGCCGCGACACCCACGAAGGTCGCCTGCCCGCCCGGCAGGGCCGGGCGGGTCAGACTGCCGGTGGCCAGGGCATGCGCCAGCACCCCGGCCAGCTGAGCGGCCATGGTCACCAGGAAGGCTTCATCGGCCTCATCGTAGCGACGCTTCTCTGACTGCTGAACGACCAGCACGCCGAGCATGCGGCGCTGGTGGATGATCGGCACGCCCAGGAAGCTCGAATAGCGCTCTTCCCCGGTGGCCTCGAAATAGCGAAAGTGCGCATGGGCACGCGCATCCTCGAGGTTGAGCGGCTCCTCGCGCTTGGCCACCAGGCCCACGAGGCCCTCGCCCACGGGCAGGGTGACCTGCCCCACCGCCTGGCTGCGCAGCCCGATCGTCTCCATCAGCACCAGCCGATCGAGATCGGGGTCGAAGAGATAGAAGGAACACACGTCGGTACGCATGGCCTTGCGGATGCGCCGCACCATGGTGGAAAGGGCCGCGTCCAGGTTGCGAGCCCCGTTGACCTCCAGAATGATGCGCCGCAGCACTTCGAGCATCGGCGTCCTGCTGTCCATTGTACGGGTCTCTCGCCTCCGGAGTATGATGCCGGGAGTCGCCCCGGCGCGTGTCGGGCAATCAGCTCCGATCGAGAGCCAGACGCTGTGCTCGCGGCGACAGCTCACGCAGCGCGCGTCGATAGACCTCGCGCTTGAAGGGCACGACCTGCCCCAGCGGATACCAGTAGCTCACCCATCGCCAGCCATCGAATTCCGGCTTGGCCGGACCGCTGTCCATGCAGATCCGGTTTTCCCGGCAGCGAATCCGCAACAGAAACCACTTCTGTTTCTGGCCGATGCATACCGGGTGGCAATGCGTTCGCACCATGCGTCGCGGCAGGCGGTAACGCAGCCATCCCCTGGTGCAGCCAAGCACTTCGACATCATCGGCCGTCAGACCGATTTCCTCGTACAACTCACGGAACAGTGCCTGTTGCGGTGTCTCGTCAGCCTTGATGCCTCCCTGGGGAAACTGCCACGCATTCTGCCCAACCCGACGCGCCCAAAGCAGCTGCCCTCTGTCGTTGGTAATGATAATACCAACGTTGGGGCGAAAGCCGTCTGCGTCGATCACGGGCTTCACCTTATCAATAAAATATTGGGATCATTCTTCCACAAGCGCGTGAAAGGGTTCAATAAGGCAATCGTCCATGCTCGAATCGGCGCCGGACCTCTGACATAATCCCCGCTCCCCGATCATCGCCGACCCTCGAGAGGAATGCCGTGAGCCTCGCCATCTTCGACCTCGACAAGACCCTCCTGGCCATCGACAGCGACCATGCCTGGGGCGAGTTCCTGCTGGAACAGGGCGCGGTGGACCCGGTCGCCTACAGGCAAGCCAACGACCGCTTCATGGCCGACTACGAGGCCGGCACCCTGGACATGCGAGCCTTCCTCGAAGTCGCCCTCAAGCCACTGGCCGACAACAGCCCGGAACAGCTGGCGGCCTGGCACCAACAGTTCATGGCCAGCAAGATCGAGCCGGCCATCCTGCAGCGCGGTGAAGAGCTGGTGGCCCGCCACCGCAGTCGCGGCGACACCCTGCTGATCATCACCGCCACCAACCGCTTCATCACCCAGCCGATCGCCGACCGCCTGGGCATCGACGAGCTGATCGCCGTGGAACCCGAGATGGTCGATGGCCACTATACCGGCCGAGTCACCGGCATCCCGAGTTACCAGGAGGGCAAGGTCACCCGCCTGATGGAATGGCTGGAGGATCGCGACGACACCCTCGACGGCGCCTGGTTCTACAGCGACTCGCACAACGACCTGCCGCTGCTCGAGACCGTCGACCACCCCGTCGCCGTCGACCCCGACCCGACCCTGCGCGACATCGCCACACAACGCGACTGGCGGATTATCAGTCTGAGGGACTGACCCCCCAGCTGCGAGGGAAGTTGGAAGAACGGCGCTTCGCGCCTTGAAGAGGGAAGAAGGCAGCCCCAACAAGAAAACCCCGATCGCCTGAGCGTCCGGGGTTTTCTTACGACTTACTTCTTCATTCTTTCTTCTTACCCGAGCAAATGCTCCACGGCGTTGCGTTCTTCGCGCAGTTCCTGCTCGGTGGCGCTCATGCGCTCGCGGCTGAAGTCGCTGACGTCCAGGCCCTGCACGATGGTGTACTGACCGTTCTGGCAGGTCACCGGGTAGGAGTACATGATGCCGGGTTCGACGCCATAGCTGCCGTCGGCGGGGATACCCATGCTGACGATGCCGTCGCTGCCCAGCGCCCAGTCACGCATGTGGTCGATGGCGGCGGAAGCAGCGGAAGCGGCGGAGGAAGCGCCGCGAGCCTTGATGATGGCGGCGCCACGCTGCTGGACGCCGGGAATGAAGTCGTTCTCGTACCAGTCCTGATCGACGAGATCGAGCGCCGGCTTGCCATCCACCTTGCAATGGGCAAGGTCCGGATACTGGGTGGCGCTGTGGTTGCCCCACACGATCATCGACTCGACATCCGTGGAGTGCTTGCCGGTCTTCTGCGCCAGCTGGGTGGTGGCACGGTTGTGGTCCAGACGCATCATGGCGGTGAACTGGCCCGTGTCGAGATCCGGCGCATTGCAGGAGGCGATCAGCGCATTGGTATTGGCCGGGTTGCCGACCACCAGTACACGCACATCGCGGCTGGCATGATCGTTGAGTGCCTTGCCCTGAACCGAGAAGATGGCCGCATTGGCTTCCAGCAGGTCCTTGCGCTCCATGCCCGGGCCACGCGGACGCGCGCCGACCAGCAGGGCAAAGTCCGCGTCCTTGAAGGCGACATTGGGGTCATCTGAGGCGACGATGTCGTGCAGCAGCGGGAAGGCACAGTCGTTGAGTTCCATCACCACGCCGTTGAGGGCATCCATGGCAGGCGGAATCTCGAGCAACTGGAGGATGACCGGCTGGTCCTTGCCCAGCATGTCGCCGGCGGCGATGCGGAACGCCAGTGAGTAGCTGATCTGACCTGCGGCACCGGTAATGGCTATACGGACGGGATCTTTCATCGTGGCTCCTTCGGTTGTCGCCGTGAGAGTGAGCCAGGCAGGCAGGTGATGACCCGCCCAGGCCGGGCATGCAACGCCTGAAATGGTATGCCGGCATTGCGCAAAACTCAATTCACGCGGTGACCTCCCACCCGCTGCCGTCATCCGAAGAACCGGGCGCCTTCCCTACCCGCCCGGATGCTGCGATGATTCCCCGGTCAACCGGTAGCCACCATGGAAGGCCCGAATGCCACGTCAACGCCCCGCCTTTTCTGTCCTGCTGGCCATTGCCCTGGGGCTTGCCCTGCTGCTGTGGCTGGCCTTCGGCGATATCTCGAGCTTTCGCGACTCGGCACCCGACGCCGCTCCTTCCGACGAGGCCGCGGCCCCGCCGCGGGTCGAGGTCGAACGACGTCAGGCCTCATTGTATGCGCCGCGACTGATTGCTCAGGGTGAGCTGGAAGCCCATCGCACCCTGGAGCTTCGGGCCCGCCAGAGCGGACGCGTCGAGGCCATGCCGGTCAAGCTGGGCAGCCGTGTGGCATCCGGTGAGCTGTTGCTCAGCCTCGATCAGGGAGCCCTGCCCGAACGGCTGCAGCAGGCCGAGGCCGAACTCGCCCTGGCACGTGCCGAGCTTTCCGGGGCCCGCAACCTGCGAGATCGCGAGCTGATTTCGAACCCCGAGTTGCTGCGCCGTCAGAGTGCGCTGAGTGCCGCCGCCGCACAAGTCGCCGAGCTGCGCCAGCAACTTGACGATACCCGCCTCGAGGCCCCCTTCCCCGGTGTCCTCGACCGCCTCGACGTGGACCCTGGCGAGCTGGTGCAGGCCGGTGAAACCTGGGGCCGGCTGGTCGACGACTCACGACTCACCGCCCGCGCCTGGGTACCGCAACGCAAGGTGCTGGGCCTGGAGACCGGCCTGCCGGCCCGGGTACGCCTGCTCGACGGCTCGACCCTGGAGGGTGAGCTGACCCACATCACCAGTCGCGCCGACGAACAGACCCGTAGCTTCGCCATCGAGGTCGCACTGGACAACCCCGAGCATCGCCGACTGGCCGGCGCCAGCGCCACCCTAGAACTGACCCTGCCGCCGCGCGAGGTGCACCGCATGTCGCCTGCCCTGCTCGAGCTCGATGAACAGGGTCAACTGGCGGTCAAGCATATAGATGCCCAGAACCGGGTGGTACGCGACAACGTCGAGCTGGTCAGCAGTGACGATGAAGTGGCCCGGGTGGCCGGGCTGCCGGACCGCATCAGGCTGATCACCCTGGGCGGGGGCTTCGTCGACCCCGGCGACAGGGTCACGCCGGTCGCCGCCGACACAGCGTCCAGCGCGACGCAAGAGGAGTCCGACTGATCATGCTCACGCTGATCTCGGCGGCGCTGGACCGCTCGCGCACGACCCTGATGCTGTTGCTGGCCCTGCTGCTGGCAGGACTGGCCGCCTGGCAGGCCGTGCCCAAGGAAGCCAACCCGGACATCGCCATTCCGGTCATCTATGTCTCGATGAGCCTGGAAGGGGTCAGCCCGGAGGATGCCGAACGCCTGCTGGTCCGCCCCATGGAACAGGAACTGAGCAGCATCGAGGGGCTGCGCAAGTTGACCGCACAGGCCAGCGAGGGCCACGCCTCGCTGAACCTCGAATTCGATCCCGGCTTCGACCCCGACCAGGCCCTGACCGACGTGCGCGAGAAGGTCGATATCGCCAAGGCCGAGCTGCCCGATGAAGCCGATGAGCCCCGGGTCGTGGAGGTCAATGTGGGACTCTTCCCGGTGCTTTCCATCGGCCTTTCCGGCCCCGTCGAGGAGAGCCGCCGCGTCAGCATCGCGCGACGCCTTCAGGAACGCATCGAGGCCATCCCCCAGGTGCTGGAAGTCGATATCGGCGGCGACCGGGAGAACCTGCTGGAAATCATCGTCGATCCCCAGGTGCTGCACAGCTATGGCGTGGATTTCCAGACGCTGTTCAACAGTGTCAGCCGCAACAACCGGCTGGTCGCGGCGGGCAGCCTGGACACCGGCGCCGGACGCCTGGCGCTCAAGGTCCCGGGCGTCATATCGCAGCTCGAGGACATCATGAAGATGCCGGTCAAGGTGGAGGGTGACCGGGTGGTGACCTTCGACGACGTGGCCCGCCTGAACCCGACCTTCAAGGACCCCCAGGGCTTCGCGCGCATCGACGGCCAGCCAGCCATGGTGCTGGAAGTCGCCAAGCGTGCCGGCGCCAACATCATCGCCACCATCGACTCGGTGGAAGCCCTGCTCGAGGAAGCCAGGGGCCTGATGCCCGATGACCTCGAGGTGACAACCATCATGGATCAGTCGGAGCAGGTCGAGTCGATGCTCTCCGAGCTGCTCAACAACGTGCTGACCGCGGTACTGCTGGTCCTCATCGTCATTCTCGCCGCCATGGGCCTGCGCCCGGCCCTGATGGTCGGCCTGACCATTCCCGGGGCCTTTCTCACCGGCATCCTGCTGATCTGGGCCCTGGGCATGACGCTCAACATGGTGGTGCTCTTCGCCCTGATTCTGGTGGCCGGCATGCTGGTCGACGGCGCCATCGTGGTCAGTGAACTGGCCGATCGCCACCTGCGCCAGGGGCAGCCACCCGGCGAGGCCTGGCTCAATGCTGCCAGCCGCATGAGCTGGCCGGTCATCGCCTCCACCGCTACCACCCTGGCCGTCTTCGTGCCGCTGCTGTTCTGGCCGGGCGTGGTCGGCGAGTTCATGAAATACCTGCCGGCCACGGTGATTCTGTGCCTGCTGGCGTCATTGGCCATGGCCCTGGTGTTCCTGCCGACACTCGGCGCTGTCTTCGGTGCTCGCGGTGGCCGTTCGCTGAGTGACGAGGAACTGGTGACCACGGGTGGACGCCTGTATCGCCGGATACTGGGGCGCCTGCTGGCCCGCCCGGGGCTGACGCTGCTGGTCGCCCTGCTGTTGATGGCACTCACCTACACGGCTTACGCGCGCTTCAATCACGGCGTGGAGTTCTTCCCCAGCGTGGAGCCCGACAGTGCCCAGGTGCTGGTGCACTCCCGGGGCAATTTCTCGGCACGCGAGAATGACGCCATCGTCCAGCGCGTCGAGTCCCGGCTGACCGACATGAGCGAGATCCAGGCCCTCTATGCGCGTTCCTTCGCCACCTCGGACCAGCAACTCGGTGCCGATGTAATCGGCGTGCTGCAATTCCAGTTGATCGACTGGCACCAGCGGCGTCCGGCCCGGCAGATCCTGGCCGACATGCAGGAGCGTACCGCCGATATTCCCGGAGTCCAGCTCGAATTCCGCGAACAGGAACAGGGGCCGGCCGCGGGCAAGCCGATCGTGCTGGAAGTCAGCGGCCGCGACAACGCCCAGACCGAAGCGGCCGTGGACAGCCTGCGACAGGCCATGAAATCGCTGGGCGGTTTCCGCGCTATCGAGGACAACCGCAGCCTGCCCGGCGTGGAGTGGCGTATCCAGGTGGATCGCGAGGCAGCCGCCCGCTTCGGTACCGATGTCGCGACCATCGGCAATGCCGTGCAGCTGCTGACCACCGGCCTGCAGGTCGCCAGCTACCGGCCATCCGGCGTGGATGATGAGGTGGACATTCGGGTGCGCCTGCCCGAAGACTCGCGTTCGCTGGACCAGCTCGACCGACTCACCGTCAATACCACCCGCGGCCAGGTGCCGATCTCCAACTTCGTGAGCATCGAACCGGCCCCCAAGGTCAGCACCCTGCACCGCATCGATGGTCGGCGCGCCATCACCCTGGAAGCCGATGTCGAGGACGGAGCTCGCCCCGATGAGCGTCTCCAGGCGCTGCGCGATGCCATGCAATCGCTGCCCGAGGGCGTCTCTGTCGAAGTGGCCGGAGAGCAGGAGGATCAGCAACAAGCCATGCGCTTTCTGGTCACGGCCTTCGTGGTGGCCATCTTCCTGATGGCGCTGATCCTGGTGACCCAGTTCAACAGCCTCTACCAGGCACTGCTGGTGCTGTCCGCCATCGTCTTCTCGACCGCCGGCGTACTGCTGGGGCTGCTGGTCAATGCCCAGCCCTTCGGCATCGTCATGGTCGGCATGGGCATCATCGCCCTGGCGGGCATCGTGGTGAACAACAACATCGTGCTGATCGACACCTTCAACCAGCTGCGCGGCGACGGCCTCTCCCCCCATGACGCCGCCCTGCAGGCCGGCGGCCTGCGCCTGCGCCCCGTACTGCTCACCGCCATCACCACCATCCTCGGCCTGATGCCAATGGTGCTGGAAGTCAACGTGGACCTGTTCGCCGGCTCACTCGGCCTGGGCGCCCCCTCGACCCAATGGTGGACCCAGCTCTCCAGCGCCATCGCCGGCGGCCTGACCTTCGCCACCGCCCTGACCCTGCTGCTGACACCCTGCATGCTGGTGCTGGGGCCGGGGAAGAGGGTTAGGGGTTAGAAGGAAGAAGGAAGAAGGAAGAAGGAAGAAGGAAGAAGGAAGAAGGAAGAAGGAAGAAGGAAGAAGGAAGAAGGAAGAAGGAAGAAGGAA
>NZ_BJOC01000005.1 GCF_006540005.1 Halomonas halmophila | reverse complement strand
AACGCCCGGGATTGTGGCGTCAAGGGGTTTCTTCCCTCTTCAAGCGGCGCGAGCCGCGTTCTTCCCTCTTCCAGGCGCGAAGCGCCGTTCTCGCCCACTCAAGCGGCGCAGCCGCCCTACATCGCTTCTGCTAGCGCTCCACATTGGCGGCGTCCGGGGAGTGCACGGCGTGGAGGCGGGAGATGAGCCGGTCTTCCAGCGAAAAGCGTTCGGTGAGGCCCTTGGTCAGGCGTTCCAGCCAGGCCGGCAGGCGCGGCAGGTGCTGTTCGCAGTTGGTGGTGCTCGAGTAGTCTTCGTCGAAGGCCAGCACCAGTTCGGTGGACATGTCGAGTCGCTCAAGCAGTCGATCGGCCAGCGACAGGGCGTCGTGGTCGTCGAAGGCGTCGGCCTCGGCGCGAAGTTGCGGGTAGACTTCGAAGTGCCCGGCGCTGATGTAGTCCATCAGCAGCTCGCTGAAGGCGTCGATGCGTTCCTTGGTAACGGCGTCGAGATCCTCGTCGCAGGCCTGCTTGAGCTCACTGAAATCGACGAGCAGGGCCTTGCGGGCGGCGAGCCAACGATCGATCAGTTGGTGAACGCCACCCCAGCGTTCCTGTGCGTTCTTGCAGTCTTCCAGCATGGTCCCTTACCTCGCGTGGCCACCGAGCTTAAGGCACAGACTCACCCTTGCCGCGGATGCTGTCAATCCCGCCCGGGAAGCCCCTGCCAACGATAGCCGTGATCGCGACGCCAGACCCTCGACAAGAGCCCCAGCGGCGCCAGCAGCAGGACCACGAAACCGATCAGCGTCCAACCCGGCAGCGACAGGCCGAGCAGCGTGGCCCCCACCTCGGCGCACTCGCCGGAACCGGTGAGCACGGTGGCCAGGACCTGCTGCAGAGGCAGGACCTCCATCATGTAATCGAGCCCGGGCCCACAGCTGGGAACCTGGTCGGCCGGCAGCGACTGCAGCCACAGATGGCGACCGGCCAGCGCGATGCCAACAGCCACGGCGATGAGCCCCAGCAGGCCGTAGACCGCCGCTCCCGCCCTGTCCCTGGGGGCATGCAGGGCCCCGACCAGGAAGACGGCCCCGGCCGCGATGACCGCCATGCGCTGGAAGACGCACAATGGGCAGGGCTCCATGCCGGCCAGGTGCTCCAGGCCCAGCGCCACGGCCATCATCAGGACACAGAATGCCAGTCCCGCCAGGCACCAGCGACGGACGCCCCATTCCTCGACTTCCCAGATCATGATTGGCCTCCCTTGGCCCACAGTGGCGTCAATGCCCGCGACTCCCGGGCACGTTCGAAATAATCCGCCAGAAAGGTCGCGAAGCTCTGGCTCTCACCGGCCTCGATTTCCGACTGCTGCTGAAAGGAAGTCTCCACCAACTGGTCGAACAGCGCCGCCCGCGCCGACTCGACGGGCTCCGCGCGCAACTGCGCCGCCTGCTCTCGGGCCAGCGCCAGCGTCGCCTCGACGAATTCCTCGTCGCGTTCCTCGAGCCTTGCCAGTAGACGCCCGGAGGGCGTCAGGCCAGGCTCATCGAGCCAGGGCGTCAGTTCGGCCAGCGCTTCGGCATGCGGCGCGCCCTCTTCCAGTCGATCCAGCAGGGTCGCGACTTCGCGCAGCTCGGCGAAGATATCGTGCCCCCATTCGGCGATACTGCGCTTGCGGCCGTGGTGGTCGAGTCGCAGCTCAGGGTCGCGCCCTCGGGAAACCACCAGACGGCGGTTGTCGTCGAGGTGCTCGCATTCCTCGTCACTGATCCAGGGGCTTTCGTTGAGCAGACACCACATCAGGAAGGTGTCGACGAAACGGCTGCGCGTGGCATCGAACCCCAGCGGGTCGAAGGGATCCAGGTCCAGGCAGCGCACCTCGATGTACTCGACGCCCCGCGCCTCCAGTGCCTGGCTGGGCGTCTCGTCGTGACGCGCCACACGCTTGGGACGAATATCGCTGTAGTACTCGTTCTCGATCTGCAGGATATTGTCGTTGAGCTGCTGCCAGTCGTTGCCGCCCAGATGCACCCCCATGGCGGCATAATCCGGCCAGGGCGTGGAGATGGCATGGCGCAGGGTGTTGACGTAGTTGGACAGCGAGTTGAAGCAGATCTTGAGCTGCTCCTGCACCTTGTTCTGATAGCCCAGGCCGGACATGCGCAGGCTGGTGGCATAAGGCGCAACGAGCGTCTGCTCGGCATGGGGCTGGAGGCCTTCCGGGACTCGCCCATCCGGCAGAAAGCTGCGATCCACCGCCGGCGAGGCACCGAACAGGTACAGCAGCAGCCAACTGTGGCGGCGGAAGTTGCGAATCAGGTCGAAGTACCGCGAGGAACGATAGTCCTGCATGGAACTCGTGTCATCGCCTTCCAGCTCCTTGAGCAGTGACCAGAAGTCATCCGGCAGCGAGACGTTGTAATGCACCCCGGCAATGGACTGCATGATACGGCCGTAACGCACGTCCAGCCCCTTGCGGTAGACGTGCTTCATGCGGCCCACATTGGACGCGCCATAATCGGCAATCGGCACGCTGTCGTTACCCTCGAGTCTGGCGGGCATGCTCGCCGGCCAGATGAGCTCTGCGTTCAGGCGCCGATAGCTGAAGCGATGCAGGTCGGCCATGAACTCGACGGCATCCTCGGGGCGACTGTAGACCGGCGTGATGTATTCCAGCAGCGCCTCGGAATAGTCCGTGGTGACATGCGGGTGTGTCAGCTTCGAACCGAAATCCTCGGGGTGCGGCGTCTGCGCGATATGGCCACCGCCGTCGACACGCAACCCCTCTTTCTCGATGCCGCGCCGCAGGCGACTGAAGCGCCCCTGGCTGGCGGGACCGCTGAGTCGTTCGATAAGGGTGGAGAGCAATTCTGACAAGATGACACCCCTTGTCGTGGCAGCCGGCTGCAGGATGGCGGCTGCCCGGTGATCGGTCGGGCGCCTGGGCACCCACAGAACTTAAGATTATGGCGTCGAAAAACCGTGATTCAAGGGTTCGAGGCGCGAGCAGCTCGCTCCTAACCGTCCTTCCTGGCCTTGAGCAGCGCGGCGCCCAGAGCGCCCACCCGGCTTTCATCCTGACCGTTCTGCCCGCGCGACTTGCCACCGCCCTTGCGCGGCGACTTGCCGCTCCCCCGGGCGTCGCTCCCGCCGCGCGGCTTGGCCGGCGCTTCTTCCCCGGGCTGATCGTCCATGCGCATGGTCAGCCCGATACGCGAGCGTTCCAGGTCGACGCTCATGACCTTGACCTTGACGATATCCCCGGCCTTGACCACCGACCGCGGGTCCTCGACGAACTGACTGGACAGCGCCGAGATATGCACCAGGCCATCCTGATGCACCCCGATATCGACGAAGGCGCCGAAGTGCGTGACATTGGTCACGCTGCCCTCGAGCACCATGCCGGGCTCCAGGTCCTTGAGGGTTTCGACGCCCTCGCGGAATTGCGCCGCCTTGAACTCGGGACGCGGGTCACGCCCGGGCTTGTCGAGTTCCTTGAGGATATCGTTGACGGTCAGCTCGCCGAAGCGCTCATCGGCGAATTCGGCCGCCTTGAGCGACTTGAGGGTGCCGCTGTCGCCGATCAGCCCGGCCAGCTGGCGGCCGCTGCGCTCGGCGATGCGCTCGACCAGCGGATAGGCCTCGGGGTGCACGGCACTAGCATCCAGGGGATTGTCGCCGTTCATGATGCGCAGGAAGCCCGCGCACTGCTCGTAGGTCTTGGGCCCCAGGCGGCTGACATCCAGCAACTGGCGCCGCGAACGAAAGGCACCCTCGGCGTCGCGGCGCGACACGATGTTCTCGGCCAGGTTGGCATTGAGGCCCGAGACCCGCGACAGCAGTGCCGAGGAAGCGGTGTTGAGGTCGACGCCCACGGCGTTCACGCAGTCCTCGATCACGGCTTCCAGGCTGCGCGACAGCTGTACCTGGGAGACATCGTGCTGATACTGGCCGACGCCGATGGACTTGGGCTCGATCTTGACCAGCTCGGCGAGCGGGTCCTGGAGGCGCCGGCCGATGGAGACGGCCCCGCGCACCGTGACGTCCAGGTTCGGCAGTTCGCGGGAGGCATATTCCGAGGCCGAGTACACCGAAGCACCCGCCTCGCTGACCATGACCTTGGACAGCCGACGCTTGTCGGCCATGGCCTTGACCAGCTCGCCGGCCAGCTTGTCGGTCTCGCGACTGGCGGTGCCATTGCCCACGGCGATCAATGCCACATCATGCGCCTCGACAAGGCGCGCCAGTTCGGCCAGGGACGCCTGCCACTGGTTGCGCGGCGCATGCGGGAAGATCGTGGACTCCCCCAGGAACTGGCCCGTCGCGCTGACCACCGCGACCTTGCAGCCGGTGCGCAGGCCGGGGTCGATGGCGAGGGTCGCCTTGGCGCCCGCCGGGGCGGCCAGCAGCAGATCCTTGAGGTTGGCGGCGAAAACGCCGATGGCCTCGGCCTCGGCACGGTCACGCAGGCGCCCCATCAGCTCGGTCTCGAGATGGGTATACAGCTTGACCCGCCAGGTCCAGCGCACCACCTCGGCCAGCCAGCGGTCGGCGGCACGGCCATGGTCCTCGATGGCGAAATGTCGGGCGATGGCGACCTGCGCCGGATGCACGCTGGCTTCTTCCTCGCCAGGCAGGCGAATGACCAGCGACAGCACGCCTTCGTTGCGACCACGGAACATGGCCAGTGCACGGTGCGAGGGCACCTTGCCGATGGCTTCATCATGCTCGAAGTAGTCGGAAAACTTGGCGCCCTCGCGCTCCTTGCCGTCGATCAGGCGTGCCGTGAGGATGCCGTCTTCCCACAGACGCTCGCGCAGCCGTCCCACCAGCTCGGGGTCCTCGGCAAAGCGTTCCATGAGGATCTGCTTGGCGCCATCCAGGGCCGACCTGGCATCCTCGAAGGCCGGGATATCACCATCGGCCGCACACAGATAGCCGGCCGCCTCTGACTCGGGATCCAGTGTCGGGTCGCCCAGCAGCGCGTCGGCCAACGGTTCGAGGCCTGCCTCGCGGGCCATCTGCGCCTTGGTGCGCCGCTTCTTGCGGTACGGCAGGTAGAGGTCTTCCAGGCGCTGCTTGGTATCGGCGGCGCGCAGGCTCGCGGCCAGCTCGTCGGTCAGCTTGCCCTGCTCGTCGATGGCCGACAGCACGCTCTGACGACGCTCTTCCAGCTCACGCAGGTACACCAGGCGCTCTTCCAGCTGGCGTAGCTGGCTGTCGTCCAGCGCCCCGGTGACTTCCTTGCGGTAACGAGCGATGAAGGGCACGGTTGCGCCGCCATCCAGCAGTTCGACGGTAGCGGCTACCTGAGCGGTGCGAACACCGAGTTCCTCGGCGAGACGATCGATGATCTTGGCTTGTGCGTCCATGAAATCCTTGGCAATCCAGGTCAAGATGATCGCGATAAGGTATCACAGGCTGGTTGCCAACGGCAGGCAGGAACGGAAACACTGCTTAAATGCCTGCGCATGCAAATTGCTGCGTTACGCGGTGCTCGAAAGCTCGCCTAACCGGATGTTATGTCTCGCTTTCTGCGCGCCGTGCGCCTTGCACTTCACTATGCTCGGCGATTTATGCAGATTTCCCGAATGCGACAGCGAGCAGCGAGTCACGATGCGCCGGCGCCTCGCTGACGCACGGCTTCGAACAGGCAGATACCGGTGGCGACCGAGACATTGAGGCTGGAGACCTGCCCGACCATCGGCAGCTTGACCAGGCCATCACAGGCTTCGCGCGTCAGGCGGCGCATGCCCTTGCCTTCGGCGCCCATGACCAGGGCGGTGGCCACGCTGAAATCCGCTTCGAAGAGCGAAGCCTCGGCTTCCCCGGCGGTCCCGGTGACCCAGACGCCCAGCTCCTTCATGCGCGCCATGGCCCGCGCCAGATTGGTGGCCCGGTAGACCGGCACGCTTTCGGCGGCACCACAGGCCACCTTGCGTACCGTGGCGTTGAGTGGGGCGGCCCGATCCTTGGGCACCACCACGCCGTGCGCCCCGGCGGCATCGGCACTGCGCAGGCAGGCACCGAAGTTGTGCACGTCGGTGATGCCGTCCAGCACCAGCAGCAGCGGCGGCGTTGCCGCCGACCAGCCCTGCAGCCGGTGCCAGAGCGCGTTCTCCGCCTCGAAGGCCAGCGGCGGACAGAAGGCCACCACTCCCTGATGCACGGCACCCTGGGCCTGCTGGTCGAGCAGTTCGCGGGGCAGGGTCTGGACCCTGACCCCGGCCTCTCGGGCCTGTGTCAGGAGCTCCGCGAGGCGACCGGAGGCATCGCCCTCCTGCACCCAGAGTTCACGCGGCATTTCGCCACGCGCCATCAGGGCTCGGACGGCGTGCACCCCATGGACGGCATCCAGGCCGCCAGGCGCCCGGGGCCCGCGGCGATGGGTTGGCTTGCTCATGAGGAAAGTCTCGCTAGCGGCTGAGACGGCGCCACTCAGCGGCGCCGTTGACCACGACGGCGGCGCTTCTTGCCGCCCTCTTCGTTCTGGGCTTGCGAGTCCGCGCCACCCTGGGTGCCCTTGTCCTGGCTGCCCTTGTCCTGGCTGCCCTTGTCCTGGCTGCCTTTGCCCTTGCCCGTTGCCTTGCCGGCATTCTGCTGCCGGGGGCGGCGCTTGGGCGCCTGCTTCGGACGCGGCTTGTCATCGGCCAGCTCGAAATCGATCTTGCGATCATCCAGGTCGACACGCGCCACCTGAACGGTCACGCCATCCCCGAGCCGGTAACTGGCGCCACTCTTCTCACCCTTCAGCCGGTGTTTCTCGGCCTCGTAGTGGTAGTAGTCGGAAGGCAACGAGGTGACGTGCACCAGGCCCTCGACGTAGACATCATCCAGCCGCACGAAGATGCCGAACTGCGTGACCGAGGCGATGGTGCCGTCATAGACCTCGCCGAGCTTGTCGGACATGAATTCGCACTTGAGCCAGCTTTCGACGTCCCGGGTGGCATCATCGGCACGCCGTTCGGTCATCGAGCAGTGCTCGCCCAGTTCGAGCATCTGCTCGAAGGTATAGGGGCACCACTTGCTCGGCGCCTCGACCGGCGCATCGTCGGCACGCAGGACGGTATTGGTCTGGCGCGGCCCGCGAATCACCGAGCGGATGGCGCGATGCACGACCAGGTCGGGATAGCGGCGAATCGGCGAGGTGAAGTGCGCATAGGCCTCATACGCCAGCCCGAAGTGCCCCTCGTTCTGCGGCGAGTAGACCGCCTGATTCATCGAGCGCAGCATCACCGTCTGGATGATGTCGGCATCGTCGCGACCCTTGATGGTCTCGGCCAGGTCACGATAGTCCTGCGGCGTCGGCTCGTCACCCCCGCCCAGAGACAGGCCCAGCTCGTTGAGAAAGAGGCGCAGCTTGTCGAGGCGTTCCGGCGACGGACGCTCGTGGATGCGATACAGCGCCGGCAGGTCGTGCTTGTCGAGGAAGCGGGCCGTAGCCACATTGGCGGCCAGCATGCACTCCTCGATGATCTTGTGGGCATCATTGCGCGAACGCGGCTCGATCTTCTCGATCTTGCGCTCGTCATTGAAGACGATGGCCGTCTCGGTGGTCTCGAAATCGATGGCGCCACGCGACTCACGGGCGCCACGCAGCACGCCATACAGCGAGTGCAGGTTCTGCAGCGACGGCACCAGCTCACGGTACTGCTCGCGCAGGGCATCGGCTTCTTCGCCCTCGTCCTCGAGAATCGCCGACACCTTGTTGTAGGTCAGGCGAGCGTGGGAACGGAAGACGGCCTCGCAGAACCGATAGCGACTGATGGCCCCGTTCTTGGAGATGTTCATCTCGCAGACCAGCGCCAGGCGATCGACCTCGGGATTCAGCGAGCACAGGCCGTTGGAGAGCAGTTCGGGCAGCATCGGCACCACCTGCCCCGGGAAGTACACCGAATTGCCGCGGGCAATCGCTTCCTGGTCGAGAGGCGTACCGGGCCGCACATAGTGGGACACATCGGCGATGGCCACCAGCAGCTTCCAGCTGCCCGACTTGGTCTTCCAGGCACAGACGGCATCGTCGAAGTCCTTGGCGGACTCATCATCGATGGTCACCAGCGGATAATCCCGCAGGTCGATGCGCTGCTGCTTGTCGTCATCGGCCACCTGCTCGGACATGCTGGCGATCTGGTCCAGCACTTCCGGCGGAAATTCCGAAGGAATCTCGTAACTGCGCAGGGCGATGTCGATTTCCATGCCGGGGTCCATGCGCTCGCCGAGCACCTCGCTGACCTCGCCGACCGGCTGCACACGGGTGGCCGGCTGCTTGACGATGTGCGCCGAGATCACCTGGCCGTCCTGAGCACCACCATTGGCGTTGTGCGGAATGATGACTTCCTGGGTGATGCGCGGATTCTCGGGAATCAGCACACCGAACTCGGGCGTATTCTCGCGGTACACCCCGACCATCGTCTGGGTGTTGCGGGCCAGAACCTCGACGATGGTGGCTTCGTCACGCCCGCGACGATCCCGACCGCTGACGCGCACCAGCACATGATCGCCATGGAAGACACGGCGCATCTGACGGGGCGGAATCACCAGGTCGGGCTTCTTGCCATCATCCCGGAGCAGGAAGCCGAAGCCATCGCGATGTCCCAGCACCTTGCCCTTGATCAGGTCGAGCTTGTCGATCAGCGCATAGGCACCGCGACGATTGCGCAGCACCTGGCCGTCGCGCTCCATGGCCGACAGCCGGCGGCGCACGGCCTCCTGAAGGTCCTCGTCCTCGAGACCGAGCATCTGGCTCATGGACTCGGGCGTAATGGGTTTACCGTAGTCTTCCAGCCTGGCCAGCAGATACTCGCGGCTGGGAGCGGGCTTGTCGTACTTGTGGGCCTCGCGACTGGCGTGCGCGTCGTCTTCAAGCGTCCAGTGGGTCATGCGGAGAGGATCCTTGGCAGGGTCATGGACGGCATGCGTGGCGTCACGCGCGAGTGCCGCAGGCTATCATCGGTTCTGTTCAAATATCTTGTCATGGTCGGCAGTATAGCGCCGCAGCGCCCATCACCCAAGCATGCAAGCCCACCGATTGCCCGCATGGGCGCCGGAACGAAGCGCCGGACATGGCAAATAGGGGTTGCATTCTCGGCTGAATTCGGTATGATACGCGCCACTTGCCCAGATGGCGGAATTGGTAGACGCGCTAGCTTCAGGTGCTAGTGTCCTTACGGACGTGGAGGTTCAAGTCCTCTTCTGGGCACCATTTGATACGCTGATGACCCTCGGGTCGGAAGGTATCACGCTCTTTATCAGCTCGATCGGCTCGTGTTCGCCCAGGTGGCGGAA
>NZ_BJOC01000004.1 GCF_006540005.1 Halomonas halmophila | reverse complement strand
TGGGTAGACGCGCTAGCTTCAGGTGCTAGTGTCCTTACGGACGTGGAGGTTCAAGTCCTCTCCTGGGCACCATACCCCGTATCATGACGCTGACAGGACGACACAATCCGAGCAGTATCCAGAGGTAACCGCGACATTGAATCGCGGTTTTTTTGTGTCCTGCCGTTGCCGGCTTCGCTCAGAAGCGACTCGGCAGTCGCGCCACCTCGTCGAGATTCCAGCCCTGTGTCTGCACCCCGGCTTCCAGCGCTTCGGCCGCCGACGCCGAGAGCTGCGGAAAAAAGTCCAGGCCGGTGCGCGCCTCGACGTCATCGATGCTGACCAGGTAACGATCCAGCGGCTCGTCGCCACTGACGTTCTGGGGCATGATGAAGGCCAGCGCCCTGGGCTGTGCGCCCGGCACGATCAGGATCTTGTAGAAGGCCTCCGGCACCTCCACCAGGCCGGCACGCTCCATGACCCCGCTGAAGAAGAATTCGTCGTCGAAGATCGGGCCGGTAATCACCCGCAGCCGGCCGAAGCGCGGCACGAAACGATCCATCACCACCTCCTCGAGCCGCTGCCACAGCCGGCGATTCAGATCCGGACGCTGGGGCGTCATGTTGCTCATCAGGAAGGTATCGCGCTGGGCCGCGCGGCCATGCACGGCGGCGATGGCATAGTTGGGCGCCAGATGGCCGCGATCATACCCGCTGTGGGCATAACTGTCGGGCTTGAGCGGCCAGAGGGTGCGCCAGTCACGCCGAAACCCCGGGCGCTCCCCTGCCTGCGGGTCATCCACGGCCTGCAGGGCATAGCTGACCCACAAGGGGCTGACCCGGATGTCCGACCAGCCGAGAAGATAGCCGTCGTTGCGCAGCACGCGATGCAGGCTCAGTGGCGTCAGTTCGGCCCAGGTCGGCACGCCCTGCCAGCTCAGCCGATCACGCACCTCACGCTCCTGCATGTACCAGAGGCCACTGCCGACGGCGGCAAACAGCACGGCAACACCCGTACGCCGCATCATGCGACGCAGAAAAGAGTCAGCAGACATCTCGAGAATCCATTCCAGTCAGTCACCGCGGGCCGTAACCGGCCGCTGCGGCAGAGGCGTTACCAACCCAGCGAGAACATGGTCTCGAGATCGTGGCGGGAGTGAACCTGCATGGCATTGAGGGTTTCGGTATCGGCGATGCCCTCGACATCATTGAGGCGGCCGGTCACCAACTCGGCCAGGCTCTCGAAGTCCCGGGTCCGGGCAATGGCCACCAGGTCATAGCGACCACAGGTGGAAAACACCTCGCTGATGCCTTCGACATCGGCCAGGCGTTCGGCCACCGGTTTGACCTGGCCCTTCTCGGTATTGATCAGGATCACGGCATTCTGCATCAGGCGCTCCTCGACGGTACTCGGCTGAACGATAGGCGATGACAGCGGCCATCGCGGCTGCGGCGAGTATAGCAGCGTCAAGCGATGCTCAGCACCATGCCCACGCGCCTACTGCGCCGCGTCGTCATCCTCGGGCAGTGGCCATTGATAGCGGCCGACGATTTCGTTGTCCTGCACCGACTCCAGCTTGACCGGAAAGCCCCAGAGCTGATGCAGGTGGCGCATGACCGGATAGACACTGCGCGCCAGCGGCCGACGGTTATCCTGGATATGGCGCAGCGTCAGTGAGCGGTCGCCACGAATATCCGCGGCCTGCACCTGGATGTTGGGCTCGCGCACCGCGAGGGCATACTGGCTGGCAAGCGCCTCGCGGATGCGCTGATACCCCCGCTCATCATGAATGGCGGTCACCTCGAGCATCTCGTCCTGATCATCGTCCACCACCTTGAACAGCTTGAGCTCGCGAATCACGCGGGGCGACAGGAACTGCTGAATGAAGGACTCGTCCTTGAAGTTGTGCATGGCGAACTGCAGGGTCTCCCGCCAGTCGCTGTCGGCGAGATCGGGGAACCACAGGCGGTCCTCGTCGGTGGGAGATTCGCAGATGCGGCGCAGGTCCGAGAAGATCGCGAACCCCAGCGCATAGGGGTTGATGCCGTTGTAGGCGGGGCTATCGAAGGCGGGCTGCTGGACCACCGAGGTGTGCGACTGCAGGAACTCCAGTATCAGCCCCTCGTCCACGAGGCCGTCATCGTAGAGGCGGTTCATCAGGGTATAGTGCCAGAAGGTGGCCCAGCCCTCGTTCATCACCTGGGTCTGACGCTGGGGATAGAAATACTGCGCCAGCTTGCGCACGATGCGCACCACTTCCCGCTGCCAGGGCGCCAGCAAGGGGGCATTCTTTTCGATGAAGTAAAGCAGGTTCTCCTGGGGTTCCGGGGGATACCGGGCACCGGCATGCAGGCCCAGCGGGTCCTCCTCGTCCATGTCCGGGCTGTCGGTCTCGGCCGGCGAGCGCCCGGGAATGGTGCGCCACAGGGTGTTCACCTGAGCCTGGAGGTGGCTCTCGCGTTCCTTCTGGCGCCGGATTTCCTCTTCCGCCGAGATCGGCGAGGGCCGCTTGTAGCGATCGACTCCGTGGTTCTGCAGGGCATGACAGGCGTCCAGCAGCTGCTCCACGGCCGTCACACCATGACGCTCTTCGCACTCGGCGATGTAGCGGCGGGCAAACAGTAGATAATCGACGATGGAGCCGGCATCGGTCCAGGTCTGGAAGAGATAGTTGCCCTTGAAGAAGGAATTGTGTCCATAGCAGGCGTGGGCCATGACCAGCACCTGCATCATCAGGGTGTTTTCCTCCATCAGGTAGGCGATGCACGGGTTGGAGTTGATCACCAGCTCGTAGGCCAGGCCCATCTGACCACGCCGATAGGCCTGCTCCACGGCCAGGAACTGCTTGCCGAAGGACCAGTGGTGGTAACCCACCGGCATGCCGACGCTGGCATAAGCGTCCATCATCTGCTCGGTGGTGATGATCTCGATCTGATTCGGATAGGTGTCCAGCCGGTATTCATCGGCCAGGCGGGCGATTTCCGCCTCGAACTCGGCGAGCACCTCGAAGCTCCAGTCGGAGCCGGTGGCGATGGGCTTGCGATCCAACATGCTGCCTCCTGGGCCGCGCCTCACGACGACGCGGCTCGCCGCTGGAACAACTCGCGGAATACCGGGTAGATATCACCGGCCTCGATGATCTGACGCATAGCGAAGCGGTCGGCATACTCTGCTTCCACTCGCTCGTACTCTTCCCACAGCGCCTGGTGCGCATGGGGCGTGATCTCGACATAGGCGAAATACTGCAGCCTCGGCATCAGCGAGCGGGTCAGCAGATCACGACAGGTCAGCGAGTCGTCATCCCAGTTGTCGCCATCCGATGCCTGGGCCACATAGAGATTCCACTGGCTCGGCGGGTAGCGGGCCTCGATGATTTCGTCGACCAGGGTCAGGGCGCTCGAGACGATGGTGCCGCCGGTTTCCCGGGAGTAGAAGAACTCTTCCTCGTCGACTTCGCGGGCGGCGGTGTGGTGGCGCACGAAGACCAGCTCGACCCGCTCGTAGTTGCGCTCCAGAAAGAGATACAACAACAGGAAGAAGCGCTTGGCGATGTCCTTGTGAGCCTGCGTCATCGAGCCGGAAACATCCATCACGCAGAACATCACCGCCTTGCTCGACGGCTGGGGCTGCTGGATCACGTTGTTGTAGCGCAGGTCATTGGTATCGATGAAAGGCACCGCCTCCAGGCGTTTTTCCAGACGCGCGATCTCGTCCTTCAACTCCTGGATGCGCACCGGATTGCGCAGGGCCGGGTCCTTGTGTTCCTCGGCCTCCAGCGCCTGCTGGGCCTCGCGCAGTGCCCGGCGGATCGGCCCGCGCATGGCGATACGCCGGGCATGCGCCTCACGCATGGAGCGCACGATATTGATCCGCGCCGGCACGCCGTCGCGGGTCAGGCCGGCGCGCACCGGCCGGGTTTCCTCCAGGTCGACCAGCGGCTTGCGCTCCAGATGCGGCAGCTCGAGCCCCTCGAAGACGAAGTCCAGGAACTCCTCGCGGGTCAGGCTGAAGGCGAATTCATCCATGCCCTCGCCCTGATTGGAGGCACCACCCTCGCCGCTGCCGTCACCGCCGCCACTGCCACCCGGCCGCTTGAAGCGATCTCCCTCGACGAATTCCCGGTTGCCCGGTGCAATGATCGAGCGCCGGCCGCCCGGGCCGTGCTGGAAGACCGGCTCGGAGATATCCCGGGACGGAATCGAGACCTTCTCGCCGCGCTCCATGTCGGTGATGGAGCGGCGATTGACCGCTTCTTCCACGGAGCGTTTGATGTGCCCGCGATAGCGATCCAGAAAGCGCTGCCGATTGACCGCACTCTTGTGCTTGGCATTGGCCCGACGGTCGATGAAATAGCTCATGCTGACCTCCTCTGGGCGGCGCGGCGAACGTCGAAGTTCGCCTCTCGTAGCTCGTAGCTCGTAGCTCGTAGCTCGTAGCTCGTAGCTCGTAGCTCGTAGCTCGTAGCTCGTCACACAGCCTACTGCGACTTGCGCACCCTCAGGTACCACTCGGCCAGCAGCCTCACCTGCTTCTCGGTATAGCCGCGGTCGACCATGCGCGCCACGAAGTCCTCGTGCTTCTTCTGGTCCGCCGTGGACGCCTTGGCGTTGAAGGAGATCACCGGCAACAGCTCCTCGGTGTTGGCGAACATCTTGTGCTCGATGACCCCGCGCAGCTTCTCGTAGGACTGCCAGCTCGGGTTCATGCCGTTGTTCTGGGCCCGGGCCCGGAGCACGAAGTTCACCACCTCGTGGCGGAAATCCTTGGGATTGGAGATGCCTGCCGGCTTTTCGATCTTTTCCAGCTCCTCGTTGAGGGACTGACGATCGAAGAGCTCACCGGTCTCGGGGTCTCGATACTCCTGGTCCTGAATCCAGAAGTCGGCATAGGTGACATATCGATCGAAGATGTTCTGACCGTATTCGGAGTAGGACTCCAGATAGGCGGTCTGGATCTCCTTGCCGATGAAGTCGACGTAGCGTGGCGCCAGGAACTCCTTGATGTAGCGCAGGTAGCGCTCGAAGGTCTCGCGTGGCAGCTGCTCCTGCTCGAGGCGCTGCTCAAGCACATAGAGCAGGTGCACGGGGTTGGCGGCCACTTCATGGTTATCGAAGTTGAACACCTTGGACAGAATCTTGAAGGCAAAACGGGTCGAGAGCCCATCCATGCCCTCGTCCACCCCGGCATTGTCGCGGTACTCCTGGATCGACTTGGCCTTGGGATCAGTGTCCTTGAGGTTTTCGCCGTCATAGACCCGCATCTTGGAGTAGACGCTGGAATTTTCCGGCTCCTTGAGGCGCGAGAGCACCGAGAACTGCGCCAGCATGCGCAGCGTATCCGGTGCGCAGGGCGCCTCGTTGAGCGAGGAGTGTTCGAGCAGCTTCTTATAGATGTTGATTTCTTCGCTGACCCGCAGGCAATAAGGCACCTTGACGATATAGACACGATCGAGAAAGGCCTCGTTATTGCGATTGTTGCGGAAGGTCTGCCACTCGCTCTCGTTGGAATGCGCCAGCACGATGCCGTCAAAGGGAATCGCCCCCATGCCCTCGGTGGGGTTGTAGTTGGCCTCCTGGGTCGCCGTCAGCAGCGGATGCAGTACCTTGATCGGGGCCTTGAACATCTCGACGAATTCCATCAGCCCCTGGTTGGCGCGACACAGCCCGCCGGAAAAGCTGTAGGCATCGGGGTCGTCCTGCGAGTAGAGCTCGAGCTGGCGGATATCGACCTTGCCGACCAGTGACGAGATGTCCTGGTTGTTCTCGTCGCCGGGTTCGGTCTTGGAGATGGCCACCTGATTGAGGCGCGACGGATACAGCCGCACGACCCGGAACTGCGAGATATCACCACCGTATTCCTGCAACCGCTTGGCCGCCCAGGGCGACATGACACTCTTCAGGCAGCGCGGCGGAATGCCGTATTCCTGTTCGAGCAGCTCGCCATCTTCCTCCGGCGAGAACAGCCCGAGCGGCGACTCCTGAACCGGAGAGCCCTTGATGGCATAGAAAGGCACGTGCTCCATCAACAACTTGAGGCGTTCGGCCAGGGATGACTTGCCACCACCCACCGGGCCCAGCAGATAGAGAATCTGCTTCCGTTCTTCCAGGCCCTGGGCGGCATGGCGGAAATACGCCACGATCTGTTCGATGGCGTCTTCCATGCCATAGAACTCGGCAAAGGCCGGATAACGGCGGATCACCTTGTTGGAGAAGATACGCGCCAACCTGGGGTCCTTGGCGGTATCGATCACTTCGGGCTCGCCGATCGCCTCCAGCAGGCGTTCAGCGGCGTTGGCATAGACCGAGGGCTGCTCGTGGCAAAGTTCCAGATACTCCTGCAGGCTCATTTCTTCCTGCCGAGTACGGGCATAACGGTTCTGCACATGATCGAAGATGCTCATCGAAGCCTCCTGTAGGGAGGCCCTGTCCGAACGCCGGCGACCAGTGCCCGGCGATGCTGCGACTGGACCTCCTTGGACCCGACTCCCCGTCAAGGCGTCATCCATCCGCATGCCAACCGGGGATCGCTACACCTTCAGCGTAGACAGCATTCACGCATCCCTCTGGCGTGACCTTCAACGCAACCGCGGGATACCGACGCCGACCAGCACTGAAGGTCTCAGTATGTTTGATGCGCTGACCGGCCATTTGGTTCGCCATCTCATCGAATCGACCACTCCGACAAGCCCTCAGAAGGTGGTGGCCAGCCGGGTCCCCTGCTCGATGGCGCGCTTGGCGTCGAGCTCGGCGGCCTGATCGGCGCCCCCGATGACGTGCACCGAGACCCCCGCATCCACCAGGGCCTCGAGATCATCGCGGACCGACTCCTGGCCGGCGCAGACCACCACCGTGTCCACCTCGAGCAGGCGCGGCTCGCCATCCTGGCGGATGTGCAGCCCTTGATCATCGACGCCCAGATAGTCGCAGCCGGCCAGCATCTCGACGCCTCGATGGCGCAGCGAGGCGCGATGCACCCAGCCCGTGGTGGTGCCCAGCCCCTTGCCGGGCTTCGAGGTCTTGCGCTGCAACAGCGTGACCCGGCGAGGCACCGCGGGGCGCTGCGGGGTCTTCAAGCCACCCGCCGACGAGACGCTCAGATCAACGCCCCATTCATCACACCAGGCCTCGGCATCCAGGGCCGGATGCCCGGCATGGGTCAGCAGTTCGGCGACGTCGAAGCCGATACCGCCGGCTCCGATGATCGCCACCCGAGGGCCGACACGCTCGGCATGCATGATGGCCATCGGATAGGACATCACCCTGGGGTGCTCGCTGCCCGGCAGATCCAGCGTTCGGGGCCTGACACCGGTGGCCAGCACCACCTCGTCGAAGGCACGCAATTCATGCACGTCCGGCGCCACGCCCAGCCGAACCTGGACCCGATGCCGATCGAGCATGACCCGGAAATAACGCAGGGTCTCATCGAACTCTTCCTTGCCGGGGATGCGCCGCGCATAGTTGAACTGGCCGCCGAGTTCGGACTGACGCTCATAAAGCGTGACTGCATGCCCGCACTGTGCCGCCGTCACGGCCGCTGCCAGGCCGGCCGGGCCACCGCCGACCACCGCGATCTGCCGGCTCTGGGCGGCCGGCGTGATCAGCAGCTCGGTTTCGTGACAGGCGCGCGGATTGACCAGACAGGAGGTCAGCTTGCCCTGGAAGGTGTGGTCCAGGCAGGCCTGGTTGCAGGCGATGCAGGTATTGATCTCGTCGCGGCGACCATCGCGGGCCTTGGCGACCCAGGCCGGATCGGCCAGAAAGGGCCTGGCCATGGAGACCATATCGGCCTGCCCCGCGGCCAGCACCCGTTCGGCGACCTCGGGCATGTTGATGCGGTTGGTGGTGATCAGCGGGATCGCCAGGGCCTCGCGCATGCGCCGCGTCACCTGGCTGAAGGCGGCGCGCGGTACGCTGGTGACGATGGTCGGCACCCTGGCCTCATGCCAGCCGATCCCGGTATTGATCACATCCGCGCCTGCCTGCTCCACCGCGCGCCCCAGGGTCACCACCTCCTCGAAGGTACTGCCCTCCTCGACCAGGTCGATCATCGACAGGCGGAAGATGACCAGGAAGTCATCACCCAGCTCGGCGCGTATACGCCCGACGATGGCCAGCGGAAAACGCATGCGGTTGTCCAGCGACCCGCCCCACTGGTCCTGGCGATGGTTGGTGCGGCGACACAGGAACTGATTGATCAGGTAGCCCTCGGAGCCCATGATCTCGACCCCATCGTAACCCGCCTCGCGGGCCAGGGTGGCGCAGCGGACATAGTCCTCGACGGTCGCTTCCACCTCGTCATGCGTCATTTCGTGCGGCGTGAAGCGGTTGATCGGCGCCGCTATTGGCGATGGTGCCACCAGCTCCGGCGAATAGGCATAGCGCCCGGCATGCAGAATCTGCAGGCAGATATGCCCCTGCTCGGCATGCACGGCATGCGTCACGCGACGATGCTCCGCCACCTGCTCGGGACACTCGAGTGTCGCCGCGCCCTGGAAGACCGCTCCTTCGGCATTGGGCGCAATCCCTCCGGTCACGATCAGTCCCACGCCTTCACGGGCGCGCTCGGCATAGAACGCCGCCAGCCGCTCGAAACCCTGGGGAGCCTCTTCCAGATTGGTATGCATGGACCCCATCAGCACGCGATTGGGCAGCGCAAGGTGCCCCAGGGTGATGGGACGCAGCAGGTTGGGATAGTCGGTCACGGCCAGCTCCTCGCGTTCGCACGGCATGAATTCAAACAACTGTATGACAGTCACAGGTGTTGCGCAAAGTCTACCGACGCGAAGCGCCGGCTGCGTCGCGAAACATGAGCCGTTTCGGAAACGTCGGCGCCTGGTCAAAGCGTAGCGGGTACTGGCCTGGAGGCGATCCCGCCGCAGGAGAAAATACGAGGGCACATACGAAAGACCCCGAGTCATGCGACTCGGGGTCCGGAATTCGGGGCAGATGGCGGACCGGACGGGACTCGAACCCGCGACCTCCGGCGTGACAGGCCGGCATTCTAACCAACTGAACTACCGGTCCGCTTGCACTTCCTGCTACATGATCAGGCATGACAGACGTCATGGTGGGTGGTACAGGGATCGAACCTGTGACCCCCAGCTTGTAAGGCTGGTGCTCTCCCGGCTGAGCTAACCACCCCTGGTCACGTGGCGCTGCATTCTACAGGGTAAGCGTTTTTTGTCAACGCGTTTTTTTGCCTGCCTCTCCCGGCGTGTCGCCATAACCGCCGCTCAATCATCCACTTGAGGCAGGCCCCGACGCATGGTGCGCTTCTGTGGCTCAGCCGTGGCACTGCATGAAACCGGCAATGCCACAGGCCGCCTGACGAATCAGTGACGCCTGATCATGCCCCGAGCGACGCCTCGGCCGCCAGTCATGCTCACCATCCGCCAGCCACTGCAGCTCGGCCACAGCCGGCAGATCGTAGTCGGCGACTTCCTGCCGGGTGCCGAAGGGGTCACGCTCGCCCTGCACCACCAGGGTCGGACAGGCCAGAGCCGGCCAGTGATCCAGGCGCAGCGTCGCCGGGCGACGCGGGGGATGGAAGGGATAACCACACAGCACCAGGCCCGGGGCGCCATCCCGCACCGCCAGCATGCTGGCCACACGTCCGCCCATCGACTTGCCGCCCAGCCACGGCGGAGTTGCCAGATGCTCGGCCAGGGTGTCGCGCCAGCCGGCCAGCTCATCGACCAGACGCTCGACGCGCGGCGGCGGCCGCCGACGGCCCTCGTGGCGCATGCGGCGCAGGTAGGCGAATTCCATGGCCAGCGTCTGGATGCCCGCCTGCGCCAGGGCCTGACGCAGTGCGACGAGAAAGGCCGAGTCCTGACCGGCCCCGGCACCATGGGTCAGCAGCAGCCTGCCCAGACGGCACTCGCCCTCCACCTGCAGGGGCCCCAGGGCGTCGAGCCACCAGCGGCCCTGCTCGCCCGCCTCGATGCTGCGCGCCAGAGCGGCCGCATCGAGCACGGGCAAGGACCCGGCGGCAGACTCCGCTGAAGCATCAGATGACATGGCGCCTTCCCGTACGATGGTGACCGTCTCTCGCGGCCTTAAAGCTCGGTGAAGTCGATTCTAGCCGCCTGCATCCGAGCCTGCTTTTCCTCGAGTCCGGCAAAATCGAATAGCTCGCGGTCGGCGAGTTGCGACGGCGCGACATTGGTCACCGCCTTGAACATGCTCTCGAGGCGCCCGGGGTGACTGGCCTCCCAGTCGGCCAGCATTTCCTTGACCACCTGGCGTTGCAGGTTGGGCTGGGAGCCGCACAGGTTGCAGGGGATGATTGGGAACTCCATGCGCCGCGAGAACTCGGCGATATCGGCTTCCCGACAATAGGCCAGCGGCCGGATGACCATGTTCTTGCCATCGTCGGACAACAGCTTGGGCGGCATGGACTTGAGGCTGCCGCCGAAGAACATGTTGAGAAACAGCGTCTCGAGTATGTCCTCCCGATGATGACCGAGGGCAATCTTGGTGGCGCCGATCTCCTCGGCATAGCCATACAGGGAGCCACGCCGCAACCGCGAACACAGCGCACAGGTGGACTTGCCCTCCGGTGTCTTTTCCTTGACCACCGAGTAGGTATCCCGCTCGAGGATGTGATAATCCACGCCGATACCGTCCAGATACTCGGGCAGAACATGCTCGGGGAAACCGGGTTGCTTCTGGTCGAGATTGACCGCCACCAGGGAGAAGTCGACCGGCGCATTGCGCTGCAGATTGCGCAGGATCTCGAGCATGGTGTAGCTGTCCTTGCCACCGGACAGGCAGACCATCACCTTGTCGCCCTCGCGAATCATGTCGTAATCGATGATGGCGTTGCCCACCAGTCGCCGCAGGCGCTTCTGAAGCTTGTTGAACTCACGCCTGGTGCGGGCGGCATCACCTGCGCCATTGTGAGTGGCATCAGGCTGGTCGGGGGTCTCGGTCATTACGGCATCTTGCATGATCTCGGCGCTGCCAGGACGGTTGCTGAATTCGATGGCGTGGATTCTACCACTGCCTGGCAGGAGTGGCGAAATGCGCCCGTCAACCGCCCCGCCAGCGCGGGACTTCACGATGCACCAGGTCGAGGTAGAGGCGCGCCGTGGCCACCGCCTCGTCGCGCAGCGTGCGTGATTCGGGCAGCGCAATTCCCAGGCGCTGAGCGGCCTCGGCCAAGCGCGGGCGACGTTCGAGCTGCGGATGCCAATAGTGCTGACGACGCTGATAGAGATGGGCCACATCCACTGTCGCATTGGGCAGGTCGAAGCCGAAGCGCGGTCGCAGCCAGTGATTCAGCCGGTTCAGCTCAGGCTGTTGCGACCAGATGACCAGGGGACGATTGCCGACGAAGTTCAACAAGCCTTCCAGCGCCTCGCCCGATGGATCCTCGCGCCCCTCCGCCCTATCAGCGGGCAGACTCAGGGCCAGGGCATCATGCGCCTGGACCTGATCGCCCTGCACACAGACCGCCACCATGACCAGAGCGCCGGGGCCATCCCGGGCCGCCCCGTCAGCGAGCGCCAGGGCAACCATCTCGTCACCCATGTAAGGCTGGAACAACCAGCCGTACTGGCTATCGGCGTGACGACGACGATCGACGACGCGACGCAATACCTTGAACATCCATGCCCCCGGTCGGTAGCGGTCATTGGCCGGCCCGGGCGCTACCCGATACATCGGCAGCACGCCCCTTGGCAGGCATGACCGCCTAGCCATATTCGAGATGATAGCGATGCGACAGTCGCTGCTTGAATTCCTTGACAATGTGCAGGGCTTCACGCAACAGGTCCTGCTCCAGCGATGAAAGCTCCTGCACGACGACCCTGTCGGAGTCATCGGCCAGGCCATCGAGATGCGCCAGCTGCTGCTTGAGCCGCAACTCGGTGAACAGCGACAGGGCCTCGCCCAGGTCATCGGCGAACCGCGCCTCGAGACGCCCATCGGCAACCAATGCGTCCAGTCGCTCGAGGGTCGAGGTCAGGCCGATGTGACGCTCCAGCGCCATGACGCGAACCCCATGCACGAGCGGAAAGATGCCGGCCTTCTTGATGTCGATGCCCTGCCGCGGCTTCTTCAGGGAACCGAACAGGGTCAAGGGCGTCGCGAAACGCAGTACCGGCCGCGCAAAGTGCGACAATAGAATCTCGTTGCCGCTGCAGCGCTCGAGGAGCGTCTCGCGCAGTCGCGACAGCAACACCGGGTTGCCCGCCATGGCATGGGCGTCCAGCAGAATGGCGAGATTCATCAGGGCATCCGCATCACCGCGTTGCACCCAGTCCTCGATGCGTTCGCACCACTGACTGACGGTGCCGACCCACTGCGGATTGGAGACCATGATGCCGCCCGGACAGGGTGGGTAACCCAGCTCGAGCAGCGCATCGCTGAACGCCTGCATCTGTGCCCTGCATTCGGGCCAGGACACCCCATCCTCCAGCACCAGACCATTGTCCTGATCTGTCTTGAGCACCTGCTCGCCACGCCCCTCGCTGCCCATGACCATCAGGCAGCTCGCCGTCCGATAGCGGGGATCGATCAGGAAGTGCCAGGTCCTGGCCATGATGCGACCGTTCAAGGCCGCCAGCAGCGCCATGATGAAGCGCGGCTTGGCCCCCTGGGCAGCCAGCCCGCGGACCAGGCTCGGCAGCTGGCGACTGGCCTCCGCCAGGTCGCGTGAATCCTCCGCGCGTTCGATCTGCAGACTGACCACATGACTGTGGCTGGAAAAATGGCTCAAGGCATCGGTGAGCTCCACCACCCCCAGAGGGGCAGCATCCTCCATGACCACCACGCGCTCGATGCGATGCCGTGTCATGGTGACCAATGCCTCGAACAGATACTGGTCGGGCCGCATGCTGATCAAGGTGAAGTTGGCGATCCGCGCGAGTGGGGTATCCGCCGGATACTGCCGCAACACGAGGGCGTTGAGCAGGTCGGTCTTGGTGATCATGCCCACGTCGTCGTGGCGCTCGACCAGGAGGCTGTCGACATGCCACACCTCGAGTGCCGCGACGGCATCATGGATGCTCGCCTCCGCCGGCAGCTTTCGTGGCTGACGCATGCACTCCCGTGCCCGGGTCAGCATGGCCCCGGCCATCACCGAGCCTCCCGCGGCTCGCTGGGCCGCCAGCAGGCGAGTCTTGTGCGCCAGGCTACGCCGAAAGCTTTCGGCAAAGGCCGGGTATTCATCGCACAAGGCCAGGAACTCGGCCCGGGGCAGCAGATGGCAGTGGGTCGGCTGGTCGGCTCGAAACCGGTAGCGGCTCTGCCCGTGCAACAGGCTGATGGCCCCGAACAGGTCGCCGGTGGTGTAGCGGCCGATGCATTCGACCTCACCCCGTCGAGACGTATCCAGCTCTGCCACATCGCCCTCGGCGATCACGAACAGCGACTCGGCGGCCTCGCCTGCCTCGAGAATGATATCGCCCTGTGCGAAGTCGGCCGACCCGAGGTGTGTCCGGACTCGCTGCTGTCCGGCATCGTCGAGCAGCGAGAACGGGGGCTGAGACAGATCGATATCGACCATGAACTGGGCCTCGTGCCATGGGAGTTGAGCCGCCAGGTCTGGACGGCGATGAAAGGACCCGACCGACAGCAATGAGCTGACCTGTATCCAGACACAGACTAGCAAGCAGCGACCCGGCTAAAGAATCCATACCATGGTGTTATATGCCGAAGTCGTACCCCTGGCGGTGCAGCAGGATACCCTGCCCTCCAGTTTCCCTGTCATTCGGCTGCCATCCCACCTATACCATGGTCCCATATCGACTTAAGGACCATATCTCATCACCCCCATAACCTACTATAAAACACTGATAAACAACAAAACGCCAAAAATGAATTCATCAGGACTAATTACCTGATACCAAAGTAGAGGATTTATTTTTTCAATGCATTGACCAGCATTACCCAGGCACTACTGTCGGGCCATATAAAGAAGGCTTTCACGCTCTGTCGACTGGATAACGAGAGAACCAAGCGCGCAACCTCTCGAGTGTTTGCTGGCTTTTCGGACAAGAATTCTCGATACAAACCAGCAGCGCACCGGGCGACAGGAGAGCCAAGATTTGTGGCTCACACAACAAAACGGGGAGCAACACAATGGATGAGAAAAAAAGCAATGCCGAAGCCTACTGGGCAGCCAACCTGCGGCTGATAGCCGGCTGTCTCGTCGTCTGGGCCCTGGTGTCCTACGGCGCCGCCATTCTACTCAGGCCCTTGCTTTCGGGCATCGCCATCGGCGGTACCGACCTGGGCTTCTGGTTCGCCCAGCAGGGCTCCATACTGACCTTCATCGGCATCATCTTCTTCTATGCATGGAAGATGAATCGTCTGGACAAACAGTTCGGGCTCGAGGAGTAACGCCATGAGTCAATTTGCCATCAACATCCTCTTCGTGGGCGCCTCCTTTGCCCTCTACATCGGCATTGCCATCTGGGCCAAGGTCGGTTCGACGAAGGACTTCTACGTCGCCGGCGGCGGTGTTCACCCCATCACCAACGGCATGGCCATTGGTGCCGACTGGATGTCCGCCGCGTCCTTCATCTCCATGGCCGGCCTTATCGCGGCCGGTGGTTATGCCAACTCGACCTTCCTGATGGGCTGGACCGGCGGCTATGTGCTGCTGGCCACCCTGCTGGCGCCCTACCTGCGCAAGTTCGGCAAGTTCACGGTGCCGGAGTTCATCGGCGACCGCTTCTACAGCAAACCGGCCCGCATGGTGGCCGTGGTCTGTCTGATCGTGGCTTCCGTGACCTATGTCATCGGCCAGATGGCCGGCGCCGGCGTGGCCTTCTCGCGCTTTCTCGAAGTGGAAGCCACCACCGGGCTGCTGATCGCCGCCGTGGTGATCTTCTTCTACTCGGTGCTGGGTGGCATGAAGGGCATCACCTATACCCAGGTGGCGCAGTACATCGTGCTGATCATCGCCTACACCATTCCGGCCATCTTCATTTCGCTGGAGCTGACCGACAATCCCATTCCACCGCTGGGCCTGTTCTCCGAGCACAGCGAGTCCGGCGTACCACTGCTCGCCAAGCTCAATGAAGTCGTGACTGCCCTGGGCTTCAATGAGTACACCGCCGACGTGGACAACAAGCTCAACATGGTGTTGTTCACCCTCTCGCTGATGATCGGCACGGCCGGCCTGCCCCACGTCATCATCCGCTTCTTCACCGTGCCCAAGGTGGCGGACGCACGCTGGTCGGCCGGCTGGGCGCTGGTGTTCATCGCCCTGCTCTACCTGACCGCACCGGCCGTGGCCTCCATGGCACGCCTCAACATTGCCACCACGGTCTATCCGGACATGGCCGGCCAGGTCGAGAGCATGGAGGAAGCGACGGCCAATCCGATCCTCTATGCGGACCGGCCGGAGTGGATTCGCACCTGGGAGGAAACCGGCCTTATCCAGTACGAGGACAAGAACAACGACGACCGTATCCAGCTCTACAACGATTCCGAATCCTTCGCTTCCACCGCCGAACAGCGTGGCTGGGAAGGCAACGAGCTGACCGTCAACAACGACATCCTGGTACTGGCCAACCCCGAAATCGCCAATTTGCCGGGCTGGGTCATCGGCCTGATCGCCGCCGGTGGTCTCGCCGCCGCCCTGTCGACGGCCGCCGGTCTGTTGCTGGCCATCTCCTCGGCCATCAGCCATGACCTGATCAAGGGGGCCATCAACCCGCGCATCAGCGAGAAGGGCGAATTAATGGCGGCCCGGATATCGATGTCGGTGGCCATCATCGTCGCGACCTATCTCGGGGCCAACCCGCCCGGGTTCGCTGCCCAGGTGGTGGCACTGGCTTTCGGTATCGCGGCGGCATCGCTGTTCCCGGCGCTGATGATGGGGATCTTCTCCAAGCGGGTGAACAACACAGGGGCAATCAGCGGCATGCTGAGTGGCCTGATCTTCACCCTGGTGTACATCTTCATCTACAAGGGCTGGTTCTTCATTCCAGGCACCAATAATCTGGCGGACACGCCGGAGAACTGGGTGCTGGGCATTTCGCCGCTGTCCATCGGGGCCGTTGGCGCCATCATCAACTTCGCGGTGGCCTTCAGCGTGTCGCGGATGACACCCGAACCGCCACAGGAGATCCAGGACCTGGTCGAAAGCGTTCGTTACCCGAAAGGCGCTGGCGCCGCCAGCAACCACTGAGTCATAATCCCACCACAACGGCGCCACGCGTGGCGCCGACCGTCACCTTGCATCGGGCTTCCTTCGGGAAGCCCGATCAGCGTCAGGAAGCTCCACATGATTTGGCACTTGATCGCCGCTGTCTTCGCCGGCCTGGGCGCCGCGGGCATTGGACTGCTGTTGCGTTCGTTGAGCGGCAAGCGTCTGCCACGCTGGATCATTCCGGTGTGTGCGGGCCTCGGCATGCTCGGCTATCAGATCCAGCACGAATACGGCTGGTACGAACACACGCGACAGCAACTTCCCGAGTCGGTGCGGGTCATATCCACCAGCCAGGATGCCGCCTTGTGGCGCCCCTGGACCTACCTGCTGCCAATGACCACGTCCTTCACGGTGGTGGACCAGGATGACCTCGGCCTCAGCCAGGCTGACGGGCAAACCCTCGCCCAGTTCCGGCTGTATCGCTTCACGTCGGGTCCCGGCCAGTCGGTAGTGCACCAGGCATACCTGCTGAACTGTGACAAGCGTGAACTGGTGCCGCTCGGCAAGCAGGATCAACGCCCGCAGATCGACGAGCGCCGTCGCCTGGGGGCCGAGGATCCGCTGTATCGGCATGTCTGCCGCGGGGAATCCGGCAGTCCCCAGCCCTGACAAGACGCGCGCCCTGGCTGGCGGTGCCGGAATGCCGTCAGCGCCTGGTGTCCCTGTTACACCGGGAAGCTGGATAGCCTCATGGCCTGCTAGAATGGCGCCACTATCCTAGGGAGGCGCACATGTTCGCTGGCTGGCTACTGATCCTCGTTTCTCTGCTGTATGTTGCCGTGCTCTTCGCCATCGCCTGGCGCGGTGACCGCATGGCCAAGGAGCGCGGGGCAACGAGCCGACGTCCGATCATCTACAGCCTGGCGCTGGCCATCTACTGCACGTCCTGGACCTTTCACGGTGCCGTGGGTCAGGCCGCGACCTCCGGCTGGTCCTTCGCCAGCATCTTCGTCGGCCCGATCCTCACCTTTCTGCTGTTCTGGCCGGTCCTGGCGAAAATGATTCGCGTCGCCAAGCATCAGAACGTGACCTCGATCGCCGATTTCATCGCCTCACGTTACGGCAAGACCCAGTCACTCGCCGCCTTCGCCAGCCTGGTGGCGCTGATCGGTACCCTTCCGTATATCGTGCTGCAGTTGAAGGCGGTCTCGACCTCCTTCAGCATGCTCACCGATGCCTCGGATATCACCCGTGGCCCGCTGTTCGGCGACACGGCCTTCTATGTCGCCCTGGTCATGGCCGCCTTCGCCATTCTCTTCGGTACCCGTCACACCGATGCCACCGAGCACCACGAAGGCCTGATTCATGCGGTCGCCTTCGAATCACTGGTCAAGCTGGTGGCCTTCCTGACCCTGGGGGCCTACGTCACCTGGGGCATGTTCGATGGCCTGGGCGACCTGCTGGCCTTCGCCGACATCCAGCTCGAGCTGCAGCGCCAGCTCGCCCAGCAGGACTTCGGTCAGGGCTTCTGGGCGCAGACCCTGCTGGCCATGCTCGCCATCCTCTGCCTGCCGCGGCAATTCCAT
Organism: Halomonas halmophila; assembly: GCF_006540005.1. Taxonomy (GTDB): domain Bacteria; phylum Pseudomonadota; class Gammaproteobacteria; order Pseudomonadales; family Halomonadaceae; genus Halomonas; species Halomonas halmophila. Next base: position 32,189 of record NZ_BJOC01000004.1, on the reverse strand, counting down.
GTCGCCGTGGTGGAGAACACCCACAAGGACGATGCGTCCAAGGCGCGTTGGCTGTTCCCGCTCTACCTGGTGGCCTTCGGCTTCTTTGTGCTGCCCCTCGCCGCCGCCGGCCTGACGATCTTCGCCGACGGCAGCGTCGACCCGGACAGCTTCGTGCTGGCCCTGCCCATGGCGGCGGGTAGCGAGTGGCTGACCCTGCTGACCTTCATCGGCGGTTTCTCGGCGTCCACCGGTATGGTCATCGTCGCCGCGGTGGCGGTCTCGATCATGATCTCCAACGAGATCGTCATTCCGGCCCTGTTTCGGCTGCGCTGGTTCGACACCAAGGCCCGCGACTACGGCCGCCTGGTGCTGCGCGCACGGCGCATCACCATCGGCGCGATCCTGGCCATGGCCTACGGCGTCTATCAATTGCTCGGCGACTTCAGCTCGCTGGCCGCCATCGGCATGCTGTCGTTCGCCGCCGCTGCCCAGTTCGCCCCGGCCCTGATCGGGGGCCTCTACTGGAAGCGCGGCAATCGCCTGGGCGTGATCGTGGGCATGAACGCCGGCTTCGCCATCTGGGCCTACAGCCTGCTGATGCCGGACCTGATCGCCGCCGGCGTCCTGCCCCAGGCCTGGCTGCAGGGCGGGCCGTTGAATGTCGGCTGGCTATCGCCCACGGCGCTGTTCGGGCTCAACGTGGGAGACGACTTCACCCATGGCGTGATGCTCTCGCTGGGCGTCAACCTGGTGTCCTACATCTTCGTTTCGCAGATGACCCCGCAGCGGGTGGTCGAGCGCATTCAGGCATCATTGTTCGTCGACAGCGTCGAGACGCGTCAGACCTCGGTCAATCGCCCCTGGACCGGCGCCACCACGGTGGGCGACCTCAAGGTCCTGTGCGAGCGTTTCCTCGGCGCCGATCAGGTCGGCCGCGCCTTCGATGACTATGCGCGCCGCATCGGCAAGCCGCTGGACGACAATACTCGCGCCTCCATCGACGTCATTCAGTTCACCGAGCGCTTCCTGGCCTCGGTGCTGGGCGCCTCCTCGGCGCGCATCGTCGTCAACTCGGCCCTGCAGGGGCGCGGCATCGGCATCTCGGATGTCATCTCCATCGTCGACGAGGCCTCTCAGGTACTGGAATTCAATCGCGCCCTGCTCCAGGCGACCATCGAGAACATCAACCAGGGCATCGGCGTGATCGACCAGAACATGCGCCTGGTGGTATGGAACCAGCGCTATCTGGAACTGTTCCGCTTTCCCGACCACCTGATCCGGGTGGGCGCACCCATTGATCGCATCTTCCTGTACAACGCTCACAACGGCGAATATGGCCCCGGAGACCCCGAGGAGCACGTCAAGCTGCTGCTCGACAACATTCGCGAAGGCCAGCCTCATCGCTATGTGCGCTATCGCCAGGACGGCAGTGTGCTCGAAGTTCAGGGCAACCCCATGCCCGGTGGCGGCTTCGTCTACACCTATCAGGACATCACCCAGCAGAAACGCACCGAAGAGGCCCTGATCCGCTCGGAAAACAACATCCGCATCTATACCGACAATGTGCCGGCCCTGATCGCCTACTTCGACAAGGACTGCCGCTACCTCTTCACCAACCGCGCCTATGAGCAGGCCTTCCAGATCGACCGCAACGAGGTCATCGGCCACCCCCTGCACAGCGTGATTCCCGAGCCGATGGCACGGGAGAGGGCCCCATGGATCGAGCGCGCCCTGGAGGGCGAGCGTGTCAACTTCGAGGTCTCGTTGCAGCTGCCCGAAGGCCTGCGTTACATGCTGGTGACCTATACCCCGCACTTCGGCGACAGCGGCGCCATCCTCGGCTTCTTCGCGCTCTACCAGGATATTACCGAGCGCCGCCGGGCCGAGATCGCGCTCCAGGAAACCAACGAGACCCTCGAGGAACGAGTCCGCGAACGTACCCAGGCGCTGTCCGAGGCCAACGCCGCCCTGCGTCAGGAAAACCGGGTGCGCGCCGAGGCCGAACAGGCCCTGCGCCAGGCCAAGCAGGTGGCCGAGGATGCCAACGCCTCCAAGACCCGCTTCCTGGCCGCCGCCAGCCATGACCTGCTGCAGCCACTGAATGCGGCACGCCTGTTCACCTCGGCGCTGACCCAGGATATGGACGCCGATGACATGAAACGCACCATCGGCCACATCGACAACTCCCTGCAAGCAGCGGAAGAGCTGCTGGGCACCCTGCTCGATATCTCCAAGCTCGACGCCGGCGCCCTCACGCCCCGGCGCAATCACTTCGCCCTGGCGGATATCCTCCGCCCGCTGCGCGCCGAATTCGACGTCATGGCCGAAGAGCGCGGCCTCGACCTGGTGGTCGTGGCCAGTCGCGCCTGGGTCGACAGCGATCCCCAGATGCTCAGGCGCATCGTGCAGAACTTCCTTTCCAATGCCCTGCGCTATACCCAGGAAGGCCGCGTCCTGCTGGGCTGCCGGCGTCACGGCGAGCGGCTCAGCATCGAGGTCTGGGACACCGGGCCAGGCATCCCCGAGGCCAAGCAGGCCGAGATCTTCCAGGAGTTCCGCCGACTCGATCAGGCCTCTCGTCACAAGGAAAACGAGAAAGGACTCGGACTGGGCCTTTCCATCGCCGAACGCATGTGCCGGGTCCTGGAGCACCCCATCAATGTGCGCTCCACGGAGGACGTCGGCACCATGTTCAGCATCAGCGTGCCGATGGTCGAAGCCCGCGCCCAGGAGCACCTTGAGGAACACAAGCCCCGCCGCGCCGGCAACAAGCTGGCCGGCACGCGTATCGTCTGCATCGACAATGAGTCCATGACGCTGGAAGGCATGAAAGCCATGCTCACGGGTTGGGGCTGTGAAGTCTTCACCGCCACCTCGATCGGCGGCGCCAAGTCGGTACTGCGGCACCTGGACAGCGACCCCGATGCCATCCTGGCGGACTACCACCTGGACAATGAAGTCACCGGCCTGATGGCCATGGAGGCACTGGGCGAACGGCTGGACGGCAATGTGCCGGGAATCGTGATCACCGCCGACCGTACCGAGGAAGTCGCCGAAACCGTCAAGCGCGCCGGCTACCACCTGCTGCTGAAACCGCTGCGCCCCGCCGCCCTGCGCGCCCTGCTGACACGGACCCTGCAGGCCAGCCGAGCAGCCGGTCGATAGGGACCATGCGGGGCAATGCTCGCTCGTCCCGCGCCCCTTCGCGATAGACTGCGACAATCGACAAATCGCGAAATGGCTATTGGTCAACGTAGCGACCATGAGTTAACTTACCGACTATGTATTAACCATGGTTAACGGATTCAGTCATGCTGTCCACCATTTCCAACGATGCGATTCGCGACAAGGCCTCTGCAACGCTGAACGGTCGTCGTCGGCGCTGGGGCTGGACCCCCTTCTTCGGTCCGGCACTAATCGCCGCCGTGGCATACATCGACCCGGGCAACTTCGCCACCAACATCGAGGCTGGCTCACGCTATGGCTACACCCTCTTGTGGGTGGTCCTCGGTGCCAACCTGATGGCGATGCTGATCCAGACCCTGTCGGCACGCCTGGGCCTGGCCACCGGCCGCAATCTGGCCGAGGTCATCCGCGACCGCTACCCACGTCCGTTGGTGTGGTGTTACTGGGTCCAGGCCGAGATCGTCGCCATTGCCACCGATCTGGCCGAATTTCTCGGCGCGGCCCTGGCCTTCAACCTACTCTTCGGCCTCTCGCTGATGGAAGGCGCACTGCTCACGGGAGTGATCACCTACCTGGCTCTGCTGCTGCATCGCCAGGGGTTCCGACTGATGGAGATCATCATCGGTGCCATGATCATGGCGATCGCCAGTGGCTTCCTGCTGGAAGTGCTGCTCGGCACGCCCGACCCCGCCCCATTGCTCAAGGGCCTGCTGATCCCGAGCTTTCCGGATGGCTATTCCCTCTACCTGGCCGCCGGCATTCTCGGCGCCACCGTGATGCCCCACGTCATCTACCTGCATTCGGCGCTTTCCCAGAACCGTATCCAGACCAACGACGAAGGACAGCGCAAGCGCCTGATGCGCTACTATCGGATCGATGTCATCGTCGGTATGGCGATCGCCGGCCTGGTCAATCTGTGCATGCTGGCCATGGCGGCGGCGGTCTTCCATGCTCAGGGACGGCTCGATATCGCCACCATCAGCGACAGCTACCAACTGCTGTCGCCGATGATGGGCCAGCAGGCCGCCAGCCACATTTTCGGCCTAGCCCTGCTGCTGGCCGGTCTGTCGTCTTCGATCGTCGGCACCCTGTCGGGGCAGGTGATCATGCAGGGCTTCGTCAACGTCACCATTCCCCTCTGGGCACGTCGGCTGATCACCATGCTGCCGGCACTGGTGGTCATCATGCTGGGCATATCCGAGCAGAAGGCTCTGGTCGCCAGCCAGGTCATTCTCAGTTTCGGCATACCTTTTGCCCTGATCCCTCTGTTATGCTTTACCGCTGATCGCCGACTCATGGGCAGCCTGGTCAACCGCCGATCGATCACCGCCCTCGGTGGGATCATCTGCACATTGATCATTGCCCTCAACGGTTATGTGCTGTTCTTCACCCTGATGGGTCACTGACAGGCCGCGAATGCAACCTTTGTCCAAGCATGAATACTTCCGGCGCGTTCGACAGGATCACCAGACGGAGCTGGTCGAGGACTACGTCGAAGAAATCGCTCACCTGCACGCCCGGCACGGCGAGGCTCGCGCCAGCGATCTCGCCGAATGCTTCGGCGTCAGCACTGCCGCGGTCTCCAAGGTGATCGCGCGGCTCAAGCGCGATGGCCTGGTCGTCGCCCGCCCCTATCGAGGCATCTTCCTGACGCCACTCGGTGATGACATGGCCGGGCGAGTCGCCAAGCGCCACACCGTAGTACTGGATGTGCTGCGCAAGCTCGGCGTGCCCGAGGAGATCGCCCGGGCCGATTCGGAAGGCATCGAGCACCACTGCAGCGAAGCAACCGTGGCAGCCATGCGCCATTTCCTCGGCGAGAGCTGACAGCCTCCTGCCATGGGTCCATGGCAGCCAGCCTGCTCCCATCAAGACCTGCTGCTTCCTCCTTCGAGAGATTCCCGCCCATGCTCGACCTGCGCTTTACGCCACGTGACCCGCATGAACCCAAGCGGGGTGCCACTCCACTGGAGCTCTTGTTCGACCTGGCCAGCGTGGTCGCCATCGGCATGGCCGCACAGGGGCTGGTCGAAGGCATCTTGGCCGGACGCACCACGGCGGGTCTGATCAACTACCTGTGCAGTTTCTTCATGATCTGGTGGGCATGGATGAACTACACCTGGTTTGCCTCGGCCTATGACGATCAATCCCCGGCCTTTCGCCTATTGACCATGATGACCATGTTCGGCGCACTGATCCTGGCAGCCGGTATCAATGCGGTCTTCGACCGAACGCCGATTCTGCTGGTCCTTGCGGGCTTTTCCGTCATGCGTCTGGCCATGGTCTTGCTCTGGATCGGAGCCAGTCGAGGCGATCCAGAACGACGAACGACTGCCCGGCGCTATGCCATGGGCATCATCCTGATGCAGGGTTATTGGCTCGTGACCATGACGGCGGTCATGCCCTCGGCCGCCCTCTTCCTGCCACTCTTCCTGGTGGGCGTCGCCGGCGAACTGTCCGTTCCGGCACTGGCCGAACGCCACGCCGCCACAACGTGGCATCGCGGGCATATCGTCTCGCGCTACGGACGCTTGACCCTGATCGTGCTGGGGCAATGCTTCGCGTCGATCGTGCTGACGATCCAACTGGCGTCTGAACCATCTCTGCTCGACGCCGGCAGACTCTGGCACGCCTTGCTTCTCGCCGTTATCGCCTGCTCGATATGGGGCCTCTATTTCACCGACGATCCCCAGCTCGACAATAGTGGCTACGGTCGAGCACTGCTCTGGGGATATGGCCACTTCTTCATCTTCAGCACCATCGCCGCGGCCGGTGCCAGCATGCGACTGATGATCACGAACTCGGGAACGGCTTCACTCGGCAACGAGGTGCTGAGCCTGGCGCTGGCCTTGCTGGCGGCGACCCTGTGGGTGATTCGGGATCGATACTGCCTGCAGGGTGGAGCACGCTGGTGGCTGCCCTGCCTGGCGCTTGTCCTGCTGCTGCTCGGGCTCGCGACACCGGCCCCGCTGGAGGCAGTGGCGCTGGTACTCGTCAGCGGCACGCTGCTGAGACGCCGAGCCACACCGCACGGCACGCCCTGCTGATACGCAGCCTGAAGGCGAGTCGAGCAGCGCGAAGAAGGAAGAAGGAAGAAGGAAGAAGATAGTCTGAGCCCGGCGCCTTGCCATCAAGGGGGTTCTGGCCTCTTCAAGCGGCGTCAGCCGCGTACTTCCCTCTTCTGCCTTCTGCAACGTCGGCCTGGCCGGCGCTCAGGACTCCTCCACCTTCGGCGGTTCAACTTCGAGCTTCTGGGCGGCGATGACCGCCTGGGTGCGGGAGTGTACGCCAAGCTTGCGCAGAATGGCGGTGACGTGGGCCTTGATGGTGGCCTCGGAGACATTGAGCTCATAGGCGATCTGCTTGTTGAGCAGCCCTTCGGTCAACATGTTCAGCACACGGAACTGCTGCGGGGTCAGCGAGGCGATGGCCTCGGCAAAACGGGCATCCTCTTCATCGGACTCTCCGAGGGCCTCGGCCATGTCCTCCGGCAACCAGACTTCTCCATCCAGGATCTCGCCGACGGCCTCGGCGATCAGCGTCAGCGAGGCCGACTTGGGGATGAAGCCGGAAGCTCCGTAGTCGATGGAACGGCGCACCACATGCAGCTCATCGCTGCCGGACACCACAGCCACCGGGATGTCCGGCGTCTGGCCGCGCAGTTGAATCAGCCCCGAGAACCCATGTGCCCCCGGCATGTGCAGATCCAGCAGGACCAGATCGGCGTCCGGGTGTCGGGTGACCACCTCGGTAGTAGCCTCCATGGTATCGGCCTCGACGATCTCGGCCTGTGGCGCCAGCTGACGCAACGCCTGGGTCAGGGCCGCACGGAAGAGCGGATGATCATCGGCAACGATGAATTTCTGGGCAAAGGCCATGGTTCTCCTCCGGTTCCGGATGCAACGGGCAAGGGCAGCCCTGCCGCCTGCTGGATGCTTGTCGTTTACAGCATGTTACCCCATGGCCGAGGCAATGCCCAAGCACTCCACCCGTATTGTCGACACCTCGCGTTCAGGTCGTAAAAAAGCCGACCCGCGGGCCGGCTTTCTGCGCGTCGAGACGCTCGCTCATCAACGGTTGGCGCGATGCTCGATCAGGTCCTCGACCACCGACGGATCGGCCAGGGTACTGGTGTCGCCCAGGCCGTCACACTCGTTCGCGGCAATCTTGCGCAGGATACGACGCATGATCTTGCCGGAACGGGTCTTCGGCAGACTCGGCGCCCACTGGATGATGTCCGGCGAGGCAATCGGCCCGATGTCCTTGCGCACCCACTGGGTCAGTTCCTTCTTGAGCTCGTCGGACGGCTCGATCTCGTCATTCAGGGTGACATAGATGTAGATGCCCTGCCCCTTGATGTCATGCGGAAAGCCGACCACGGCGGCTTCGGCCACGGCCTCGTGGGCCACCAGCGAGGACTCGATCTCGGCGGTGCCCATGCGGTGGCCGGAGACATTCAGCACATCGTCGACGCGGCCGGTGATCCAGTAGTAACCGTCTTCATCGCGACGGCAGCCGTCCCCGGTGAAGTACATGTTCTCGTAGGTGGAGAAGTAGGTCTGCACGAAGCGCTCGTGGTTGTTCCAGATCGAGCGCGCCTGGCCCGGCCAGGAGTCCAGGATCACCAAATTGCCGTCCGTGGCGCCTTCCAGGCGGTTGCCCTCATTGTCGACCAGCGCCGGCTGGACGCCGAAGAACGGCAGGGTCGCCGAGCCCGGCTTGAGGTCGGTGGCGCCGGGCAGCGGGGCGATCATGATGCCGCCGGTCTCGGTCTGCCACCAGGTATCGACGATGGGGCAGCGCTCCTTGCCGATCACGCGGTAGTACCATTCCCAGGCTTCGGGATTGATGGGCTCACCGACCGTGCCCAGCAGGCGCAGGCTATCCCGCGAGCTGGAGTCCATGACGTCATCACCATGTGCCATGAGGGCCCGCACGGCGGTCGGCGCGGTATACAGGATGTTGACCCGGTGCTTGTCGACGATCTCGCCCATGCGCCCATTGGTCGGGTAGCTCGGCACGCCCTCGAACATCAGGGTCGTGGCGCCGTTGGCCAGCGGGCCATAGACGATATAGCTGTGCCCCGTCACCCAGCCGACATCGGCCGTGCACCAGTAGACCTCGCCTTCCTGATAGTCGAAGACGTACTGGTGGGTCATGGCGGCTTGCAGCAGGTAACCGCCGGTAGTGTGCTTGAGCCCCTTGGGTGCCCCGGTCGAGCCGGAGGTATAGAGGATGAACAGCGGGTCCTCGGCACCGACTTCCTCGGCCGGGCAGTCCGTGGACTGCTGGTCGACCAGCTCGTGGAACCAGACGTCGCGACCTTCCTTCCAGTCGATCTGTCCGCCGGTGCGCTGGACGACCAGCACCTTCTCGGCGACGTCGGTACCGTCACGGGTCAGGGCCGCGTCGACGTTGTCCTTGAGCGGTACCTGCTTGCCGCCGCGCACGGATTCGTCGGCGGTGATCACCACCCTGGAGGCGGCGTCCTGGACTCGCTGCGCCAGGGCATCCGGCGAGAAGCCGCCGAAGACCACCGAGTGGATGGCGCCGATACGTGCACAGGCCAGCATGGCCATCGCCGCCTCGGGCACCATCGGCATGTACAGCGTGACGGTGTCGCCCTTGCCGACCCCCAGCGACTTGAGCGCATTGGCCAGCTGGCAGGTCCGTTCATGCACCTCGCGATAGGTCAGCGTCTTGGACTGGCCGGGATCATCGCCTTCCCAGATGATCGCCGGCTGGTCGCCGCGCTTGTCGAGATGGCGATCCAGGCAGTTGACACTGGCATTCAGCTTGCCGTCCTCGAACCAGCGGATATCCACGTTGTTCGAGGCAAAGGAGGTGTTCTTGATGGTGGCAGGCTGGGTGGACCAGTCGAGGCGCTCGGCCTGCTCCGCCCAGAAGCCCTCCGGATCATCCACGGAGCGCTGATACATGGCCTGGTAGGTTGCCTTGTCTGCCCAGGCATTGGCGGCGATGCCATCACGAACGGGGTAGATGTGCTGCTGATCGCTCATCAAAGTGCCTCTATCCTCGGGATGATCCCTTCAGGTGGATGAAGCCGGGCGAGGCCATCAGGGTCTCGACCGACGCCATGAAATCTGTCTGTCAGCATACCCTTCTGCCCGCCGGGCTTCCCCTTAGACATTGGTATGAGCACTTTTCTCATTCATAACAACATCTTAGAAAAGTCTCAGCAAGATTCGCGGCACCCCGTGTAGACCAGGGGCTGACGGCAGCGACGGCACACATATTGCCGACCCTTGCGCGCCAGGCCGTGCCGCCGGGCCGTGAAGCCATGCTCCCGGCACTGGCAGCGATACTGATAGGGCGCCGGACTGGCGCGCCGGGTGTCGAAGTCATGGGTCGCCTGCGGGGTCAGGCCGAACAGCTCGCGCATTACGGTACGCCATTCGTGACCGTGCGGCGCCACCCCCTGCCCATCCGACAGATGGTGTACCAGCCAGTGCGCCATTTCGTGCGGCACGACCTCGACCATGAAGGCATGCCGATTGTCGTCGAAGAGCACGGGATTGAAGCGCAGGCCGCCCCGCCCGAAGTGCGTCTGCCCGGCTCCCTTGCCGCGCAGGTCCAGCCAGACCCTCGGCCGCGGCAGGCTCGGATGCACGTCACGACACAGGCGCCAGGCGGCTGCGACCCGCTCATGCAGGGCATCCTGGCTGGCACCGCGGTCGAGCGAAGCGAGCCATTGGCGATCGGGGTCAGGCAACACGGGAGGCGTCATAGGGTGCTAGAATGACGCCACGCCAAGGCAGCGTAAAGCCCACTTATTCAGAGCCTCATGCCCATGTCCGACACTGAAAGCCCCGCCCCCCAGCCACTCCTCGATGACGACGCCCTCGACCGGCTCGATGACTTCCTCGAGTCGGACAGGGTCGAGGCCGACGCTCTGGACCTGATCAGCGCCCATGGCTTTCTGGTCGCCCTGGCGATCGCCCCACGCGATGTCCAGGCCGCCACCTGGGTGCCGGAGCTGTTTCACGGCGAGCCGGGTTTTGCCGATGACAGCGAGCGCGACGACATCCTGGCGCTGCTGGAACAGCTTCGCCATAACGCCATCCAGGTGCTCGAGGGTGGCGGCCTCCCGGAGCTACCCTTCGACCTGGAGCTCGGTGGCACTCCGCCCGAGGAGACCCCGATCGGCGACTGGTGCGCCGGCTTCATGGAAGGCGTCTTCCTGGATGAGAGTGCCTGGTTTGCCGACGACGAGGAAGCCGCGGCCCAGCTGCTGCTCCCCTTCATGCTGCTGTCCGGGCTGTTCGCCGACGAACCCGACATGGCCGAGCTGGCCAACGACACTCAGCGCCTGGAAAAACTGGTAGGGCAGCTCCCCGAGCTGGTGCTCGACCTCTACCTGCACTACCGGGTGCCGCCGGAAACGCCTAAGCCCAAGCCGCGTCGCAAGGGCCCGCCCGGCCGTGCCAGGAAGCGCTAGACGCGTCCCCCGGCTGACCCACCACCCGGACATCCGGCCTTCCCGTAGACCCGAGAGTGCAAGCATGGCCGACCCTCGCCGCTTCAAACCATTTCGCGCGACCCTGCGCCGCTTCATGGAAGCCTGGACGCAGGTGCGGATCCAGGAACCCGCGGCCGAGGCGCTGGGCATCGACCCCGAGCGACCCACCATCTATGTGCTGCCCCGCTCCTCGCTCTCCGACGGCCTGCTGCTGGAAAGCCTGACGGCAGGTGCCGACCTGCCCGATGCCGCCACCACGCACCTGCTGGGCGACAGGCAGCTACCGGCCCAGCTGGCACTGCCGACCACCCGGCGTCGCCTGTTGCGTCGACGCCGCGGCGCCGCCTCACCCTTCCAGGCGGCCATCGAGGCCTGCCGGCAAAGTGGACAGGACATTCAGCTGGTGCCGGTCAGCATCTTCTGGGGACGCGCCCCCGGCAAGCGCTTCGGGGTCTGGCAATTGCTGGCCGCCGACAGCTGGCGCCTGACCGGACGCCTGCGCCGGCTGCTGGCGGTGCTGGTCAACGGCCGCGACCTGGAAGTGCATTTCGGCGCGCCCTTGAGTATCGCCGAGCTCGACGATGGGCGTGCCCCGGCCCTGACCGACCGCAAGGCCGCCCGCCTGCTGCGGGTGCACTTCCGCCGCATGCGCACGCGAGTACTGGGGCCGGACCTGTCTCACCGCCGCACCCTGATCGAGGGTGTAGCCCGCAGCGAGCCAGTGCGTCGCGCCATCCACCAGGATGCCGAATCGGCCCGCCACGCGGCTCGCCTGTCGCGCCGCGCCAGGCGCTACGGCCGCGAGATCGCCGCCAGCATGAGCTACCCTGTGCTGCGCTTTCTGGACGGCCTGCTGCGTCGCCTCTGGAACCACCTCTACGACGGTGTCGATGCCCGCGGCCTGGAGCGCGTCAAGGCGCTGGCCGGCGAGCACACCCTGGTCTATGTGCCCTGCCACCGCAGTCACATCGACTACCTGCTGCTGTCCTATGTGCTCTATGACCAGGGGCTCATGCCGCCGCATATCGCCGCCGGGCGCAACCTCGACATGCCGGTGATCGGGCCGCTGTTGCGGCGCGGCGGCGCCTTCTTCATGCGCCGCAGTTTCCGAGGGCAGGTGCTGTATTCGGCGGTCTTCAAGGAATACCTGCACCGTCTGCTCAACCGGGGACACCCGCTGGAGTACTTCATCGAAGGCGGCCGCTCGCGCAGCGGTCGCATGCTGCCGCCACGCCCCGGCATGCTCTCCATGACCGTCGACTCCTTCCTGAGCAGCCAGCAGGAAGACGGCCAGTCGCTGCTGTTCGTGCCGGTGTATATCGGCTACGAACGCATCCTCGAGGAGGCCAGTTATCAGCGCGAGCTGGCCGGTGGACGCAAGCGCAAGGAATCCCCGCTGGCCCTCCTGCGCGTCCTGCGACGCCTGCGTGAACCGCATGGCCGCGTGGCCCTGAACATCGGCGAGCCACTGGCTCTGGATGAGTTTCTGGACGGCGAGCAGCCCGACTGGCGTCAGGTGGCGGCGACCGGCGAGCGCCCCGCCTGGCAACGCGCGGCCGTGACGCGGCTCGGCGAGACGCTGACCCGACGCATCAACGCCGCCGCCACGCTGAACCCGGTCAACCTGGTGGCCCTGGCCCTGCTGGCCACCCCTCATCGCGCCATCGAGACGCCGCTGCTGGAGCGCCAGCTGGCCCTGCTGGCCAGCCTGAGCCGGGCCGACGCTCTCCCGCCGGGGGAGCCGGCCGACTGGATCGACCGGGTGCGCCAGCTGGGCATGCTCAATGCCTGTCGCGACGCCCTCGGTGACCTGGTCACCGCCGAACCCGCCCAGGCCACCCTGCTCGGCTGGTACCGCAACAATGTGCTGCACCTCTTCGCCCTGAGCGGACTGACCGCCTTCGCCTTCCGCCACCAGACCCGCCATACGCTGGACGACCTCGAGGCGTTGCTGGCCCCCAGTTGGCCGGTGCTGGCCCGCGAGTTCGCCATCGAATCGCCGCCACGCCTGCGCGAGTCGCTCGCCGAGGTGCTCGAGCGGCTGACAGCGCTGGAACTGCTGGAAGTCGACGGCGCCGGCTGGCGGCGTACCCGATCCCTGGCCGGCGAGGAGCAGCTGCGCATGCTGGGTCGCCTGATGCAGCCCTCGATGGAGCGCGGCTACCTGCTGCTGTCGGTGCTGCTCAGCGAGGCATCCGGCCACTTCACCCATGACGGGCTCACCTCGCGCACCCGACAGCTGGCCGAGCGCCTGGCGCGCCTGACCGGGCGCGACTCGCCGGAATTCTTCGACCGGCAACTCTTTGCCGGCCTGGTCGCGAACCTGGAACGGGAGACCTGGCTCAGCACGGATGACACGGGGCACCTGCATCATGATGAGCGCCTCCACCGGGCGGCCCGGCAGGTCCAGACGCTGTTCGACCCGGCGCTGCGTCACCGCCTGCAGCGGATCCGGCATCAGGCGGAGGCGTGACCGCGCTCAGGGCGCCGTCAGCGAACGATGCACATAGAGGTCATAACGGCTGGTCTTGCCTTCCAGCACATGACGCGGCGCCGGGCCCTCGATGGGCGGCGCCTTGCGCGGCCGCTTGACCACCACCCGGTGAGTCGCCACCTCCAGGGCCGCTTCCAGCAAACGCGGGGCATCGGCATCGTCACCGGCGAGTTCGCGAAACAGCCGCATCTCCTTCTTGACCAGGGCCGACTTGGCGCGATGGGGGAACATCGGATCGAGATGAATGACCTGCGGTGACACCCCACCCTGCTGTACCAGCGCGGCCAGGTCGCGACCGGAATCGCCGTGCACCAGCTGCATGCGAGCGGCGATACCGGCGGCATCAGGGTCCGCGGCGGCTCGCTGGAGGCCATCATCGAGCAGGGCGGCAATCGCCGCCACGCGTTCGACGAGCAGCACCTCGGCCCCCAGTGACGCCAGCACGAAGGCATCGCGCCCCAGGCCGGCGGTGGCATCCACCACCGAGGGCGTGATGCCCTTGCCGAGACCACAGGCCCGGGCGATCAACTGGCCACGACCGCCACCGAAGCGGCGTCGATGGGCCGCCCGGCCCGTCACGAAATCCACCGCCAGCGGGTTGCCGAACGTCCCCGGTTCCCCCGCCAGTACCAGGCGACCGTCCTGATGGCGCAGGACCAGGGGAGCCCCCACGGCATCGGCCTGCAGGGGCAGCCCCCAGCGCTCGGCCAGGTACTGCGACGACTCGACTGCCACGCCTCCCCTGTCGCTCATGGCTGCTTGCGCCAGGCCACCTGGTCGCGCAGATACACCGGTTGCACCTCATGGGCGTCGCGCCCTTCACCGGCGGCGAAGGCATCGGCGGCGAGCAGCACCATGTCCTCGGCGGCCACCTCGACATCAGGCAGCGAGAGACTCATGGCGACCTGAGTCCGGGCCGGCATGTCGGCCTGCAGCGTCCAGCCGGAGCCCACGCCCACCCAGTCGTGATCGTCATGGCCGGGCGGCAGGTACAACTGCACCGGCGGCAGCACGGCTTCGTCGCTCAGGGCCTCGACCCGCCCCCCGGAGCAGCGCCAGCAGGCGGCATAGACCTCACCCATGCGCGCATCCAGCGCGGTGACCAGATGGCGGTAGTGATGACGACGATGCGCCCCCAGCGCCAGCGCCTGGAGGGTCGAGATGCCCAGCAGCGGGCGCTCGAGGCCGAACGCCAGGCCCTGGGCGGCACCCGCGGCAATGCGCAACCCGGTGAAGGAGCCGGGGCCGCGCCCATAGGCGACGGCGTCGAGGTCGGACGGCGAGAGGCCGGCCTCGCCGAGCACCTCGTCGACCATCGGCAGGAGTCGCTGGGTGTGGGTGCGCGGCGTGAGGGCGAAGCGAGTCACCCATTCATCCGTTCGTCCTTCCTGACGGCGCAGCAAGGCAGCGGAGCAGGCACTCGAGGAGGCATCCAGGGCCAGCAGGATCGGCATAGCAGCAGTCATGGCAGTTGAGTGGAACGCCCATTATACGCACCGCCCCCAGCATAACGAAGGCCCGCCGAAGCGGGCCCCTGCATCACACGCGACAGCGGTGTCGCTCAGCCTTCCAGGGCGGCGATGACCTGAGCGGTGATGTCGTCGACACTGCCGACGCCTTCGACACGATGGTAGCGCGGCGCCTGACTCGGCTCCTGGCTGGCCCAGCCTTGATAATACTCGACCAGCGGTGCGGTCTGATCGTGATAGACGGACAGACGATTGCGTACCGTGGCTTCGCTGTCATCATCGCGCTGGATCAGCGGCTCGCCGGTCACATCGTCCTTGCCGGCTTCCTGCGGCGGGTTCAGGTCGACGTGATACACCCGGCCGGAATCCGGATGCACCCGACGGCCGGCCAGACGGTTGACGATTTCCTCGTCCGGCACGGCGATCTCGAGGACATGGTCGATCTTCACGCCCGCATCCTTCATGGCGTCGGCCTGCGGGATGGTGCGCGGGAAGCCGTCGAACAGGAAGCCATTGGCACAATCCGGCTGCTGGATGCGCTCCTTGACCAGGGAAATGATCAGGTCATCGGAGACCAGCCCGCCGGTCTCCATGATTTCCTTGACCTGGAGTCCCAGCTCGCTGCCTTCCTTGACGGCGGCGCGCAGCATGTCACCAGTGGAGATCTGCGGGATGCCGAAACGCTCGCAGATGAACTGGGCCTGAGTGCCCTTGCCGGCGCCGGGCGCGCCCAAGAGGATCAAACGCATGTCATGATTCCTTGAAAAGAGGTGAATGTCACAAATGAAAAATCGGGGACCCTGAACCATACCCGCGCGCCTGACGTGAAACAAGCCGGCCGCCGGGGTGATCCCGGGGTGTCGCGAAAAGCCCAGCATGAGCAGGAAGTTAACGGTCTAGCACTTTCGTCTGCCGCCCCCAAAAAAGATGACGGCGCCCTGCGGCGCCGTCATGCGGTTCGTGGCCTGTTGCTGCTCCTGGCCCTAGAGCAGCAGGCGACGAATATCCGTCAGCGCCTGGCCGAGGAAGGCCGTGAAGCGCGCCGCGTCGGCGCCATTGACCGCGCGATGGTCATAGGACAGCGACAGCGGCATCATCAGCCGCGGCTGGAAGGTCTGGCCATCCCACACCGGCTTGGTCTGGGACTTGGACACCCCGAGGATGGCCACTTCCGGCGCGTTGACGATCGGCGTGAAGGCCGTGCCACCAATCGAGCCCAGGCTCGAGATGGTGAAGCAGCCGCCGGTCATCTCGTCACGCTTGAGCTTCTTGGACTGGGCCTTGCCGGCCAGCTCGATGGATTCCTTGGCCAGCTCGATCAGCGACTTCTGGTCGGCATCACGAATCACCGGCACCATCAGGCCATCCGGCGTGTCCACGGCGATGCCGATGTGCACATACTTCTTGTGCACCACGGTCTCGCCATCGCTCTTGATGCTGACGTTGAACTGCGGGAACTTGCGCAGCGCGAAGGCACAGGCCTTGATCAGGAAAGGCAGCGGCGTGAGCTTGGCCCCCTGGGCCTCGGCTTCCGCCTTCATGGACTTGCGGAAGTCTTCCAGCTCGGTGATGTCGGCTTCGTCGAACTGGGTGACATGCGGCAGGTTCACCCAGCTGCGATGCAGATTGGTGGCGCCCATCTTCATCAGGCGGCCCATCGGCTTCTCTTCGACCTCGCCGAACTGGCTGAAGTCGACATCCGGCACCGGCGGGATACCCGATCCGCCCTCGGCGGCTGCCGGGCTGGCCGGTTTGCTGGCCTGATTGGCGATGGCCTGCTTGACGTAGGCCTGAACGTCTTCCTTGAGCACTCGTTCCTTGGGACCGGACGGCTTGACCAGTCCCAGGTCGACGCCCAGCTCACGCGCCAGCAGGCGCACCGCCGGCCCGGCATGCACCAGCTTGCCGTCACGCGGCTTGTGAGCCGCCATTTCGGCCTCGGGGCTGGGGCGGCCGCCGGATGATGCCGGCTGAGCTTGCTGGCTGCTCGATGCCTCGGACTTGGCGGCGCTCTTGTCAGCAGACCCGCTGGACGCTGCCGGCTTGTCGGCCTTGGCGGCCGCCGGCTTGCTGCCTGCGGTCTCGATGAAGCCGATCACATCGCCTTCGGAGACGGTGTCGCCTTCCTTGACCTTGAGTTCGACCAGTTTGCCCGTATAGGGGCTCGGTACATCCATGGAGGCCTTGTCGGACTCCAGGGTGATCAGCGGGTCTTCTTCACTGACTTCGTCCCCTTCCGACACGCCCATCTCGATGATCGGCACATCGCTGGAGCCGCCCAGATCCGGCACGCGCACTTCCTTGCGCTCCGGCTCGCCGGCACCGCCTTCATCCGCGGACTCCTCGGCCGCCGGGGCCTCGGCTGGCGCTTCACTGGATGCCTCGGCGGCATCATCACCACTCGCGGCCTCGTCCCCGCCTTCACCGGCGACTTCCATGCGGCCGATCACGTCGCCCTCGGAGACGGTATCGCCCTCCTTGACGGTCAGACTGACCAGCTTGCCGGCATGCGGGCTGGGAATGTCCATGCTGGCCTTGTCGGACTCCAGGGTGATCAGGGTGTCCTCGGCCTCGAGGCTGTCGCCTTCGCTGGCCGACACCTCGATGATCTCGACATCGGCGGCACCACCCAGATCCGGCACCGTGATATCCACCGTGCGCGAGCCACCGGACCCGGCCGCTGGCTTCTCGGGGGCCTCGGACGGCGCCTCATCCTCATCGGCGCCGGAGGCATCGGCATCGGCATCGGCCTCGGCCGCGGCTGGTTCTGGCTCGGCATCGCCGCCGCCTTCCACTTCCAGCTCGACGATATCGTCCCCTTCGGAGACGGTACCGCCTTCCTTGACCAGCACCTTGACGACCTTGCCGCCCTTGGGCGAAGGCACGTCCATGCTGGCCTTGTCGGATTCCAGTGTGATCAGGGTGTCCTCGGCATCGATGACATCACCTTCCGACACCGCGATCTCGATGATTTCGACATCGGTATCGCCACCGATATCAGGCACTTTGATGATTTCGCTACTCAAGGTCGCGCTCCTTCAAACTCTTGACGGGGGCGGGCCCGCAGGCCCGCCATGCCACCGGGTCGGTCGACGATTCACACTTCAAGCGGATTCGGCTTGTTGGGGTCGATACCGTACTTCTCGATAGCCTCGGCCACGACCTTGCGCTCGATTTCGCCACGATCGGCCAGCGCCTTGAGCGCCGCCACGGTGACGAAGTAGCGATTGACTTCGAAGAAGTGACGCAGCTTCTCGCGAGTGTCGGAACGGCCATAACCATCGGTACCCAATACATGATAGTCAGTCGGCACCCAGGCGCGCACCTGATCGGCAAAGAGTTTCATGTAATCGGTGGATGCGATTGCCGGGCCCTGGCGACCTTCCAGGCAGGCCGTCACATGGGGCTTGCCCGGCTCTTCGGCAGGCTTGAGGAAGGCCTGACGATCGACTTCCAGGGCTTCGCGACGCAGCTCATTGAAGCTGGTGACGCTCCAGATGTCGGCCCCGATGCCCCACTCCTCGGCCAGCAGCTCGGCGGCCGCCTCGACCTCGATGAGGATGGTGCCGCAGCCCATCAGTTGGACGCGCCCCTTGTCGCCCTGGGTCTCGCGCAGCAGGTACATGCCCTTAATGATGTCCTCGGTGGGGACTTCCTCGAGCGCCGGCTGCTCGTAGTTCTCGTTCATCACCGTCAGATAGTAGAAGCAGTTTTCCTTGTCGGCGTACATCCGCTTCAGACCATCCTGCACGATCACCGCCACCTCATGGGCATAGGTGGGATCATAACTACGGCAGTTGGGGATCATCGACGCCTGCAGGTGGCTGTGGCCATCCTGGTGCTGCAGGCCCTCGCCATTCAGGGTCGTGCGCCCGGCCGTGCCCCCGATCAGGAAGCCGCGAGCCTGCATGTCGCCGGCGGCCCAGGCCAGATCGCCGATGCGCTGGAAGCCGAACATCGAGTAGTAGATGTAGAACGGCAGCAGCGGCAGGCCATGGTTGCTGTAGGAAGTCGCCGCGGCGATCCAGGAGGACATGGCGCCGGCTTCGGTGATGCCTTCCTCGAGAACCTGACCCGCCTTGTCCTCGCGGTAGAACATCAGCTGGCCCTTGTCGTGGGGCTCGTATTTCTGGCCTTCCGAGGTATAGATTCCCAGCTGACGGAACATGCCCTCCATGCCGAAGGTCCGAGCCTCGTCGGGCACGATGGGCACCACGCGCTTGCCGACCTGCTTGTCCTTGACCAGACCACTTAGGATCCGCACGAAGGCCATGGTCGTGGAGACTTCACGGCCATTGGAGCCCTTCATCTGGGAGGCAAAGGTCTTGTCCTCCAGCGACGGGATCTCGAGGGCTTCAAAATCCGGATTGCGTGCCGGGAGGTAGCCGCCCAGACGTTCGCGCTGGAGATGCATGTACTTCATCTCCGGGCTGTCGTCTTCCGGCTTGTAGTACGGCATCTCGCTTTCGATCTGCTCGTCGGTGACCGGAATGCCGAAGCGATCGCGGAAGTCCTTGAGGACTTCGGGGTCATCGATGGACTTGACCTGGTGCGCTTCGTTGTCGGCCTCGCCTCCGGCGGCCCCCAGGCCATAGCCCTTGACGGTATGCGCCAGGATGACGGTCGGACGACCATTGGCATTGTGGAAGGCCTCATGGTAAGCGGCATAGATCTTGAACGGATCATGGCCACCACGGTTGAGCTTCCAGATGTCCTCGTCGGTCATGTCCTGGACCATTTCGGCGGTCTCGGAATACTTGCCGAAGAAGTGCTCGCGGGTATAAGCGCCGCCGTTGGCCTTGTAGTTCTGGTACTCGCCGTCGACCGCTTCGTCCATGCGCTTCTGCAGGATGCCCTTCTTGTCCTTCTCGAAGAGCGGGTCCCAGAGCCGGCCCCAGACCACCTTGATGACGTTCCAGCCGGCACCACGGAAGACGCCCTCGAGCTCGTCCATGATGCGCGAGTTGCCGCGCACCGGGCCATCGAGGCGCTGCAGGTTGCAGTTGATGACGAAGTTGAGGTTGTCGAGCTTCTCGCGGCTGGCCAGGTGAATCGCGCCCAGCGTTTCCGGCTCGTCACACTCGCCGTCGCCCAGGAAGGCCCAGACCTTGCGATCATGCATCGGCTGCAGACCACGCTGATCCAGGTACTTCATGACGTGGGCCTGGTAGATGGCCATGATCGGCCCCAGCCCCATGGAAACCGTGGGCAGCTGCCAGTAGTCGGGCATCAGCCAGGGGTGCGGATAGGAGGACAGGCCGTCGCCATCGACTTCCTGACGGAACTTGTCCATCTGGTCCTCGGTCAGGCGCCCTTCCAGATAGGAACGTGCGTAGACGCCCGGAGAACTGTGGCCCTGGATGAACACCAGGTCGCCCTGAAAGTCGCCATGAGCGGCACGAAAGAAGTGGTTGAAGCCCACATCATACAGCGTCGCGCTCGACATGAAGCTGGCCAGGTGACCGCCGATTCCCTTGTTGGCCTTGTTGGCCCGGGTGACCATGGCGGCCATGTTCCAGCGCACCAGCGAACGGATACGACGCTCCATGAACATGTCACCCGGCATCGGCGCCTCGCGGTGCACCGGGATGGTGTTGCGATGCGGGGTCGTCACCGAGAAGGGCACTTGCATGCCATCGCGGCGATAGCGATCAGCCAGCCGGGTCATGAGGTACCTGGCGCGGTCCTCACCCTCGCGATCCAGAACCGATTCCAGGGAGTCCAACCACTCCTGGGTTTCGACCGGATCGAGATCTTCTCGTGTCTCAAGACTCATAGACGTCTCTCCGAATGACGGTGGGGCGACAGCCCCGAGCGAGGGGCGTGTGGCGCTGTGTTGGGAGAACGTGGAAGCGGATCCACGTCTACTGCCAGTTTTGTCGTCGTTTTACAAGGCAACGCGGCCATATTTGGCGGGTAGCTCGACGATACCGTAAAGACTCAAGGCTGCCAATTGAAACAGATATGGAAATTTTTTTCAAAATTCACAAAGAGCCTGTGCCGCATGACATCGGGCCTTCCTCGCGCACACCACCACCACTCGGGTAGCACCAGCAGGCCCGGCATCAGGCGGGAGAACGTCCCAATAATCGTATGAAACAAATGTTTTATTACTCGCCCGACAGGGGCTTAGCCAGGCTCTGACGGAAATAGGCCCAGTCGAAGGCCGGCCCCGGATCGCTCTTGCGCAACGGCGCCACATGGGCATGGCCGGTGATACGCGCCGGGGTCAGCTGCGGATACCCGGCCAGCAAGGCCCGGGTGGCCGACACCAGGCAGCGGTATTGGGCCGCGGTATAGGGCGTGACTTCATCGCCTTCCAGTTCGATGCCGACCGAAAAGTCGTTCAGGGCGCGACGCCAGCGCTGCCCATCCCGCCAGCAGGAGCGTCCGGCATGCCAGGCGCGCGCCGAGAAGGGCACGAACTGCACGCATTCACCATCGCGGCGAATCAGCAAGTGCGCCGAGACACGCAGATGGTGAATGGCGGCGAAATACGCATGCGCCTGCGGATCCAGGCGATTGGTGAACAACGCCTCGACGGCATCGCCAGTGAAGACGCCCGGCGGCAAGCTGATGGAGTGCAATACCAGCAGCGAGACTTCATCCCGCGGACGCGCATCCTGATTGGGCGACACGACAGGCCGCGCCTGTTGCCACCATCCATGGTCAATCGACATGCATTCCCCCTGACGTCAGTGCATGGCTTTCCATTATACTGAAGACATGACGCCACACAGCACAGAGACGAGCCTCACCATGCACTATCAGGATGCCCTCGCTGAAGAGATCCGCGACAGCGCCGCCCGCCTTCTGGCCGAGGATGTCGGCCCTGGCGATATCACCGCCGAGCTGATCCCCGAAAAGCAGTGGGCACGGGCTCGGGTCATCACCCGCGAGGACACGGTCCTGTGTGGTGTCGCCTGGGTCGATGAGCTCTTCCGGCGCCTGGACCCGAGCATCATCCTGAACTGGCGAGCCGCCGATGGCGACCGTCTGGAAGCCGAGCAGGTCTTGCTCGAACTCGAGGGGCCGGCGCGCAGTCTGCTGACCGGCGAGCGTGCCGCCCTGAATCTGCTGCAGACACTCTCTGGCACCGCCACGCGCACTCGCCAGTATGTGGACCTGCTGGAGGGCACCGGTGTCCGGGTGCTGGATACGCGCAAGACGCTGCCGGGGCTGCGCCTGGCGCAGAAGTATGCCGTTTCCTGCGGCGGCGGCCACAACCACCGTATCGGGCTCTTTGATGCCTTTCTCATCAAGGAGAACCACATCGCTTCCTGCGGCAGCATTGCCGCGGCGGTACGGGAAGCACGCGACATCGCCCGTGACCTGCCGGTGGAAGTCGAGGTGGAAACCTTCGAGGAGCTCGACCAGGCCCTGGAAGCCGGTGCGGATGTCATCATGCTCGACAACTTCTCGCTGGACGACATGCGCGAGGCCGTGCGCCGCACGGCGGAACGCGCCACCCTCGAGGCCTCAGGCAATGTCGACGCCGCCCGGCTCAAGGAGATCGCCGCTACCGGCGTGCACTGCATCTCGAGTGGCGCCCTGACCAAGGACGTCAAGGCCATCGACCTATCCATGCGCTTTCTACCGCAGGATGGGGAGTGAGGTGTGAAGAGGGAAGAATGAAGAGGGATGAGTGAGGTGTGAGGTGTGAGGTGTGAGGTGTGAGGTGTGAGGTGTGAGGTGTGAGGTGTGAGGTATGAGGTATGAGGCGTGAAGGGTGAGGCGCTAGCGTGGCTCGCCCCTCGTTTCTCGTTTCTCGTTTCTCGTTTCTCGTTTCTCGTTTCTCGTTTCTCGCCACTCTGCGGTCAGGTTTCCACCGCGGCCAGTGACTTCTGCATAATCCTCCGCTGAAGCTGCTGGCCGCCGCGTTCGGCCCATTCCTCGCGTACCCGCTGCCAGCCACGGCGCTCCAGGCCATCGGCCAGCACCAGGCTGGCGGCAATGTCGATACGGCCATGCCCGTGCTCAAGCATCAAACGCTCGGCATGAATCAACAGGTTGGTGCCGATACCACGCCGTGCCAACGACGGCCAGACATACAGCGACTCGACACGGCCGGCCGCCACATCCAGCTCAAGGAAGCCCACGCAGCGACCCTCGCAGCAGGCTACCAGGGTGGTATACAAGGCCTGACGCGCCACCCAGGCACTCGCATCGCGCGGCAGCACAGCGGCCCAGGCTTCTCGCGCTTCACGTTCGTAATGCGCGGCAGCCCCCTGCATCACGGCGTGATAAAACACCTCGGCCTGATCCGCCCCGTCCGCTCCCCTGGCGAGGCGATAAAAAATGCGCGGCGTGCGGCCCCGCCCGGTTGACTCCCGGTCGGCTTGCGTGGCGTGTGGCGCGGTATCGGCATGACGCATACGGCACTTCCTGAGATGATGAAACCGCCGAAAGGCTACATAAACCCGAGACTCGGGCCAACCCCCGGACGCGACACAGGGCGACACTCAGCATGACTTCCCCTTGCCCCCCGGACCGCAGCGTCGAGCTGACGCCGATCGGTCACATAAGCAGTGACTTTCCCGACAAGTTCGGCATACCGCGTCAGCCGGGCCTGGCGGATGCAGCCCGAGCCACCCTGATTCTGACCCCGCCCTATGATGACCCCCTGACCGTGCGTGGTCTCGAGGCCTTCAGCCACCTGTGGCTCACCTTCCTCTTTCACCTGAGCCCCCAGCGCTGGACGCCACTGGTACGACCGCCACGCCTGGGCGGCAATGCCCGCATCGGCGTCTTCGCCAGCCGCAGCACCCACCGTCCCAACCGCCTGGGACAATCACTGGTGGAACTGGCTCACCTGGATACCACGGATGGCGTGTGCCTGCATCTGCGCGGTGCCGATCTGGTGGACGGCACCCCGGTGCTGGATATCAAGCCCTACCTGCCCTGGGCGGAATCTCGCCCGGCGGCACGCGCCGGCTTCGCGCCCGCGGCGCCCGACCTCCTGCCCGTGCGCTTCAACTCCAGCGCCCGGGCCGCCCTGGCGGCTCGGCCCGACGCCACCTCGCTGGGCGAGCTGATTCAGCAGGTGCTCGGCCAGGACCCCCGCCCCGCCTACCGACGCGGCGGCGAGGAGCGCACCTACGGCGTGCGCCTGCGCGACGTGGATGTGCGTTTTCGCGCCGTGACCAACGAGCAAGGCCTGACGCGGCTGGAGGTCGTCGAGATCGTGATGGTGTAGGAGACAGCAACGACGGAGAGCCCCGCGAACCAGGTCACTCGACCGTCCACTGCGATAGTCCGGGAGCAGACACGACGAAGGGCCCCGCAGGGCCCTTCTGCACGAACGTCTCGGTCGCCTCAGGAAAAATCGACGCCAATGCGCTTGCCGACTTCCTCGTAGGCTTCGATGACACCGCCCAGCCCCTGGCGGAAACGATCCTTATCGAGCTTTTCCCGGGTATTGGCATCCCACAGGCGGCAACCATCCGGCGAGAACTCGTCGCCCAGCACGATGCCGCCATGAAAGAGGCCGAACTCCAGTTTGTAGTCCACCAGCAGCAGATCGCCGGCAGCGAACAACTGCTTGAGCACGTCATTGACCCGATAGGTCAGCGACTTCATCTCGGCCAGCTGTTCGGCAGTCGCCCAGCCGAAGGTCTCGGCCAGAGCCTCGTTGACCATCGGGTCATGCAACGCATCGTTCTTGAGGAAGAGCTCGAAGGTCGGCGGTGCCAGGTCGCTGCCCTCTTCCACCCCGAGACGCTTGACCAGGCCACCGGCGGCGATATTGCGGATCACACACTCGACCGGCAGCATGTCCAGCTTCTTGACCACGCACTCGGTGTCGGACAACAGGCGCTCGTAATGCGTGGGGATGCCCGCTTCCTGCAGCTTCTCCATGATGAAGGCATTGAAGCGATTGTTGACCTTCCCCTTGCGCTCCAGTGATTCCATGCGCTCGCCGTCGAAAGCGCTGGTATCGTCACGAAAGTGCAGGATCAGACGATCGGGGTCGTCCGTGGTGTAGACCGACTTGGCCTTGCCGGCATAGAGTTCTTGCTGCTTGTCCATGGGAGCCTCCGGGGCACAAAGGAGAAATAACCAGAAGATGGCGCCGACGCCGCCGCTCGCGGCATCGCGCAGTGTCGTCGATTCAGCGGATCACCCGCCAGTCCAGGCCGGCTTCCTGGGCGGCCACCGTCAGCCGCGAGGCGTCGCCGTCGAGCAGCGGATCCAGCGCCTGCCGGGCCAGTTCGGGGCGATTGTTGTGCTCGGAAAGATGCGAACAGACGATGTGCTGCAGACGCTCCAGACCGAGCCTTTGCAGCAACCAGGCCGCCTGCTCATTGGCCAGGTGCCCCCAGCGCCCGGCGACACGCCGCTTGAGGCTGGGCGGATAGGGGCCGGTCTCGAGCAGGTGAACATCGTGATTGCACTCGAGCACCAGGGCATCGCAACCCTGGAAGGCTTCCACCACGTGGTGGCTGGGGTAACCGAGATCGGTCAACAGGCCGAGCCGACGATCACCGGCCGTCAGTCGAAACTGCACGGGCTCGCGCGCATCATGCGGCACCGTAACCGGGTCGATTTCGATCCCCTTGATATGTAGCGGCGACTGCGGCGTGATCCAGACACGCCGGGGCAACTCACCGGTGCGTCCGGCCATCCAGGTGCCGGGCGTCATGTAGACCGGCACGTCATGCTTTCTAGCCAGAGGGCCGACACCGCGCAGATGATCACCATGCTCATGGGTTACCAGCAGGGCATCGAGTTGGCGTGGATGCAAGCCCAGTCGTCCCAGGCGCCGCTCGACTTCCTTGAGACCGAAGCCACAATCGATCAGTAGATGCGTCTCGCCATCGCTGACCAGGGTGGCATTGCCCTTGCTGCCACTGCCCAGTGACGCAAAGCATAAGCGGCCCGCCTCCTCGAGCGGCACACCCATCAGCGCAGCAGGCCTCCCACGCGTTCCAGCAGTTCACGGGCGTCATTGTCCTGCAGATCACCATCGTCGGCGGCATGCGCCCTGACCAGGGTCTGTCCATCAGCCTGGCGACTCAGGGTCAGACGAACCCGTGTCATGTTCTCGCTGAAGTCCAGGGAGGCCATCGAGCTCCAGAAGCCTCGGCTGCGTTCACTGAGCAACAGATAATCCACCAGGAAGGTGTGCGACGCAATATCCTGCTCGACCAACTCACGGCGCCCTTGCATGGCGAAGTCGGACTCGAGCTGAGCACTCAGTTCGGCCCAGGCGCGCTGCAGGCCGAAGGGCACCATCAATTGCCACTCCCCGTCTTGCTGCTCGAGACGCGGCGGCTGCCTCTGCTGATTCATCTGGCCCTGAGTGGCAAGGCCCGATGCGGTCGCACTGGCCAGGTTGCTGCGCTGCTCGAAGCGCCGTTCGATGGCTTTCAGGCAGCCTTCTTCCGGCATGCCACCTCGTTCGCAACGCACTTCACTCTCGCCGGGTTGCAGACCCGAGCTGACCGCGATACGCCCCTGTGCTGTCTCGATCACGCCACGCTGCTGGTTGCGCGACAGCACCTGCAAGCCACGCGTGGCCACGAAGTCTTCCAGCTCCGACCAGACCACGCCGGGTGAGGCGCCCACTACCAGCCACCGCTGGTCACCGGCTTCACGCAGCGCCACCTCACCGGCAGACACGCCACTGCCGGCATTGAGTGGGCGCGGTGGCGGCGCATCGAAGTCCTCGCCCTGAGAGACGAAGTTACCGGGAACCTCGGGGACCGGCATGCTATCGCGATAACGGCGCGTATTGCGCGTATCGGGCAGCACCAGGGGCTCGCTTTCCTCGGCCTTGGCATAGTCGACACTACGGTTATCGTAGTAGCCTTCTCGAGCGCAACCCGCCAGTGCCAGAGCGGCGACCAGCGGCATCCATTTCAGCGCAGCGTTCATGCATCCACCTTGCGTCATGTCATCAAAGATGGCCGCGGCCACCACTCAGTCTTCTATCAGGCCTGCCAGCTGCAGGGCTTCGCTGACAGTGGAATGATATTTCTCGGAAAGCCAGGTCAACGGCAGGCGAATGCCGGGCTCGACCAGCCCCATGCGATTGAGGGCCCACTTGACCGGAATCGGGTTGGCCTCGATGCCCAGATAGGTATGCAACGGCATCAGACGCGTGTTGATCTGGTGGGCCTTGTCGGTCTCGCCGGCCACGGCGGCTGCGCACAGGTCATGCATGGCCCGGGGAGCCACATTGGCGGTCACCGAGATATCGCCATGCCCGCCCATCAGCATGAAGTCACAGGCCGTACCATCATCACCGGAGTAGAGCATGAAGTCGGAGCCCTTGAGACGCGCGATCAGATCCTCGGCACGTTCCAGGTTGCCCGTGGCATCCTTGAGGCCGACGATGTTGTCGACCTCCGCCAGGCGCAGCACGGTCTCGTTATAGATATCCGAGCAGGTGCGACCAGGCACATTGTAGAGAATGACCGGCAGATCACTGGTCTCGGCAATCGACTTGAAGTGCTGATAGAGCCCTTCCTGGGTCGGCTTGTTGTAGTAGGGCGCGACCGTCAGGCAATAGTCGGCGCCGACCTCCTTGGCATAGCGCGTCAGTTCGACCGCCTCGGTGGTGTTGTTCGAGCCGGTGCCGGCAATCACCGGCACCCGGCCGCCAACTTCCTGCACCACAGCGCGAATCACGTCAAAATGCTCGGCGAATGACATGGTCGTCGGCTCGCCCGTAGTGCCGGCCGCGACAATTCCATCCGTGCCATTGTCGAGATGAAAGTGAACCAGACGGCGCAGCGCCTCCCAGTCGATTTCACCACTCGCCTTCATCGGTGTCGCCAGCGCGACGATGCTACCCGTGATCATCTTCTATCATCCTCCCGGCCTGCCTGGTGATACGCGGGCTGGCGCCCGGTCGATGTCTTGCCGACAAATCCTAAATGGTACTCAGGCCGCCAGGGCCTGTACAGCAGCGACTTTACAGTTTGCTCCGGGTTGCGTGTAATCCTCCGCATCACTCGACACATTCCATCAGGAGACACCATGAGCATCAGCCTCGGTCACACCGTTCCCGATTTCACCGCCACCGCCACCGGCGGCACCGAATTGACCCTTTCGGCGCTGCGCGGCCAGCAGGTCGTGGTCTACTTCTACCCTCGTGCCAATACCCCTGGCTGCACCACCGAAGGCGGTGATTTTCGCGACCACAAGGCTTCCTTCGACGCCGCCAATACGGTGATCATCGGCGTTTCCCGGGACGGCATTCGCGCCCAGGAGAACTTCAAGGCCAAACAGGGATTCAACTTCGCGTTGATTTCCGACAAGGATGAGACTGTCTGTCAGCTGTTCGGTGTCATCAAACTCAAGAAACTCTATGGCAAGGAGCATCTGGGTATCGAGCGCAGCACCTTCCTGATCGACACCGAGGGCAAGCTGGCGCGCGAATGGCGAGGCGTCAAGGTCAAGGGCCATGTCGACGAAGTGCTCGAAGCGGCTCAGGCTCTGCACGTCGGCGAATGACCCACTCCCCTGCCCCGCCAGACTGCCCCGCTGGCGGGGTGGTCGAGCCCGCTTCAGGGCTCAACCGGCTGCTCCAGCGATGCATCTTCGCGATGCTGCTGAATGCCTCTCGGCCAGGCATAGACCAGTGCCTTGAGCAGGGTCGCCAGGGGAATGGCAAAGAAGATGCCCCAAAAGCCCCAGATGCCGCCGAAGAACAGCACGGCCAGAATGATCGACACCGGGTGAAGGTTGACCGCTTCGGAGAACAGTACCGGCACCAACACATTGCCATCCAGTGCCTGGATCACACCATAGGCCACCAGGACATAAGCAAACTGATCACTGATGCCGAAATGAAAGCCTGCTACTGCCGCCACGGGCAGCGTGGCCACCGCCGCCCCGATATAGGGCACCAGCACCGAGAGTCCGACCAGCACGGCCAGCAGGGCCGAATACGGCAGACCGAAGCAGATGAAGGTAAAGAAGGCGACACCGCCGACGATGATGATCTCGATGAACTTGCCACGCACATAATTGGCGATCTGGTCATCCATTTCCTCCCAGATGCGCGTCATCAACTTGCGGTTCTGCGGTAGAAGCGACACCGTAAAGCCCACCAGACGGTCGCGGTCCTTGAGCATGAAGAAGACCAGAATCGGCACCAGCACCAGATAGACGATCAACGACAGTACATTGCCAAGCGACGACAGCGACAATGACAGGGCCCGCTGGCCCAGCTGCGTCATTTCCCTGCCAGCCATGCCGATCCACGATTGAATCTGGTCGGGAGTCACCAGTTGTGGATATCGAGCCTGAAGGTCATCCAGCAGCGACTGCCCGCTGGCGAACATGCGTGGTGTTTCCTGCAACAGATTGACCAGCTGGTTCCAGATCAGCGGTAACAGGACCAGCGCCATCGCCAACAGCACGCCCAGAAACCCCAGGTAGACGATGAGCACCGCCAGCATCTGCGGCACACGGCGCCGTGTCAGGCCGTTCACCGCCCCCTGCAGCAGGAAGGCAATGACCAGGGCCGTCAGGAAGGGGGCCAGCATCTGTCCCAGCCATATGACCACGGCAAAGCCTAAGGCCAGCACCAGCAACAGAATGACGGCTTCCTCGTCGGAGAAGTAGCGCTCTACCCACCCACGGAACAGCGACTTCAGGGTCATCGGGCGTGCTCCCCCACTTTGCGGATCCAATAGTAATAGACGTCGCCACGCACCTCTCGGGCGGGCATCTGATGCAAGCTCTGCGCGATGAACGACTCGAAGTCTCGCCAGGAGCCTGCATCGGTGGCCCTGACTTCCAGCAGCGCACCCGCTTGCATCCCCGCCAGGGCCTGCTTGGCCTTGAGCAACGGTAATGGACAGGCAAGACCTCGTGCATCCAGCACATCATCAGCTTGCAGCGTCATAGTGTCTCCCGGGCGGTTGACTGAGGCATGTCAGGCGCTCGAACGCCATCCTCGACATGCCATGAGGATTTAAAGGCACTTTGACCACTGAATCAATGACGGCGACTGCTTCAATCGCCGTGATCGCGTTATATGGCCATGGCGCACTGGGGCTCACAAACAAGATCGCCAGAGCTGAAACAGCCCTGGCGATATCCGGCCGGCGCTATCAGGTGCGCCCCATCCTCCAACTACCCCGTAACCCTCGTGGCTGATGTGCTCCGGCTGGTCTGAACCATGTCACCACGCTCGCGCCAGAGGTCACGCAGTGCCGCCTCGATCTCCTTCAGAGACTCCTGCCCGCTCATCTCGCCATCATACGCATTGAGCCCCATAGCAGCGTGAACATTGGCGAAGGCACCCTGCATCTCGGCATAGGTAGCATCGAAACGCAGCGAAGCCAGAATGGCCTTCAACTGTTCACGCACCATTTCACGCTGCGAACCGAAACCCGCTTCATACTCGTTGCGAGCTTGCGCGAAAATACGTTGCGAGGTCTCGTGGTACTCCTCGGCGATCTCCACCTCATCCTGCAAGCTGGTGAAGCGCTTGTGGGCCACATAAACCTGCGTGGCGATGGACTGAGTCAGTGCCAGGGCTCGAGCATCAAGCAGCTTGCCCTGATACTCGACGGCCTGCTGGCGGGCAGGATACTGCGCCAGGCTCATCAGATCCCATGACACTCGAGCCCCCCAGCCCGTCCAGTTTTGGTTGACGAGAAAGTCGTTAGTGTCGAAGTTGGCGCCCAGATAGCCGCGAATGGAGGGCAACATTTCCAGAACAGTAGCCTTTTCCTCTTGCTTGTTGATCCGCAGGCGATAGGCCACCTCTCGCATTTCTGGCCGGTTGCGCAAGGCAGCTTCGGTCATGGCCTCGGGCGACAGGGTCGTAATCGGAGTCTGCAGCTCGGGATGCCGAGGCATCACCACCGAGAATTCCTGTCCCTGCGGGAGGTTCATCAACGCCGCCAGCTGATTCTTGGCGACAAAGAGGTCACGGCGCAGCTCCTTGGCGGTCTTGAGCGTATCCAGCATCTCACGCTGGTAGCGCAAAGCCTCCAATCGTCCGCCTTCCCCTTGCCGGACCTGCTGCCGCGCCGCCTCCAGTGCGTTCTGTGTTCTACGCTCCAACCGCTTCAGCTCGTCCAGATGGCGCTCGGCCGCAACGGTACGCCAGTAGGCGGTGCGCACGTCTTCCAGCAGGCGGTTGACCGTAGAGCGGCGCTGCTCTTCGGCAATGAAAAACTTGTCGCCGGCCTGCTTGGCCCGATAATAGGAAAGCCCAAAATCCAGAATGTCCCAGGTCAATTCAAGGCTTCCGGATGTGCTTCCCGGGTCTGCCGAAGTTGACGCCAGGGAATTTTCCAAGCTGCCTTCTTCAGTGATGGAGGTCGAAAAGGGATCATTATTCCGATCCGACCAGTTGGCCTTGGCCACCAGCTCGGGCAGCATGTCGACTTCTGCCTCCTCGAACTCGGCGTTGCGCAAGCGGCGATCCGCCACTTCCAGGCGATGGTCGAGGTTGTACTTCAGTGCCCGAGCTATTGCTTCATAAAGATCGATGCTTTGCGTCACCGGCACCTGCTCATCGGAGATCATCCGACTCTGCTTGTCAGCCGCAAATTCATCCATCTCAGCCTGGGTCAGTGGCTGGGGATTAATCGAACAACCGGAAACCACCAGTAGCATCATGCCCAGCGGTCCAAGCGCCAGACTCTGCCGTAATGGTTTCATCGACGTGTTCTTCTGCGCCATTCCACGATGACCAGCTAGCTTCATAGCATTCCCCTGGATACTGCATTCATGAGTCTCGATGCCTCGGCATTGCGGGCAAATACCAGTCGTTCCGTCTGGGCGGTAAAGGTGTGACCGATTACCTCGCTGGCACTCACACCGGACGCGTCCCCCTGACCATCGACTGACAGATCAAGCGAGATGAGTGTGCTATATCCATTCGCCATGCCAATCTCAAGCTGCGAATTGCCATACGCTTCATCAAGGGTCAAAAGCGCGATGCCATTGGCGTCAAACTCTGCCGAGACATCCGCGTTGCCCTGCACGTGAATCGCGTCTATACCCAGCAGGTTGCCGCTTGGCGTCATCGCGGAAGCCTGGACGACCCAGCCATTTTCACTCCGGAAGGCGACAAACCGCAGGCTTTCCCCACGTTCGGTAATCAACTCGTCACCCTGCTGCTGCCAGCCAGCATCAAACAAAGCCTTCAAGCGCTCATCAAAGTCGCTGGCCGCGAAGATCTGTCCACCGGATAGAGGCTCGAAGCCAACATTATCGACGGCGGCAAGCACGGCGCCGCGCGCCTCGACACTGGCGTCGTTGCCATACAGTGCCTGACTCTGTAGATCCGAGGTGCCACCCAGCGACTGAATCGCATCGACTGCCGTCATCAGCGGATGCCTGACACCCTGCCCCGTGTTGATATCCGACATCAGGCTGGCCGTGCTGGACAGATCATTCTGAGCACTGGCGACGTTGGCGACTATTGGATCGGCATAGATGCCAGGATCCCGGTCGAAAGGCCATTCCTCCAGCGGGTCACCACCCGGTTGGTCGGGTGGACGCGACGTCGAGATGTCCACCAGCGGCTCGATGGGCCCGAAGCTTACTGTTCGGGGTTCTCCCGCATCCTGGCCATCACTGGGGGTATAAATCAGGTCGGGCA
>NZ_BJOC01000003.1 GCF_006540005.1 Halomonas halmophila | reverse complement strand
ATCCTGGTCGATGGCCGCCGAGTCGACACTCAGCGGGTTGCCCTCGGGGTCGGTGTCATTGGTCAGGACATTGTCCGTGACCGGCGTATCCTCGGTCACCGGAATGGTGTCCTCGACGGCATCCGGTGCGTCGTTCACCGATGTCACATTGCCGGACACGGTAGCCGTGGCCGTGGTGTTGCCATCCGTGATCCGGTAATCGAAGCTCGCCGGGCCATTGTAGTTCGCCGCCGGGGTGAAGGTGATGCTGCCATCGGCCTGCAGGGTCGCAGTGCCGGAGCCATCCGCCAGCGTCACCGGCACCCCGGCCGTGACCGCCTGGCCATCGATGGCCGTCACACTCAGCGGATCGCCGTCGACATCGCTGTCATTGCCCAGCACCGCCACCGAGGTGCTGCCGTCCTCGGCCACCGTGAAGCTGTCGTTGACCGCCACCGGCGGATCATTGACCGCCGTGACCGTGCCGTTGACCGTCGCGCTGGCCGTAGCCGTGCCATCGGTGATCTGGTAATCGAAGGTGGCCGGGCCGGTGTAGTCCGGTGCCGCCGTGAAGGTGATGCTGCCGTCCGCTTCAAGGGTCACCGTGCCGGAGCCGTCCGCCAGACTGATCGGCGTGCCGGCGGTGGCGGCCTGGCCGTCGATGCTGGTGATGCTCAGGCTGTCGCCGTCGACATCACTGTCATTGCCCAGCACCGGCACACTGGTGCTGCCGTCCTCGGCCACCGTGAAGCTGTCATCCCCGGCCACCGGCGCGTCATTGACCGGGGTGATCGGCCCGAAGCCCACCGTGGCCGATGTGCCGTCGGTGGTGCCGTCATTCGGCGTGTAGCTCAGGTCCGGCACTAGGCCGATGTAGTCGGCGGCCGGCGTGAAGGTCACTTCCCCATCGCTGTCCACCGTGATCTCGCCGATCGGGTCCCCGGCGCCACCGGTGATCTCGGTAGGCGTGCCCAGCGTCAGCGCATCCGGCGTGCCGTCACCGTCGGTGTCGATCTCGGCGGAGGCGATCGTCAGGGGGTCGCCTTCTGGGTCGTTGTCGTTGCCCAGGACATTCTGCGTGACCGAAGTATCCTCGGTGACCAGGATGCTGTCATCCGTGCCCGTAGGCGCATCATTCACCGCGCCGACATTGATCGTCACTGTCGCGGTGTTAGTGGCTCCGTCGGCATCGGTCAGGATGTAGGTAAAGGTGTCGGTACCGTTGAAATCGCTATCCGGCGTGTAGGTGAGCGAGCCATCGGCATCGAGCGTCACACTGCCATTGGTCGGCCCGCTGGCCAGCGCCACGCTGAGGTCATCTCCGTCGGCATCGCTGTCATTGCCGACAACGCCGGGCACCGCGATGGTCAGTGGGGTTTCCTCGTCGGTGGTGTAGCTGTCGTCAGCCGCCACCGGCATCGGGTTGGCCACACTCCAGGTGAAGCCCTGGCTGGTCGTCTCACCCTCTGCGTCGGTCGCCGAGACGGTAACGGCATAAGGACCGTTCTGCGAGGCGCTGCTGTCGATGGTGCCGCTGATCGTGCCGCTGGCGTCCATCGTCAACCCATCCGGCAGCTCGCTGGCACTGAAGGTCAGTACATCGCCGTCATCCGGGTCGGAGAAGTTGCCCGACACATCCAGGTTGATGGTGTCACTGTCATTGCTCGAGCGGTCATTCAGCGCCGTGGAAACCGGGGCATCGTTGACTGGGGCAACCGGCCCGATGCTGACACTGGCCGGCGTGCCGTCATCAGTGCCGTCATTGGGCGTGTAGGTCAGCTCCGGTACCGGGCCGGCGTAGTTCGAAGCCGGCGTGAAGGTCACGTCACCATTCGAATCCACCGTGATATCGCCGATCGGGTTGCCCGCGCCATCGGTGAGGGGCGTGGTGTTGCCAAGCGTCAACGAACCCGGGGTGCCATCGCCGTCGGTGTCGATCTGCGCCGAGGAGATCGTCAACGGATCGCCTTCGGTGTCGATATCGTTACCCAGTACATTCTGCGTCACCGACGTGTCTTCGGTAACGGCAAGGCTGTCATCCACGCCGACCGGGGCATCATTGACCGGCGCGACCGTCAGATCCACCGTCACCGTCTCGGTGTCGACGTTCACGTCGGTGACGTCGTAGCTGAAGCTGTCACTGCCGTTGTAGTCGGCATCCGGCGTATAGGTGAAGGTACCGTCCGGGTTCATCGCCACCGTGCCGTTGCTGGCATCGGTGTTGAGCTCGTAGCTCGCCGCGGCACTGAAGGTGTCGTTGGCGGACACATCGTCATTGAGCGGTGTGTCTTCCGGGGTGGTGAAGCTGTCGGCCACGCCATCCGCCACCGGGTTGACGGTGACGTTGACCGTGGCGGTCTCGGTCACACCGCCGGAGGTCACGGTATAGGTGTAGCTGTCGGTGCCATTGAAGTCGGCATCCGGCGTGTAGGTCACGGTGCCGTCGCCGTTATTGGTGACTGTGCCGTTCGTGCCCTGTGTTATCCCGGTGACCGACGGCGTGCCCGCGAAGCTGTCGTTGGCCAGCACATTGGTGGTGACCGCCGTGTCCTCGTCGGTGGTCGCCGTGTCATCCATGGTATCGGCCACCGGATCCACGGTCAGGTCCACCGTCACCGTCTCGGTGTCGCCGTTCACACCGGTGACGTCGTAGCTGAAGCCGTCACCGCCGTTGTAGTCGGCGTCCGGCGTGTAGGTGAAGGTACCATCACTGTTCATCGACACCGTGCCGTTGCTGGCATCGGCACTGAGGCTGTAGGTCGCCGCGGCGCTGAAGGTGTCATTGGTCGACACATCGGCATCAAGCGGCGTGTCTTCGTTCGTCGTGAAGCTGTCGACCACGCCGTCATCCACGGCATTCACCGTGACGTTGACGGTGGCGGTTTCGGTCACGCCGCCCGAGGTCACCGTGTAGGTGTAGCTGTCCGTGCCATTGAAGTCGGCATTGGGCGTATAGGTCACCGTGCCGTCACCGTTGTTGGTGACGCTGCCATTGGTGCCCTGAGTGACCGCGGTTACCTCAGCGTCTGGCGAATCGAAGTTGTCATTGGTCAGCACATCCGTGGTGACCGCGGTGTCCTCGTCGGTGGTCGCGCTGTCATTGACGATATCCGCCACCGGGGAGACCGTGACGTCGATCGTCTGGGTCTCGGTGTTGCCGTCGTCATCGGTGACGCTGACCGTGAAGCTGTCATCGCCGTGGTAGTCGGCGTTCGGCGTGTAGGTCCACTCACCGGTACCCGCATCGATGCTCGCCGTGCCGTTGGCCGGCTCATCCCCTGTCTCGATCGAGAAGTCCGGGTTGCTCATGCCATCGGCGTTATCACTGACCGTCAGCGTGCCCGTCAGCGTGGTGTCTTCATCGCCGCTGCCGGCGGTGTCCCCACCGAAGCTCGCCGGGTCGTTGACCGGGTTCACGGTCACGTTGACCGTCGCCGTCTCGGTCACGCCGCCCGAGGTCACCGTATAGGTGTAGCTGTCGGTGCCATGGAAGTCGGCATCCGGCGTGTAGGTCACCGTGCCGTCACCGTTGTTGGTGACGCTGCCATTGGTGCCCTGGGTGACCCCACTGACAGTCGGCGAGCCCTCGAAGCTATCATTGCCCAGCACATCGCTGGTCACCGCGGTGTCTTCATCAGTGGTCGCGTTGTCATCCACCGCATCATCCACGGCATTGACCGTGATCGTGATGTCGGCGGTGTCGGTCTGGTTATTGCCATCCGAGAGCGTATAGCTGAGCGTCGGTACGGTGCCGTTGTAGTCCGCTGCCGGCGTGAACGACAGCGCACCGGCGGCGGTCAGAGTCAGCGAGCCGATGGTGTTGCCGCCCACCGTGATGGAGGTCTGCGACCCCAGCGACAGCGCCTCCTGTGTGCCGTCATCATCGGTGTCGATGGAGGCGGAAACGATGTTCAGGGGGTCATTTTCCGGGTCGTTGTCGTTAGCGATGATGCTAGCATTCAGCGTCTGGTCTTCATCGACGGACAGGCTGTCATCCACGGCGTTGGGCGGCAGGTTTGCATCGCGGTAGTCCAGATCATTGATGAGCGGCACGGCATCCGCGCCATCGGCCGCCGTGTCGTTATCTGTGTCCGCCAGCGCCAAGTTGCCGCTGGCGTCGATATTCTCATCGTTGACGTCGAACCCGTCGTTGCTGTCTGCCCCCTCGAAGTTGTCGTCGAGGCCATCAATATCCGAGTCGGCATTGGCCAGGCTGCTGCCCTGGCCGTCGTTGCGCTCCTCGATATCGCTCTGGCCGTCATTGTCGCTGTCGGCATCCAGCACATCCACGGTGTCGTCGCCGTCGGTGTCCACCGGTGTCAGGCCAGCGGAAGCCGCTGGCCTGGCATTGCCGGTATCGGCATCATAGGCATCATCCAGGCCATCGCCATCGGCGTCAGTGATACCACTTCCGGTGCCGGATGGCGCTATATAGTCCGCCGTGTTCTGGGCCTCGACATTATCGGTGATGCCGTCATTATCGGAATCGATATCCAGGCGATCCGGGATGCCATCACCGTCGCTGTCACGGTCGTTGTACGCCGTGGCCTGACCACTAATGGTAAAGCGATGCTGGAGGGCCGGATTGCCGTCGAGTGAATTCACCGCAGACAGCGCATTGGTAAACACGCGGATGCCGGCCACCCCGCCGCCGAGGTCGATCACATTGATGGTCTGATTGACGGCTGGACTGACCGGCTCCAGGGTGCCGCTGTTCTGCTCGCCGGTGGCCAATTCCGAGGTTTGAAACTCGCCATCATTGAAATCCAGCACGAAGGTTTCGCCGGACTCATTCAGGTCACCATCGGCGACCACATCGCTGATATCGACCGTATCACCGACCTGGAAACCAAGGGACGAGAGGTCGATGTCGGTGGTGGTGGTTCCCGCGCTATTGACGACTTCGATAATGTTGGTGTCTGTAGTGACACTGGTGGAGGAAGTGTTCTGCTCGTTGATATCGAGGATGCCGTCATTGTCATCGTCGATATCGTTGGCATTGACGATACCGTCGTTGTCCGGGTCGTTATTGACGTCGCGGTAGCTGAAGTCATTGGTCAGTGGCGTGGCATCGGAGCCGTCCGCGGCGACGTCATTGTCGACATCCGCCAGATTGAAGGTGGTATCGGTGGCATCCAGGTTTTCGTCATTGACGTCG
Organism: Halomonas halmophila; assembly: GCF_006540005.1. Lineage (GTDB taxonomy): Bacteria > Pseudomonadota > Gammaproteobacteria > Pseudomonadales > Halomonadaceae > Halomonas > Halomonas halmophila. The sequence continues at coordinate 203,835 of NZ_BJOC01000003.1, read as the reverse complement.
AAGCCGTCATTGATGTCGGCGCCTTCGAAGTTGTCATCCAGACCATCGTTATCGGAGTCCGAGCCGGCCAGGCTGCTGCCCTGACCATCGCCACGCTCGAGGACGTCGCCCAGGCCATGACCGTCCGAGTCGGCATCCTTGACGTCCGGCGTGCCGTCATTGTCGGTATCCACCGGGCTCAGACCGACGGAGGCAACCGCACTGGTGTCACCGATATCCTGGTCATAGTTGTCATCCAGGCCATCGCCATCCACATCAATGATACCGGTGCCCTTCCCGGAAGGAGCGATATATGCCGAGGTCGACTGTGCCTCGACGTTGTCGGTAATGCCGTCGTCATCGCTGTCGATATCGACATCATCGTTGCGACCATCGCCATCCGCGTCCGGCGGCCCGGATGTCACTTCCTGGGCGGTGAAGATGGGCTCGATCAGGCGGAGGGAATAGTCGTCGATAATATCCCAGGACACCTCGACGCGATCGATGGACAGGCTACCGAAGTCGAACTGTATCTGGCCGAAGAGGTCCTGGTCATCGGCGCCACTGTCAGTCGCCGGCCCGGCCCAGGTATTGTTGCCGAAAAACTCAATGGGATCGCCGATCTGGGCAATGTAATTGCTGGCATCCAGGCGGTTGCCATCGGTGTCATACACATCGATGGTGGCTTCCTCGAAAGCCGCTTCAAACTCGGACAAGGCAAAGCTCAGGTCAGTGACGGGGTTGGTGTAATCCAGCGTCAGGCTGCCCGTGCTGTCGCCGTTGAGCCCAATGCCATCATCCGACCCCTGGGTGCCAGGGTCGAAGGTATCCAGCCTGCCATCCAGCGCGGAGGCATTGGTGGTGGAAAACTGGTATTCCCCGGGATTACCCACATCATAGGTGCCGTCCGCGAACCCGGCCGAAATCATGGGCTCGAAGGCGGTCGTCAGTCCCGAGGTCTCGGTGATGACATCTCCCTGTTCATTGGTATCGAGGATGCCGTCATTGTCATCGTCGATGTCCATAGCGTTGCGCACGCCATCTTCATCCGTGTCGGTATCAACGGAGATGACGGACGTCGCCGGGCGGGAATCGTTAGCACCATCGTTGACGGCTACATTGACCACACGATCAATGCCGAGACCACTGGTGGCAGAAAAACCGACGGATGCCAGGGCCGACTCATAATCGGCGAGAGTCGCCGAGCCAGTCAGCGTGAGCGTACCGGTTCCCGAATCATAGGAAGACGCCGTGATGCCCGTGGGTAGAGCATCAATGATGGAAAGTGCATCACCCGTTTGTGGGTTGCTCAGGGTAATGGTGGCCGATTCAAGGGTCGTGCCATCATCCACGATGCCGACATCAGGACTGGTAACTGCTACCGAACCACCCCCGGTGAGCGCCAGGGTCGTATAGGGCTCCTGGCGGTCTACCGTAACATTGTCGATATAAAACTCATCGTCATCCGTGAATTCTGCATTATCAGCAGTGGCAAAACGTATCGTCGTGCTATCGGAGATGAAGGCGGATATATCGACGGATGTGCTCTGGTAATCGCTGTCGGCACCAGGCCCCTCATAAGTCTGCAGGGTGGTGAAGCTGTTGCCATCGGTCGATATCTGTAATTCGACCGTATCGGAGGTGGTATCGAAAACATCGCGCAGATAATCGAAGTTCAGAGTCGCCCCATAAGCACCCGAAAGGTCGAGACTACGCTGAACACCAATGCCGTCATCCTCGATAAAGAGCGCCTGAGAGCCGGCTTTGGACTCGACAGCGACATCAGCAGCCTGGCCGCCACCACCGAGATCAACAAACTCCCAGTCTCCGCTCCAGCCTGAGCCTCCCGAGAGCCCCCCGCTCTGGAAATCGTCGGAGGCGACCTGAGTTGTATTGTTGGTCGTGGTGTCCAAGTCCAGCTCGGGCTCGGGCGCCAGCACTCCCTGCCAGTCCGAGAGTGAAACCGCTGGGGTTTCAATGTTGCCCACGCGGCTTTCGAGTTCCCAGTCGCCACCCAGGTCGGCATGCCCCGTGTCATCCGTGGATGCCGCCACGTCGGCGCCGGTGGCACTGGACAAGGCCGTGAGTGTGCTCTCGTCTTGGCCGAAGTCGCAGCCATAGACCAGGATATCGCCAGTGTCGGCAAGGCTCGCGCCGATGGCCGTGAGCGCCTGGGCGTGCTCGCCATTGATGCTCTCAGCATCCAGGGTCGTGTTGCCGAGCTGAACCTGACCGGTATCGCCATGGCTGAGCAGATGGATGGCATCCAGGTCGCTTCGCCCCTGCAGGGCTGTCTGGATCTGCTCGACTCCATCCGACTCGCTGTCGAGCACCACCACTTCAGCGCCATCAGGAACCTCGGCCATCAGGTTGTCGCGCTGATCAACACCGCCATCGATGAAGTAGATCTCCGAGCGGTCCGGCGGCGCGGCGGCCACCGCCTCGGCCAGCGCCTCGCTGTCGGCCGGATCCGCGGGGGCGGCCGGCTCATCATCCGCCTGTTCCGCCGCTGCATCGGCCGCCTCGGCGCCCATGGCACCATCGAACATGATGCGCTCTTCCAGCGCCAGGAAATCGGCGTCGTACGCCTCATGCCGATCCTGCGGCTCGGAAGGGGTAACGCTTTGATCACGCTCGAATTCGTCACTCATCGGCTCACCAGATTCCTGGCGCTGAAGCGGGCCATTGGCGCCAGAGCTTAGTATTGGCCATTCTATCCAAAAACCAAATATATAATACTTGAAGTAGTAGTCACCTTAGACCACATCAAAACACCTTTCCCCACGCCGCCAAGAGAGAGCCTGCGAGCAGGCTCTTGTACCGTATTCAGAACAATTCACCAGGGGAATCCATAATCTGCACTTTATACATCACGACAAATCACCAGCTAACCAACAATATTGCTACCAGGCTCAAAACATCATGGTTGAAACCCTTCTGCCATCTTCCAGAGAAGAGGCATGATACTTGCCGGCATGAATTAAGACAGATGAACTTTAGTGCAAAACGATTTACTCAAGACCGAAGCACTACCCGTTCATTTCTCGAACATATACACCAGGTCTCAGGCGACAATGACTCTGGTGCAACTGAGCCCCACGGCTCGACCTACACTTTGTCGGAAACCGGCTGCGCGCCGACTTTTCAGACACGGCTTAGAACTCGGTCTCGCGTATCAGCACCTGCGCCACCCGGCGGAAAAATCTGGTCGCGAGTGCCTCCGGCTGGCTGTGCAGCACCACCACGCCCTCTTCCACGGTCTCCAGTGGCGGCACCCGGTTCTCGCCCTGTGGGCTGATACGCGCCTCGACGGGATACCACACGCCCTTGGGCCGCGGACGTTCACGCTCCTGCTGGCCGCTGGGCTCGCCGGACGCCTGCTGGACCGGAATAGCACCGCCGTTGGCGGTGATCAGATAGCTGTCCGGCAAGCGCTGCACTGAATAGTCGGCGATCGACAGGGTGTCAAGCGACAGACTGGGAGTCGTCAACGCATCGGCGATAAACTCGCCTCCGGCGTGCCGGTCCAGTCGCCTCAAGTCTGCTTCGCGGATATAGCCACGCACCACCGGATTGCCAGGCGCAATGACCCGCGCCAGAAACTCCTGTCGACCGAACCAGGCACCGGTCTGCAGCATGGGCATCATGTCGCGCACCACGCCAGCGTGCGGGGCCCGCACCTGCATCTCGGCGCGTCGGTCCTGCAGGGCCTGGAGGGTTTCGCGCTGCTGCTCCAGCTGACGCTCCACCACGGTACGCCGCGAACGCGCCACCTCATCACCGGCAATGGCCTGGAGCTGGGCCTTGCTCAGCGCGATACGCTGTCTGGCCTGCTCGATTTCCAGGGGCAACTCGGGGTCCTCGAAGGCAAACAGCAGTTGCCCTGCCTCGACTCGTTGCCCTTCGCTGACATGCACTGCCTCGAGCCGCGCCTCGACGGCCGTATAGATGGCCTGCTGGCGGGCTTCGTCGAGAATCGCGGGGGCCTGTATTCGCGTCGAGAACGGTATGCACAGCAGAAGGAGCAGGAATGCCACAATACCGAAACTGAGCCAGCTACGTCGTGAGCGTGCTATGCGGTGGCGCATGTCTTTCCACACCTTGAATTCTCGCCATATCGGCGAAGCAATGAAGAACGCAATTTCTGCGCAGAACAGGATGATACCCAGCGCCTTGAAAAAGAAGGTATAGACAATCAGGGCGATGGCGATGAAGAGGAAAAACCGATATATCCAGGTGGCATAGCTGTAGAGCACCATGAAGACCCGCATGCGCCTGGAGAGTCTCTCGGGCGCCGGATCGCCGAGGCCGAAGAGGCACTCGCGCAGCGCCCACTTGCCCATGCCGAAAGACCGCGGCTGCAGATTGTGCACCCCCAGCGCATCGGCCAGCAGGTAATAGCCATCGAAACGCATCAACGGGTTGAGGTTGACCAACAGGGAAAAGAACCAGCTGATGGTGGCGATCGCGAAGGCCGCACTGCGTGCCGGGCCGTCCGGCAGGAAACACCAGAACAGTGTCGCATAGACGGCGATCGTCAGTTCGACCATGATGCCGGCGGCATTCACCAGCAGGCGGTCGCGGCGCTTGCGAAGGCGCCAGGCGTCGGTCAGGTCGGTATACAGCAGTGGAAACATGACCAGAAAGGCCACGCCCATCACGGGCACGCGCAGGCCCCGCCCCACGGCCTGATAGCCATGGCCCAGCTCGTGCAGTATCTTGACGAAGACCAGCGCGACCGCATAAGTCACCGCGCCGGTCGGGGTGAAGGCGGCCTGGACATGGGCCAGGACGCCGCTGAGCTGCCGGCTGGCCAGGTACAGGGCCAGAAGCAACACGAATGCCGTCAGGATGACGAAGCCACGGGTGAAAAGCGGCCGCACCACAGGCCAGGTGGCGTGCAGGAAGCCATTGGGTCGCACCAACGGTATGCGAAAGAAGATGTAACGATGCAGGGCCCATTGCAGCAGGGTACTGCGCTGTTTCTCGGCCCGCTCCGTGAAACGCCGGGCAATGCCCCTGCCGCTCTCGGCCAACAGATCGTTGAGCCTCAGGAACTGCAGCACGGCCTGAATTTCCTCGGCCCCGACCCTGAGCGCCCGCTTGCGCAGCAAGTCTTCGCTGAGGCGAGCCACAGAGCCCGCTGACCAGTGCGAAATCATCTCGACGCTACGCTGGCCGATCTGGAAGAAACGATGACGCACGGGGTCATGGATGACCCAGCTGGGCGCGCCATTCAGCAGCGGCGCCCCCGGCGAGATATTGAGGTCCTCGCGCAGCGGGGGGAGTGGGGTATCCTCCTGGCTGTCGGCGATCATGGTCTAGATCCCCAGGGTCTGCCGCACCCAGCTCAGCGGCCGTCTGAAGACGATGTAATAAAGGCTGTGCTCCTCGCCATAGAGCTGTGCCGTGCCATAGGCACCCACGCGCACATCCTCCAGCCCTTGCTCGCCCTCGGCCACGCCGGCCTTGAGCGTATACGCGAAACTGCCGTCAGGCTGGGTGACGGCGCGGTAGCTGGTGCGCGTCAGGCGTGCATCGATCGGGGCCAGAGGGTCGCCATCGAGGAAGATGCGTGCCCTGTCGCCCTCTTCCAGGTCGATGTTGTCCATCACCGGTAGCCGTACGGTGAACTCCAGGGTCTCCGGCGACACCAGCTCCATGATCTTTTCACCGACACTCACCGGCCGACCGGTCAGTGCCGTGGGGTCGTCGAACACGGCCACACCATCCTCGCGGGCACGGATGGTGGCCCGGTCGAGCCGGTCTTCGGCCAGTTCCCGTTCCGACTGGGCCAGCGCCAGCTCGGCCTGCGCCACCTTCAATTCCCGCGCGGCCTCACGATCGACAAAGGAGGCATTCTGCAACTGCGTCAGACGCGCCTGTGCTACCGCCACCTTACGGCTGGCGATCGCCAGCTTATTACGCAGCTCGGTGTCTTCCAGGCGCACCAGAACGTCGCCCTTGTTCACTGGCTGGTTGGGCTCCACCTCGACCGTATCGATGACCCCCTGAATGGGCACGGGGACCGCCAGTCGCTCCTGGCTGGTGACCTCGACGGGCGCCAGCACCGTCAGAGGCGCCTGCACGAACCCCAGCAGGCACAGGGTCAACAGCAGGGCGGGCCAGATAATCCGCGGGGGCAGCCAGCGACGCCGATCCAGGCGACGACCCTCGAGAGACTGCCAGGCATGAGCCCCGGCTTCGGCCACTCGCTCTGCCAAGGGCAGGACGGGCTCCGACCAAGGCTTTTCGTGCAGCACCAGCAGGCCGCCGAAGACCCGCCCCTTGCGGGTCGTCAAGGGCATCCAAAGCGCCTGGGGAAACATGTAATCCCGCAATGACTCGAGTGATGACGCCTCGGTCAAAGACAGGCGCTTGACGCCTGTTTCGCTGCCTTCGATGACCCCCGAAACCAGCTGGGTCATCTGGCGGTTGACTGACGACTGGCGGTCGAAGTTGGTCACCGAGGAGACCGCTTCGAGCCGCCACTGACGGCGCTTGCGAAACACAAAAGCCTGTCGGAAGCCGAGCACCTGGCGCGACTCGTTGGCCAGGTAAAAGGCCAGTTCGCGCTCGCTCTCGATACGCCGCAGATCGGCCTCGAATTGCAGGATACGCAACAGGCCGGCGGCGCTGCCGGCAGAGTGACCCTCGGTCGACGACTGACCGGCATGCGGGTTGGTAAAGGTCTTGTTGCCGGAGTGCGATTCCGATGTCATGACACTCACTCGAACCTGGCGATACCGGACATGCCTGGCAGAATCCCCGGAACCTTCTTCTGAAAGGCAGCCGTCAGGTCAACCGTCTTGCTGACCGGGTCGACCGTGGCCCCGATGCCGGTGATACGAATATCGAACCAGCCCTCGGCTGCATCGAAGCGCACACGGCCCTGGGTGCCTTCCTCGATCCAGCGCAGCCACTCAGCCGGCGCCTGAAGTTCCACCGTCGGCTTTTGCGTCGAGACAACGTGCAGCAGGGGTTGCGAGGGCTCGACGTATTCGAAGGCATTGACCGACAAATCGGCGACGCGACCCGCGAAGGGGGCCGTAATCTCACAACCGGACACCCTTGCCTGGGCGAGCTGCCGCTGTGCCCTGGCTTCGGCCGCCCTGGCCCTGGCCACCTCGACCTCGACCCGACCGATGGCCCCGCGATCCAGCAGGGCCTGGCGCGAGCGGTACTCCGCGCTGGCCGCCTGGTAATCCGCGGAAGCGGCCTGTACCTGGGCGAGCTGCTCGTCACAGTCGAGCTCCACCAGCAGATCTCCCTTGGCAAAGGTCTCGCCTTCCTTGAAGGGTAACGCCTTGACGGTGCCGGCCAGGATGCTCGAAAACTCGGCTTCGTCCTGCGCCCGAACCACGGCGGGGACCTCGCCGCCCTCTTCACTGCCTGCTTGCTGGGCTGACAGACCGGTGCTGAACAGGACGCTGCAGACTGCCAGCCCCGTGCAGACCCGGGTACGGATACGGCCAGGATGGCCTTGAGGTTTCAGCATATGCCCAAGCGCTCCGATGACAAGGGATGACGTACTGTCACCCAGCACAAGAAGTGATCGCCGCCCTCAAGAGACGGGGTATCTTATCTAGCCTACTGTATTTTTCTCCCTGTCGAGAAGCATTTAGACCACGGGCAGGGACCCGAGAAACGAAACAGACACCTGTACCCGGTAGTTGGCATTACTCTAGGATGGAGTCTGTAATCAGGTTATCCGGACGATATCCGGTTCGGCACTTTATGCCCCCGCGGCTGTCACAGGAAGGCTGGCATGGAAAAATGGCCGGACGAAACCGCCGACGCTGGATTCAAGTACTTGACGAGACCAAGATGCTTCGACGACTCGCTACCTGCCTTGGCATGGCGGTGGTGTGCCTGACCCTGGCCACCCCGAGCAAAGCCCTGAACCTGGACCTGGAACCACCCGAGTTACCGACGCTGGTCAACAGTAATACTCAGGCGGTAAGTGGTGAAGAGACCCAGCTGGGCCGCACCTGGTTACGGCAGTTTCGCGCTCATGCCAGCACCTGGGATGATCCCATCACCCAGGCCTACGTGGAAGCGCTGGTGGCCCAGTTGCTGCCCCATGCCAGCCTGGTCGGCATCGACCCGATTACCACCCTGGTCGGCAGTGAACGGCTCAATGCCTTTGCCGTACCGGGCGGAGTCATCGGCATCAACACCGGCCTGTTCGCCTTTGCCGAGCAGGAGGCGCCCCTGGTCTCGGTCATCGCCCACGAGCTGGGGCACCTGGAACAACGCCACTACGCGCGCCGCAAGGCCCGCGCCGAACAGACCCAGATCCCGACCATGGCCGCCATGCTGGCTGGTATGCTGATCGCGGCCGGCGGCGGAGGCGACGCCGGCATCGCCGCCGCCATGGGCTCTCAGGCCGCCTTCATCCAGGACCAGTTGGCCTACTCCCGGCGTTACGAGCACGAGGCCGATCGCAGCGGGCTGCAGATCATGGCCGGGGCCGGCTATGATCCACAGGCCATGGTCGACATGTTCCGTACCATGCAGCGCATGATCTCTCTGCAGGGCGGAAGCCCGCCGGAATTCCTGCTGACACACCCGGTCACGCAATCACGCATCAGTGACGCCCAGAGCCGCGTCGATCAGCTACAGATCGAGGCCTCGGGAACCGACAGCCTGGAGTATCAGCTGGTGCGCGCCCGGAGTCTGCTGGCCATTCATCATCGCAACCCGCGCCAGGCCGTAACGCGTCAGGCAAAGGATGGCGCCCCGCAGGATGCTAGACGCTACCTGCAGGCGCTGATCGATGCCAAGCAAGGCAGGATCCAAGACGCCTTGGCTATCCTGGATGTCCTGGCCGAGCAGCACCCTGACCTCTCCCTGCTGCCGGCCAGCGCCGCCGCAATAGCGCTGGATGCCGGCCTCATCGAGCAGGCCATCGCCCGCAGCCGACACCAGCTACGGCTGATGCCGGGCTACTTCCCGGCCCGCCTGGTGCTCGGTGAGGCGCTGTTGCAGCGTGACCCCAACGCGGCGTACCACGTCCTCCACGACCTGGCGAACGACCGCCCCGAGGACCCTCAAGTGTTCGCTTTGCTGGCCGAAGCGGCTGGCCACAGCGAACGCAAGGCCTGGGGGCATATTGCCCGTGCCGAGCAATTGCAACTGACGGGGCGTATCGACCAGGGCATCGAGCAGCTGGATATCGCCATGGAGGTCGCCAAGCAGAACGGCGCCCCCATAGCCCTGGCCCATGCCGAACAGCGCAGGCAGGCCTTTATCGAATACCGGGAAAGCATGGAAGATTTTCAATAGCGAGGCGAGCGGCGAGCAGCGAGCAGCGAGCAGCGAGCAGCGAGCAGCGAGCAGCGAGCAGCGAGCAGCGAGCAGAACGATGGCACCGCCCAGACAGACGGCAACCCATCCACTGGCGGCGCGTCTCCAACTCGTAGCTCGTGGCCAGCGGCCAAGGAAGCGCTGATTTATGTGACGAGCGAAGATAGGTTGGCTGCCGCCGGAACGGAAATACCGCAGTTTACACGCCAGTAAATGAGGATATTGAGTACCGCCGGCAGCCAAGATATCGAGCGCAGTAATAAATCAGTGGTTTCCTAAGCGAACACCACCCTGGCCACATCCCGATAATGACCGGCGAAATGCACCGTCAGGCCCTCGCGCAGGTAGTCCGGCAGCTCTTCGTAGTCACGCCGGTTGGCATCCGGCAGGATCACCTCGAAGATCTCGCTGCGACGCGCCGCGATAATCTTTTCGCGAATGCCCCCCACCGGCAGGACCTGCCCGGTCAGCGTCAGCTCCCCGGTCATGGCCAGCGGCCGGTCGACGGGCTCGTGACGCGCCAGCGACAGCAGGGCCGTGGTGATGGTGACCCCGGCCGAGGGGCCATCCTTGGGCGTGGCGCCTTCCGGCACGTGCAGGTGCACGAAGGCCGAATCGAAGAAATCGGCATCGGCCCCATACTCGGTCAGATGCCCCAGCACATAGCTGTAGGCAATGTTCGCCGATTCCTTCATGACCTCGCCCAGTTGGCCGGTCAGCTTGAAGCCGCGATCCAGCGCATGCACCTTGCCGGCCTCGACGGACAGGGTAGCACCGCCCATCGAGGTCCAGGCCAGGCCGGTCACCACGCCCTCGCCCTTCATGACCTTTTCCTTGCGGAAGGTCGGCGCGCCGAGGAATTCCTCGAGGTTCTTCACCGAGACCTTGATCGACTGCTGACCGTTTTCCAGCAGCTTGACCGCCGCCTTGCGCACGATGCGATGCAGCTGCTTCTCGAGCTGCCGCACCCCGGCTTCGCGGGCATAGCCCTCGATGATCTGACGCAGCGCGGCATCGGTGAGATTGATGCGCTTCTTGGGAATCTGGTCGCGCTTGAGCAGCTTGGGCCAGAGGTGGTGCTTGGCGATCGCCATCTTCTCCTCGGCAATGTAGCCGGAAAGACGAATCTGCTCCATGCGATCGAGCAGGGCCGGTGGCAGGGAGTCCAGGGTGTTGGCGGTGCACACGAACAACACCTTCGACAGATCGAGGCGCACGTCCAGATAGTGATCCAGAAAGTCGATGTTCTGCTCCGGATCGAGCACTTCCAGCAGGGCCGAGGCCGGGTCCCCCTGGAAGGATTGCCCCATCTTGTCGACCTCATCGAGCATGATCACCGGATTCTCGACCTCGACCTCCTTGAGGGCCTGCACGAGCTTGCCGGGCATGGCGCCCACATAGGTGCGACGGTGGCCCTTGATTTCGGCCTCGTCACGCATGCCGCCCACCGAGAAACGATAGAACTCACGCCCCAGTGCTTCGGCGATGGAGCGGCCGACCGAGGTCTTGCCGACCCCCGGGGGCCCCACCAGCAGCAGGATGGACCCGCCTACATCACCCTTGAAGGTGCCCTCGGCGAGAAACTCGACGATGCGTTCCTTGACGTCCTTCAGGCCATCATGGTCGCGATCCAGCACCGTACGCGCATGCGCCAGATCGAGCTGGTCATCGCTGGTGACGCCCCAGGGCAGCGAAGTGAGCCAGTCGAGATAGTGCCGGGTGGTGCCATATTCCGGCGAGCCGGTCTCCAGCACCGAGAGCTTGTCGAGCTCATCATTGATGCGCTCCATGGCCCGCTCGGGCACGACCTTGTCGGCCAGCCGGGCGCGGAAGGTGTCGACATCGTTTTCCCGGTCATCCTTGGAAATGCCCAGTTCGCGCTGAATCACCTTGAGCTGCTCGCGCAGGAAGAACTCACGCTGACGTTCCTGCATCTGCGCATTGACCTGCTCGCTGATCTCGCTCTGCAGCTGGGCCACCTCGATTTCCTTGCGCAGCAGCGGCAGTACCTTCTGCATGCGCTCGATGACCGGCAGGGTCCCCAGCACATCCTGTAGCTCGGGGCCCTTGGCCGAGGTGATGGCCGCGGCAAAGTCGGTCAGGGGGCCGGGCTCATGCGGGCTGAAGCGATTGAGGTAGTGCTTGAGCTCTTCGCCATACAGGGGATTGATCGGCAGCAGTTCCTTGATGCCGTTGATCAGGGCCATGGCATAGGCACGGGTCTCGTCTTCCTCGGGCTCGACCGGCTCGCGCGGATAGCTGACCTCGACCAGGTAGGGCGGTTCCTTGGACAGCCAGCGCTGTATGCGGAAGCGGCGCATCCCCTGGGCGATGAACTGCAGTTGGGAGTCTTCACCCTGGAGCTTGTGGACCTTGACGGTGGTGCCGACTTCCGGGAAGTCGTCATGGCCCAGTTCCTCGACGCCGGTTTCGCCGACGAAGGCCAGCCCCACCATCTGGTGAGGCGTGTTACCGACCCGCTGGATGGTCTCTTCCCAGCGCTCACGATTGATCACCAGGGGCTGAACCTGGGCCGGAAAGAAGGGACGATTGTGCACCGGCAGCAGATAGATGCGCTCGGGAAGGCTGTCACTGGCCGGCACGACGGCCTGCCCCATGCCACTGCCGGGCTGCAGGGGCTCTTCACTTTCCTCGACCTGGACCCATTCCAGGCCGTCCTGTTCGATACCTTGATCGTTGTCGTCGCTCATGCGTACCTCATCCTGAAAGGACGGGATAATACGTCCCGTGATGATCAGGGAATGCGGGCGAAGAGCGGAAACTTCAAGTCATGGCAGGGGCGGCGAGAATGCCGAAAGCGGACGACCATTGAGTCGCACCTGGCCACTGACGACGTCGAGCTGCAGGTCGTCGGTATCCAGCGGCAGGCCCAGCCACAGCGAGACCACAGCAGGCAGATCCTGCCACAGGAAGTCGCCGTCCAGGCGCTCGCGCCAGGCGCCCTGCTCCGCTTCGGTGTAAAGGAGTTCCGGCTCCAGGGCCGACAGATCGCGACCATCGAAGATCAGGGCGCCCTCACCGTTCAGCGTCAGGCCCAGCATCGGGCTGTCGAGATCCACCTCGGAGAGATCGAAGCGCGGCGAATCGCTCATCAGCCGGCGGATGTCGTCGGCCAGGTAAGCCAGCAGGTCGCGTCCACGCAAGCCGGCACCACCACGCGCGGTAGCGCTTTTCAAGTGTGCCAGCAGGGAACGCAGGGCATCGGCGTCGAGGCGCGACAGTTCGCCCACCATTGAGCCTTCCAGCAGGACCTGATCCGCCGACATGACCTGCCCCAGCCCCAGCTCGGCGCGCACCCGCAGCTCTTCTTCGTCGAGCTCGGTCTTGCTGTGCAGCACCAGCTGTTCGGCGTTCAGCGCCAGATCGGGAGAGCGCCAGCTTAGACCGTTGACCTTGAGCAGATCCCGCTGGGTGAAATGATAGGCACCATCGACATAGGCATAACGGCTCTCGAGCGTAATGGGGCCCGCCTCGAGCATGGTGTTGCCGTCTTCGAGACGAGCCGACTCGACATGGGCCCGCCCCCGCCAGTTGCCGAACTCGCCCTGAACGGCGAAGCGTGTACCGCGCAACGTGAAAGTCCGCTCTTCCTGACGCACCTCCAGCGGGGCCAGCTCCATGGAACCATCGAAGGTACCGGACAGCAGGTGATAACGTGCCTCCCAAGCGGGGCGTATGGCAGCTTCTTCGGCAACGCCATCCAGGTGAGGGTCGAGAGACCCCTCCATGCGCGTGCTGAGCAGCCCATGGCGGGCATGGTAGTGAATCTCAAGGTGCCAAAGATCACCGAAGAGCGGTGCCAGTTCAATGACCCCGGACGAGGTAAGCCAGCCCTGGTCGGCCTCCCTGCGCCAGATGGATAATTCTCCACGCGCCTGGAGGTCGCGAATGGCGCGAACCAGCTCGCGCTCGAACATCAGGCTGGCAATCGTCTGGGCCACGGCCCAGGCCAATGCCACGCCCAGGATGACCGGCACGATCAACCTTTCCTTGCGCATTGACTGCTCCATGTCTGGTGACGCGACCGCCCGGTGTCCACCGGCGGGCGCTCCGAGTCTTCGGGCACACCACACCGGCAGCTCGGCTCAATGCAGCCAGAACCACAGGTGCATGGTACTCCAGCCATACACACTGGCCAGCACATCGTCGATCATGATGCCGAAGCCGCCCGCCACGCGCCGATCCGCCCAGCGGATCGGCCAGGGCTTGAAGACATCGAACACCCGAAAGACCACAAAGCCCCAGATTGCCGCCTCCCAGGAGAAGGGGACCGCGGCCATGGTCAGCCAGTAGCCGACGAACTCGTCCCAGACGATACCTGAGTGATCATGCACGCCGAGGTCGCGGGATGTCTTGTCACACAGCCAGATGCCCCAGATGAAGGCAACCGCCACGACCAGCATGTACCAGCCCAGGGGCAGTTCCGAGAGCAACCAGTAGCAGGGGATCGCGGCGAAGGTACCGAAGGTGCCCGGGGCAAAGGGCACCGCACCACTGCCGAAGCCGAATGCCAGGAAATGGGCCGGACGATGCCAGACGCTCTTCGGGGCTCGATTCATGGCCTCTCTCCCGGAAAGTGCTGCCAGCCCGATGGCGCCGAGGCATCGACTCCTTGCAGGCCAGGCTCACTGGTGAAGCTGCCGATCACGGTCAGCGGCACCTCCAGTGCCGCCAGTCGCTGTCTGGCCGGTTCAAGGCTGTCCGGCGACAGGCTCACCAATAGCTCGTAATCATCTCCACCACTCAGCGCGGCCTGCAGCGCCGGGTCAGTGCCGAGCCGGTCGACGAGCCCCACGGCCAGCGGAAGCGATTCGGGGCAGAGCCTGGCCCCCAGCCCCGAGGCCTGACACAGATGTCCCAGATCGGCCAGCAGGCCATCGGAGATGTCGATGGCGGCACTCGCCAGACCACGCAGCGCCATTCCAGCCGACAGGCGCGGCTCGGGCAGCAGATAGCGCCCCAGCAGAGGCGTGGACAGATCACGTTCGCCGGCCTGCCAGTGCGCCAGGCCACCTGCCCCGCCACCCAGCACACCGGTCACCGCCAGATGATGCCCCGGCTCAGCCCCGGTCCGTGTCAACGCTTCGCCGGGCGGGACCTCACCCATGACGGTCACGCTCACCGCCAGCTCACCACGGCTGACATCGCCTCCTGCCAGCTCGACGTCCGTGTCGCGACACAGCGCATGAAAGCCCTCCGCGAACGCCGCCACCCAGTCCCCGTCGGGCTCCGGCAGCGTCAGCGACATGAGACACCAGCGCGCCCTGGCCCCCATGGCCGCCAGATCGCTGAGGCTGACCGCCAGCGCCCGATGGCCGATGGCCCGTGCCGGGGCCGAGGCCGGAAAATGCACATCGGCCACCGAGGTATCGACACTTACCGCCAGGCGCTGTCCCGGTGCAGGCGTCAGCAGGGCCGCATCATCCCCGATCCCCAGCGCAACGCCGGCCTCGGTGCTCCGGGAGGCAGGCGTGAGAAAACGGGAAATCAGCTCGAATTCGCTATGCATTCGCTCGACAGCCTTCAGCGACGACGCGCTTCGACCTCGGCGGCGCGAAGTTGAACCGCCAGCTTGTCGAGAATGCCATTGACATAGCGGTGTCCCTCCGTGGCGCCGAATGACTTGGCCAGCTCGACGCCTTCGTTGATGGCCGCACGGTACGGCACATCCATGCGAAAGCCCAGCTCATAGGTACCCAGGCGCAGAATGGCCAGCTCGATGGCGTCCAGCTCATCCAGGCGGCGATCGAGGACCGGTGCCAGATGCCCGTCGATGACCTCCTGCTGGCTCACCGCGCCATGCAGGAGCTCGTGAAACAACGCCAGGTCAGCGATCTCCATGACCTTGTGCCAGTTTTCATGATCTTCCAGATCCTCGTCGGCGACCTGACCGCGGAACTCTGCTTCCAGGGTGGTGACCGCCTTGCCGGTCATGTGCCATTGATATAGCCCCTGGACGGCCAGCTCACGGGCGGCACGACGCGACTGCTGGGACTTCGAGGGCTGACGCTGCTGACCGCTCATTGCTCGTCTCCGCTTGAGGGCGCTTCCAGGCGGCGCATCAAGGACACCATTTCCATGGCCGCCATGGCCGCTTCGGTGCCCTTGTTGCCGGCCTTGGTGCCGGCACGCTCGATGGCCTGCTCGATGGAATTGACCGTCAGCACGCCATTCGCCACCGGTGTTTCGAACTCCAGCTGCAGACGACTCAGCGCCGAGTTGCACTCACCGGCCACATGCTCGAAATGTGGCGTGCCGCCGCGGATCACCGCGCCCAGGGCAATCACCGCTTCGGGCTGGACCGCACGCAGGGCGCGCTGAATCGCCAGCGGCAGTTCCCAGGCTCCGGGGGCGTGGATAATGTCGATATTGGCTTCATCCACCCCATGGCGGGTCAGGCTGTCCACCGCACCCTCGACCAGACTGTCGACCACATGATGATTGAAACGACCGACCACGATCACGTAGCGGCCATCGACGTCGACGAAGCTTCCTTCGACTTGAGAAATCGGTTGCATGTTCTGTTCCTGATCAATCCGGTATGGCGAGCTGCCGGTTCGCGAGTCCGAGTCTCGACACGGGCGGCGCAGCTGCGCGTTGTTCATCCATTGATGATGGCACTTTCAGTGATCGCCAGCAGCCACCGTTCTGCCATCGGGGTCGACACGCTCGACGACCTCGAGATCGAAGCCGGAGAGCGCCGAGAACCGCCAGGGTGAGCTCAGCAGGCGCATCCGGCCGACGCCGAGATCACGCAGGATCTGCGAGCCGGTGCCGATGGTCAGGTAGTTGCCGGCGCCATCGGAGTCGGTGGTGCGCAACGGTCGACGGCGTTCGAGGAACTGCTCGACCAGGTCATGCAGGTCCTGCCGCGGCCGGCCATCATCCAGCAACACGAACACCCCCTGCTCGACCCGGGCGATTTCCGCGACTGCCTCATGGGCCGACCAGCTGTCATGCTCCCCTTTCTGCAGCGACAGCAGGTCTCGCATCACGTTGGTCAAGTGGACACGTACCGTGGTCAATGTCTGCGGATCCGGCCTGCCCTTGACCAGGGCCAGATGGTGAGCGCCCTGAATGCGATCGCGGAAGACATGCAGATCCAGCGCGCCGTGTGGTGTCTGAACCGGCAGCGACTCGACCAGCTCGACGGTCTGCTCGTTGTGGATGCGGTAGTGTATCAGGTCGGCGATGGTCCCCATCTTGAGGCCATGTTCTTGGGCAAAGCGCTCCAGCTCGGGACGGCGGGCCATGCTGCCATCATCATTCATGACCTCGCAGATGACCCCGCTGGGATCCAGGCCGGCCAGCGCCGACAGATCGCAGGCCGCCTCGGTGTGGCCAGCACGCCGCAGCACGCCACCCGGCTCCGACATCAGCGGGAAGATATGCCCGGGCTGGACCAAATCCTCCGGCCTGGCATCCCGTGCGGCCGCGGCCTGGACCGTGCGCGCTCGGTCGGCGGCGGAAATGCCGGTGGTGACGCCCTCGGCGGCCTCGATGGAGAGAGTGAACTTGGTCCCGAACCCCGAGCCGTTGCCGGTGACCATCAGCGGCAGCTGCAGCCTTTCACAGCGCTCGCGCGTCATCGGCAGGCAGATCAACCCCCGGGCATGCCGCGCCATGAAGTTGATGTGCTCGGCCTCGACCTTCTCCGCGGCCATGATGATGTCGCCTTCATTCTCGCGATCCTCATCATCCATGAGGATGACCATCCGCCCCTGGCGAATATCCTCGATCAGCTCTGGAATGGGGGAAAGGCCCCCGTTGGAGGAGTGCACCATGGATTCTCCATCTTTGAGCGTGGCGGCTGTCGCCGAGTGACCACATTTCCGTCGCCGTCAGGCGTCACCCACCTGAAACCGCGTTAGGGTACCGTGGCACGGGCGCGGGCGCTAGGCGTGGTCCAACCTTCGCTCGTCACCTTGTCAGCCAGTGCCAGGTCAGTCGACCGCAGGAGCGCCCCCTGAAGCCCTCTCCAGGTCAGAACGTGGCGTCAGACGGATACCGACAGCTCGCGCTGACGAGGCACGGCGGTGATGCGCCAGTCCTCGCCCACGGCGCGAATATCCAGAATCTGCAGCGGGCGCTGCTCATCCATGCGCGTCATCCCCGGCAGCTCGAAAAGCGGCCGCGCCTCGCCGCCCAGCAGGGTCTGGGCGACGAACAACTGCATCTCGTCCACCAGGCCGGCATCGAACATGGCCCCTGCCAGCGTTGCCCCCGTCTCCAGCAGCACCTCATTGGCCGCCTCCCGGGTCGCCAGATAGGCCAGTAGTGCCGCCAGCTCGACGCGTCCGCTCTCTTCGGCCGCCACTTCCACCACCTCGGCACCGGCGGCTTCCAGCTCGGCACGGCGTTCGCGATCATGGCCGGCTACCGTGAACACCAGTGTACGCCCGGCTTCGCACAGACAGGCAGACGCCAGGGGCAGACGCAACCGGGAGTCGACGATCACACGCAGCGGCTGGCGCCGGGCAATGCACTCGGCCTGCTCCAGTTCGAGTTGCTCGGGGCGCACGGTGAGACGCGAATTGTCGAAGATGACGGATTCGACCCCCGTCAACACGGCACTCGAGCGCGCCCGGAGACGCTGGACCTCACGTCGTGCCGAGGGCCCGGTGATCCACTGGGATTCCCCGGACCGCATGGCCGTACGGCCATCCAGACTCATCGCCATCTTGAGGCGAACATGCGGCCGCCCTTGCGCCATGCGCGAAATGAAGCCGGGGTTGAGGGCGCGCGCCTCTTCTTCCAGGACGCCGACCTCGACCGCGACCCCAGCCTCTTTCAACAAGTCGATTCCACGTCCCGCGACCTCTGGGTTGGGGTCCTGCATGGCGACGACCACACGCGCCACACCCGCCTCGGCCAGAGCCACGGCGCAAGGCCCGGTGCGCCCCTGATGGGAACACGGTTCCAGAGTGACGTAGGCCGTGGCGCCGCGCGCCGCGTCGCCGGCCTGCTGCAGGGCATGGACCTCGGCATGTGCCTCGCCGGCCCGTTCATGCCAGCCCTCGCCGACCAGCCTGTCCTGATTGACCAGCACGCAGCCCACCCTGGGGTTCGGGTCGGTGGTGTAGAGTCCCCGGCGTGCCAGACGCAGGGCTCGCGCCATCCAGGCATGCGCGGAAGTCTCGGGAGTCATTGCGCCCCCGTATCATCGGGGCGGAAACTGGGCTCCTGCGCCAGGCGGTCGATCTCGGCGCGAAACTCGTCGATATCCTGAAAGCTGCGATACACCGAGGCAAAGCGAATATAGGCCACCTTGTCGAGGCGCTTGAGCGCATGCATGACCTCCTCGCCCACGTCACGAGCATGGATTTCCCGCTCGCCACGCGCCCGCAGCGTCTGGCGGATACGCTCCACGGCTGCCTCGATGGCCTCGGCCCCCACTGGACGCTTTTCCAGGGAGCGCAGCATGCCGGCACGCAGCTTGGCTTCGTCGAAGAGTTCCCGTGAGCCATCCGACTTGATCACCCGCGGCATGATCAACTCGGCCGTCTCGTAGGTAGTAAAGCGTTCACTGCATACCGCACATTGGCGACGACGTCTGACCTGATCCCCTTCGGCAACCAGGCGTGAGTCGGAAACGCGTGTGTCATTGGCGCCACAAAAGGGGCAGTGCATGGCAATCACCCGACAAGTAAAAGAAAGTGACGTTTCGTCATATTGTAACGGCTTGCAGGCACAGCGCCCAGTTATCCGCACGGCACGCCCTCAACGACGACGGGGATACCCGAAGGCATCCCCGTCGTCCCAGGAACACGCCACCTTTCCTCAAGTGCTCGTCGTGTTCAACTTGTCGAGTTCCGCCTTGAGCTCATTGGCATAGGCTAAGCGCGCGGTCTGAGCAATGGCCAACTGCTGCTGAAGACGCTGAATTTCCTGGTCGGTGACACGCAGGTTGTTCACCTGAGTGCGCGCCGACTCAGAAAGCTGATCCAGCGGATATTCCCTGCCATCAATGGTGACTGTCCGGGGCTGCTCCTCTGGTTGATCAGTCGTTCGCTGTTCTGCCATTCGACTCACTCCCTCGTTGGTGACTCAACGATACACGGGCAACCGGCCACATATCTGTTCGACCTTGCCCTTCACCTCGGCTTCGATGGCGCTGGTGTCTTCGCCCTTGACCATGACGTCGAGGATATCGCTGATCCAGCCGGCGAGTGCCCGACAATCGTCCGCGTTGAAGCCGCGGGTGGTCACGGCGGGTGTACCGATGCGCAGCCCGGAGGTCACAAACGGGCTCTGCGGGTCATTGGGCACGGCATTCTTGTTGACGGTAATGTGGGCACGACCCAGGGCGGCGTCCGCGTCCTTGCCGGTCAGCCCCTGCTTGACCATCGACAGCAGGAAGAGATGGTCCTCGGTGCCGCCGGAGACGATGTCGAAGCCCCGCTCGATGAAGACGTCGGCCATGGCCTGGGCATTCTTGACGACCTGCTGCTGATAGGTCTTGAACTCGGGCTCCATGGCTTCCTTGAAGCAGATCGCCTTGGCGGCGATGACATGCTCGAGGGGACCACCCTGCCCGCCCGGAAAGACGGCAGCCTGCAGCTTCTTCTCGATCTCGACGTCGTCCTCGCTGGACAGGATCAGGCCACCGCGCGGCCCGCGCAGCGTCTTGTGCGTGGTGGTCGTGACCACGTGGGCATGTGCCATGGGGCTCGGATAGACCCCGGCCGCGACCAGGCCGGCGATGTGCGCCATGTCGACCAGCAGGTAGGCACCCACCTCATCGGCGATCTCGCGGAACCTCGCCCAGTCGATGATCTGCGAATAGGCCGAGAAGCCGGCGATGATCATCTTCGGCTGGTGCTCGCGAGCCAGCCGTGCGACCTCGTCGTAATCGATCCGGCCACTCTCGTCGATGCCGTACTGCACAGCATTGTAGTGCTTGCCGGAAAAGTTGGGGCGCGCGCCATGGGTCAGGTGGCCACCTGCGTCCAGGCTCATGCCCAGCACGGTGTCGCCGGGCTTGACCAGCGCCTGGAAGACCGCGCCATTGGCCTGGGAGCCGGAGTGTGGCTGGACATTGGCGTAGCTGGCACCGAACAATTCCCTGGCGTAATCAATCGCCAGTTGCTCCACGACGTCGACGAACTCGCAGCCGCCGTAGTAGCGCTTGCCGGGGTAGCCTTCCGCATACTTGTTGGTCAGCTGGCTGCCCTGCGCCTCGAGCACCCGCGGGCTGGCATAGTTTTCGGAGGCAATCAGCTCGATGTGCGCTTCCTGACGCGCGCTTTCCTTTTGCATGGCATCGAGAAGGGCATCATCGAACCCGGCAATCTGCATATCACGGCTGAACATCGGCTCAGGACCTCGCTTGGGTGGATAATCAGGAAGCTCATCATACCCCAGCCCATGACGGCTTTCACATGAGAGGCCGTCACGGGAAGGTCCATCATTTCTCATCCAGGCTTGAGAAATTCTGAAGCATCGACTCGACCGCTCAGCGTGTCTGGACCTTCATGTCCAGCTTGCTGGGCAACACCAGGGGATCATTGGCCAGGGTTTCAACCTCATGCTCACCGCCTTCCGGCAGCGAGAGGTGGACGACAAGCTCGCTGGCCTTGCCTTCCATCATGTCGACCAGCCCGCCCAGCAGCCGGGCCGCTTCCGGCCCGAACATGCTGCCCAGCCCCTTGGCCTGGGTGCGCGCCTGGGCCAGAAAGTCGGCCTCGCTCATGCCCTGGATGGTGGCGAGGATGGCCGGCAAGCGGCCGAACAGGCCGAGGTCGGTCAGGGTAGTCTCGACCTCGCCCCCCAACAGGGTAACCTCATCCAGCCTGTCGAGACGGGTCAGGTAGGAGGCCGGCTCGACGCCCTCCGGCAGGCGCGCCGGTGTTTCACTGTCGAAGGTCCAACGAAAGGCTTCCCCGGCCGTGACTCGGCTCTCGCCGATCAAGAGGGCCCGATTGCCACCCTTTTCCTCCCACTGCCCATCGAAGGCGGCATCCAGCGTCAGCTGGCCGCTGCCGCCGGTCAGCACATTGCTCATCATGCGCAGCCGGGTTCGCTTCTCGGCCGGGGCGAGCTCGATCATCCCGGCCAGATCAAGGTTCATCGATTCCAGCCACAAGCCACCGGCCCCATCGGTCATGTCGCTGTCGATCAGCAGCCGCTCCAGCGTGGTCGAGAGCCCCTGTGCACTGATGTCAAGGTCTTCGAGTTCCACACGGTCGGCCCGCGCCTCATCCTGGCTGTGCAGGTCATGCAGCCCCTGAAGGTCCAGGCTGGCCAGGCTGAATTCACCATCCCCGAGATCCCCGATGGCCTCGGCACTGCCGCTGATGTTGCGGGCCACCAGGCTGCCGATGTGCTGTGGCGATAGCGACTCGAGCTCCAGGCGCTCGATGGCCAGCCGCGGATTACGCAGCGTGCGTGCCGGCTGGGTCGTGTCATCGAACACGACGCTGCCACGACGCTCGACGCTCAGGCCCTCGACCACCATTTGCTCGGCTTCGAGGTCGGTCAACCAGTCCTCGAGTGACAATACCGAGCGAGATGGACCGGTCGCCACCAGGCGCTGCACCTCGATGGTGCCAGCCGCGTCGCCCTGCTCGTCGGCCATCCTGATCCCTTCCATGAGCACCTGGTCAGGGTCGTCATAATCGCCCTCGACGACGTAGCGGTCGATCAAAAGGCGCTCCCCCTGCTCGCTGACGTAATCGATATTGGTCGCGCTTGTCTCGCCGCCCAGCATGCTCTCGGAGACATCACCGATGGTCAGCTCGCCCGGGCGCTCGGCAAACAGTGCCCGGAGGTCCGCCTCGAGACGCTCGGCATCGGCCTGGGCCGGCCCGGTGCCGATCAACAACAGCGCGCTCAGCCCCATGACGCAAACCGACTTGCCTGGTAGGAATCGTGTCTTCATTACACCCGCTCCTTGGTGGTTGATGCTTGATTATGCCGGATTTCGATGATGCCGATATGACGATAACACCGCCGATCCATCAGGTTTCACCGAGCAGCCCCAGACTGGCCATGGGGGCTTGCCGCCGCAGACCCCGAGACAACAGCTGGCCAATGACGCCGACCAGCAAGATGCCAACCAGCGGCAAGCCGAGCCAGAGCCCCAGGTGCCAGCGCGGCGCCAGGTCAAGCCAGGTCAGATAGATACCGGCTGCGGCCAGCTCGGCCAGCAATGCCGCCAGGAGGCCACTGGCCAGCCCCAGCAGGGCAAACTCCGCACCCTGGACCCTGGCCAGGAGCCGATTGCCGGCGCCGAACACACGCAGCAGGCCCGCTTCATGGGCACGTACCGGCATGCTCGCGACCAGCGCCGCATAGAGCACGCTGATGCCCGCCAGCAGTACGAGGACAAGGACCAGCTCGACGGCACGGGTGACCTGATCGAGGACCTCGCGAACCCGCGACAGGATCGACTCGACATCCAGCAGGGTGACCGCCGGGAAGTCCTCGACCAGGCCGAGCAACACGCCACGCTCGGCCGTGTCGAGGTGAAAGGCAGTGATGTAGCTGTGGCCGAATTCCTCCAGTACGCCGGGCGGGAAGATGACATAGAAGTTCGGCCGGAAGCTGTCCCAGTCGAGGTCACGCAGACTGGTAATCCGGCCCTTCACCGTTTCGCTGCCCACGCTGAATGTCAGGGTGTCGCCAACGCCCAGACCGAGTCGTTCGGCCAGGCCACTTTCCAGGGAAATCGGTGCGACCTTCCGGGCGTCTACTGCACTCATCCAGCCCGACGAATCGGTAGAAGACGCCGTAAACCATTCACCGGCCACCAGTCGATTGCCGGTGGGCACCTCGTCGCTCCAGGTCAGGTTGAGCTCACGCCGCAGGGCATTATCTCCCCGCGCCTCCTGCGGCACGACATCCTGCGGCGACTGCCCCTCGATGGCAGTAATGCGCCCGCGCACCATTGGGTAAAGAGCACTGTGTGCGTCAGCGGTCTCGTTGAGTGCCGCCTCGAAGGCGTCGCGCTCGCCGGGTTGAATGTTGATGGCGAAGTGGTTGGGGGTGTCCTCCGGGAGCTGAGCCTGCCAGGCGTTCAGGAGATCGCCACGCACCAGGGCGATCATGGCCATGGCAAACAGCGCCGCGGCAAATGCCAGCAGCTGGCCGAGGCTGGCATTGTGTCGGCGCGCCAACTGCTGACCGCCCATTCTCAGAGCCCGCCAGGGATTATCCGGCGAGCCGGTCTCGTGCGGCAGCCGCCGACAGAGTCTGGCCAGCAGCCTTAGCAGGACACTCCCCAGTCCCCATAATACGACCAGGGCGATCATTCCTCCCAGCAGCAAGCCCAGCGCCAGCAGCCCATCCCCGGAGTAGAGCCACAACAGACCACCGAAGACCGCCGCCGCCATGACCACCACGATCCAAGCCGAGGCCGGCAGCGGATCAAGCTCGCGGCGCAAGACCTTCAGCGCGCTGACGCGTCGCAAGCGAAGCAGCGTAGGACCGGCAAAGCCCGCCAGCACGGCCAGCGCGGTAAAGATGCCCATGCCCAGCGGCAGGAGTCCCGGCGGCGGCAGATCGATGGGCATCACCGCTCCCAGAAGTGCCAGCAGCAGGGCCTGACCGGCCAGCCCGACCAGGGCGCCGACCAGTGAGGCGGCCAGCGCCAGCCACAGCAATTGCAAGGCAAAAAGCCCCACCAGATCGCGCTGACTGGCCCCGAAGCAGCGTAACAGCGCCGCGGTATCCAGGTGACGCTCGACATAACGCCGTGTGGCCATGGCGACCGCCACGCCAGCCAGCAGGACCGCCGCCAGTCCGGCCAGGCTCAGGTATCGGTCGGCCCGCTCCAGGGCACTGCCGAGTCGCGGCCGGTCCTCGCGCACATCCTGCACCTCGACACCCTCGCCGCGCAGGCGTGCGAGCACCGGTGCCACCGAAGCCACCGCCTCGGCCGAGCCCGCGGCCAGCAGCTCGTATTCGATGCGCGAGCCTTCCTGCACCAGTCCCGTGGCCGGCAGGTCGTCCACATGCATCATCAAACGCGGATTGAAGTTGCCGAAACCCGCCGAGGGATCGGCCTCACGCTCGATGACCCCATCCACGCGCAGCTCGGCGCTGCCGACCCGCAGGCTGTCGCCCACCCCGGCATCGAGCAGCATGGCCAGACGCGGCGCGATCCAGACATCGCCACGCGCGGGCCCGGACGCCACCTCAGCCACCTCGTCGCCTCGCGCAATCCGCGACACACCATAGTGCGGATAGGCATCATCCACCGCCTTGAGACTCACCGACTGGAAGGCATCGTCCTGACTGACCATGGACACCATGTCGACCTGGTCCGACAGCGTCAGCCCCGCGGACTCGAGCGTCTCGCGCAGTGCCGCGTCGAAGGGCCGCGATTGCTCGAGCACCACATCACCACCCAGCAGTTGCCCGGCCTGCCGGGTCAGGCCGCGGTCGAGGCGATCAAGGAAGAAACCGATCATGGTCGAGGCGGCCACGGCCAGCGCCAGGGCCAGAAACAGGGCGCGCACATCGCCAGCTCGCATGTCGCGTTTCAGGCCGCGCCAGGAAAGGCCCCAGAGACGTGCCGAGCCCGTCATGCGCCCACCTCGTCGCGCATCATCTCGACCAGGTGCCCGTCGGTCAGCTGCAGGCAACGATCGCAGCGTCGTGCCAGGGCATGATCGTGGGTGACCAGCACCAGGGTGGTACCGGCTTCATGATTCAGCTCGAACAAGGTGTCGATGATACGCTCCCCGGTGACGGGGTCGAGGTTGCCGGTCGGCTCGTCGGCGAACACCAGCTCGGCACCGGTCACGAAGGCCCTTGCCAGGGCCACTCGCTGTTGCTCACCACCGGACAGCTGCTTGGGCAGATGGTCGAGTCGCTCGCCAAGCCCCACGCGCTCCAGCCAGCGTCGGGCCAGACGATCGGCATCGCGGACCGCGGTCAACTCCAGCGGCATCAGCACATTTTCCAGGGCAGTCAGTGTCGGCAACAGCTGGAAGTTCTGGAACACGAAGCCGACACGCCCGGCGCGAAGGCCGGCCCGGCCATCCTCGTCCAGATCCCCCAGCGACTGCCCGAACATGGCCAGCCGGCCACCACTCGGCGCGTCGAGGCCGGCCAGCAGCCCCAGCAGGGTCGACTTGCCTGCCCCGCTCTGCCCCAGGATGGCGACGCTCTCGCCGGCCTGCACCTCGATATCCAGGGCCTGCAGAATAATCAGGCGGCGTTCGCCACTGACGACCTCCTTGCTCAGGCCCTCGGCGTGTAGAATCGGCGTATTGGCATTCGCGTGCGAGGAGTTGGACATGCTGGAGCATTCCCCCGTGGTTCGAGTTCGCAAGCCCCTACCACCGCTCCTGCGGCGGGTCTGGCTGGCGATGTTCCTGTGGCTGGCCAGCAGCCCACTTTGGGCCGCTTCAGGACCCGTGGTGCTGGTCATGGGCGACAGCTTGAGCGCGGCCTATGGCATCGAGCGTGACGCCGGCTGGGTCAGCTTGCTGGCCGAACGTCTGGAGGGCAAGGCCGAAGTCGTCAATGCCAGCATCAGTGGCGAGACCACCGCCGGCGGCAAGACCCGCCTGCCCGAGTTATTGAGGCAACATGATCCTGATATTGTTCTGATCGAACTCGGCGGCAACGACGGTCTCCGGGGCCTTTCTCCCCAGCAGATGCGCACCAACCTCGCCGCGATGATCGAGGCCAGTCAGGCCTCCGGGGCGCAGGTCGCCCTGCTCGGTATCGATATTCCTCCCAACTATGGCCAGGCCTATCGTGACGCTTTCAGGCAGGTCTTCGCCGATCTCGCGGAGCGCTTCGGGGTGCCGCTGCTGCCCTTCCTGCTGGAAGGCGTGGCCTTGAAAGACGCATTGATGCAGGAAGATGGCATTCACCCCACCGCCGAGGCCCAGCCCAGAGTGCTCGACAACGTCTGGCCGGTACTTGCCCCTCTGCTGAAAAACGCCGGCGTGGCGCTCGCCGATGCGGGTGACGGCGCGTGACCATGTTGCCTCACTGCTGGGCGCTGGCCGCGGCCGGCGCCTTCTGTCGCTGCTGCAGCCCCAGCCCGCCAAGGATCAGCACCAGTCCCACCAAGGTCGAGGGCAGGATGGGTTCACCGACGACGAAGAACAGCAGCAGCAGCGAGACCGGCGGCGAAAGAAAGATCAGGTTCGATATCCGGGCGGTACGCGATACCGTGTGCATCGCCATTTGCCAGAACACGAAGGCGATGCCCATCTCGAACAACCCCACATAGACGCCCGCTGCCAACCCGGTCGCCCCGACCCACTCAACCTCGGGGCCCAGGCACCACATCACCAGCAACACCGGCACTCCTACACTGAAATTCTGCCATTGCGCCACCAGTGGCGGGCGAGCATCACGCGTGTTGAGCAGCCAGTACAAAGCCCAGATCAAGGTCGAGACCAGTGCAAAGCCGACGCCCAGCGGGTCGGCGAAGTTCACGTTGAACACCTGACCACGGGTGGCGATCACCCAGACCCCCGAGTAGGCGATCAACCCCGCCAGCACGTCCATGCGGGTCAGCCGCTGGCCAAGTATCGGCACGGCGAGCAGCGCCATGGTCAATGCCCAGGTATAGTTGAGCGCCATGGCCTCCTGACCCGGCAGGCGATCATAGGCGGCAAACAGCACCAGGTAGTAGGCTGCGGGATTCATCAGGCCTGCCCAGGCGGCGGTGCGCCAGCCACGGCGCAATGCCTCGCGCCCCTCGCCCCGATACCACACCAGCACGCCGATCAGCGCCCAGGAAACCACCGAGGCGATGCACATCAGGGTCAAGGGCGACATATGACCCAGTGCCACCTTGAAGGCCGTGGCCACCGTCGACCACAAGCCAACGGCCCCCAACCCATAGAGAATCGCGCGACGATCCGCTGTCATGAAACTTCCCCGCTCATTCTGTAAAAAAACGCCCCGAACGCCAGTCGCGACCTATCCCCTCACGCCTCACGCCTCACGCCTCACACCTCACACCTCACGCCTCACGCCTCACGCCTCACGCTTCGTAGCGCATTATCGATCGACATGCCCCAGATCACGTTCCGGGTCCAGACGATCGCGGACCTTCTGTTTCAGCACCTTGCTGTCCGGAAAGCCACCATCGCGCTTGCGCTCCCAGAGGCTCTCGTCATCGAGAAAGATCTCGAAATGCCCGCCATGGGAGGGGGCCAGCGCCACTTCCTCCAGCGCCTCGCCGAAGGTGGAAAGCAACTCCTGCGCATACCAGGCGCTGCGCAGCAACCACTGACACTGGGTACAGTACTGAATTCGAACACGTGACATAGGACCCCGAATCTCGGCAGAAAGGAATCCCCATACTACTGTCTAACCGAGGCCCCGGCCTAGTGAACCGGCTCGCCACTATCGGCCGTTCGCGTGTCAGGGCTTGCACTCAGGGCGATCTCGTCTTATATAGCCGGCAGGTGCCCTTGCCTTGCGCCGCCCTGCGGCACTGGCGAGGAAACGCTGGCAACCGCCGCTCCCGAGGAAAGCGGCCGGCCATGGGAGGAAATCGCATGCGCCCCGACACATTGGACGATGAAGATTACGATGCAGCAGCCCCCGAGGACGACACGGATGCCGACGCCACTCCGGAGCGTCCTGCCAGCCGTGCGGACCGGCTGCGGGCCCGCCGGCGCCTGGAGGACCTGCTGGAAGAGCGCCGCCTGCAACGCGACATCGAGGATGACTGGGACTTCGACCTGGACGAGGAAGAATAAGGCCAGGCAACGCCCCTGCCGACACGCCGGGCCGCCTTCAGGCCGCGGCCCCGAGCCTGCATTGTCGGTCACTCTCTAGCCTTTCCGGGCTGCGACCACTATCATCAGAGCCATCAAGGCTCCAACCCCGAACCTCCAACCCTAGTGAGATTCCATGGCGCAATACGTTTACACCATGAACCGGGTGGGCAAGGTCGTGCCCCCCAAGAAACAGATCCTCAAGGATATTTCCCTGTCCTTCTTCCCCGGCGCCAAGATCGGCGTACTGGGCCTGAACGGCGCCGGCAAGTCGAGCCTGCTTCGCATCATGGCCGGCGTCGACACCGAGTTCGAAGGTGAAGCGCGGCCGATGCCGAACATGAAGGTCGGCTATCTGCCGCAGGAGCCCGAGCTCGACGACGACAAGAACGTGCGCGAGACGGTCGAGGAAGCCCTGAGTGCCATCAAGGAGGCTCAAGAGCAGCTCGACGCCGTCTACACGGCCTATGCCGACCCCGATGCCGACTTCGATGCCCTGGCCACCGAGCAGGCCCGCCTGGAGGACATCATCGAAGCCGCCGACGCCCACAACCTGGAGCGCAAGCTGGAAGTCGCCGCCGAGGCCCTGCGCCTGCCGGCCTGGGAGGCGCGTGTCGGCAACCTCTCAGGTGGCGAGCGTCGCCGCGTGGCACTCTGCCGTCTGCTGCTGTCCAGCCCGGACATGCTGCTGCTGG
Organism: Halomonas halmophila; assembly: GCF_006540005.1. Classification (GTDB taxonomy): domain Bacteria; phylum Pseudomonadota; class Gammaproteobacteria; order Pseudomonadales; family Halomonadaceae; genus Halomonas; species Halomonas halmophila. The sequence goes on along the minus strand of NZ_BJOC01000003.1, from coordinate 175,133 downwards.
ATGAGCCGACCAACCATCTGGACGCCGAATCGGTGGCCTGGCTGGAGCGCTATCTGCATGATTACAGCGGCACCGTGGTGGCCATCACCCACGACCGCTACTTCCTCGACAACGTGGCCGGCTGGATTCTCGAGCTGGACCGCGGCGAAGGCATTCCCTTCGAGGGAAACTACTCCCAGTGGCTCGAAGCGAAGGAGAAGCGTCTCCAGCAGGAAGCCAAGCAGGAAGCCTCCCGCCAGAAGGCCATCAAGCAGGAACTCGAGTGGGTACGCTCCAATGCCAAGGGTCGTCAGGCCAAGAGCAAGGCTCGCCTCGACCGCTTCGAGGAACTGCAGTCCGGCGAAGTACAGAAGCGCTACGAGACCAACGAGATCTACATTCCGCCCGGTCCGCGACTCGGCGACAAGGTCATCGAGTTTCACGGCGTGGCCAAGTCGTTCGATGACAAGCTGCTGTATGACGATCTCGACTTCGCCATTCCGCCCGGCGCCATCGTCGGCCTGGTCGGCGGCAACGGCGCCGGCAAGTCGACCCTGTTCAAGCTGATCGAGGGCAAGGAAACCCCGGATGCCGGCGAAGTGGTCAAGGGCGATACCGTCGATGTAGCCTACGTCGAGCAGCTGCGCGATGACCTGGACAACAAGCAGACCGTCTGGGAAGCGGTGTCCGACGGCCAGGACATGCTCAACATCAATGGCTACGAAGTGTCGTCACGGGCCTATGTGGGTCGCTTCAACTTCAAGGGCAACGACCAGCAGAAACGCCTCTCGGACCTCTCCGGGGGGGAACGCGGTCGCCTGCAGCTCGCCCAGACCCTCAAGCAGGGCGCCAACGTGCTGTTGCTCGACGAACCCTCCAACGACCTGGACATCGAGACCCTGCGCGCCTTGGAAGAAGCCCTGCTGGCCTTCCCCGGCTGCGCCATGGTGATCTCCCACGACCGCTGGTTCCTCGACCGCATCGCCACCCACATCCTGGCCTTCGAGGGCGACTCCCACGTCGAGTTCTTCGCAGGCAACTACACGGAATACGAGGCGGACCACAAGAAGCGTGTCGGCGATGACACACCGCACAGGATGAAGTACAAGCGGATCGACGCCTGACCGGCTTCGCCGGAGCGATAAGCCGTAAGCTTTAAGCTGTAAGAATAACCCCACTGACCTCAGGTTCGTGGGGTTTTCTTATGGCTTACGGCTTAAAGCTTACAGCTCCCAAGCTGTACTGAAGCGAAGCTTCAGTACAGCTTGGGCTCGCCCTCGGGCCTGGTCTTGAAGCGTCGGTGCAGCCACAGGTACTGCTCCGGGTGGCGGCGGATGGCGGCTTCGATCACCGCGTTGATGCGCGCGGCATCGGCATGCTCGTCACCACTGGGAAAGTCCTCCAGTGGCGGCAGGTATTCCAGGCGGTAAGTCTTGTCATCGGTATCACGATGAAAGATCAGGGGTATCACCGGCGCTCCCGTCATCCGGGCGATCTTGGCGGTCAACCTGACGGTGGCCGCTTCCACCCCGAAGAAGGGGGCGAAGACGCTGGCCTCGCGGCCGAAGTCCTGATCCGGGGAATACCAGACGTTGTGCCCGGCCTTGAGGTGACGCACGACGCCACGCAGATCATGCCGATCAATGGTGCTACCGAAGATGCGAAGGCGAGCGCGGGTCATGAAACGCTCGAACAGCGCATTATCGTGCGGCCGATAGACCGCGTCGGCGGGAAAGAACAACGAGTGCAGGGCGCCGCCGAGATCCAGCGTCGAGAAGTGGATGCCGATGATCAGGGCACCCTGGCCCTCCGTCTGGAGCCGTGCCATGTGTTCCTGGCCCTCGAAGACCACACGATGGCGCAGGTGCTCGGGGTCCCGGCACCAACCGGTGGCGGTTTCCAGAATGCCCATGCCGTTGGCCAGGAAGGTATCCTTGACCAGCTTGCGCTGCTGCGCCGCCTCCAGTTCGGGGAAGCAGAGCCGAATATTGGTCTCGGTAATGTGCCGGCGACGCCTGGCAAAACGCCAAGCCAGCAGGCCGATGCCCTTGCCGAGCGTCATCTTGACGCGCCAGGGCAGCCAGGCGCCAGCATACATGGCACCGATGGCCAGCCAGGCCGACCAGTAGCGCGGGTGCAGAAAGCGGGTATCGGAAGCGTGTTCAGTCATGGGGCTCTCGCACTCGGGGTCAGGCGTCATGATAGCGTCTGGGCACTCTGGGCAGCACCCCGGTCAGCAGGGTATAGCTGATGGTATCGCAATAGCGCGCCACCTCATCGACGGGGAGTACTACGCCGTTCGCGGCGCGCCCCCAGAGCGTTACCCGGCTGCCGATATCGGCCTCTGGCAGGTCGGTAATATCGACTGTCAGCATGTCCATGGACACCTTGCCGGCCAGCCCGGCTCGCTGCCCCTCGACCAGCACCGGCGTGCCGTCCCGGGCGTGGCGATCATAACCATCGCCATAACCACAGGCCACCACCGCGATACGCGACGCGCGCTGTGCCTGCCAGCGGCCGCCATAGCCGACCCGCTCTCCCGCTGCCAAGTGGCGCACGGCGATAATCTCCGAGCTCAGGGTCATCACCGGCTTCAGGCGCCGACTGACCGCATTGGCCACTTCCAGCGGATCACTGCCGTACAACATCACCCCCGGGCGGTTCCAGTCGCCATGCGCCCGGGGATGCGACAGGGTCGCCGGCGAATTGGCCAGGCAGGTCGGCGCCTCGAGCTCGGCGGCCAGGGCTTCCAGGGTGCGCATCTGCCCCTGGAAATACGCCGTATCGGCCTGATCGGCAGTCGCGAAATGGCTGACCAGGTGCAGATCGCATACCTGTGCGCCAGCGCCGGCCAGACGCTCCCAGAGCGCCGGCACCCGCGGCGGCGTGAAGCCGAGTCGATGCATTCCGGAGTCGACCTTGAGCCAGACGGGAATCGGTCGTGACGGCCGAAAGGCCAGCAACGCCTCGACCTGCCAGTCACTGTGTACCACCGTCCACAACTCCAGCGCATCGATGCACGCCAGTTCATCCGCCGTGAAGAAGCCTTCTAGCAGAACGATCGGTGACGTGATACCGGCCTCGCGCAGGACCTCGGCCTCCTCGATGCAGGCCACCGCCAGGGCCGGCGCCAGTGTCTCGAGAGCTCGGGCGCAGGCCACCAGGCCGTGGCCATAGGCATCCGCCTTGAGCACCGCCAGCGAGCGGCTCTGCGGCGCGAGATCACGCGCCAGGCAGTAGTTGTGGCGCAGGGCCTCGAGGTCAATGTCGGCTCTCAGGGGGCGGACCATCGCAATCTTCCTGCTGGCGGGTAACACATGAAGAAAGCCAGGCTGATGCGCTGGCTTTGCGGCTGAACGAAGGTTGTCAGGGCCCGCTGGTGAAGGTCGCTCGGGCCGGGCCAGGGTGGCGTGTCTTTTACGCCACCGCACGACGCCTATTCGAAGATGGCATCCAGGTCCAGGCCCTGCTTGTCGAGCAGGCGTCGCAGTTTCTTCAGCGCCTCGACCTGGATCTGGCGCACCCTTTCACGCGTCAGGCCGATCTCGTCGCCGACCTGCTCCAGGGTCGAGGCTTCGTGACCGCGCAGGCCGAAACGCCGCACCACGACCTCGCACTGCTTGTCGGTCAGCTCGGCCAGCCAGTCGTCGACATGCTGCTTGACGTCCCCGTCCACCAGCGAGGATTCGGGCCCCAGGTCGTTCTCGTCGGTGATCGTCTCGATGAGCGGCTTGTCACTCTCGCTGCCCACCGGGTAATCCACCGAGGACACGCGTTCGTTGAGCCCCATCATTTTCTTTACGCTGGCCACCGGCTTGTCGAGATGGTCGGCGATTTCCTCGGCGGTCGCCTCGTGGTCGAGCTTCTGGGTCAACTCGCGGGCGGCCCGCAAGTAGATGTTGAGCTCCTTGACCACGTGAATGGGCAGACGAATGGTGCGCGTCTGGTTCATCAGAGCGCGCTCGATGGTCTGACGGATCCACCAGGTCGCATAGGTGGAAAAGCGGAACCCGCGCTCGGGATCGAACTTTTCCACGGCCCGGATCAGGCCGAGATTGCCCTCCTCGATCAGATCGAGCAGCGTCAAGCCACGGTTGAGATAGCGGCGGGAAATCTTGACCACCAGGCGCAGGTTCGACTCGATCATGCGAGAACGCCCCTGGGGATCGCCCTGTCGCGCCAGACGCCCGTAGTGAACCTCTTCCTCGGGCGTCAACAAGGGCGAGAAGCCGATCTCGTTGAGATAGATCTGGGTGGCGTCGAGGCTGTGATTCTGGTGACGGTCCTCGCGACTCAAGGCCTTCTCGAAGGCCTCGTCACTGTCATCCACCGCACCGACTTCGAGGTCGACGGTTTCTACCGACTCATCATCCGCCTCGGCGGCCGATTCCAGATTCACATCCTGAAGGTCCCGTTCAAGCATGCTCATCGATTGCTACCCCATGGTTGCGACTCGGCATTGTGCATTTCACTGCCCACCCTCAATGCCCGAGATTATTGTTGTATGACGCCCGGATGGCGCAGTGCAATCACGACATTGGGCGCATCATTCAACGCGCGGGAAGATACTCCAGGGGATCCTGCGGCTGACCGTCCTTGCGCACCTCGAAATGCAGCCGAACATCCTGGGCATCGCTGTCCCCCATGCTGGCGATCACCTCGCCTGCCCGCACCACATCGTTTGCCTTCACGTTCAGGGAATCGTTGTGGGCGTAGGCACTGAGAAACTGGTCATTGTGCTTGAGGAGAATCAGGTTGCCGTACCCACGCACGCCACTGCCCGCGTACACCACGATACCCGGCGCGGCTGCCTTGACAGGCTGCCCCTTCTGCCCACTGATATCAATGCCGTCGGTGATGCTGTCACCCTCGCCGTAACCGCCGACGACACTGCCACTGGTCGGCCATTGCCAGGGCACCGGATCGACCGGTGTATACTGCCGGTCCGACCTGTCCTGGCCGCCCGATGCATCAGTCGCGGCCTGGCTGGACGACTCGGACGCGCTCTCTCCAGCGTCATTCTGAGCCACCCGGGTGTCCTCATCGTCGCCGGACTGTCCCGCATCCTGCTCGGCGTCCTGCGTTGATTCGCTCGAGGCATCTCGCTCCTCGGCGTCAGACTGGGTACCACTCTCGGACTCGGTGCCGTCTGACTCGCTGGTGGCCGTCTCGTCACCCGAACCAGTGGCAGCCGAATCTTGCGTGTCGGACGAGGCCGAACTGTCGTCGGCATAGACCGGGCCGGGTGCACTCTCGCTGTCGCCCGACGTGCCGGAGTCGTTGCCGGAATCGGCGGGCAGCAGCCAGTCCAGGGATTCATCCTCCCCGGCCGTGCCGCTGTTACCGGTGTCGCCATCAGCCGCACTGCCCGAGACACCGCCCGCTACCGCAACACCGCTGGCCACGGCACCGCTATCAGCCGTCTCGACATTGCCGATCCCGGCGGTACCCGACGCCGTCGTGATGTCACTCGCGTCAGCACCCTGGGCGTTCAGCACCAGACGCTGTCCAGGCTGGATCTCATAGGGCGGGCCAATGTCATTGATCTCCGCCAGATCGCGATAGTCCATGTCGTGCCGCCAGGCGATACCGTAGAGAGTATCCCCGGACTTCACGGTATATTCAGCGGGCGTCGATGCCGCTCGCTCGGTCGACAGCTCATCGACGCGTACCGGCGCCTTCTCGTTCTGCGAGGCGGCGCAACCCGCCAACAGCAGTGCGAGCCCCGGGATCAGCAACCCCTTATGCATTGGAACCATCCTCCTTGTCCTTGACTACGCTATCACGCTCGTCCTTTCCAGGTGTATGGGGGCCGGAGTTGAGGCGATCAATACTCAGCACCAGCACCGCCCCGACCAGCATCAACAGCAACACGACCGGCCACTGGGATGGCTCCCCGGTGACGACGGTATACTCACCCGGGGTCAGATGATGATACTCCAGCGGAATCGTCCGGCCATCCGCACCCATTCGATAAGACGCCATCTGCTGCCAGGGCCACAGTGTCGGCAACGAGCCCACGATAAAGCCCACCAGCAACTGCATGGTCGCGTCATGGCCGTGCCGGAGCAACCATGAAAGCAGACGCGAAAACACCACCAACCCCGCCAGGCAGCCCAGGCCGAAAATGGCCAGCAGCCCGGTATCGAAATGCCTGATGCCTTCCATGACGGTGCCATACAGACCCATGGTCAGCAGCAACAGGCTACCCGACACGCCCGGCAGCAAGAGCGCACTAATCGCAATGAAGCCGGCTACCGCCAATACCAGCCGCGGGCTGCCCAGTTGCGAGACCAGCGGCATCAGGGCAGGCAGGACCTGAGCCAGCACCAGCCCCACCGCCAGAGGCAGCAGATACCACCAGCGCCAGCCCGCAGGCCGCCGCCAGACCACCAGGGCCGAGGCGCCGACCAGACCGAAGAAGAAACCATCCAGCAGCCTGGGTTGCGCTTCCATCAACCATACGACGAGATGCGCCACGCTCAACAGACTCAGGCCGATACCGGCCAGCAGCGGCAACAGGAAGCGCAGGTTCAGATAGTCCACCACGCCCGCGCTGCCCTCGCGCTTCCAGATGCCGACCGCCCCGGGACCGAAGCGTTCGATGGTCTGGATCAACTCCTCGTAGATACCGGTAATGAAGGCGATGGTGCCACCCGACACCCCGGGCACGGCATCCGCGGCCCCCATGCCGGCGCCCTTGCAGACCAGTCCCAGATATCGCTTCACCTAATGACTCCTTCCAGCAAGGGCACGAAATGCACCCGTTCGAGTCGTTCGCGCTCGAACTGGTTGCCCTGGCGGCGCACGCGCACCAACCACTGTTCTCCATTTCTATCGGCGACGGGAGCAATCATGATGCCGCCTTCCTCCAGCTGTGCCAGCAAGGGCATGGGGATCTCGCTGGCACAGGCGGTCAGCAGGACCAGATCGAAGGGCGCCGCTTCCGGCCAGCCATGTCCGCCATCCGCCAGGCGCAGCTGCACGTTGCCGGCCCCGAGCCAGTGCAATCGCTCACCCGCCCGTTCATGCAGGGCATTGATGCGTTCCACCGACCAGAGCTCCGGCACCAGCCGCGCCAGTACCAGCGTCTGATAACCGGAGCCAGTGCCGACTTCCAGCACCCGGGCCGGGCTCTCCTGTACCACCAGCTCGCTCATGCGCGCCACGATCCAGGGACGCGACAGCGTCTGACCATGGCCGATGGGCAGTGACGTGTCCTCGTAGGCCCGGTGCGACAGCGCTTCGTCGAGGAAGAGGTGGCGCGGCGCCCGCGTCATCACATCCAGTACCCGGCGATCGCCAATGCCCTGTTGCGCCAGACGCTCGACCATGCGGTCCCGCGTGCGCTGCGATGTCATGCCGACCCCCTCCAGCAGACCGGGGCGAAGGTCAGGTGAGTGCATTCAACCAGTCCTGAACGTCGTCTCGAGCCGCATGCCGAGTCAAATCCGTCTGCAGCGGCGTGATGGACACATAGCCGTCTTCCACGGCGGCAAAATCGGTATCCGGGCCATCATCGGCATTTTCGCCCACCGGGGCAATCCAGTAGCGCTTGTGCCCGCGTGGGTCGAATACCTCCTGCGGTCGTGCGGCCGGCCCACGATGCCCCATGCGCGTCACGCGAAAGCCCTTGATCTCGGACCAGGGCAGATCCGGCACATTGACGTTGAGCAGGCTGCGCGGCGGCAGTGACAGTTGCTCGGCGGCGCCCACCAGACTCGCCGCGACACGACCGGCCGTGGCGAAGTGCTGGCGACCGACCAGCGATATGGCAATGGCCGTCATGCCCAGATTGCGTCCCTCCATGGCGGCCGCCACGGTACCCGAGTACAACACATCGTCCCCCAGGTTGCCGCCGTGATTGATGCCCGAGATCACCAGGTCCGGGCGCTCACCCCAGACGCCGTTGACCCCCAGATAGACGCAGTCGGCCGGTGTGCCATCCACGCTGTAGAAACCGTTTTCCAGCGCCGTCAGCGCCAGCGGCCGCGTCAGCGTCAGGGAGTTGCTGGCCCCGCTCTTGTCCCGATCGGGCGCTACCACGCGCAGTCGAGCATGATCCACCAGGGCATCATGCAGCGCCTTCAGGCCCGGGGCATGGACCCCATCGTCATTGGACAGCAACAGTCGATGCATGCGTAGCTCCTCCTTGGTCGCCCTGTGTCGAAGCGGGCTGGAAATTCAGGGTCGGGTGATCGATCACTTCACGCAACACCGAGGTGGCGAAGGCCCCGGGCGGCAGGCCGAATGACAGCCGGATGGCGCCATCCGCCTCGTGCTCGAGTTGCGGCGACTGGAGTCGCAGCCGAAGAGGCCGCCTGGCCAGGCGGGCACCGGCACGCTCCAGGCCCTCGCACAAGGGGCGGTTCGCCGCCAGCGGTTCGCGCTCGGCCGCTCGCGCAGCCCCTTGAGCCACTGACTCGCCCTGCCCCCAGAGGATGCCACTGGGATGAATGTCCAGCCGGGCGGCGCGGTCGATCAAATCGTCGCTGAGTGCTCCGACGACAAACTGGCTGCTCGTGCCATCGAGAATGGCCACCTCGCCCTCGAGCGGAGCACGCCAGGAATCCTGTGCCACCCGGGTGGCCAGCTGCATGTTGAACAGATAACTGCGCGCGGCCGAGAGCAGCATGCCCTGGGGGTCATCGCGCTTGCGCCAGCCCCGCGCCAGCAGGTCGGCGGCGCGCAACAGGTTGCGCCCATCCTGGCCGAACCGCTGCGGTCCCACATAGTTGGGCACACCATGCCGGCATAGCCATGACCAGCGCTCGACCAGCCGCGGATCGTCGACCACCCGACCGGTCAGTCGCAGGTGGAAATGATTGCCGCGATGCACCCCACGCTTGAGCTTGCGCGGATGTCGCGCCTGAGCCAGCAGCGTCACGCTGTCAGTGGACAGGCGGTCCGCCAGGTCCGGCGGCGTGGCCCGGCCCGGCAGATGCACCGAAAACCATTGCCGGGTCACGGCGACACGATCCTTCATGCCGGCATACCCCACGGCTCGCGCGCCGACCTGGCAGATGCGGGCCAGCTCGCGTGCCACCATGGCGGTGGTAATGTCGCGTTTTTCAATCCACAGCCAGAGGTGTTCCCCCTGGCCTTCCGGCGCAAAGTCCAGCCATTCCTCGACTCGAAAGTCCTCCGGCGCCTCGCGATAGCTGCCCGGCAACGGCGCGCCGTAGCAAGGGTCCAGGGCGCGCGGCCATGCCGGCGGCCAGGCAGGGCGCGACTCAACCATCCTGGCGCGCCTCCAGCAGCACCACGGCTTCGGCGGCAATCCCCTCTCCGCGGCCCGTGAAGCCGAGGCGTTCGGTGGTAGTGGCCTTGACGTTGACCCGCGCAGGCTCGATACCCAGATCACGGGCGATGCAGGCCGCCATCCTGTCGACATGCTCGGCCATGCGCGGCGCCTGGGCGATCACCGTGGTATCGAGATTGCCTGGCAGCCAGCCCTGGTCGGCCACCAGCGCCACCACATGACGCAGTAGTTCACGGCTGTCGGCGCCCTTCCAGGCCGGATCGCTATCCGGAAAGTGCCTGCCGATATCGCCTAGGGCACAGGCGCCCAGCAGCGCGTCACAGACCGCATGCAGCAGCACATCACCGTCGGAATGGGCGACGAAACCCTGATCATGGGGAATGGCCACCCCACCGATCATCAGATGATCGCCCTCTCCAAAACAGTGCACATCGAAACCATGGCCGATTCTCATCATGGGCTCAGCAGGACTCCTCGCGGGCAGCGGTATGCGGACCGGACGCCTGGGCGGCAAGGATCTGTTCCGCCAGCGCCAGGTCATCGGGATGGGTAATCTTGATATTATCGCGTCGCCCGGGGATCAGGCGCGGGGACAGCCCCATGGCTTCAACCGCGGAGGCTTCATCGGTCATCCCCCTGCCCGCCCGGCGAGCGTCCATCAGGGCGTCACGCAGCAGGCCCAGGCGAAAACCCTGAGGGGTCAAGGCATGCCACAGGCCGGCACGCTGCTCGGTTGAAGCTACTCGTCCGGCCCCGTCATCGCGTTTCATGGTATCGGCCACCGGCGCCGCCAGCAGCCCGCCAACGGCATCCGCGTCGACCGCGTCATGGAGCCGCATCAGATCTTCCGCCGTCACGCACGGCCGGGCCACGTCATGGACCAGGACCAGGGCCTGCTCATCGCCTTCCTCGGCAGCGATCCATTCCAGGGCATGGAGCACAGAGTCGGCCCGCTCGCCCCCGCCCGCTATCCGCTGCCAGCGCGCAAAGGGCACGACGTCAGGCTCGAAGCAGCTATCCCGTGGATCCAGACACAGGCACAGTCGGGCCTCGGGAAAGACCGAGTGCAGACGCTGCAGGGTATGCCACATCACCGTCCGGCCCGCCAGCCTCAGATACTGTTTCGGCCGATTGGCGCCCATGCGGAGACCACTTCCGGCGGCGGGCACGATCAACCAGGGAGCCTGGCTCACGGGTTCGCCCCTGCGTTGCCGGCCTGCGGCACCCAGAAGAACTGCTCGTCGGTACGTACCATGCCGACTTCGCTACGCGCACGCTCCTCGATGGCATCGAGGCCGGTCTTGAGGTCAACCACCTCGGCCGCCAGACGCTCGTTGCGTGCTCGCAGGGGCGCATTTTCGGCTTCCAGCTGTTCGACACGCTGTCCTACCTCGGCGAGCTCGCCCAGGCTCCCTTCACCCAGCCAAAGGCGATACTGCAGCAGCGCCAGCAATGCCAGCAGCACGACGGCCAACCACTTGAGCATGCGAGAATTCCATCGACAGATTGCAATGCGTGCATTATGCCAGTTTCCTGCCCTCACCTCACCACCCAGGCCCGCCGGCGAGAGCCAATCACCGCAAGAGCAAGACCAGCCGACACCTCTCGCTTCCTGGCCCACCATGGTCTTTACTCAAGAGGTAATGACACGACTCTGAGGGGCACAACATGCCACGGCTCTTTCCGACGATTGCCGGCTTCCTGATGGGGATATCCACCATCTCGGGGACCCAGGCACAAAACGAGACAATCACCGTCGAGGTCGATGGCGATACCCGGGTGGGCTTCAGCGCCGAGTGGCGACTGACGGACAGCGACGGCCATGAGGAGGTCTCCACCTTCCAGGGTGAGGCGCCGCGCATCTTCCATTTCACGGGAACCCAGCTCGAAGCCAGCCTGCAAAAGGACGGCTCGGCGGAAACCTTGAACGTGATGATCAAAAAAGGCGGCAATACCAACCACCACAGCATCGGGGGAGCAGACGCCAGGCTCCACGTTCGAGTCCGTTGAAGCGAGCGCAGGAGAGAGCACGGCAAAACCGGAGCAGGACTTTTGGCATCCGCAACCACCTGGCCACAAAAACAGGGACCAGCCGGCTAAGCCGGCTGGCCCAAAATTCTCGTTTACACCATTTCTTCCAGGTCATGCAGCCTTCGTTCAGGGGGCCTGTACGACGTTGGCAGTGTTGTTGTGACCGTAGGAGCGTGTCTCCGCAAAGTGCTGAGACTGGCCACTTTGAGTATGTGAAGCCCAGTTGCCAGAACCGAACTGCTTGATGTAGGAGTCATGACCATAGCCGGTCTGCACTACCTGTGCATCGTTACCATAACCTGTCTGCAGGATATCGCTATCCAGTTCGTCACCACCCTGGTAAACATCTGCCCAGTTATTGTCACCGAACTGCTTGATATAGCTATCGTTCAGATCACCATCCTGAACGACGGTCGCCGAGTTATCATCGCCGCCACCCCAGAGACCGTCCTGCTCGACATATGAGTCATTACGATCCCCAAGCTGGTAGACATCGGCATAATTGTCCGAGCCTTCCTGCTTGATACGCGATTCGTTCTGACCCTGGCCACTAGTCGAGCCGACTTCGTCATCCTGAACGACCTTGGAGTAGTTGCTATAACCATCCTGGTCGATATCAGAAAATTGCTCGCCATACTGCGTCACATCTGCATCGTTTGAGACCCCACCCTGAAGGATGAACGACTCGCTGGCATTACTGGAGTTACCACTGTAACCCGCCATTCCGTCAATGGTATCCCGGGAATCCTGGAAGCTATCATGTGGATTGGTATTGCCGCCCGAGTGGTCTTGGGTGGCATCAGCCAGGGCTGAACCACTCATGGCCATGGCGACGAATGCTGCGATAAGAGTCATCTGGAGTTTCATTGTCATTCCCCTGTTACGCGTTGTGGTACGTTGCCTTGCCTTGAAACCGCTGACTCCGACATTGGTTGTTGGTTGTCGGTTGTTTCAGCGCGTCACGATTGTGGCCGTTGCGCCCACCCCGGACCGCGAAATCTGGTCCACGGTGATGGCTCGGTAGCCACTCCCCGACTGTAAAACCTGAACCTGGCCATTGATTCCCGCCTGATTGATCGCTGCCTCGAATTCATGTCCGTCCTGCTCCAGAGTGGCATCGAGGTGGTTCCCTTGCTGGCTGACCAGGCCGATATTGAAGGCGCCTTTCTGGGTGACCGACGCTTGATTCCCGTATCCGCTTTGATAGACGGACGCCAGATTGGGGCCCATCCCCTGCTGATCGATTAGCGCCGAATTATCATTTCCCAGTTGATCGATGAAGGCGATATTGCGATCAGGGAGGGTAAAAAAACCATCCCCCTGATGCTGCTGAACGATCCTTCCAATCTCTGTATCGGCATGCCGACCCCCGGAAATATCGGGATTCGCCTGCGCAACAAAAGCGGAAGAAAAAAGCAGGAAAGCCAATATCAAACTTGATGAAAAACCGCTTTTACCCTGAAGTCTGATTTCTTTACCAAGAGCCATGTCGACCACCCCCAAACGTCCAACCTCAGACAAAACCTTTTACAAAGCCACATCACTTAAATGGGAGTATGACAATAATTCCCGGCACATCCATAATGATTTAACCTTATTTTCAAGTGCCATTTTTTTAATACCTTGACAACCAAAAACCAAATAATACCCAAAAACCAAAAAAACAAAATAAAAAAAAGAGAGTCGCTCGTGAAGCGACTCCCTTTCAATATACCAGAAATCTAATAAACAAAAATTAAATCTCATGGACACAGTTTTCTGTGGCAGTATCTACCCATCATTCGTCACGAATCACCGGGGTTCACAGCATTGGAACTTCTTCCTGAAGATAATCGGACAAGAGGGTTTCATCGATATTGGTACCTTCTTCCAGGTTCCATAGGTTATCACGCACACCACGCGCAATCAGATGAATAACCGCCGCTTCGATTGCCGACATGACCGCCATTTGTACCGGCTCATTGGTGGTAACTCCTGCTTCGGCTTCAAGCAATCGTCGGAAGTCGATAAAACGGTAGACACCCGCCCGTACTTCCTTGGAATAGATCGTCTTGGTGGTCGTCACATTGGACAGGACCTCCCCCGTGGATATCTCCACCGCACGCAGATTAACCGTCACCTGATCCACCTGGTACTGGCCGGACGCTCCGATGCCGAAGTATTCGGCTCCTGCTCCTCCGGTCTTGACATTAGACTCATAGGCAATAATGCCACCTTCCAGGAGCACCGAAGCCGACCGCAATGCGCCCAGGTTGTCGGGGCGATTGAAGCGTTCGAGTTCGGCACGGATGATGCGACGTTCGGTGAGCAGATTCTGCAACCCGACGCGCTCCAGTGGCGTGAACCAACCGGAATCCATCAGAGCCCCGGTAAGCATGGCTGCTGCCCCCTGGGTCACCGAGGTAGAGAAGGTACTGGCCGGCGCCGGACGGTACTGGCCTGTCTGGTCGCGGAAGTCATACACCGCCGCCAGCACCTTGCCCGATGGGCGCGGCAGGGATGTCAGGTCCTGCCAGGTAGCGCTACGGGGGGTCAGTGTGGCGGGCTGCCCCTCCAGCCCCTCGACATCAGCCACCATGGCGGCACAACCACTCAGCCCTGCCGCCATGGCCACCGCGATAATCACCTTGTACATATTGTTATCTCCCTTGCCCCTGCTTGCGAATTTGCCTGGCGTGGCGTAACGGCGCACTAGAAGTCTCCGACTCCCAGCCCTCCGACATTGATGGTGGTCACATCCCCGGTCACGCGATCGGTGACGTCGATCGTCAGTTGCCCTCCGTCATCACGTACCACCACGCCGAAGTCGTTGCTGGTGAACGAGCCCTCACTCAGCTCACCGGCACTCACGTCCGAGATCAGCTGGGAAATCATCCGACTTTCAAGGCTCTGCACCAAGCGCTCTGTCGGCGATGTCGGGTCGAAGTCACGCGCATCAGGATTGGTATTGGTATCCTGGGCCTGCGCCTTATTGAGCAGATAGCTGCCGACAAAGGGGTCCCCACCGAAAGACGGGTTGAGGGGTTCGTAGACCAGCTCTCCTGCCTGGGCCGCCAGTCCCCCACTGCCCAGGAAAGAGGCCACCACCCAGGCAGCTGTACGGCATCGAATCTTGTTGTGCATGTCAAAGCTCCTTGTCTGCCAGGTCACGACTTGGCTGCAGCGCCTCCGAGAGGCGCGCACGAAGCAACCTCTCCTCCACGGCAGCTACGGCCTTCTGCGCATTGCGATCAGCTTCACTGATCCGGGGGGATAGCTGTGTTCGAAAGTGGACAGTATTCCCCTCTGTGATCCAGATCTGACTGCCGGAGCGTGGATCAGGGCGCTCATGCAGGGTCAGCACCACGCCATTGAGCAGCTCGGACTGTCTGCCAGCTTGAGCAAAGCTGCGATAAAAGGTCCGGCCTGCCATGGTCATGGTGCGGTCGACGATGACTCCCGAAAGTTCCGGAGTATCGAGATTGAACTGTTCATCCAGTGCCTCCTGGGCATTCTCATCATTGATCGTCACTTCCGGCATCTGCTGACCGCCATCGAGGGAGGCAGCGTCACCCCCCTCCTGTGCCATGCCTGGCAGGGGCCAGCTCAGCAGCAGAAACAATGCACAGCCTGGTGTCGTGAGTTGCATATGCATGGCAACGACCTCAAGTAACGCATGAGTTGTTTGAAGAATGTGTAAAGGAAGTCACCGGCAAACCGAGTTGATCACGGGCCCAACCCACGGCCTGAGTGCGGTTGCGGACACCGATCTTCTTGAAGATGTTGTAGATGTGCGACTTGACGGTGTGTTGGCTCAGGAACAAGCGTTCAGCGATTTCCAGGTTCGAGGCACCCATCCCCACCAGCCCGAGGATCTGCCGCTCTCTGGTGGTCAGATTGCCGGTTTGACGATAGATATTCAGATGCTGACGACGCAGGTTGTCGATCACTTGCGACGTCAAGCGACGTGACGCCCAGAGTTCGCCTCCGAGCATGCACTTGATACCCTGCGCCATCAGCTCCAGGGAATCATGCTGAAAGAAGACGCCCTGCAAATAAACGGAGGAAAGCAGTTCATTGGCCTGCTCTTCGCTCTCGAGATTGAACACCGACAGCATAAGCGGTTTTCTCCCCTCACCTTCTATTGAGGCAGCATGCTCCTGACAGCGATGTAGCTGTGAAAGGCTCACGACGGACTTATCCACCATTATCAGCCCGACCGATCCACCCGAGAACACTTTTTCAAGTGTCAAATCCGGCGCAAGTATTCGGGTTACCACCCCAGTGCTTTCCTCTATATAGTTTGCCAAAAGAGTGGCCTGAGGCCCTTCATAGGTGACAAGAAAAATGCGATCATCTTGTTCAATAGACATCAAACTTCTCCAGGAAAGGTCATCGGGAATGAAGAAAACGTCATTGCTTGAAAATCCCCTAAGACCGCTCTTTTTTATAATGAACCTTCAGCCCTACCCCTCAGCACCTGGAATCTACAACCGTGAAGCTTTCTTTTTTATCTTCACGCCAACGTCCCTGTAACCCAAAATATCTGAACCAGAAGCTTCATACCGCCTCCACCGAGTTATCCCCTTGACTTGATCTTCGAGATTTTCCGCGGTTCCCGCCACCTTCTTTTCCCGGACGCTCATCCCAAAGGATGACATGGCCGGTGCCTTGAACTTTCTCGCCAGGCGCCAAGTAGTCCAACAGGTCCGCATGCCGAGAGAGGTCGTCTACCGATGGCGAGACACCTGCCGATATATTCCACTCTACCTGCATCCGCTTTTCAGCCAGATCTGCCGCAACACTGGTAGTCACGGCAATTCCTGCCAGACAAACCCCTTGCCACGCTATCCGGCATGTCTTGCACAGTCTGTGGGGCATGATCGACTCCCAGTTTCACCAGCGGAATAACCCCTTGCCCAATATCTATAGCAAAACGCATGCCAAAAAAATTCATCATTATTTACAGCAGGTTATGAGAAACGTATGACAAAAAGTGTTAACTCGATGAAACAGCCCAGCCTTCAGCATGACAAAGAGCACACCAGGAGCCTCAAAAAACCCTTAAAATCATAAACGTGAAAAACTGTTAAGCCATTGACACACTTCTCGGTGCTTCTTGGAAAGCACATAAAAAACCCGCTCCGTAGAGCGGGCAGTCAAGAGGGTCGAGGGTAGGTCTGGTGCCGTGACGGTATCAGGCAAGTTCCGGCTCGGATGAGCTCTCGGCGGGCGAACGCGGGATACCATGCTTGTTCAACAGCCGATACATGGTGACGCGAGAAATATCGAGCTCTTCCGCCGCCGCATTGATGCAGTACTTGTTGCGCACCAGTGCCGAGAGTATGGCATCGCACTCGGCACGATCCCGGGATTGATCCAGGGTGCGGATGTGGCGATGAATCCTGCGGCGCTCGATTCCCAGGTCGTCCGGCTGGATGAGTCGCCCTTCGCACATCACCATGGCGCGGCGAATGCGGTTGATCAGTTCGCGTACGTTTCCCGGCCAGGGGTATTGGCGCATGGCCGCCATCGACTCCCGAGAAAAGCCGCGCAGGGTCGCCGGCTTTTCTCCGGCAAAGCGTTTGAAGAAAAAACGCGCCATGACCTCGATGTCCTCGGGATGCTCGCGCAGGGCAGGCACCACCACCTGAAGCACATTGAGCCGATGATAGAGATCTTCGCGAAAGCGCCCTTCATCCACTGCCTTTGCCAGATCGACATGCGTTGCCGCCAGCACTCGAACGTCCACATCAATCTCATTGAGCGAGCCGATGCGCTGGATGCGCCGGGTCTCGAGAAAGCGCAGCAGGTTGACCTGAAGATCGAGAGGCAGGTCACCGATCTCGTCGAGGAAGAGAATGCCACCGTCGGCCGCTTCGATACGCCCGATCTTGCGCTGCGCCGCTCCGGTGAAGGCCCCCTTCTCGTGTCCAAAAAGCTCGGACTGAATGAGGTTGTCCGGCAAGGCACCACAGTTGATGGCCTGGAACGGGCCCGACGAACGATGGGACCGCTCATGAATCGCCTGGGCCGTCAGCTCCTTGCCGGTACCCGACTCGCCGTGAATACAGACCGAGGCATCCACGGCCGCCACCTTGCGAATGGTCTTGAACAGATCCCACATGACGGGCGTCGTGCCCACCATCTCATACTCACTAACGTCGTCCTGCGGTGTGTCGGCTCCCCTGGCGTCATCTTCGAGGTGCTGGATATGCGCCAGCCGGGCGGCATTGCGCAGCAGAGACTGCAGGCTCTCGTGATCCACGGGGTAGGTGACGAACCCGAAACACAGGTCGAGGATCAGGTGTCGAATATCACTGACGGCAAGCGCCGACTCATCCACTACCGCGACCCAGGGCACCCGGATGCCACACATGGATGCCTCGAGCCTTCTCAGCTCATCCGTGGAGATTGCGTCCAGGACGACCACCCCAAGGCCGTCGGAGACCGAATGTTGATGACAACAACAGGCACCGGACTCATCGAAGAGAAAATGTCGCGAGACTTGCCAGCCCTGCTGCTGCAATATCTCCAACAACTGCGTTTCATTGTCACTGCCCTTGCCCAGCAGCTTTACCTTTGCCGCCGATTCCATCAGATCCTCTCCTCTTCAACGGGAGCTCACGGAAGAAGTTTTCAGCGGCATTCCTCTTGCTCGCAATGAAGTTTCCACCGCGAAAACGACTAGCAGGCGCACATTAACCCAGCTTTAAATCAGGCATTCCTAAACAAAAAGGGCTTCATGTAACACAAAAACTAATCGCATCGAGATGACAGAATAGTGTGAAAAATTCTTTCGGGATTAAACGAAGAGTAGTTCACCTTTCTTCACTTTTAAACGGTAAGCCTTGTGTCGCGGCCTCATGATATGAGCTGACATGAGCGCCTTCCTCGCGGCAGAAACGCGCGACTGCGCTACGCAAGCGCGGATCAGCGATATGATGCAACGAGGTGAGACGGAGAGGAGCGAAGCCTCTCGCCAGCTTGTGTTCCCCCTGGGTGCCCGGGTCGAAGAGATCGAGCCCCCGGGCGAGACAGTGTTCGATGCCCTGGTAGTAGCAGGCCTCGAAGTGCAGCCCATCGGCCATGACCTCACTGCCCCAGTAACGGCCGTACAGCGAATTGCCCCCCTGCAGGCACAGGGCTGCCGCCACGGGCCGGTCGTGCAACCGGGCCTGTATCAACAGGAGCGCCTCGGGCAACCGCTGCAGCAACTGCGCGAAGAAGTCATGGCTCAGGTAGCCGCGCTGCCCGCGCTCCAGGTACGTCATCTGGTAACACCGGTAGAAATGCGCCAGATCCGCCTCACCAATATCGGCCCCCTCGAGTCGATGCAGCGTCAGGCCCTGCTCGGCGATGCGGCGACGTTCGCGACGAATGGCCTTGCGCCGTTTCGATGTCAGGCTGGCCAGGAAGCCATCGAAGTCACCGAACCCCCGGTCCCGCCATTGAAACTGCACGCCGTCCCGCGCTATCAGGTCCGGGCATGCCTGCTGCCAGGCCGCGACTTCCCGCTGTTCGGCAAACAACAGGTGCCAGCCCGAGGTATCTTCGCCGCAACAAGCCTCGGACAGGCGCTGCATGGCCTCGCACGGGTCGACATCCTCGGCGAGCAGCAGCCTGGGGCCCGGGACCGGCGTGAATGGAACGGCACTGACCGACTTGGGGTAATACTGCCCGCCCGCTCTTTCCCAGGCATCCGCCCAGGCCCAGTCGAACACATATTCACCGAAGGAATGATACTTGAGGTAGTGCGGGAGCGCCCCCACGAGCTCGCCGTCGCGCCACAGCGTCAGGTGTCGCGCTACCCAGCCGGTCTCGCGTGTCACGGCTCCGGTCGACTCCAGAGCGGACAGGAATTCATGGCGCAGGAAGGGATAGTCATCATCCACGAGGGCATTCCACGCCGCTGCCGGTATCGCCGCCATGGCAAGCGGATCTGCAAGATGGAGTCGCGTCATGAAATCTCCGAAGGACAGCACGGGCTGGCTGACAGACAACCGTAAAAGGCCCTACATTGTGCTCAGGCATACCCACTCTCGCCACCCCGGGCCCGCCCCATGCCAGCTCGGCATGGCGGCGCTCCCGGGTGCTGAGCCCTCGCCTTCACGCCGGCGGAGCACGACGCGACCTTACCGGCCGCCTTATCCTTTTGGGTTAAATAATTACAAAACACCCTCAAAAGGCCTATCATGGCGGCGTGACTGGCGAAATTTTTGTTAAATTTACCAAAATTCTCGATAACGCCTCCGAGGTGCCCCATGGCCCAAGCTTCCACGTCCCTCAATGCCACCGTTCAACAAGTGACTGAGCGCATCCGTGAACGCTCGAGCGAACGACGCGCCCTCTACGAGCAGCGCATGGAGGACCAGCACCGTCGCGGCGTGCACCGAGCGGAGCTCTCCTGCGGCAACCTGGCCCATGGCTTCGCCGCCTGCGGCAGCGACGACAAGAACGCGCTGAAACTGATGAACAGTGCCAACCTGGGCATCATCTCCGCCTACAACGACATGCTCTCGGCGCACCAGCCTCTCGAGACCTTTCCCGAGACCATCAAGGCGGCCGCCCGCGACATGGGCTCCACCGCCCAGTTCGCCGGTGGCGTGCCGGCCATGTGTGACGGGGTAACCCAGGGTCAGCCCGGCATGGAACTCTCGCTGTTTTCGCGTGACGTCATCGCTATGGCCTCGGCAGTCGGGCTTTCGCACAACATGTTCGATGCCGCCCTCTACCTGGGCGTATGCGACAAGATCGTGCCCGGGCTGTTCATCGCCGCGGCCCGCTTCGGCCACCTGCCGGCCATGTTCGTGCCCGCCGGCCCCATGCCCAGCGGCCTGCCCAACAAGGAAAAGGCGCGCATTCGCCAGCTCTTTGCCGAAGGCAAGGCAAGCCGTGAAGACCTGCTGGAGGCCGAGTCAGAGTCCTACCACAGCCCGGGCACCTGCACCTTCTATGGCACCGCCAACTCCAACCAGCTGATGATGGAAATGATGGGGCTTCACCTGCCCGGCACCTCCTTCGTCAACCCGGGCACCGAGATGCGCGAGGCGCTGACACGCTTCGCCACCGAGCAGGCCGTGCGCAACACCGAAGCCGGTGGCGACTACCGCCCCTTCTACCGGCAGATCGACGAGCGCGCCTTCGTCAACGCCATCGTCGGCCTCCTGGCCTCGGGCGGCTCCACCAACCACACCATGCATCTGGTGGCCATGGCCGCCGCTTCCGGCATCACCCTGACCTGGGACGACTTCACCGACCTCTCGGCGGTCACCCCCAGCCTGATGAAGGTCTACCCCAACGGTCAGGCGGACATCAACCACTTCCAGGCCGCCGGCGGCATGAGCTACCTGTTCCGCGAGTTGATCGGCGCCGGGCTGATTCACAGCGACATACCCACGGTGTTCGGCACCGACATGAGCGCCTATACCCAGGAGCCCTTCCTCGAGAATGGCCAGCTGATCTGGCGCGAAGGCCCCCAGCAGAGCCTCGACAAGGACGTACTGCGCCCGGTCGCCGACCCCTTCCAGGCCACCGGCGGCCTGACCGTGCTGGACGGCAACCTGGGCCGCGGCGTCATCAAGGTGTCGGCCGTGGAGCAGGAGCACCGTATCGTTGAAGCGCCGGCGCGGATCTTCGAAGACCAGAATGACCTCAAGGCGGCCTTCGAGGCGGGCGACCTGGACCGCGATGTGGTCGCCGTGGTGCGCTTCCAGGGCCCCAAGGCCAACGGCATGCCCGAGCTGCACAAGCTGACGCCCTTCCTCGGCGTGCTGCAGGACCGCGGCTACAAGGTGGCACTGGTCACCGACGGCCGTATGTCGGGCGCCTCCGGCAAGGTGCCGGCCGCCATTCACATGAGCCCCGAGGCCCTGGACGGCGGTCCCCTCTCGCGGCTGCGAGATGGCGATATCGTGCGTCTCGATGCCGATGCCGGTACCCTTGACGCCCACGTCGACCCGACGACCTGGGCCGGCCGCGAGAAACACGTGGCCTCGCTGGACCACTACCATGTGGGCCTCGGCCGCGAACTGTTTTCCGGCTTCCGTCACCTGGCCATGCGCGGCGAGGAAGGCGCAGGCGTGTTCGGCGGCTTCGAGGCCGACGACCTGGCACGGCAGCAGGGCCAGATCCACGACGAAGACGCCTGAACGAGTGGCTCGCCCCCGCCCCGCAGCAGCGGGCGGGGCCGGCTGCAGCGATGGCACCCCGACTCGACTCTTGACGACACGAACGCCCCATGACACGACCCGCACTTATTGGTGATATCGGCGGCACCAATGCCCGCTTCGCCCTGGTGACGCCAGGTGCCTTCGCGCCACACGACATTCAGAGCCTGCCCTGTGCCGAGTACCCGGGCATCATCGAAGCCGCCCGCGACTACCTGGAACGAGTCGGCGCAACCGGTGACCAGGCGCCTCGCGAGGCCTGCCTGGCCTTCGCCTGCCCGGTGCATGGTGAACGCGTGGTGATGACCAACAACCACTGGGCGTTCACCCGCACCGAAGTCCGCGAAGCCCTGAACCTGGAGCTGTTCAAGGTCATCAACGACTTCATGGCCCAGGCACTGGGCGTGCCGCATGTCGCCGAGGACGAACGAGTCACGCTCCAGGCAGGCCACTGTGCCCCCCATGCCACGCGCCTGGTGATCGGCCCGGGGACCGGACTCGGCGTGGCCGGCGTATTTCCCGGCCGCCATGACTGGATCCCGCTGCCCACAGAGGGCGGGCATGTCACCTTCGCCCCCACCGACGAACGCGAGCAGAACCTGCTGCGCCATTTCCGCAATCGCTATGGCCGTATCTCGGTCGAGCGCCTGCTCTGCGGTCAGGGGCTCCTGGATCTGTACGTGGCGCACTGCTCATTGAAGGGGGCCAACCCGCAACACCGCACCCCGGCCGAGGTGACCGAAGCCGCCGGCAGCGACGACCCGATCGCGCGTGATACCCTTCAACGTTTTCTGAAGATTCTCGGCGACGTCAGCGGTGACGCGGCCCTGACCATGGGCGCACGGGGCGGGGTCTACCTGTGCGGCGGTATCCTGCCCCGTCTGCTGAACTGGCTGCCCGACAGCCGCTTTCTCGAGGCCTTTCACGACAAGGGGCGCATGCGTGACTACACCGCCTCGCTGCCCGTTCAGGTAGTGACCGCCCCGTGGACGGGACTCCTGGGCGCCGCCGAAGCCCTGCACAACCCCGAGGTCGAATGACCGGCGAGGAGACCGAATGATTCCCGAAACGCTGCGCATCCTGCTGGACAATACCCAGGGACAACGCCACGCCGAGTGGGCCGGACGCGACGTCTGGCTAGCCAACGAGTCCTGGGGTGAACTCGCCGTTTCACTGCAGGGCGCCCAGGTCTTGCACTATGCTCCGGCGTCCGACCACGCGCCAGCCGAAGGCTCTTCTCCGGCGCCCGACAACGCGCCGGCCGAGGGCTCTGCTGCTTCGCCCGGCGAGACGCTGGTACCGGGTGGCTGGCTGTGGGTGACACCGACGCCACAGGCGCTGCCCGGGGCCATCCGCGGCGGCATCCCGCTATGCTGGCCCTGGTTCGCCGATGAACATACCGCCGACGAGTCCTCGGATCGTTCCGGGCCCATGCATGGCCCCGCACGCAAGGCGAACTGGCGCCTGGAAGCCGTCGATGAGCATGAAGACGGCGTCGAGCTTCACCTCAGTCCGCTCGAGCGGCTGCACAGCCAGCTGGTACCGCGTGCCGTGGTCCAGGCCAATGCCCATCGGCTGCATGTCGAACTGATCACCGAGCACCTTGGCGAGACTCCGGTGAAGATCACCGGCGCCCTGCACAGCTACCTGGCGGTGGCGGATGCCCATGCCTGCCGTGTCGAGGGCCTGGCGGGAGCCCGCTACCTCGACAAGCTCAAGGACTTCGCCGACTGCGAGCAGCAGGGCGAGCTCGGCGTGCGCGGCCGCATCGACCGCATCTACCACAGCAATGCCGAGGTCGTGCTCGACGATGAGCAACGACGGCTACGCATTGCTCGTCAAAACAGCGACTCGGTAGTGGTCTGGAACCCCGGCGAGGCGCCGCCCGAGGACACTGCCCCGGCCGATGCGCGACGCTTCCTGTGTGTCGAGTCGGCCAATACCCGTCTCGACCCGGTCTGGCTGGTCCCCGGCGCCCAGCACCTGCTGGGCACCACCCTTTCACGGGATACCTGATGATGCACACGACACCGGCGTTCGACGCCCCCTTTGCCCTGGGCATGATGAACCTGGGCGAGGCCCCGGATCTGCAACGCCCCGCCGCCCTGGCCGACTGGATCGAGGCCAGGCTGGATCAGGGCCTGGTGTGGTTCGACCACGCCGACATCTACGGCAACCGACACTGCGAGGCCCTGTTCGGCGAGGCGCTGCGCCTGCGCCCCGGCCTCGCCGGACGCCTCGGCCTGATCACCAAGACCGGCATCGTCACGCCGGACCGCGACACGTCAGCCTTCGGGGTCAAGCATTACAACAGCTCCCATGCCCATGTCAGCGCCGCCATCGATGCCGCACTCGAGCGGCTCGGGGTCGAGCACGTCGAGCACTTCCTGCTGCACCGCCCCGACCCCTTGATGTCGGCCGAGGCCACCGGCCGGGCCCTGGATGACGCCATCGAGGCCGGCAAGATCGGCGCGGCGGGCGTGTCCAACTTCCTGCCGGAGGCCTGGCGACGCCTGGCCGCGGCCATGCGCCACCCGCTGCAGGCCCATCAGCTGCAGCTGTCGCTGGCACACTCCACACCGCTGTTCGACGGGCTCTACGACGCCGTCATCGGCGATGGCCAACAGCCCATGGCCTGGTCACCACTCGGGGGTGGCGCATGTCTCTCGGGCGCCCTGGGCGAGCGGCTGGAAAGCCTGGCGGCCGATCGGGGGCTCTCTGCTGCCGGGCTCGCCCTGGCCTGGCTGCGTGCCCTGCCCGGGCGCCCCTTGCCGGTCATCGGCAGCCTGACGGCCTCACGCATCACCCAGCTGCTCGACGATGCCCGCCATGACCTGGACCGCGCCACCTGGTATCACCTGCTCGAGACAGCGCGCGGCCACGAGGTCGCCTGACCCGAGGCGTCATGCGCCCCGGCCAACAACACCAACTCTGGGGAATATGTCATGAACCACCTGATTGCCTTCGGCGAAGCCCTGGTCGACATGCTGTCGAGCCGCCTGGGAGACAACCGGCAAGGCCCGGAGACCTTCACGCCCTACGCCGGCGGTGCGCCGGCCAACGTGGCCGTGGCCTGTACCAGGCTGGGACTGCCCAGCCGGTTCCTCGGCATGCTCGGCGAGGATTATTTCGGCGACTTCCTGGCCGCCGAACTGACGGCACACGGCGTCAACGTCTCGGGCGTCAGCCGCACCCGCGAAGCTCGCACCGCGCTGGCCTTCGTCTCGCGGGATGCCGAGGGCGAGCGCACCTTCGACTTCTACCGGCCGCCGGCCGCCGACCTGCTGTACCGTATCGAGCATGTCCCCGCCGGCACCTTCAGTGAACCGGGCCTGCTGCACCTGTGCAGCAACAGCCTGACCGAGCCCGCCATCGCCGAGACGACGCTGGCCATGGCCGAGATGGCCAGGCGAGCCGGCTACCTGGTCAGCGTCGACGCCAATCTGCGCCATAACCTCTGGGCCGCCGGCCAGGCCGATATCAGCCTGGTCACCCAGCTCCTCGATAACGCCGACCTGATCAAGCTGGCCGACGACGAGCTGACCTACCTGCGTGCCGACCACCCGGAAGACGACTGGGTGGCCGAGCGCCTGGCCGCCGGCGCCAGGGCCATCGTCATCACCCATGGGCCCGGCGAGGTCAGGCTGAAGCAGCGCGACCATGAAACACGCCTGGCGCCGCCCGCGGTCAAGGCCGTCGACACCACCGCCGGCGGCGATGCCTTCATCGGCGGCCTGCTGACGCGCCTCGCCGAGCGCTACCATGACGACTGGTTCCGCGACACCGCCCTGCTCGAGGATGCCCTGGCCTTCGCCTGCCGTTGCGGTGCCCATGCGGTCACGCGCCCCGGCGCCTATGCCGCCCTGCCGACCCGCGCTGATCTCGACTGATACCCGGAGAGCGCCAGCTCGCCCGGTGCCTGCGGCACAGAGGATATAGCGAAAAAAGCCGGCCCAGAGGGCCGGCGAGAAAGCGACAGCTAGGCTGTCGAGAGAGAACCTGTCGGGAGGCTCTGGTGGCGGCGCCTCTGCCTGACGTATCGGGTTCAGACAGCGCGCCGCCCCCCTCATTCAGTGATGAAAACGATCCGCCGCTTCCCGGGCCAGACGGCGAATGGCATCCCAGTCTTCCGCCTCGACCAGCGAATCCGGTGTCAGCCAGGAGCCGCCGACACACATCACGTTCTTGAGTGCCAGATAGTCCTCGGCGTTATCCAGACCGATGCCGCCGGTCGGACAGAAGCGAGCCTCCGGCAGCGGCCCGGCAAAGGCCTTGAGGGCCTTGGCGCCACCACTGGCCTCGGCCGGGAAGAACTTGAAGCGACGGTAGCCGAACTGCCAGCCGACCATCACCTCGGAGACGGTGGCCACCCCCGGCAGCATCGGCACCGGGCTGCTGACACCGTGGCGATACAGGGCCTCGGTGGTACCCGGCGTGACCACGAAGTCGGCGCCGACCTGCTCGGCCTGGCGATACTGGGCGGTGGTCAGCACCGTGCCGATGCCCACACTGGCCTGCGGCAGGGCTTCCTTGATGCGCCGGGTGGCTTCCAGGGCACACTCGGTGCGCAGCGTCACTTCCAGCACACTGATGCCGCCTTCCACCAGCGCCCGGGCCAGGGGCACGGCGTCTTCCACGCGCTGAATGGCCAGCACCGGAATGACCTCCGCCTTGAGGCAGATGCTGTCGAGCTCGGTGGTGCGCGTGGAAGGCAATTGCTTATCGATGGTCATGTGGTTCTCCGAAATACAGGCCGGTAGCGTTCAGGGTGCCCAATAGATACCCAGGGGGGCCGCCAGGAAGGCACGAATCGGCAAGGCGCGCATATCATCGCCGGTCATTGCCTTGCCGAGCACATCGCGCTTGGCATCGCCAGTGATATGCAGGAAGTGTCGGGACGACTGGTGCAGGCGGTCGGCACTCAGGCTGATGCGCGCCTGCGGCTGGCTGGGCGTGCTCACCGCCACCACGGGCTCCGCGGTCGACAGGGCCAGCTCCAGCTCGCGGCTGTCCGGAAACAGCGAGGCGGTATGGCCATCGCCGCCCATGCCCAGCACCACGGCACTGGCCGGCCAGGCCAGGGCGGCGACGCGACCCGCGACCTCGGCTTCCCCCTCCTCGGGCGTGTCGGCCGCGTTGGTCAGGGCCACGAAATTGGCCTGACGGGCCTGGCTGCGCAGCAGGTGTTCGCGAATCAGGCGGGCATTGCTGTCGTCATCGGACTCGGCCACCCAGCGCTCATCGGCCAGGGTGACATCGACGCGCGACCAGGGCAGCGGCGTCTCGGCGAGAGCGCGCAGAAACGGCACCGGCGTGGAGCCACCTGAGACCACCAGCAGCACCCGCTCGCGGCTGGCCAGGTCGACTCTCAATGCCTCCGCGACGGCTTCGGCGAGCTGAAGGGACAGGCGGTCCCGGGGCGATATCTCTTGGGTCATGTCAATAATCCTCGTACCAGCTGCGGCCGTCCTGGCTGATCATGGCAATCGACGCCACCGGCCCCCAGGAACCGGACGGATAGCGCCTGGGCGGCTCGTCACGTTCCTGCCAGGCCTCGATCAGGCTGTCACACCATTTCCAGGCATGCTCGACTTCATCCCGACGCACGAACAGGTACTGTTGGCCCTTCATCACCTCGAGTAACAGTCGCTCGTAGGCGTCCGGGATACGTGTCTTGGCGAAGGCATTATTGAAGTCGAGATGCAGCGGACCGGGACGCAGGCGCATACCCTTGTCCAGGCCACTGTCCTTGGTCAGCACCTGCAGGGCGATGCCTTCGTCAGGCTGCAGGCGGATCACCAGCTTGTTGGCCGCCAGGGAGCGCTGATCGGGGTCGAAGATATAGTGCGGCTGCTGGCGAAAGTGAATGACGATCTGCGAGAGCTTCTCGGGCATGCGCTTGCCCGTGCGCAGATAGAAGGGCACCCCGGCCCAGCGCCAGTTCGACACCTCCGTCTTCATGGCCACGAAGGTCTCGGTATGGCTGGCCGTATTGGCATCCGGCTCCTCGAGATAGCCGGGCACGCTCTGACCATCACTGGTGCCGGCGATGTACTGGCCACGCACCACATCAGTGCCCAGCATGTCATCGGTGAACGGCTTGAGCGCCTTGAGTACCTTGACCTTTTCATCGCGAATGGCGTCGGCATCGAGGTTGGCCGGCGGATCCATGGCAATCAGACAGACCAGCTGCAGCAGGTGATTTTGCACCATGTCACGCAGCTGCCCGGCCTGATCGAAATAGCCCCAACGGCCCTCGATACCGACTTTCTCGGCCACCGTGATCTCGACGTGAGAGATATGATTCTGATTCCACTGGGTGCCGAACAATGGGTTCGCGAACCGCAGCGCAATCAGGTTCTGCACCGTCTCCTTGCCCAGGTAGTGATCGATACGATAGATGCGCGACTCCGGAAAGACGGCGCCGATGGCATCATTGATCTCGTCGGAGGATTCCAGATCGTGGCCGATCGGCTTCTCCACCACCACTCGCGCGCTCTCGTCGAGGCTGCCGCTGTCCTCGAGATGGCGGCAGATGTCGCCATAAAGGCTCGCCCCGACCGCGAGGTACACCACCATGGGGCGGTCGCCGGCTCCCTGGCGCCACTCGCGAATCCCCGCATAACCCTCTACCTGGGTCGCATCGACGCAGCGATAGTCGAGCCTGTTCAGGAAGCGCTCGACTACCTCGGCGTCCAGCTCGTCACGCTTGATGTATTCCTTGAGCGAGGCCTCGACCCGGGACCTGAAGCCCTCGACATCGACCTCCTGACGCGCGACCCCGAGCAGACGCGTGTTATCGGCCAGCAGGTTTTCCCGGTCGAGCTGATACAGTGCCGGGTACAGCTTGCGCTGCGACAGATCACCGAGCGCACCGAACAGCACGAAATCGACGTCGGAGCCGAGGGTGTCGGCAAGCTTCGATGACCGGGACCGCTTATCTTGACTCATGTCCGCCCCTATCTGGTTAACTTTACAAAATACTAGCGCAAAGCCGCACCAGCATCCAAAAATTTCTGTAAGATTACTACTAAAGGTAAAGTGACCCGAGTCGCTCATGGCGGGCTCTGGCGTCCTTCAGGGATCTCGCGCTAGGATAGCGAGTTTTACGTCGTTAAATTACCACCTTGGCCCGCCATCAGGGAGAGCCCCCGCCCATGGTCAGTCACGATCTGCTGGACCGCATCCGCCAGCGCCTCGACGAACTCAACCGTTCCGAACGCAAGGTAGCGGATGTCATCCTCGCCGACCCCAGTGCCGCGACCAGCATGAGCATCGCCAGTCTGGCGCATTCCGCCTCGGTCAGCGAGCCCACGGTAAACCGCTTCTGCCGCAGTTTCGACGCCAAGGGCTACCCGGACTTCAAGATCAAGCTGGCCCAGAGCCTGGCCGGCGGCACCCCCTATGTCAGTCAGGCCGTCGAACCCGGTGATTCGGCTGAGGGTTACACCAGCAAGATCTTCGGCGCCACCATCGCCGCCCTCGACCTGGCACGCCGCGAGACCGACCCCGCACGAGTGGATCGCGCCGTCGACTATCTCACCCAGGCCAAGCAGCTGCATTTCTTCGGCCTGGGCGCCTCGGGCGCCGTTGCTCAGGATGCCCAGCACAAGTTCTTTCGCTTCAATATTCCGGTCTCGGCCTACATCGATGTGCTGATGCAACGCATGGTGGCCGCAGCCTGCCACACCGGCGACGTGGTGGTGGTACTCTCCTACACCGGGCGCACCCGCGAGTTGGTCGACATCGCCAGCCAGGCCCGCAACAACGGCGCCGTGGTACTCGGCATAACCGACCCGGTCTCGCCCCTGGCCGACGAATGCACCGAGATACTCGCCGTCAGCGCGCCGGAAGACACCGACCACTACATGCCGATGACCTCGCGCATGATCCAGCTGGCGCTGATCGACGTCCTGGCCACCGGCGTCACCCTGAGACGCGGCGAAGACTTCCTGCCCCACCTCAAGAAGATCAAGGACAGCCTCAAGGAAACGCGTTATCCGGTCTCGCGCAACCCGGAGTGACTCTGACCGGCGTCTGAAAGCAGGCAGGCTGCTGTCTCTCAGGGCCCTCGCGCCAGAGGACGCCACACCTGCTTGCCAATACTCCTGCCAGCCACAACAATAGGCTCTTCCCATGTACAAGGAGACCGTCGATGCGCTGGATTGCCATGACCGCCGTGACTCTGGCCGTGCTGGCCCAGGGGGCTCAGGCCGAGGAGACTTTCCGCTTCACCGCTATTCCCGATGAGGATCAATCGCGGCTGATCGAGCGTTTCTCGAAGGTCGCGAACTATCTCGAGGACCGGCTCGATGTCGAGGTGGAGTATGTGCCGGTCAAGTCCTACGGAGCCGCGGTCACGGCCTTCCGCAACGATCAGGTGCAGCTGGCCTGGTTCGGCGGCCTCTCCGGTGTTCAGGCGCGCCGCCTGGTGCCGGATTCCCGAGCACTGGCCCAGGGTCAGGAGGATGCCGAGTTCCAGAGCTACTTCATCGCGCACCGTTCCACCGATCTCGAGCCCGCCGATGAGCTTCCGGAAGCGATCGCCGACAAGAGTTTCACCTTCGGCGCCAAGACCTCCACGTCCGGGCGACTGATGCCGGAGCACTTCCTGCGTCAGCGTTTCGACGAGGCCCCCGAGGACGTCTTCTCCCGTGTCGGTTTCTCCGGTGATCACTCGCGCACCATCGCCCTGGTGGAATCCGGGACCTATGAGCTGGGCGCCGTGAACTACTCGGTATGGGAAGCGGCCGTCGAGGATGGTCGCGTGGATACCGACACGGTCGAGGTGATCTGGTCGACGCCCAGCTACCCGGACTACCAGTGGACGATCCGCGGCGATGCCGATGAGCGCTATGGCGATGGCTTCAGCGAGCGGGTCCAGCAGGCCCTGCTGGAGATGGATGATCCGGCTCTGCTGGAAAGCTTCCCGCGCTCGGCCTTCATTCCCGCGGATAACAGCATGTACGCCCCCATCGAGGAAGTGGCGGAGTCCCTGGGTCTGCTGCGCTGATATGTCCTCCGCCGCCGCACCATGGCTGACCCTCGACGCCGTCGACCTGGGTCACGGCGACCAGGTGGTGCTGCCGCGCCTGAGCCTGAGTCTCCAGCGCGGCGAGCGCGTGGCCCTGCTCGGCCCCAGCGGCGCCGGCAAGTCGACGCTGCTGGCCGGCCTGCGTGCGCGGCTGGACGACGAGGTCGCCTGGTGCCCGCAGCATCATGGCCTGGTGCTGGGTCTGGCCGTCTATCACAATATCTACATGGGTCGGCTCACCGAGCACTCGGCCGTGGCCAACCTGTGGAACCTGGTGCGGCCGTTGCGCCGCCCCTGGCAGGAGGTAGGCGAGCTGTGTGCCCGACTGGGTATCCAGGACCTGATGCGACGCCCCGTGGCCCGGCTCTCCGGGGGCCAGCGACAGCGCACCGCCATCGGGCGCGCCCTCTATCAGCAGCGCCCCGTCTTCCTCGGCGATGAGCCAGTGGCCAGCGTCGACCCGCATCAGGCACTGCGCCTGCTCGCACTGATCGACGACACTCACGACACCTGCGTGATTGCCCTGCATCAGCGCGAACTGGCGCTGTCGCACTTCGACCGCGTACTGGGCCTGCGGGATGGGCAGCTGGTGCTGGATGCGCCCGCTGCCGAGCTGGGCCTCGCGGACCTGGATGCCCTCTACCCCGAAGCCCGGCCCCCGTCTGACGTCGAGGATTCGGCTCGACCATCGCCGATGCCTTCCATGCCCTGTTACCGGGGGCAGGCTTGAGCCTGAGCGCTGCGTTGCCCCAGCGCCCACGGTGGTTCGGCGGTGATGCCCTGGGGCCGCGTCTGGCCCGCCACACTCTGACACTGGTCGCCCTGGCGCTACTCCTGCTGCCTCTGGCAGACCTGGCGGTGGTGACCCGAGACCCCTGGGCGGAAATCGCCCGCCTGGCCCAGGGGTTGGCCTGGCCCGCCTGGGGTGCGGTGGAGACGCCCTTGCATGCCCTCGGACTGACCATCGCAGTGGCGCTGTGGGGCACCCTGGCGGGCGTGGTGCTGGGCTTCCCGCTGGCCTTGCTGTTTGCCCGCTCGCGACTGGTACGCGCCGGCTGCGCCTTCGTGCGGGCCATTCATGAGCTCTTCTGGGCACTGCTGTTCCTGCAGGTGTTCGGCCTCTCGGCGCTGACCGCGCTGGCCGCCCTGGCCATCCCCTATGCCGGAATATTCGCCAAGGTCTATGCGGAAATTCTCGAAGAGACGCCGCGCGCGCCGGCCGACGCTCTGCCGCTCGGTGTCAGCCGGCTGGTGCGCTTCGTCTACAGCGAGCTGCCCCTGGCCTGGCCGCGGATCGCCGCCTACACCCGCTACCGTTTCGAGTGCGGCCTGCGCGCCAGCGTGCTGCTGGGCTTCGTCGGTCTGCCGACCCTCGGTTTCCAGCTCGAGACCGCCTTCCGCGAGGGGCGCTACCACGAGGCCGGCGCCCTGCTGTGGCTCTTCTATCTGCTGATCGCCAGCCTGCCCTGGTGGAGCCAGCGTCGGCTGGTGCCGGTGCTGCTGATCGGCGGCGCCTTCCTGCTGGGCCCATGGCCGGCCATCAATGGAGGGCTGCTGTGGCGCTTCATCAGCCAGGATATCTGGCCGCGCCCCTTGCTCGA
The DNA here is from genome assembly GCF_006540005.1 of Halomonas halmophila. Classification (GTDB taxonomy): domain Bacteria; phylum Pseudomonadota; class Gammaproteobacteria; order Pseudomonadales; family Halomonadaceae; genus Halomonas; species Halomonas halmophila. The sequence goes on along the minus strand of NZ_BJOC01000003.1, from coordinate 143,078 downwards.
AGGTGACTGGGCCGGCCTGCTCGCCTGGCTGGCCGAAGTTCCCGACCTCGCCCCGGCCATCGGCAACACCCTGTTGCTGGGACTACTGGGCACGGTGGGCAGTCTGCTGGTGGCGCTGGTGATGTGGCCACTGGCCAGCCGCCACTTCGGCAATCGCGCCACGCGTCTGGCGGGCAGCGGCGTACTGGTCTTCCTGCGCTCCACGCCGGAGTTGCTGCTGGCCTTCATCTTTCTACTGCTGTTGGGTCCCTCGATGCTGCCGGCCTGGCTGGCCCTGGCTCTGCACAACGGCGCCCTGATCGCCTTTCTGGTGGCGCGTCATGCCGACAGCCTGACGCCGGGCATGGCGCAGCTGCCGGCCTCGGGGCGCCTGGCCTATGAGCTGCTGCCACGTGTCTACCCGAGCCTGCTGGCACTGCTCTACTACCGCGCCGAGGTCATCCTGCGCGAGACCGCGATACTCGGCATGCTGGGCGTGGCCACCCTGGGCTACTACATCGACGAGAACTTCCAGTACCTGATGTTCGACATCGCCTTCCTGCTGCTACTGGTGACCGCCATGCTCAACATCGGCGTCGATGCGCTGTCGCGACGCTTCCGGCCCAGGGAGGCACCACTGGACGTGCCGGGCGGCTAGCTTATCCACTGGCGGGATCTCGATTCAGAGCGAAGGAGTGTCAGTCCGCGCATTCGATGCACTTGAGTACCAGCGGGTCCCACTGCAGGCGTTTGGTCGCGATCCACTCGCCACACTCGATGCACTCGCCATACTCGCCACGCTCGAGACGCTGAAAGGCTGCGGTGATGCGCTTCAGGGACAGCTGGCGACGCTCCTCCTCGGCCTTGGCCATGGCCTGGCCCTGGAGGGCGTCCATGCGTGACAGGCGGCCGACCGAGGTCTGGTCGAGCATCACGGTATCGCGCGCCTCCTGGCTGGCCTCGCTCTGTGCCTGGAGCTCGGTTCTCAACTCGTGCAGCCGCGTCTCCACGGTCTGCCTGTCCAGTTCGGGGTGATTCATGCTGGCCTCCGGATCCGTTGGGGACGACGTATTACTAAGCCTGGTAACAAAAGCATGGTAACCTGTGACGCCATGACAAGGCCGCAACCCTGCCATCCTGCCATTGGCAGCGCTACGGCGGCACCACGCGCACGTCACGAAGGAAGGTCATGACAAGCAACAAGATGGGCTACCGCACCCTGCTGCAGGAACACCGCGGCCTGCTGAGCATCGCCTTTGTGGCGATGTTCTCATCGAGCCTCGGCCAGAGTTTCTTCGTCGGCCTCTTCCAGGCCCCCATGGCCGAGCACCTCGGACTCAGCGCCGGTCAGTTCGGCACCGCCTACACCGCAGTAACGCTGGTCGCCGGCTTCGCCATGCTGCGCTTCGGCCCCAGCATCGACTGGATCCCGCCGCGACGCTTTGCGCTGGGAGTGCTGGGGGCGTTGTTGCTGGGGGTTGTGCTGCTCACATTATCGCCTGTCTGGGGGCTCGGTCTACTGGGGCTCGGCCTGGTCAGGCTGTGCGGTCAGGGCATGATGTCCCACCTCGGCAATACCCTGGCCGGGCGCGAGTTCACCACGCTGCGCGGGCGAGCACTGGGGCTGGCAGGCACCGGGCTCATGCTGGGCGAGACACTGCTGCCACCGCTGGTCGCCGCACTGCTGGTGTGGCTGGGCTGGCGGGAGCTGTGGTGGTGCTTCGGCCTGCTGCTGGCGGGCCTCTGGTTGCCCCTGCTGTGGCGCGGTCAATGGCCCGAGGCACCGGGCAGGAAGCCGGAAAGCAGGCGCCAGGGCGGCCTCAGGCCGTTCCGCGAGCGGCGCTTCTGGCAGTTGTTGCCGTTGCTGATGATCATGCCGGTCACCATGACCGGGTTGTTCATCTATCAGGCCCAGATGACGGAGGCGCTGGACAGCAACCTGGCCGTCTATGCCCTGGCGTTGACCGGCATGGGGCTGGCCAAGCTGCCCGGCGCCCTGCTCGGCGGACGCTGGGTCGACCGCCTGGGGGCGGCACGCGTGGCCCGGTTATATCTACTGCCGTTTGTCGCCGCCCTGCTGATCGCCGTTTTGAACGGTGGGCATGCCGGCGTCTGGGCCCTGATGGTCGGCGGCGGCCTGGCGGTCGGCGCTCAGGAGTCGATCGCCACCAGCCTGCTGGTGCGCCTGTGGGGCGCCGAGTATCTCGGCACCCTGCGCGCTACCCTCAGCGCCTGCATGGTTTTCTCCACCGGCATCGCCCCCGCCGTGCTGGGTATCGCCCTGGACCTGGGCGCCAGCTTCAGCCAGGTACTGATCGGCATGCTGGTACTGCTGGCCACCGGCTGGGCGCTCGCCCAGCCACTGCTCAACCGGCTCGGCCCGGGTGGCGACACCACCGCCGCCTGACGACCGACGAAGCTCACCGCTCAGCGCAGCAGCAGTACCGGCACACACGCCTTGCGCAGCATCGCCGTGGTGGTGCTGCCGACCAGCAGATGGCGAATGCGCGAGTGGCCATAGGCGCCCATCACCAGCATGTCGATGTCCTGCTCCTGCGTGTAGGTCCTCAGGGTCTCCTCGACCTCACCGGCGCGGATGGCACCCTCGGCCTCGTGGCCGGCATCGCGCAGCGTCTTCAGCGCCCAGTCCAGCTGGGAGCGATTGTCCCCGGTTTCGGCGCCGACGATCACCACATGGCAGGCGATGCCCTGGAACAGCGGGCTGCTGGCGAGCATCTCGACCCCCTTGCGGGTGGTCTTGCTGCCATCGAAGGCAATCAGCACGCGCTCCGGCGTCTTGAAGCCCTCGGGCACCATCAGGATCGGCCGGTGCACACCGCGCACCACCCGCTCCAGATTGGACCCCAGGTGCTCGCTGGCTTGCTGCGCCGTCTGACCGCGCTTGCCGATCACCAGCAGCCGGATTTCTTCCTCGAGTTCCTCCAGGGTCTCGACCAGGGTGCCATTGCGCTGACGCGTGGCCGGCTCACCGTCGGCATGCTGACCGGCGCGCTCCACGGCCGCCTTGAGCATCACGCGCCCCTGTTCCTGGGCCAGCTTGGCGCGTTCCTCGTCCAGGTGGGACAGCTCCTCGAGCAGGTGCTCCCGTGCGCCCAGCCCGATGTTGCCGGACAGATCCGCCTCGGCGGTCTGAGGGTGGTTATCCACCACGTGAAGGAAGGTCAGTGGCGCTGCGAGCGCCCGGCTGGCCCAGGTCGCATAGTCGCAGACACTTTCGGAAACGCTCGAGCCGTCGATGGCGGCCATCACTTGTTCAGTCATCTGTCTTTCCCGCTGCTGGCGTGTTGGGATCCGTACCATTGTTCTACACCATCACGGCCACCCGTCACAGAGTGGCCATCGATGAAACTCAGTGACCGCCCATCAATTTTTCGACGGCTTCTGGATCATCGTGAACGGCATAACGGTCGACAATGGTGGCGCTGGCTTCGTTCAAGCCGATCAGCTCGACTTCGGTCCCTTCGCGGCGGAACTTGATGACGGCGCGATCCAGCGCCTGGACGGCGGTGATGTCCCAGAAATGCGCCCGCGACAGATCGATCGTGACCTTCTCGACACTTTCCTTGAAATCGAAGGCGGCAGAAAAGCGTTCGGAGGAGGCAAAGAAGACCTGGCCGACCACCTTGTAAACCCGACTGTGCTCGATGTCGCCGCCTTCCACTCCGACGTAGAGGATATTGCCAACCTTGTTGGCAAAGAACAGCGCCGCCAGCAACACACCGACGAACACCCCCATGGCCAGGTTGTGAGTGCCCACCGTGACCGCCACGGTGGCCAGCATGACGATGTTGGACGACAGCGGGTGCTTTTTCAGGTCACGGATCGACTCCCAGCTGAAGGTACCGATAGAGACCATGATCATCACCGCCACCAGGGCGGCCATGGGGATCAGCGATACCCAGTCGGCCAGGAAGACCACCATCATCAGCAGCATCACACCGGCGATCAGCGTCGACATGCGGCGGCGACCACCGGACTTGATGTTGATCACCGACTGCCCGATCATCGCGCAGCCCGCCATGCCACCCAGCAGGCCGGCCCCGATGTTGGCCACACCCTGCCCCTTGCACTCGCGGTTCTTGTTGCTGCTGGTATCGGTCAGGTCATCGACAATGGTCGCCGTCATCATCGATTCCAGCAGGCCGACGACCGCCAGCATCAGGGAGTAGGGAAAGATGATCGACAGGGTTTCCAGGTTCAGCGGCACATCCGGCCACAGGAAGATCGGCAGGCTGTCCGGGAGTTCGCCCATGTCACCCACGGTACGAATTTCCATGCCGGTAGCCAGGTAGACGGCGGTCAGCACCAGGATGCAGACCAGCGGCGACGGCAGTATCTTGCCGACCGCCGGCAGGTACGGGAACAGATAGATGATGCCAAGCCCCGCCGCCGTCATGGCATAGACATGCCAGGTCACACCGGTCAACTCGGGCAACTGCGCCATGAAGATGAGGATCGCCAGCGCATTGACGAAGCCGGTCACCACCGAACGCGAGACGAAGCGCATCAGGTCCGCCAGGCGAAGATAGCCGGCAATGATTTGCAACACACCGGTCAAGAGCGTTGCGGCCAACAGATACTGCAGACCGTGTTCCTTGACCAGGGTCACCATCAGCAATGCCATGGCGCCTGTCGCGGCGGAAATCATGCCCGAGCGACCACCGGCGAAAGCAATGATCACACAGATGGCGAAGGACGCATAAAGGCCGACCTTGGGATCAACGCCGGCGATGATCGAGAAGGCAATGGCCTCGGGTATCAGGGCCAGGGCCACGACGATGCCCGAAAGTGTGTCACCCTTGAGGTTGGAGAACCAACTCAGCTTCATTTTTTCGTACATGCTTCGGTCCAGTCAGGAGATGATGGTCATGCTCTGAGCGCCAGGGTATCGGATCCCTTCCCCGAATCGGCAGCACGGTAGAGACAGGCGCCAGGCGTTGTGTCGAAAATCGGAAAGTTGCGGGGCGGGCGCAGGAGCACCCAGAGCATCACGACGATGCCCGACCGTGATGACATCGTGACGACGGCATCGCGGTCCGAAATGTGAGGGGAAGTGCTAGGGCGGCGTGGCCAGCCCGGAACGAGGGGGCATCACGGTCAATCGGTTCCCTGGTTCGAGATCAGCGGGGGTGAACGCGAGTCCAGAAAGCGCCCCCGACAAGAGCGCGAGAGTCTACCAGACTCCATGAGGCTCTGCACCCACCCTCCGTCCGAAGCCCGGCTCATTCGTCGCTTGACGGCCTGGTGCCTTTGGTCTGCTGGAAGGCTTCCATGATGTCGATGGGCAGCGGCACCACGATGGTCGAGGCATGATTGTTGCTCATGTCGTTGATCGTCTGCAGGTAGCGCAGCTGCAGGGCGGCCGAGTTCTCGGACATGATATTGGCGGCCTCCACCAGCTTCTGCGAGGCCTGCAGTTCGCCCTCGGCATGGATCACCTTGGCGCGCCGCTCGCGTTCCGCCTCGGCCTGCCGGGCAATGGCGCGAATCATGCTATCATCCAGATCAACATGCTTGATCTCCACATTGGCCACCTTGATGCCCCAGCCCTCGGCCGAGGCATCGATGATCTCCTGGATGTCATCGTTGAGCTTGTCGCGCTCGGAGAGCATCTCGTCGAGGTCATGCTTGCCGAGCACCGAGCGCAGGGTGGTCTGCGCCAGCTGGCTGGTGGCACTGATGTACTGTTCCACCTGGATGATCGCCTTCTCCGGGTCCACGACCCGGAAATACAGCACGGCATTGACCTTGACGGTGACGTTGTCCTGGGAAATCACGTCCTGCTCGGGGACATCCATGGTAATCACGCGCAGGTCGACCACCTGCATCTTCTGGATGACGGGCACCACGATGAACAACCCCGGCCCCTTGACGGACTGGAAGCGGCCCAGGAAGAACACCACACCACGCTTGTACTCCGGCAGGATACGAATCGAGGCCGCCAGCAGCATCAGCACCAACACGGCCGGCACGAGATAGGCAAGCATCATGACGTCTTCTCCTCATCGTTGATGTCCGGGGCAGATGCGCCCCCGGCCCTGGCATCGAGGGGCTCCACCCTCACCACGAGCCCCTTGATGTCGACCACGCGCACGCCCTGTCCAGGCTCGAGGGGCACGCTGCTGCGCGCCTTCCAGCGCTCGCCATGCAGGCGCACATGGCCCTCGCCCGGAAAGCCCCGGACCACCCTGGCCTCGCTGCCCACCAGTTCCTCCTGGCCGGTGCGCACCGGGCGTCGCCGCAGGCTCACGAAGCGCGACACCACCCACAGCATCAGCCCTGCCGCCACCAGGGCGACCCCGCCGATCAGCGGCAGCGAGATATTCAGGGTGTCGGCGTCCATCAGCATCACCGAGCCGATCACGAAGGCCACGATGCCGCCCATCCCCAGAATGCCGAAACTGGGCATCAGGGCTTCGCCGACGATCAGCCCCAGCCCGACCAGGATCAACGCCAGGCCGGCATAGTTGACGGGCAGCACCTGAAAGGCGAACAGCGCCAGCAGCAAGGAGATGACCCCCACGGTGCCGGGCACCAGGCTGCCGGGGTTGGAGAGTTCGAAGATCAGCCCGTAGAAGCCGATGATCATCAGGAAATAGGCCACATTGGGGTTGGCGATCACCGCCAGCAGACGGGTCCGCCAGTCGGGATCGAAGTGCTGGATGGCCAGCCCCAGGGTGGCGAGGGTATAAGGGCCGTCGGCCATGACCACCTCGCGGCCATCGATCCGGGTCAGCAGGTCGTCGAGATCACTGGCCACCAGGTCGATGACATTACGCTCCAGGGCCTCACGGGCGGTGAGGTTGTGCGCCTCGCGGACCGCGGCTTCGGCCCAGTCGGCGTTGCGTCCGTGACGCTCGGCCAGGGAGCGAATATAGGCCACGGCGTCCTCCAGCATCTTGCGCTCCATGGCGGTCTCGCCCCGGCGCTTGTCCGAGGTGCCGTTCTCCGCGGCAGCGGTGGCGTCCTGGGAGGCGTTCTCATCGGTTTCATCGCCGGGTTGCGCACCGTCACCCTGGCCATCATCCGGCGCTTCAGGCTCGCCACCGATGCCCGGCAGACCACCGCCGCCCATCTGCACGGGAGTGGCCGAGCCGAGGTGGGTCGCCGGCGCCATGGCCGCCACATGACTGGCATAGAGCAGGTAGGTGCCGGCACTGGCGGCGCGCGCGCCGGCCGGCGAGACATGCACGACCACCGGCACCTCGGCGCCCAGCATGCGCGTCACCATGTCGCGCATCGAGGCATCCAGGCCGCCCGGGGTATCCAGACGCACTACCACCAGCTCGGCCCCGCGCTCTTCGGCCCTGGCCAGGCCACGGCTGAAGTAGTCACTGGTGGCGGGGCCGATCGCCCCGTCCAGCGTCATCACCAGTGCCGAGCCGCGTGCCGAGGGTGTCTGGGCCTGCTGTGCCAGTGTCTGACAAGCCAGCACAAACCCCAGCAACAGGCAGGCCAGGGCTGTCAGGATGGCGATTGGACGATGAGGATGTCGCGGTGTGCCGTGCATGCGCTTCACCTCGCAACGGGCCGCCGGGCGAATCATCGGCTTGCCCTGCCCTTCAGTGTAGTTGCCCGTCGGCCGCATGAAAAAAGCGCCACCCGGACGCCCTTCGGCCGGCACGGGCGCGGTGCCCGCCAACGCGCCTTGCCTGAAGGGAGGCTCGCCACGCGCAAGTGCGATGAACCAAAAAATTTCCTCGAGGCTGTAAGGATCTGTGATCCCGCGCCACTCAATCATAACCACCGACGCCTGACGAGCTGGCGCGGTGGCGTTAGATCCCCAGCCAACGAGGAGTCAGATCATGAAACAGTCCACACTGATGGCCGCCATCATCACCACCGCCATTGCCCAGGCCGGCGCCATGGGCACCACCCTGGCCGACGATAAAGAGGCCATGGAAAAGTGCTACGGCGTCGCCCTGGCCGGCGAGAACGACTGCAAGGCAGGACCGGGCACCACCTGCGCCGGCACTTCCACCGTCGACTACCAGGGCAATGCCTGGACCCTGGTCCCCGAAGGCAGCTGCACCAGCATCGAGACCCCGCACGGCAACGGCAGCCTGGAACCCATCGAGCGTCCCTGAATGTCACCGGCTCATCCTGCGGGTTGAGCCGGATATCGCCAGGACCCTGTCAGAGGGTGTTTACAAACTACTGCGCTCGCCCATGCGGCGTTGAAATCAGCCTCAAAATGCTCATTTACCAGCTCGCTTTTTCGGCTGATTTCGCCTGGCCTGTCCGTCGCTCGTGACTTTTGTAAACACCCTCTCAGGAATAGAGGAGGAACCGACATGCTCATGGATGCCCACCGTCTGCCTCGCGCCGCCCAGGGCATCGGCCTGAAGCCCCGGCACATGGCCGAGCTGATCGCCGAGCGGGCCGACATCGACTTTCTCGAACTGCACGCCGAGAACCACATGAGCGCGGGCGGGCCCATGCGCGACGATCTCGCTGCCATCGCCGCGCGCTACCCGCTATCGGTGCATGGCGTCGGCCTGTCACTGGGCAGCGCCGAGCCGCTGGACGACCAGCACCTGGCCCGCCTGGTGCATCTGGTGGACGAGTTGAACCCGGTACGTGTCTCCGAGCACCTGGCCTGGAGCCGACTGGAAGGCGATTTCTACAATGACCTGCTGCCACTTCCGCTGAGCGAGGAAAGCCTCGAGGTGGTGGCCCGCCATGTCGACACCACCCAGCAGGCCCTGGGGCGACAACTGCTGGTCGAGAACCCCAGCCTGTACATGGCGCTGGACAACACCCTGAGCGAGGCCGACTTTTTGACCGAGCTCGTCCGGCGCACCGGTTGCGGCCTGCTGCTGGACATCAATAACGCCTACATCAGCGCCGAGAACCTGGGGCGTGACCTGAGCGACTATCTGAGTGCGCTGCCCCTGTCGGCGGTGGGCGAGTTTCATCTGGCCGGGCATTCGCTGGACACCGAGGCGACGCCGCCCCTGCGCATCGACGATCACGGCAGCCCGGTCTGCGAGGCCGTCTGGCAGCGCTATGCCCAGCTGACAGACGCCCTGCCAGCGGTGCCCACCCTCATCGAGTGGGACACCCGCATCCCCAGCCTGCCCCGCTGGCTGGAGGAGGCCGCCCTCGCCCGCCACTATCACGCCAGCGCGGCCAGGGCACCGCTGGCCCGCCTGGAGCCGGCCTCATGACCTCGCTCGCCGAATGGCAACGGGACTTCACCCGGGCCCTGCAGTTTGGCGAGGCCGGCGACAGCCGGCTGGGCCATCAGCCGGGCTTCGATGTCTATCGCAACAATGTGCGCCACAGCCTGATCGAGGCCCTGGCCCAGACCTTTCCGCACACCCGCACACTGCTCGGCGAGCGTTTCTTCCGGAGTGTAGCCAGCGACCATGTGCGTCGCCGGCTCCCCGAGGAGCCACGCCTGCGCTACTACGGCCAGGCCTTTGCCGAGGCGCTGGAGCGCCTGAGCGTGATGCAGGACTACCGCTATGTGGTGGATATCTGCCGGCTCGAGCATGCCCGACTCAGCGTCAGCCACGCGGCCGATGCCGCGCCACTGAGCGCCGAGCTGCTGGGTCAGGCAGAGGACCCGCAGGCCGTCTGCTGCATGACGCATCCGGCATCGCGGCTGGTGGAGGGCCACCACGACGTACTGTGCCTCTGGCACGCCCTGGAGCGCGGCGAAGACCACGCCCCCGTCGGCGCCGCCGGCGACTGGACATGGCTGCTGATCCGCCAGGGCCGGCGTGTCGAGATACACCCAGTCAACACCAGCACGCGCCGGCTCTACCAGACCCTGACGACCACCACCCCACTCGGCGAGGCGCTGGCGACCAGCGCCCGCCAGGCGGATCAGGCGCAGGTCAGCGAGGCGCTGGGCACCCTGCTGGCACTGGGCAGCCTGACCCAGGCTCAGGAGACACCCGCATGAAGCTTGACTGGCGCCAGCCACTCCACGGCTACTATCTGAAGCTCGCCCCCTGGCTCGACCGGCTGCCGCTGGATGCCGTCCTGCTGCTGATACGTCTGGTGCTGGGCAGCGTCTTCTTCCGCTCGGCACTGACCAAGGTGGATGGCAGCGGCATCACCCAGAGCACCTTCTTCCTGTTCGAGAACGAATACGCCCTGCCGCTGATTCCTGCCGCCCTGGCCGCCTATCTGGCGACCATCGCCGAGTTTTCGCTCTCCCTGGCCCTCTGGGCAGGGCTGGCGGCCCGGCTTGCCGCCGTCGGCCTGCTCGGCATGACCCTGGTCATCCAGGTCTTGGTCTACCCCGGCGCCTGGGTCACCCACGGGCTCTGGGCCGCCAGCCTGTTGACCCTGGTGCTGCGCGGTGCCGGCCTGATCTCGCTGGACGCCCTGATCCATGCCTGGCTGTCCAGCCCGGCCAGGCGTTGAACATCGCATGAACATTTCAATGGATCAGGGGGCCGGGTTGGACACACACTCGTCGGAAACGGCCCCGCTATTTCGGCCACTCGGTCGATCCAGACACCGTCAGCCCAACGCTCGAGGGAAGGGATTCGTGAACCAGAGCCAGCCCCGCTTCAGGGACGATGAGACCTTGCGCCAACGCCTCGAGGCAGTGCGCCCTCGGTTGGTGTCCTTCGCGCTGCTCCATCTGCGCGACCGTTGCCAGGCCGAGGATGCCGTTCAGGATGCCCTGCTCACCGCCATGGAAAAGACCGCGAGCTTCCAGGGTCACTCCGGCTATGAAACCTGGGTCTTCGGGATTCTCAAGTACAAGATCCTGGATGCCATGCGGGCCCAGAAGAAACACGGCCAGTGGCAGCCGCTGGAGGACGAATCGGACGACGACGCCATCGATCGCATGTTTCAGCAGAATGGCCACTGGAGCCCTCAGGCGCGCCCCGCTGCCTGGGGAGACCCGGACCTGAGTCTCGACAACCAGGCCTTCTGGCAGACCTTCGATGCCTGCATGATCGGACTGCCGGATAACCTGGCGCGCATCTTTTCGCTGCGTGAACTGATGGGGCTGTCGACCGCGGATATCTGCCAGGAGATCGGCATCAAGGAAAGCAACTGCTGGGTGATGCTGCACCGCGCCAGGCTTCGGCTACGCAGTTGCATCGAGAAGGGCTGGCTGACCACGGAGACCGCCTCATGAAAAAATGCCACGCAGCCACCCGCCTGATGTCCCTGAAACACGACCGCCCGCTGACCCTCGGGGAGCGAGCGGCATTACGCCTGCACCTGGCGATGTGCAGCGCCTGTCGCCGTTGCGACCGTCAGTTCGAGCTGCTGCACCGGGCCGGTCAGCACTTCACGCCTGGTGACTCGGACGACTCTTCGGAGCCTTGATCCAGTGGCCCGGTGATCACCTGCCGGTCATGAGCCCCGGCCTCCGGCTGGCCGCAGGTAGTCGACCAGCGCCTCGAGGTCGGCCACGGTGGTATCCGGCTCGATCCCCCAGGGATCGAAGGGCGCCTCCGGGCTACGCCGAACCCAGGCGGCATGCAGTCCGGCATGGCGGGCCCCGATGACATCGAAGGCGTTACTGGAAATCAACCAGGTATCAGCGGACTCGGCGTCGAGGCGCTGACGCAGGTAGGCATAGACCACCGGGTCGGGCTTGAAGCGGTGGACCTCCTCGACGCTGACGATATCGGCGAAATACTCGCTCAGGCCGGCCCCTTCGAGCAGCCCGGCCACCGCGTCCCGACCACCATTGGAAAAGGCCACGCAGGTGACATCGGTCTCGGCGAGACGAGCCAGTGCCGTCCCGGCATCGGCAAAGGCCGGCAGACCGGCATAGGCCCCCATCAGGTGTTCCTTGCCGGTATCGGAAAGCCGGGTGCCCAGCAACCGATCGGTGAACTCCAGCGCCTCCCGGGTACAGCGCGAGAAATCCACATAGGCTCCCATCAGCCCGCGCCGAAAACTGTATTCGAGCTGCTTGTCGCGCCAGCATCGCGAAAACGCCGCGGCGCGTTGGGTATCGCCCAGCAGCGACGCCAGGGCCTCGACCACGCCATGGGTATCGATCAGGGTGCCATAGACATCAAACGCCAGTACGCGTCGCTTCATCACGCCCTCCTCGACGATGCGTTGCCAAACCTTCTGCCCTCAGCGTGACGCGAGTCCGCGGGTTCGGCAAGCCCGGCCGCAGGCAGTCCCTGTCTCAGTCGGCCAGGCGTGACAGGGCAAAACCGGCAATGGCGGTATCCTGCACGCCGGTGCCGGTCAGGTCGCAGACGGTGATGGTGGCATCCGTCAGTCGAAGGCTCTCGCCGGCGGCGATCACCTGCCCCAGCTCATGCACCTTGAACGGCGCCTCGCGCCCGGCGAAGCCCTTGAGCTCGCCATTGGTCTCGCTCTGGGCTCGGGTATCACAGACGAAGGCATCGGCGCGAGTCAGCAGGGCGTCCGCCAGCTCGCGCTTGTCCGGGCTGTCCGAGCCCATGGCGGTGATATGCACCCCCTCCGGCAGGTCGCGTGCCTGCAGCAGCGGCTCCCGGGAAGGCGTGGTGGTGACGATGATATCGGCCTGTGAACAGGCGCTCGGCAGGTCCTCATGCACATTGACTTCCAGGCCACGCTGCCGCAGCTGGTGGGCATACGACTCGGCGGCCTCGCGGCGCCGCGCCCAGACATCGACGACGCGGATATCGCGCACCAGCCGCAAGGCCTCTAGCTGCCGCTCGGCCTGTTCACCGGCGCCCAGCACCGTGACCCGCTGGCTGCTCTCCCGCGACAGCTGCTTGGCGGCAATGGCGCCGGCCAGCGCGGTGCGGATCATGGTCAGATAGCCCTCGTCGAAGAGCACGGCCTCCACCTGGCCGGTGCGCGCCGAAAACGCCACCATCAGGCCATTCAGGCTCGGCAGCCCGAGTTGAGGATTGTCGAAGAAGCCGGGACTGACCTTGATGGCGAAGCGCTCGGCGCCGCGGATATGCGCGGTCTTGACGTCGACCTCACCATTGGACTCCTCGATGGCCATGGACAGAATCGGCGGCTGCACCACCTCGCCGCGCCCCAGCGCCGCGAAGCCCGCCTCCACGGCCGCCAACGCCGCATGGTCCAGGGTCACGGCAGCTTCGATGGCATCGCGTTGATACAACTGCATGGAAAAAATCCTCCAGTAGCCGTGGGTGAGGGGTGAGGCGTAAGAAGTGAGAGGTTAGAAGTGAGGGGTAAGAAGTGAGGGTAAGGGGGCTGAAGTGACCCTGAAAAAGCAGACACCTAACTCTTCCCTCTTCCCTTTTCCCTCTTCCCTCTTCCCTCTTCCCTCTTCCCACCTATCGTCCCGCCAGCCTACGGGCCTGATCAAGCGTCTCCAGCGAGACGCCGTTGCCGGACAGGATCAGCGCCACCTTGCGGCCGCGGATATCCAGCTCATGCTCGTTCAGGGCGGCGAGCCCCACGGCGGCGGCGCCCTCGACGAACTGCTTATCGTCTTCCAGCAGCTCCACCATGGCACGCGCAATGGCGGCTTCGGAAACCCGCCAGTGGGAATCCATGACCTCGCGCACCAGCGCAAAGGTGCAGCCATTGTCCAGGCCGATACCACCACCCAGCGAATCGCCGAGGCTGGCGACTTCTTCCACCTCGACCGGGTGACCGGCCAGCAGGCTGTCATGCATGGCCGCGCCACGGGACAGGCTCACGCCCGTGATCTCCAGCTCGGGCCGGCTGGCCTTGAGGGCGACCCCGATGCCACCCAGCAGGCCGCCTCCCGAGAGGCCGACCAGCACCTGATCCAGGTCCGGCGCGTCGTCCAGTAGCTCCAGACCGATGGTGCCCTGCCCGGCGGCGATCAGGGAGTCGTCGAAGGGCGGAATCAGCGTCATGCCCTGCTCGTCGACCAGTCGCGCCACCTCGCCGAAGGCCTCGTCCTGGCTGTCGCCGATACGCCGTACCTCGGCGCCCAGCGCCTCGATGGCCGCGACCTTGTTGTCCGGCACCTGGTGCGACAGGCAGATGATGGCAGGGACGCCGAGGCGTGCTGCCGCGTAGGCGACCGCCCGCCCATGATTGCCGGTGGAGGCCGTGGTGACACCGGCCGCCAGGGCCTGCTGACCATATCGCTCGAGCAGGGCGCTGATCATGTTGACGACGCCGCGCAGCTTGAAGGCACCGGTCGGCTGCAGAGTCTCCAGCTTGAGCAGGACCTCGGCCTCGAAACGCGCCGACAGGGTCGCCGAGCGGATCAAGGGGGTGCGCGTCACCTGCCCGGCGATACGCCGACGCGCCGCCTGGATTTCGGCCAGGGTCACACCATGCACAGGCTTCGACATCTCGTTTCTCCCAGAAGGCAGCATGATGACTAGCACCGCCAGCCTGAAACACAATCGCCGCAGGGAAAACCCTGCGGCGATTCTTTCACATCATGGCGATGATACCGTTCAGGCGGTCTGCAGCGCGCCTTCGCGGGTCAGCTCGTCGGTGACCTTGTCGACGGCCTTCCTGGTGCGCGCGACGATCTCGTCGACTTCCGCGCGGGTCGTGGTCAGCGGCGGTGCGAAACCGAGAATATCGCCCTGCGGCATGGCACGCGCGATCAGGTTCTGCTCGAGCGCGGCAGCGGACATGCGCGGCCCGACCTTCAGGGACGGATCGAAGTGCTGACGCTTTGCCGGATCGGCGGCGAATTCCAGCGCGCCCATCATGCCCACGCCCCGCACGTTGCCGACCACCGGATGATCGCCGAAGGTGGCCTGCAGGCGTTCCTGCAGATAGGCACCGGTGTTGGCGGCATTGGCGGTGAGGCCTTCGCGCTCGATGATCTGCAGGTTGGCCAGGCCGGCGGCGCAGCCCAGGGCGTGACCGGAATAGGTCCAGCCGTGGCCGATCGGGCCGTATTCGCCGGTGCCCTGCTCCAGCACGTTCCACACGCGGTCGCCGACGATTACGCCAGAAAGCGGCTGGTAGGCGCTGGTCAAGCCCTTGGCGATGGTGATCAGGTCCGGCTTGATGCCGTAGTGATGGCTGCCGAACTCGCTGCCGGTACGCCCGAAGCCGCACACCACTTCGTCGGCGATCAGCAGCACGTCGTACTTGGCCAGCACCGCCTGGATCTCGTCCCAGTAGCCTTCGGGCGGCGGCACGATACCCCCGGTACCCAGCACCGGTTCGCCGATGAAGGCGGCCACGGTGTCCGGGCCTTCGGCCAGGATCATTTCTTCCAGCTTGGTGGCGCAGTGCTTGGAGAATTCGCGCTCGCTCATGCCTTCCTGCTCGGCGGCACGGTGATAGTAGTACGGCGCCTCGGTATGACGGATCGTCTCGATCGGCAGATCGAAATGATCATGGAACGCCTTGAGGCCGGTCAGCGAGCCGGAGGCGATGCCGGAGCCGTGGTAGCCGCGCATGCGCGAGATGACCTTCTTCTTCTGCGGGCGGCCGAGCACGTTGTTGTAGTAACGCACGATCTTGAGCTGGGTCTCGTTGGCATCGCTGCCGGACATGCCGTAGTAGACCTTGGACATGCCGGGGCCGGCCAGCTCGAGGATCTTCTCGGAAAGCGCGATCTGCGGCTCGTTGGAGTGGCCCACATAGGTGTGGTAGTAGGACATCTCCAGCGCCTGCTGGTAGATCGCCTCGGCGACTTCACTGCGGCCATAGCCGATGTTGACACAGTACAGGCCGGCAAAGCCGTCGATGAATTCGCGACCGTCCTTGTCGACGATGTTGATGCCCTTGCCGCCCGTGATGACGCGGCCCGGTGCATCGCCCTGGGCGAAGTCACGCAGGTGCGTGGAGGCGTGGAAGGTCACCTTGCGGTCGCGATCGATCAGATCCTTGTGCGTGGTCATGCAGTTCTCCATTAAAGCTCCCCGGCGGCGCCGGAGAGAAAGTTCGTCATCTTGGCTCGGCCTGCGGATAGCAGCCAGCCCGTGTTCGCGAGAAACGAGTAACGAGCTGCGAACCCCACCCCACCTTCGTAGCTGGGTTGGGGTTGCTCGTATCTCGCATCTCGAATCTCGTGGCTCGTGGCTCGTGGCTCGTGGCTCGTGGCTCGTGGCCAAATCGGTCATGTTGGCTGGGCCTGCTGGCAGCAGCCAGCCAGTGTGCGCGAGAAACGCGTAACGAGCTGCGAACCCCGCCCCACCTTCGGAGCAGGGTTGGGGGTGCTCGTATCTCGTATCTCGCATCTCGAAGCCGGGTCAGCTCCCGGAGACGGAGCCCAGCGCCCCCAGGCAGTAATACTTCGTCTCCAGGTACTCATCGATACCCGTCACGCCGCCCTCGCGGCCGAGGCCTGACTGCTTGACGCCGCCGAAGGGCACGGGCGGGCCGGTCATCTTCACGGAGTTCACCGAGACCATGCCGTATTCCAGGGCGCGCAGCAGTTTCCAGATGCGGCGGATGTCGTGGGTGTAGACATAGGCGGCGAGACCATACTCGGTATCATTGGCCATGGCGATGGCTTCATCGTCATCGCGGTAGGCGGTGATGCCCGCCACCGGAGCGAAGTTTTCCTCGCACCAGACCTGCATGTCGCGGGTCACGCCGGTCAGCAGGGTCGGCATGAAGAAGTTCGGGCCCGGCGCCTGGCTCTGATCGCCGGCCACCAGGGTCGCGCCGCGGGAGACGGCGTCATCGACGATGGCGGAGGCCTTGTCGACGGCCTGGCCGTGAATCAGCGGCCCCTGGTCGACCTCGCCCTGCATACCGTTGCCCACCGTCATGGCGGCCATGCGCTCGGCGAAATGCTCGACGAAGGCATCATGGATGGACTCGTGGACCAGGATGCGGTTGGCGGCCAGGCAGTCCTGTCCGGCGGTCTGGAACTTGGCGGCCACGGCGGCCAGCGCGGCTTCATGCGGGTCCATGTCCGGTCCGACGATGAAGGGCGCATTGCCGCCCAGCTCCAGCGAGACACGCTTGACGGTGTTGGCGCTCTGCTCGAGCAGCAGGCGGCCGACCCGGGTGGAGCCGGTGAAGGACAGCGCCTTGATGCGCTCGTCATCGCAGAGCAGCTTGGAGACTTCCGGCGCATCGCCGAGCACCACATTGAACACACCGGCCGGGATGCCGGCGCGTTCGGCCAGCTCGGCCAGCGCCAGCGCGGAAAACGGCGTCTCGTGGGCCGGCTTGACGACCACCGGGCAGCCGGCGGCCATGGCAGCCGCGGCCTTGCGGGTGATCATCGCCAGCGGGAAGTTCCAGGGCGTGATCAGAGCGGCGATGCCCACCGGCTCCTTGAGGGTGCCCAGGGCGGCGTTGGGGATGTGGCTGGGGATGGTGTCGCCGAAGGTGCGCTTGCCTTCCTCGGCGAACCAGCGCACGAAGCTGGCACCGTATTCGACTTCGCCACGCGCATCCGGCAGCGGCTTGCCCTGCTCCAGGGTCATGATGGTCGCCAGATCCTCGCGGTTGGCCTGCAGCAGGTCGTACCAGGCCAGCAGACGCTCGCAGCGCTCATCGGCGCGCAGGGCACGCCATTGCGCAAAGGCCTGGTCGGCGGCGTCCACGGCCCCGCGAATCTGATCGGCTTCGAGCACCGGAATATGACCCAGTGTCTCGCCGGTCGCCGGATCGATAACGGCTTCCTCGCGGCCGGTCGTGCCGTGAGTCCACTTGCCGTCGACGTAGGCATACTGACGGAACAGTCGCAGATCGCTCAGCTGGTTGGACAGCGTCATATACTTCTCCCCCTGATACGCCGGCGTCGCTCCGACACCGGCCATGAAGAAAACCGCGGCGGTTGCCGCGTGATGTCACCATGGTAAGGGAGAAGACCGCTCAGGACTTTTCAAAGCAGGCCGCCAGAACGTCGAGGATTTTTTTTCCCGCGCGACTGACTTGGTGTTTTTTCTGCACGCGGCCGGCATGGCGAGGCAGCCCGCCGCTGAGGCGCCGACCCGGTCAGTACCGGGGCCGGCGCCACAGTCGTCACGGCGCCAGGTCGCTGGCCGAGATTTCGGCCGAGGCCTGCTTGACGGTCTTGGTGACGATGTAGGTGAAATAGCGCTCGATGCCGACATCCGAGGTCAGCCAGTCGTCGATCAGGCGCTGATAGGTATCGATCGAGGCGGCCTCGATCTTGACCAGATAGTCGAGCCCGCCGCCGACGGCCACGCATTCGGTGACCTCCGGGGTGTCGTGCACCAGGGCCTCGAAGCGCGCGAAGCTCTCGGCATTGTGGGCCTTGAGCTCGACCTGCACCCAGACCGGAGTACGCTTGACCAGCACATCGGTGTTCAAGCGAGCGCTGTAGCCTTCGATGACGCCCGCTTTTTCCAGGCGTCGCACGCGCTCCCAGCAGGGGCTGACCGAGAGGTTGATGGCCTCGGCCAGCCGGGACTTGGTGATGCGTCCGTCGCGGGAGAGAATTTCAAGGATCTTCAGATCGTAACGATCGAGCTTCATGGGTTTACCTGACTCTGAGTATTCAGCCGAGTGACTCGACGACCTCGGCGATCACCGCGATGGTGTCACCCATGTTGACACTGGACGGGAAGCGCCGGGCCGCCAGGACGCCGTCACGCTGTGCCCGGTATTCGATGGGCGCCACGCCACTGCGCGTCATGTCGTACACCCGCGCGATGACATCTCCCTGCGTCACCGTATCGCCCAGCGCCAGCGTCAGCTCAAGCAGGCCGGTATGCTCGCTCTGCACGTAGCAGGAGGCATCCGGCATGTCGAGGTAGGCCTGGGGCTCGGCCGGCATCTCGACTTCGCCCTCGACCAGGCCATAGTGGATCAGGAAGTTATCGATGCCGCGCTCGGTGATCGCCAGGCTCTGCGGCGTGGAGGTGCCGCCGCCGCCCAGTTCGGTGGCCACGAAGATCTTGCCCTGACGCTCGACCGCGGTGTCGAACAGGGCCGCGGCATCCAGCTCGAACATCATGATCGCGTAGGGCGCCCCGAAGGCCTTGGCACCTTCCAGGGCGCTGCGCTGCTGCTCGGCATCGTCCAGCACATGGGAGGCCGCGAACGGAATGATGTCCAGGGTGCGACCACCGGAGTGCAGGTCGAGCACCACGTCACTCATCGGCACCATCACCCGGGTGAAGTAATCGGCGATCTTCTCGGTCACGTTGCCGTCCGGGTCGCCCGGAAAGCTGCGGTTGAGGTTGCCCGCGTTGCCGGCATCCATGGGCGAGGTGCGACGTCCGGCCATGCAGGCCGGGGTGTTCATCATCGGCACGATGATCACGCGGCCCTGGACGTCCTCGGCGCGCAGACGGCTGGACAGCTTGTGCAGGGCGGTGATGCCCTCGTATTCATCGCCATGGTTGCCGCCGGTCAACAGTGCCGTGGGGCCCTCGCCGTTCTTGACCACGGTGACAGGGATCATCACCGCGCCCCAGGCCGACTCGTCATTGGAGACCGGCAGCTTGAGGAAACCATGCTGAACACCGCCGGCCTCGAAATCGACGGTGGCGGAAATCGGACTGGGCCGCAGCGGGCCGGTTGAGTTGCTCATGAGGACTCCTTACTTGACGAACAACTGGCGCGGAAAGTCCGCCAGCGTTTCACAGCCGTTTTCGGTGATCAGTATGCTTTCGGTAATCTCGAGTCCCCAGTCGTCCACCCACAGGCCCGGCATGAAGTGGAAGGTCATGCCCGGCTCGAGAATGCTGTCGTCCGAGGGACGCAGACTCATGTTGCGCTCGCCCCAGTCGGGCGGATAGCTGAGGCCGATGGAGTAACCGCAGCGTGCGCCGCCCCGGTCGAAGCCATACTTGTCCATGGCCGCGCCCAGCGCCATGGCGATATCGGCCGTCCGGTTGCCGGGCTTCGCCACGGCCAGGCCATTGTCGATGCCTTCCAGCAGGGCCGACTCGGCCCGCACGAACTCCGCCGGCGGGCGGCCCAGGTAGACGGTCCGCGACATCGGCGCATGATAGCGCTTGTAGACACCGGCAATCTCGAAGAAGGTGCCCTCGCCCTCGCGAAACGGCGAGTCATCCCAGGTCAGGTGGGGCGCCGCGGCATCCTTGCCGGTGGGCAGCATCGGCACGATGGCCGGATAGTCGCCACCGAAGACCTGGCCTTCCGGGGACGTCCAGCCCTCGATGCCCACGCGGTAAATTTCCGATACCAGCTTGCTCTTGGGCAGGCCCGGCTCGACACATTCCAGAATGCGCGAGTGCATGC
Source organism: Halomonas halmophila (assembly GCF_006540005.1). Lineage (GTDB taxonomy): Bacteria > Pseudomonadota > Gammaproteobacteria > Pseudomonadales > Halomonadaceae > Halomonas > Halomonas halmophila. Next base: position 123,026 of record NZ_BJOC01000003.1, on the reverse strand, counting down.
CGGCCACGATCTTGCCGGCGGTTCGCATGTACTCGATTTCCTGGGGCGACTTGATGGCACGACACCAGTTCACCAGGGAATTGGCATCGGCAAAGCGGGCGTGGGGAAGCTCCTTCAGCAGGCACTGATAGGCCTTGGCCGAGAAGTAGTAGTTGTCCATTTCCATGCCCACGACGCCCTTGTGCCACCCCCGGTCGGGCAGAATGGTCTGCGCCAGGTAGTCCATGGGGTGCATGTCCGGGTTCTGGACATAGTAATCCGGGTAATAGGTGATGTTGTCCGGGTCCATCCAGCAGGTACGCAGTGCACCATTGGCGTCCATGCGCCGCCCGTACCATACCGGCTCTCCCTCGAGACCCAGCAGCACACACTGATGCACATAGAAGGACCAGCCATCATAACCCGTCAACCAGGCCATGTTGGACGGATCACTGATGATCAGCACGTCGATTCCGCGGCTCGCCATTTCGGCGCGAACCTTCCAGAGACGGCCAGCATATTCTTCACGAGTGAAGGGAAGAGAAACCTGAATCATGACATCGCTCGCCAAACGACCACACTACCAATATCCGGTCACCTGTTCTCCTCAGGCGCCGGGGCATAGCACTGAACCAATGCTGACACTCTTGCCGACCGTAATCTGACCGTCGTTGTCATGACATTTACCGTTCAACATCATGACAATACACGGCCCGTACCGGTATGGTGATACTATCACCACCACTTGGCGGGCGGTCAAAGGCTTTATTGAATCATGACAATTGATCTCTCACGCTATCTAACGGACTCGGGGCCCAAGTATCTCGCCATTGCCAGGGCACTCTCCGAGGCCATCCGCCAGGGAGAGCTGCCGCCCAGCACCCGACTGCCCACTCATCGCGAGCTGGCCGAGGTCATGGGCATCAGCGTGCAGACCGTCTCGCGGGCCTATGCCCAGGCGGAAAAGATGGGGCTGGTGCAGGCACGCACCGGGAGCGGCACCTGGGTCAACGCCCTGGATGACTCGCGTGACTCGGCCTATCTGCGCAAGCCGGAACCGCGCCATGAAGACGCGCTCATCGATCTGTCCATTGCCCACCCGGTGTGCCCGCCGGGCCATCACCTACGCTTTCGTGAAACCCTGGCTCAGCTCGCCGAACAGGCGAGTCCGGATATCATCACCGCCAATCGCCCCATTGCCGGACTGCCCCATCATCGCGAGCGGGCCAGCCAGTGGCTGACACAACGTCTGGGCGTGCCCGGCGAGCCGGATGAGCGCATTCTGTGCAACGGTGCCGCCCACGGACTCCTGCTGGCCGTCGCCACCATCGTGCAGCACGGCGACCTGGTGCTCACCGAGGCCCTCACCGACCACGGCCTGATCGCCCTGTCGCGCACCCTGGGATTCCAGTTGCGCGGCGTGGCCATCGACGAGCAGGGCGTCCTGCCGGAAGCCCTGGACATGGCCTGCCGGCGCTTCAAGCCGCGAGCCGTGTGCCTGACCCCCACCCAGCTCAATCCCACCGGCGCCACCATGACCCAGGAACGCCGGGATGCCGTCGCCGAGGTACTCGAGCGACACGCGGTCTGGCTGATCGAGGACGATGTCCTGGCCCTGCTCGAGCCGCCGGGGCTGACGCCGCTGACAGCGCGTGTGCCGCACCTGGGCTTCCATGTCACCAGCCTGACCAAGGCCACCATGCCGGGGCTGCGCGCCGGCTACCTGAGCGTGCCACGCGGCCAGCTGCACCACACCCTGCCGCGCATGCGGGCCACCACCTGGATGGCCACCCCGCTGATCTTCGAGATCGCCGATGCCTGGCTAGCCGACGGCACGGTCGACGAGATGGCCGCGGAGCAGCGCCACCTGCTGGCCGAGCGCCAGCGCCTGGCCAGCCGCCTGCTGAGCGGCCATGAGCGCACGGCGCGCGCCACCGGCATGCATGTCTGGCTGGGGCTGCCCACGGCATGGCGGACCGAGGAGCTGCAGCAGCAGGCCGAACAGGAAGGCGTGGCCATCACCACGGCCGTGCCCTTCATGGTGGAGCAGACGGCCGCGCCCCGTCGGGTGCGCGTCAGCGTCGGCGCGGAACCGGACATCGAGCGCTTCGAGGAGGGCCTGCAGCGCCTCGTCAATCTGCTGGGCGAGGCACCACCGCCCATGATGCAATTCGTCTATTGAAGGGAGCGGACACCATGCGCGTACTCATTCACCATGGCAACGCGGACGCCTGGCGAGAGGCCTTGTCGCGCCGCCTGCCGCACGCCGAGATCCTGACCGACGAGGCGAGCGCCGAACAGCGCCGCCACGTCGATTACCTGGCGGCCTGGCAGCCACCCGCCGAGTTGTTCGGCGAGCTCGAACGACTCAAGGGCATCGTCAACCTGGGCGCCGGCGTCGATGCCCTGCTCGACAACCCCGCCCTGCCCCGCGACCTGCCCATCGTCAAGTTGCGCGACGCCGGCATGGCCGGCCCCATCGCCGACTATGTGCGCTATGGCGTGCTGCACTTCCAGCGCGACTTCGATCGCTATGCCCGCCAGCAAGCCGACGCGGAGTGGCGCGAGCACGCCGTGACCGACAAGGCGGACTGGCCGGTCGGCGTGCTGGGGCTGGGCGCCATCGGCGCCAAGGTCGCCACCAGCCTCGCCGCCGATGGCTTTCCGGTTCACGGCTGGAGCCGCACGCCCAGGACCCTCGAGGGCGTGACCTGCCATCATGGTGATGAGGGGCTCACCGGCCTGCTGGGTCGGGTGCGCAGCCTGGTGCTGTTGCTGCCGGGCACGACGGCCACGCATCAGTTGATCAACCGCGAGACACTGGCACGGCTGCCGCAGGGCGCCAGCCTGATCAACCCCGGCCGCGGCTCGCTGATCGATGAGTCGGCCCTGCTCGACGCCCTGGACAGCGGACAGCTGCGCGGCGCCCTGCTGGATGCCTTCCCGGTCGAGCCGCTGGCCGCCGACAGCTCCCTGTGGTCACATCCACGCATTCTGATCACGCCGCACATGGCCGGTCCCACGCCGCTGAAGGATGCCGTCGATCAGGTCGCCGAGGCACTGCGCGCCTTCGAGGCCGGCACGCCCCAGCCGACCATCGACCCGGACGCCGGCTACTGATGCCGGGCGCTACACGAATGGCCCGGCAGGCGATACGCTGATGAGTAACAGGGGCAATCCCGCCCCGGTGACACCCACCGATGCCCATCAAGGAGGCGCGCGATGTCTCGGACCACACACTCTCGGGCCACCGGGTCGCGGCCCTCTCTGGACTATGGAAGCCGCGACGCCCTGCTGGTGGTCGACATGCAGAACGACTTCTGCCCGGGCGGTGCCCTGGCCGTGGCCGGAGGCGACGCCCTGGTACCGGGGATCAACGCCGAGATGGCCACAGCCCGGCAGGCCGGCGCCCTGATCATCGCCTCCCGGGACTGGCACCCCGTGGACCATGCCAGCTTCGCCCACCGCGGCGGGCCCTGGCCGGTACACTGCGTGCAGGACACTCCGGGGGCCGCTTTCCACCCCGAGCTGGCGCTGCCCGAGGCGACCATTCGCGTCAGCAAGGCCACCGCCTTCGACCGCGACGCCTACTCGGCCTTCGACGCCACCGGCCTCGGTGACTATCTCCGCGAACGCGGGATCGAGCGTGTCACGGTCTGCGGCCTGGCACTCGATGTCTGCGTCAAGGCCACGACGATCGACGCCCTGCACGAAGGGTTCACCACCCGCCTGCTCGACGACCTGAGCGCGGCCGTGGACCCGCAGGCCATCGCGGCCTGCCACGACACCCTCAGCGATGCCGGTGCCGAACTATGCCGATGACCGCCCCGCTGACGGTAGAAGACGACGAGCTGGCGCTGCTGACCGATCTCTACCAGCTGACCATGATCCAGGCCTATTGGCGCGAGGGCATGGACGATCGGGCGACCTTCAGCCTGTTCTTCCGTCGTCTGCCGGCCGAGCGTCGCTTCATGCTCGCCTGCGGCCAGCAGCATGCCGCCGAGCTGGTCAGTCAATTACGCTTCGGCGAGCGCGCCATCGCCCGCCTGGCCGCCACCGGACGCTTCGATGCCGGCTTCCTCGACTGGCTGGCGAACTGGCGCTTCGAGGGGGATATCTGGACCCTGCCGGAGGGCACGCCGGTCTTCGCCGACGAGCCCCTGTTGGAGGTCGATGCGCCCATCGCCCAGGCTCAGCTGCTCGAGAGCCTGCTCATGAATCTGGTGCAGCTGGAGACGGTGCTGGCCTCCAAGGCGGTACGCCTGGTCATGGCCGCCCGGGGGCGACCGGTGGTCGACTTCGGCCTGCGCCGCATGCACGGCGTGGACGCCGCGGTGCGCGGTGTGCGCGCCTATCGCAACGCCGGCCTGGCCGGCACCAGCAATGTGCTCGGCGGCCTGCGCCACGATCTGCCGCTCAACGGCACCATGGCGCACAGTTACATCCTCGCCCACGACAGCGAGCGCGAGGCCTTCCAGGCCTTCGCCCGCCACATGCCGGACACCACCCTGCTGGTGGATACCCACGACACCCTGGCCGGCGTGCGCGAGGTCATCGCCCTGCTGCAGGATGAGCCCGAGCTGCGCATCGGCGCCGTCCGACTCGACTCGGGCCACCTCGAGCAGCTGGCACCGGACGCACGCCGACTGCTCGACGACGCCGGCCTCGGCGAGATCAAGATCATCGCCAGCAGCGGCCTGGACGAGCAGGCCATCGATGCCCTGCTCAGCGCCGGCGTGCCAATCGATGCCTTCGGCGTCGGCACCCGGATGGGTGCCTCGACCGATGCCCCGGTCATCGACCTGTCCTACAAGCTGGTGGAATACGCCGGCGAGCCCCGGGTCAAGCAGTCGCCGGGCAAGGCCAACCTCCCGGGGCCCAAGCAGGTCTATCGTCACCTCGACGCTGCCGGACACTACGCCGGCGACACCATCGCGCGGCGCGACGAGCGACTCGATCAGGGCACGCCGCTACTGGTGCGCAGCGTGAGCGGCGGCCAGCCCGATGCCGACGGCATGGCACTGGCGGCCTCCGCCCGGGAGCGCGTCCTGGAGGCCCGCGGGCGCTTTCCGGACAGCCTGACCCGCCTCGAACCGGGCGTCAGCGACTATCCGGTGACGCTCAGCAAGGCACTCGCCGCCTGGCGCTGATCCGCTGGAGCGGAGCGTCGCATTACAGCAGTTCGTTGAAACGCGCCAACCAGGCCGGATGCGCCGGCCAGGCCGGGGCGGTGACCAGCTTGCCGCTGGTGATCGCCTGATCGACCTGGAGCTCGGCGAAGTTGCCGCCAGCCAGCGTGACCTCCGGCGCACAGGCGGGATACGCCGAGACCCGGAAGCCCTCCAGCGAGATGGCGGCGGCCAGCAGCTGGGCGCCATGGCAGATCGCCGCCACCGGTTTGTCGTGTTCGAAGAAGTGCCGCACCATCTCGAGCACGCGCTCATCCAGGCGCAGATACTCGGGGGCACGCCCGCCGGGTACCACCAGGGCGTCGTAGTCCGCCAGCGCGACCTCGGCAAAGGACGCATTGAGGGTAAAGTTGTGCCCGGGCTTCTCGGAATAGGTCTGGTCACCCTCGAAGTCATGGATGGCAGTGCGCACGCTGTCTCCCTCGCGCTTTTCGGGACACACGGCATCCACCGTATGCCCCATGGCCTGAAGCGCCTGGAAGGGCACCATGATTTCATAGTCCTCGACGAAGTCGCCGGCAATGAGCAGTAATCTGGCCATGTCATCTCCTGATGGATCGCTGAGTGGCTTATGCCAGCATAGGATATATTGGCAGCGGCCACGACGTCCGCGGCCGGCTCGGGAACCTCCAGCCGCCCTGTGGCATCTGAAGACCATGCCCGCTATCTCGACGACACAAGGAAGTCTCATGACCCAGCGCTTGCTCCCGACGCTGCTCCTCTTGCTGATGCTGCCGGCCAACAGCGGCCTGGCTGCCGACACACCGCCGCGCCCCTTCGAGGCGCACTACCATCTCGAAGTGGATGGCTGGCCGAATGCCGATATCCAGCACCACCTGACGGCCACGGCCAGCGGCTGGGAGAGCGAGATGAGTGCCAAGCTGCCCGGTATCAGCGGCCACGAAACGGGACGCTTCCGCGTCGGCCAGGGGGCATTGCAGTCCTACTATTACGCTTCCGGCTATTCGCTGCTGGGGATCCAGAAGTCCTATCGACTCGACCATGAGGCCCTCGCCGAGCGGCCGGACCGTCAGAGCGCGCTCTTCGCCCTGTCACGCCGCGCCATCGACCGGCCCTGCGAGACGGCCTGCCGCGTCGAGTACCTGGACCATCGCGGTCGCCAGGAAAGCGTCGACTATCGCGTGCTGGGGCGCCGATCGCTGACCCTGCCCGCCGGCGAATTCGAGGCCCTGCGCGTGGAAGTGACAGAGCCCGACGAGGACGACAGCCGGCTGGTGTTCGACTTCCTGCCGCGCCTGCCCGGCCTGCTGCTGTCGATGACCTACTACAGCGATGGCAAGCGCAAGAGCCAGCTGGAGCTGACCCGACTCGAGACGCCCTGATCCGCGACGGCCCTTCCGCTGCTCAGGCAGGAGCGCCTAGAATGGCACTTTATTAGTGCACTAATCGCCGCGGTGCGCACGCCTCCATGGAAGGAATCCTGCGATGCTGAGCAGTCTGTTGATCGTCCTCTTGCCCCTGGTGCTCGGCTATCTGGTACCTGTCCGCCGGCCCCGGGTACTCGAGGCAATCAACCGGGGCGTGAGCGCCTCCATCTACGTGATCCTGCTGTTGATGGGCATCAGCCTGGCAGGCCTCGACGATCTGGGCGGCAAGCTGTCGCAGCTGGGCGGGCAGTCACTGTTGCTGTGCGTGGTGATCTCCGCCTGCAACCTGGCGGCCCTGGCCTGGCTGTCACGCCGGCTGCGCCTTGAAGTCGCGGCCTCGACCTCGGTGGCCGATGCGCCGACCAGCAAGCTGGCCGCCATGGCCGGCTCCATGTCGCTGATCGGGGCCGTGCTGGCCGGTGTCATCCTCGGCCTGCTGGCGAGCGGGCCGCTGGGCCCGCGCCTGTTCGACGCGGCCGAGACCCTCTCGGAGTGGGTACTGTATCTGCTGCTGGCACTGATCGGTTGCCAGCTGCGCAATTCCGGCATGCCCCTCAAGCAGATCCTGCTCAACCGCTTCGGCCTGGCCATTGCCAGCGTGCTGGCGGCCAGCTCGCTGATCGGCGGACTGCTGGCCGCGCCCCTGCTCGACCTGTCCTGGAACGAGGGCCTGGCCATGGCCGCCGGCTTCGGCTGGTATTCGCTGTCCGGGATCCTGATCGGTGATCAGCTGGGGCCATTGCTCGGCGGCATCGCCTTTCTCAATGACCTGATCCGCGAGCTGCTGGCCTTCGTGCTGATCCCGCTGGTCATCAAGCGACACCCGGCGCTGGCCATCGGCTACGGCGGCGCCACTTCCATGGACTTCACCCTGCCGGTGATCCAGCAACACGGCGGGGTCGCCTGCGTCCCGGTGGCCGTGGTCAGCGGCTTTATCCTCTCGCTGCTGTCGCCGCCGCTGATCCTGTTCCTGCTGACGCTCTAGGCAGCCAACGACAAAAAAGCCCGCGCAGGGCGCGGGCAAGTGCATCACAACAGCACAGGGATACTGGACAACAAAGACACGACCGTCAGAACCAGACTTCGGTCTGCACGCCGAAGGACCAGTCGTCGCCGGTGAAGCCGGGCTTACCAAAGGAGTCACTGGCGCTGTAATCATTCAGCTCTTCATCCCAGTCGCTCCAGGAAGCGAAGACCCGAATCTCCGGACGCTGCCAGAAGCCGCCCACCTGGGGCTTGAAGGTCGGTGCGATGGTCAGCTTGGTGTAGTCACCCTCAACGGCGTTGTTGCCGCCATAGCCTTGCGGCGAAATGTCCATCCACTGGTAGCTGCCCTCGTACTGCATCTCGAAGTTCTCGGTCAGCTCGTTGGCCAGGCGGACGTTGAAGGTCGCCCAGTCATACTGGTCGCCCTGGGCATAACGATCCTCGCTGGTCTCGGCCAGGATGGCCGGCGCGACACGCCACTTGGGCGCCATATAGGTGGTGCCATACAGGCCGATGCGGGTGGCGGTGGCATCCTCGGTCAGATTGCCGTTACCACCGATGGTCTTGGTCGCGGCCCCCAGGCCCTGGCCATGCATCACGGCGACCTTGGAGTTACCCTCGCTGATACCGAAGAAATCCTCGCCATGGTAGGCCACCATGGTGTGCACGCCATTGTCGGCGGCATCCAGCGGGCCCGAGGTCGAACGCTCATCGTTGTCGGCGGCGTTCATGCCGCTGACCATCCACTGCCAGTTACCGAAGTAGTTGTTGGACGTCAGGATGAGGTTATCGGTGCTGTCGGTCTCTTCCGCCGCAGGATTCATGCTGTCCACCGGGAAGTCGGTGAAGCTGCGGCCGTAGACGGACAGGTTCGACTTCCAGTTGTCGGCCAGTTGCATGTCGTAGATACCGCCACCGGTACCGGCCAGGAAGACGAAGTCGCTGTCGAGCCAGTGAATGTCGAAGTTGTCGCGATCGAAGCGCTTGCCCGCCCAGATCTTGGCATCCTCGAAGGCGCCGGTGAAACTCGGCAGGTCACTGAACTCGGCATAGACCTGGCGCACGTTGAGATTCGACTCGCCGGCCGTCCAGTCATTACTGGTGGTGACGCTATCGGCGATCATGGTGGTGTACTTGGCCTTGGCGCCGTTGTCGAAACGCATCTTGTAGTTGAGGATCGCCTCGGCATAGGTATCCGGCTCGTTACCCAGACGGCCCACGGCACCACCCTGGGCCCCGGCCGGGGTCACATAGGGACTACCCTCGGAGCTTTTGCCATCCTCGCCGATCAGCAGGCCAGACCGGGCATAGACGTTGAAGGAGAAGCCTTCTTCGCCATTGGCATGACGCTCCACCTCGGCAAGACGGGACTCGATGTCCTGGCTGACAGGCTCCGACTCGTTGGCCTGTACCTCGGCCATTTCCTGCTCGGCCTGCTTGGCGCGTCGCTCGGCGGCTGCGGCACGCTTTTCGGCCGCCACGATGCGTTGCTCCAGCTCGGCCAGGCGTTCTTCCAGCTCGCTGTTCGACTGCGCATGGGAGAGTGTGCTGACCGTCATGGCCGCCGCAGCCACAGCCAGAACCAGCGGAGACTTCCTCGGGCGTGAATTCGCAGATGTCATCTTGTTCAAAGCCTTTGTTGTTGTCACGGGGAAAGACCAGCCGGCGACGCTAGCAGCCAAGCCAAATAACATCGGATGACATTTCAGCGACAAACCGAACTTAATCGATTAAGAAAATAGTTTGCTGTCGGCATTTTTTAAATACCACCTAGGTCTAATACAGGCGCTGAATGACAACACATGGTAAACCGTCGACCGACCCGCTTTGCATCCGCTTCAGCGTGATGTATCAAGCGTATGCGAGAAGCCGCGGCGCCTTTACGACAAAAGTTTAGGTTGCGCGTCTGTGACTTCCTAGCTTAACTGAGACCATGTCTTAATCGTTTAAGACAGCGACAGGATGAATCGCCTTTCCGCATCGACACCGGCATGCAAGCCATCATGAACGTCGAGCCACACAACAAGAAATTCGCCTGAGGAGCACTATGAACAGCAAATGGATTACCGCTATCGCCTTCGCCGGCCTGGCCGCCCAGCAGGCCCATGCCGAAGAACTGACCATCTCCTGCGGCGCCGTGGGTGCCGAACTCCAGCTATGCGAGGAAGGCGTCAACGCCTGGGAGGACAAGACGGGCCACACGGTCCAGATCGTCTCGACGCCCAATTCTTCCACCGAACGTCTGTCGTTCTATCAGCAGATCCTTTCCGCGCAGTCGGGTGATATCGACGTCATGCAGATCGATGTCATCTGGCCGGGCCTGTTGGCCAACCACCTGGTGGATCTGAAGAAACACCTGGGGGACGATGTCACCAAGGAGCATTTCGACGCCATCGTTCAGAACAACACCGTGGATGATCGACTGGTCGCCATGCCCTGGTTCACCGATGCCGGCGTGCTCTACTACCGCAAGGACCTGCTGAAGAAATACGACGCCGAGCCACCAGAGACCTGGCAGGAGCTCACCGAGACCGCACGCCGCATCAAGCAGGCCGAGCGCGAAGCCGGCAACGGTGACATGTGGGGCTATGTCTTCCAGGGACGTGCCTACGAAGGCCTGACTTGCAACGCCCTGGAATGGATCGCCAGCAGCGGCGGCGGCACGATCGTGAACGACAAGGGCGAGATCACCATCGATAACCCCCAAGCCGCTGAGGCACTGGATATGGCCGCAAGCTGGGTCGGCGATATTTCGCCGAATGGCGTCCTCAATTACACCGAGGAGCAGGCAAGGGGAGTCTTCCAGTCGGGCAATGCCGTCTTCATGCGCAACTGGCCCTATGCCTGGTCGCTGGCGCAGAGCGAAGAAAGCGAGGTCCGCAACAAGGTCGGCGTCGTCGCCCTGCCCCACGGCGAGGGCAATGAAAGTGCCGCGACCCTGGGCGGCTGGAATCTGGCCGTGTCGCGCTACTCCGAGAACCCGGAGCTCGCGGTCGATCTGGTGAAGCACCTGACCTCCAAGCAGGAACAGAAGCGTCGCGCCATTGAGGCCTCCTACAACCCGACCATCGCCTCTCTCTATCAGGATGAAGACGTCATCGACGCGGTGCCCTTCTTCAAGACCCTGTATCCGGCCTTCACCAATGCGGTCGCCCGCCCGTCGGCGTCCACCGGCAGCAAGTACAACCGCGTCAGCAACAACTTCTTCAACGCCGTTCACAACGTGCTTTCCGGCAACCAGAGCGGAGCCGAAGCCGTATCACAGCTGAAGAATGAACTGTCGCGTATCAAGCGCCGCCGCTGGTAAGCCAGGAGGCTTCTCATGACCCAATCCGCCACTCAAGGCGCCCCCCGCGAGGGGGGTGCTGCCCTTGCCTCTGGGCGTCGCAGTACCAAGGTTCGCCGTCAACGTGTGCGCGCCGCCTGGATATTCCTGGCCCCCATGCTGGTCACCCTGGCGCTGGTCGCTGGCTGGCCACTACTGCGGACTTTCTACTTCAGTTTTACGGATGCCTCTTTATCCGACACCGGTGGCGCCGCCTTCATCGGTTTCGAGAACTATCTGGTCTATGCGAACGGCGTCTGGTATGGCCTGCTCACCGACCCGGTGTGGTGGCAGTCGGTGTGGAACACCTTTTATTTCAGTATCGTCTCGGTGTCGCTGGAAGTGGTCTTTGGCACAGTCGTCGCCCTGCTGCTCAACGCCGAATTCAAGGGACGAATGCTGGTGCGCGCAGCGGTGCTGATTCCCTGGGCGATTCCGACTATCGTCTCGGCCAAGATGTGGGCCTGGATGCTCAATGACCAGTTCGGCATCATCAACCACCTGCTGATGGCAATGGGGCTGATCGACGCCCCCCTGGCCTGGACGGCCAATGCCGACCTGTCCATGTGGGCGGTGATCATAGTCGATGTGTGGAAAACCACGCCCTTCGTGGCCCTGCTGGTGCTCGCTGGCCTGCAGATGTTGCCCAAGGATTGCTATGAAGCCGCCGAGGTCGATGGCATCTCCCCCGTCAAGGTGTTCTTCCGCGTCACCCTGCCGCTGGTCACACCGACCCTGCTGGTCGCCGTCATCTTCCGTCTGCTGGATGCCCTGCGCGTGTTCGACGTGATCTATGTGCTGACATCCAACTCGACCAATACCATGACCATGTCCATCTATGCCCGCCAACAGCTGGTGCAGTTTCAGGACGTGGGCTACGGCAGTGCCGCCTCGACCATGCTGTTCTTCATCATCGCTCTGGCCGTGGTGATCTATCTGTACCTGGGGCGCCGTCAACTGGGAGTCGACCAATGAACCAGTATCAACTGATGAAACTCCTCAAGCGCGTCGGCCTCTACGCCCTGATTGCCGTGGTGCTGGTCTACGCCGTCTTCCCGTTCTACTACGCGGTGATAACCTCGCTGAAGCCGTCCAGTGAACTCTTCCAGCCGGAGTTGTGGCTATCCTCGATCCACCTGAGCAACTATGCACAGGTCCTGGGCCAGGGCAGCTTCCTGCGTGCCATTCTCAACTCCATCATCGTCTCGCTGTCAGTCGTGTTCATCGCCCTGCTGCTGGGCATCACTGCCGCCTATGCGCTGGGGCGCGTGCGCTTCCGCGGTCGTACCACCATCCTGCTGACCATCCTCGGGGTCTCGATGTTTCCGCAGGTGGCCGTGCTGTCGGGGCTGTTCGAGGTCATTCGCACCCTGAACCTTTACAACAACCCGGCCGGCCTGGTGCTCAGTTACACCATCTTTACCCTGCCTTTCACGGTCTGGGTATTGACGACCTTCATGCGCCAGCTGCCGCAGGAGCTCGAGGAGGCCGCGATCATGGATGGCGCCACTCCCTGGGTGACCATCACCCGCGTCTTCCTGCCACTCATGTGGCCGGCCATGGCGACGACCGGCCTGCTGGCCTTCATCGCCGCCTGGAACGAGTTCCTGTTCGCCCTGACCTTCACCCTGACCGATGATCAGCGCACCGTGCCGGTGGCCATCGCCCTGATCTCCGGCGGCAGCCAGCACGAACTGCCCTGGGGGCCCATCATGGCGGCCTCGGTGACCGTCACCGTCCCCCTGGTCATCCTGGTGATGATCTTCCAGCGACGCATCGTCTCGGGCCTGACAGCCGGCGCGGTCAAGGGCTGACGCCTAAACGACGAACAAGGTGCTCAAGAGGTTTGCACCCGGGCACCCCACGAATTAAGGAATGCAAGATGCAAGACAATACCTTCTGGTGGCGTGGCGGCGTCATCTACCAGATCTACCCACGCAGCTTCATGGATGCCAGCGGCAATGGCATCGGCGACCTGGCCGGTGTCACCAGCCGCCTGGACTATGTGGCGAGCCTGGGAGTGGACGGCATCTGGTTGTCGCCCTTTTTCACTTCACCGATGAAGGATTTCGGCTACGACATCAGCGACTACCGCGGTGTCGATCCCATGTTCGGCTCACTGGAAGACTTCACGGCCCTGATCCGGCGCGCCCACGAGCTGGGCCTGAAGGTAATCATCGACCAGGTACTCAGCCATTCCTCGGATCGCCACCCCTGGTTCCAGCAGAGCCGTCAGGATCGTGACAATGCTCGAGCCGACTGGTACGTCTGGGCCGACCCCAAGCCGGACGGCACGCCACCCAACAACTGGCTGTCGATCTTCGGCGGGCCGGCCTGGACCTTCGACTCGCGTCGTCGCCAGTATTATCTGCATAACTTCCTTGCCAGCCAGCCGGACCTGAACTTCCACAACCCGGAGGTTCGCCAGGCCCAGCTCGACAACATGCGCTTCTGGCTGGACCTCGGGGTCGACGGCTTCCGCCTGGACACCGTCAACTTCTACTATCACGACCCGGCGTTGCGCGATAACCCGCCGGTGCTCGAGGGTGAATCCAAGACGCTGGGGGCACCGGACAGCAATCCCTACACCTGGCAGAAACACCAGTACGACATCAGTCGGCCGGAAAACCTGAACTTCCTCAAGGACCTGCGGGCGCTGATGGATTCCTATCCCGGCACCACCACGGTCGGCGAGATCGGCGACGACTCGCCGCTCGAACGAATGGCGGAGTACACCGATGGTGGTGACAAGCTGCACATGGCCTATACGTTCGACCTGCTCAACGAGCCACGCTCGCCGCGTTACATCCGCCAGGTAATCGAACGCTTCCAGACGCTGTCGGCCGACGCCTGGCCCTGCTGGGCACTGTCCAACCATGATGTGGAGCGCAGTGCCTCACGCTGGGGAGCCAGCGAGGATCACGCCGCCTACCCCAGGGTGACACTGGCCATGCTGTTCTCGCTGCGCGGCAGCGTCTGCCTGTACCAGGGCGAGGAGCTGGGCCTGCCGGAAGCCGAAGTGCCCTTCGAGCGCATTCAGGACCCTTACGGCAAGGTCCTGTGGCCCGAATTCAAGGGGCGCGATGGCTGCCGGACACCCATTCCGTGGCGCCAGACCGAGCGCGGCGGTTTCTCCACTGCCGAACCCTGGCTGCCTCTCGATGACCGCCATCTGGTGCTGGCGGTGGAAGAGCAGGAACAGGATCCGGCCTCCACCCTCAATACCGTACGCAAGCTCCTGACCTTCCGGCGTCAGCACCCGGCCCTGCATGACGGTGACCTGACGCTACTGGATGTCGGCGACTCATTGCTCGGCTTCATCCGCAAGCGCGACGCAGAACGCCTGCTGTGCCTGTTCAACCTGACAGGCGATACACAAAGCACACGACTGGCCACGACCGGCCAGCTCATCGATGACCTTGGCTTTTGCTGTGAACTGGAGGGCGACACCCTGACGTTGCCGCCCTACCAGGCAGCCTACATGAGCCTGGATTCCTGAACACAACAACACCGGCACACGCCGACAAGGAGATGTCACATGGCAAGCGTGACCCTTGAGAAGCTCAACAAGACCTTCGGCAGCACCCATATCATCAAGGACGTCGACCTCAAGATTGGCAACGGCGAGTTCGTGGTCTTCGTCGGTCCTTCGGGTTGCGGCAAGTCGACCCTGCTGCGCCTGATCGCCGGCCTCGAGTCGATCACCGACGGCACCATGCAGATCGGCGACAGCGTGGTCAACGAGCTCCCGCCCCGGGAGCGCGGCGTCGGCATGGTCTTCCAGTCCTATGCCCTCTATCCACACATGACGGTCTACGAAAACATGGCCTTCGGCCTCAAGCTGGCCAAGATGGCCAACGAGACCGTCGATGACCGTGTCATGAGCACGGCGCGCATCCTCCAGCTCGAGGAACTGCTGCAGCGCAAGCCCAAGGAACTGTCCGGCGGCCAGCGCCAGCGCGTCGCCATGGGTCGTGCCATGGCCCGCGAGCCGCAGATCCTGCTGTTCGACGAGCCGCTGTCCAACCTGGATGCCTCGCTGCGCGTGCAGATGCGCAACGAGATCGCCCGCCTCCACCACCGGCTGGGCTCGACCATGATCTACGTGACCCACGACCAGGTCGAGGCCATGACCCTTGCCGACAAGATCGTGGTGCTGCGCGACGGCCGCATCGAGCAGGTCGGCAGCCCTCACGACCTCTATCAGCGCCCGGAGACACGCTTCGTGGCCGGCTTCATCGGCTCGCCGACGATGAACTTCATGCCGGCGGAGCTGCTCGAGCAGAATGCCGACGGCTGCCGCGTCAAGGTGCCCGGCGTGGGCGAGGTCACGCTGCCCCAGGACGCCAGCAGCGTCGACACCGGCAAGGAACTGACGCTGGGCGTGCGCCCCGAACACCTGCGCCTGGAAGAGGCCCAGGGCGACAATGCCTTCGAGATCGTCAACGTCGAGTACCTGGGCAACGAGGTCTATGTCTATCTCGAACCCAAGGCCGGCGACACCCTGCTGGTCCATCGTACCGAAGCCCCGAGCGACTGGAAGGTCGGGCAGCAGGCCGCCCTGGCGCCGGAAATCGAGCATATCCACCTGTTCGACGCTGATGACCAGGCACTGGGGCTAGCCCGCCAATCCGAAGCGGCCTGATGCCCTCAGCGCTACCGCTTGATCCTTCATGACGGGAGTCCCGGCTCCCGTTTTCAGGAGATCTCATGCCTGCGTCCCGACCCTCGAGTTCGTCAAACCCTGACTGGTGGCGCGGTGCCGTCATCTATCAGATCTACCCCCGCAGCTTCATGGACGCCAATGGCGATGGTATCGGCGACCTCCAGGGGATCATCGACAAACTCGACCATGTCGCCTCTCTGGGGGTCGACGCCATCTGGCTGTCGCCCTTTTTCACCTCGCCGATGAAGGACTTCGGCTACGACATCAGCGACTACCGCGGTGTCGATCCCATGTTCGGCAGCCTCGAAGACTTCGACCGTCTCGTCGAGGCTGCTCATGAATGCGGCCTGAAAGTCACCATCGATCAGGTACTGTCACATTCCTCCGACCAGCACCCCTGGTTCACCGAGAGCCGGCAGAATCGCGACAACCCCAGAGCCGACTGGTATGTCTGGGCCGACCCAAATGCGGACGGCACGCCGCCAACCAACTGGCAATCGGTCTTCGGCGGTTCGGCCTGGCAATGGGACACGCGGCGATGCCAGTACTACCTGCACAATTTTCTTGCCGCACAACCGGATCTCAACTTCCGCAACCCCGAGGTGGTCGACGCCATGCTCGAGGAAGTGCGCTTCTGGCTGGAACGAGGCGTCGACGGCTTCCGTCTCGACGCCATCAATTTCTGCACTCATGGCGCACTGCAGGACAATCCACCCCGCGAGGCAATCACCGCCGGCTTCATCGGCGTGCGTCCCGATAACCCCTACGGCTTTCAGCGCCACCTGCACGACAAGTCGCAACCCGAGAACCTGGAGGTGCTGAGACGACTGCGCGCCCTGCTCGACGAGTATCCGGGCACGACCAGTGTCGGCGAGGTGGGCGATGACGATGCCACCGGCATCATGGCGGAATATACGCAGGGCGGCGACAAGCTGCACATGTGTTATTCCTTCAACCTGCTCACCGAGAATCATGATCCGGCACACCTGCTATCCATCATCACCGAAATGGAAGCGCGTATCGGTGACGGCTGGCCTTGCTGGGCGCTCGGCAATCATGACATCACACGACTGGCCTCCCGCTGGAACGCCGACCATGCGCCGGCCCGACAGCGTCTCTTCCTCGCCTTCCTGCTGACCCAGCGCGGCAGCGTCTGCCTGTATCAGGGCGAGGAACTGGGGTTGACCGAGGCCGAACTGAGCTTCGAACAACTGGTCGATCCAGCGGGCATCACCTTCTGGCCGGCCTACAAGGGACGCGACGGTTGCCGTACCCCAATGCCCTGGCAAGCGGATGCTGAAAACGCTGGCTTCACCGATGGTCAGCCCTGGCTACCCATTCCGGCAGAGCATCGGCCGCTGGCCGTGGATCGCCAGGCCAGCCGCGAGGACTCCCTGCTGGCCGCCACTCGCGCTCTGCTGCAGTTCCGACGTCACCAGCCGGCACTGCGTCATGGACAGATTCACTATCTGCCACTCCAGCACGAGGTGATCTGTCTCGAACGCACAACAGCGTCCGGCCGGCTGCTGATAGCCCTCAATTTTGCCGCCTCACCTCGCAGCCTGTCCGTACCCTCGAGCGCTGGGTACTGCGAGGCAACGCCCGACGTCATCAATGGCTGCCTGCGTCGGAGTACCCTCGAACTGCCCGCCCACGGCATTGGCATTATCCGCTGCCCGGATGACAGCCCCTGGGTTCCCTGGCAGTAAACAGCCGCGACCACAATTCTGTCCCGCCAACGTCAGGAGTAATAACAATGCGCTTGAACAACCTCCGCAAGACGAAACACCCACTGATGACCTCGCTGCTGCTGGGCGCCGCCGCCCTGGGGGCTCAACCGAGTCTGGCCACCGAGATCGCCATTGCCTGCGGCTCGGGTGATGCGGCCGACTACTGTCCCACCGTCGCCAAGGAATGGGCCGAGAAAACCGGTAACGACGTCAAGGTGGTGTCGACACCCAATGCCACCACCGAAAAGCTCTCGCTGTTTCAGCAACTGCTCAACAGCCAGTCCAGCGATGTCGATGTCATGATGATCGATATCGTCTGGCCAGGGATGCTGGCGAAGCACCTGATCGATCTTTCCCAATACCTCCCGGAGGATGCCAGCGAAGGCTTCTTTCCCGAACTGATCGACAACAACACCGTCGACGGGCGCCTGGTGGCCATGCCCTGGTACACCGATGCCGGCATGCTGTATTACCGTACGGATCTCCTGGAAAAGCATGGCCACGCGGTACCCGAGACCTGGGAGGAGCTGACCCGCATCGCCACCCAAGTGCAGGCCGCCGAGCGCCAGGCAGGCAATGAGGACTTCTGGGGCTACAGCTTCCAGGGACGCGCCTATGAAGGCCTGACCACCAATGCCCTGGAGTGGATCGCCAGTCACGGCGGCGGCACCATCATCGACAGTGACGGCAAGGTGACGATCGATAATCCGCAAGCGGCGAAGGCACTCGACCGGGCCGCCGCCTGGATCGGCACGATCAGCCCCGAAGGCACGCTGAATCATACCGAAGAAAAGACCCGAGGTATTTTCCAGTCCGGCAATGCGCTCTTCCTGCGCAACTGGCCCTATGTGTGGGCACTGGCCAATGGCGAGGGCAGCGAGGTAGCCGGCAAGATCGGCATGGCCCCCCTGCCGCATGGTCCAAACGGCGAGTCCGCGGCCACCCTGGGCGGTTGGAATTTCGCCGTGTCACGCTATTCCGAACACCCTGAGCTGGCCGCCGAGCTGGTGGAGTACATCACGGCGCGGGATCAGCAGAAGGACCATGCCCTGGCCATGGGCATGAATCCGACCATCGAGTCTCTTTATCAGGACGAGGAAGTGCTCGATCGCAACCCTGCCATGAGCGACCTCTACGAGACCCTGACCCACGGGGTAACCAGGCCCGCCACAGTGACCGGCGACGCCTATGCCCGGGTCTCCAATGCCTTCTTCAACGCCACCCACCGCGTGCTCTCCGGTGATCTGGAGGGCGCCGCGGCCGTCGCACAACTCCAGAGCCAGCTCGAGCGACTCGGCCGCCGCGCCTGGTGAGCCCGGCTATCGCCAACATGACGTCACCCCACCACAAGAACATCAGGAGTCATGACAATGCCCATTACACCTTTCCGTCGCGTTACACGCCCCCTGGTTACCTCGCTGCTGCTGGGCGGCGCAGCCCTGGGGGCTCAACAGAGCCTGGCCGCGGAGGTCGCCATCGCCTGCGGCCCGGGTGACGCCACCGACTACTGCCCGACCCTGGCACAACAGTGGGCCGAGAAGACGGGGCACCAGGTCGAGGTGGTCTCGACGCCCAACAGTGCCACCGAACGCCTGTCACTGCTGCAGCAGCTGCTCAACAGCCAGTCCAGCGACATCGACGTGATGATGATCGATACCGTCTGGCCCGGCCTGCTCGCCGAACACCTCGTCGATCTGAACGACTACCTGGAGAATGATGCCACCGAGGGCTTCTTCCCGGCGCTGATCAACAACAACACCGTCGATGAGCGACTGGTCGCCATGCCCTGGTACACCAACGCCGGGCTGCTCTACTACCGCAAGGACCTGCTCGACAAGCATGGTTACGAGGTGCCCGGAACCTGGCAGCAGCTGACCGACACCGCCGAGGCGATTCAGGCCGCCGAGCGCCAGGCCGGTAACGACGACTTCTGGGGCTATGTGTTCCAGGGCCGCGCCTACGAGGGACTGACCTGCAACGCCCTGGAGTGGGTCGCCAGTCACGGCGGCGGCACCATCATCGACGCTGAGGGGCAGGTAACGATCGACAACCCGCAGGCTGCCGCCGCTCTCGACCAGGCCGCAAGCTGGGTCGGCAACATCAGCCCCGAGGGGGTGCTCAACTACACCGAGGAGGAAACCCGCGGGGTCTTCCAGTCCGGCAATGCTCTCTTTCTGCGCAACTGGCCCTATGTGTGGGCACTGGCCAATAGCGAAGGCAGCGAGGTGGCCGGAAAGATCGGCATGGCGGCCTTGCCGCACGGCCCCGAGGGGGAGCCGGCGGCCACACTGGGAGGCTGGAGCCTGGCCGTTTCCCGTTACTCCGAAACGCCGCAACTCGCTGCCGACCTGGTGGCCTACATCACCGCCAGGCCCCAGCAAAAGGAGCATGCTATCCGCAAGAATCGTAATCCCACCATCGAGTCGCTGTACCAGGACCCGGAGGTACTGGAAAGCAATCCGGCGGTGACCAAGGTCTATGAGAACCTGGTCAATGGCGTGGCGCGTCCCGCCTCGGCCACCGGCAATGCCTATGCCCGGGTTTCCAATGCCTTCTTCAACGCCACCCACCGTGTGCTGTCCGGTGAGCAGGAAGGGGCCGCGGCCGTCGAGCAACTCCAGAGCCGGCTCGAGCGGCTGGCTCGCCGCGCCTGGTAACCTGGTCCCTGCCCGACGCCGCCAGCCCGTATCCTTGGCCGCTGCCGAGGCAATTGGGCTGACGGGATGGCGCGCGACGTTGTGCGGTGGAGCTGGCCTCGGCAGAACCCGCTATGCCGCAGCACTCTGGCAGGGTATCCTGATCGGTCAGCTTATTAGCCTGGAAACGAACGTGCCTCCATCGTCACGCCACATCACATTGAAGGAACTGGCCGCCGAGTTGGGCGTCTCGACAGCGACGGTCTCCAATGCGTTCAATCGCCCCGACCAGCTCTCGCCCCAGCTACGCCAGCGTGTCTTCCGGGAAGCCAAGCGCCTCGGCTACAACGGCCCGGATGCCAAGGCCCGTAGCCTGCGCACGGGCCGCTCGCAGATCATCGCGGTGATCCTGGCCGAGAGCTTGACCTACAGCCTCAATGACGCCGTGGCCAGCGAGCTGTTATCGGGCATCGCCGAGGTACTGGATGAGCAGCATCACACCCTGCTGCTGCTCTCCGGGCGACAGTCACCCGGGCAGTTGCCCGGCTCGATGAGCATTGCCGACGGCTTCATCGTCTACGGCCTGATGCCCAGCCTGGAGCTCATAGACACCCTGCCGCCGAGCCGCCCTCTGGTCGCAGTGGACTTCAACCTGGACAATCAGCCGACCGTGCATGTCGACAACCTGCCGGCCAGCCGCGCCATTGCCGATCATGCCCTGGCGCAGCGCCCCCGCAGGGTGGGGATCATCACGCTGCGACTCACCGAGCAGCCCTGCAACGGTCGCGTCACCGAGGACCTGGCCTGGCTGACCTCGGGGCAGACCATTACCCGCGAGCGCCTCGACGGCTTCTATCAGGCCCTCGAAGCGCATGACATGGCACCTGCCTCGGTGCCGGTATGGAACGTGGAAGAGAACACCCACGAGGTCTGCGCGCCGGTCATCGCCGCAATCCTCGACCTGCCGGACGACGAGCGGCCCGACCTACTGCTGTGCATGTCGGACCGCCTGGCACTGACGGCCCTGACCCTGGCCGAACAGCGCGGCCTGCGGGTCCCCGAGGATCTGCGGCTGACCGGTTTCGATGGTATCGCCGAAGGTCAGTACCGGGCTCCGCGCCTGACCACGGTGCGTCAGAACAGTGTCGAGAAGGGCCGCATTGCGGCGCGCATTATCCTGGGCCTGGATCCGGCGAAGGACCAGCGGCTGGACACCGAGCTCGTCATCGGAGAAAGCTGCCCGTGAAGCGGCGGCCGCATGGCTCGGGATATCCGCGGGACAGGACTTTCACGAGGCTTGCACGAAGCAACTGGCCATCGCGAGTATCCTGACAGGCGACACCCTCATCGATGACCCTGGCAGAATCTCCGACATGCATTTTTCCCTCCCTTCCTTTTCGCGGCTCGGCATCAAGTTGTTCGTGATCATCCTGGTGGTCAACGTGGCCATTGCCGGACTGGTTTTCATCGGCGTGTCCCGCAGCCTCGACCAGGGCTTCATCGAATATCTCGACCGCACCCAGACACGGCGCGCCGAAACCCTCGCCGAGGGGCTGGCCGACGAATGGGCCCGGCGCGGTAACTGGCAGTGGCTGCGTCAGTCGCCGCGCGCCTGGCGTTACCTGGTGCGCCACCAGCTGTGGCCGGGCGAAGCGGCCCCGCCCGAGGGCATAGAGCGCCGCCTGGGCGACCCCAGGGATTTCGTGCTGCATGATGCCAATGGCCTGCCGGTGATCGGCCTGCCACCGGACAACGACCAGGAGGCAGCCGAGTTGCGCTGGCTGCCGATCACCAGCGATGGCCGGCAGGTCGGCACCCTCGGGTATCGCCCGCCCCAGCAGTTGATGGCGCGCATGGACCGCATCTTCCTGTCCCAGCAGCGCCGCAATCTGGCCATCATCGTCGCCGCGCTCGGCCTCGCTTCTCTGCTGCTGGCCGGCGGCCTGTCCTGGTGGCTGGGGCGCCGGACCGGCAGCATGACGCTGGCGACACGCCGCCTGACGGACGGCGACTACAGCACGCGACTGGCCGAGCGCGGGGGTGATGAGCTGTCGCACCTGGCACGCGACTTCAATGTCCTGGCCGCCACTCTGGAAGCCAGTCGCGAGGCCCGCAGCCGCTGGGTCTCGGATATCGCCCATGAACTGCGCACCCCGCTGGCCGTGCTGCGCGGCGAGATCGAGGCCATGCAGGACGGCGTGCGCGGCCTGGATCAGAGCAGCTTGAGCTCGCTGGGCCAGGAGGTCGGGCAGCTCGAGCGCCTGGTGGCCGACCTGCGCCTGCTCTCGCAGAGCGATGCCGGCGCTCTGGAAGTTCAACTGGCCCCGCTGGATCTGGCCGACAACCTGGCGACCAAGCTGCGCGAAGCCGAGGGCGCACTGAGCGACCAGGGGTTCAGCCTGACCACCGAGATCGACGGCCCCGCCTGGATTCGCGGCGATACGCAACGCCTTCGCCAGCTATGGGCCAACCTGCTGGACAACACCGGCGCCTATACCACGGCCCCCGGCATGCTACAAGTAGCCCTGAGCCGGCAGGGGGGACACTGGCGACTCAGCTGGGAAGACACTGCGCCCGGAGTGACCGAGGCGGACCTGCCGCGCCTTACCGAACGCCTGTATCGCGTCGAAGGCTCTCGCAGCCGGGCCAGCGGCGGCAGCGGCCTGGGGCTCTCGATCGCCATGGCCCTGGCCCGGGCCCATGGGGCCGAGATGACGCCGGGCGTTTCGACGCTGGGCGGGTTATGCTGGACACTGACCTTTCCCGCCATCGACGACCATCAGCTGACAAGGGATGACACATGAGCCGCCTCGAAACCAACCGCGTCCTGATCGTGGAAGATGAACCCAAGATCGCTCGCCTGGTGGCCGACTACCTCGAGGGCAGCGACTACATCACTTATCACATCGATCACGGCGATGAGGTATTGCCCTGGATCGAGACACGCGACCATCCCCCCGAGCTGGTATTACTGGACCTGATGCTGCCGGGCACCGATGGCCTGACGCTGAGCCGCGAGATTCGACAGCGCTGGCCGCATGTCGCCATCATCATGCTCACCGCCCGGGTCGAGGAGGTCGATCGGCTTCTGGGTCTGGAGCTGGGGGCCGATGACTATATCTGCAAACCCTTCAGCCCCCGTGAAGTGGTGGCTCGGGCGCGTGCCGTACTGCGCCGCAGCCGCGCCGCCCTGGAGGATGCCACCCCCAGCGTCCCCCTCAGCCTGGACGATGATGGCTGGGTCGCCCTGGCGGATGGCCAGGACCTGGCCCTGACCGCGGTGGAGTTCCAGCTGCTGCGCGTGATGATGCACTCGCCCGGCCGAATCTTCTCCCGCGAGCAGCTCATGGATCACATGTACCGCGACCACCGCATCGTCTCGGAGCGCACCGTGGACAGCCACGTCAAGAAACTGCGCCGGAAGATCGCCGATATCTGGCCGGAGCGCGAGATCATCCGCTCGGTCTATGGCGTGGGTTACAAGTACCAGCCGGAAGAGTGAGAGGGATGAGGTGTGAGGTGTGAGGTGTGAGGTGTGAGGTGCGAGGTGCGAGGTGCGAGGTGCAGGGAAAGGGTCGCGACACCGGGTGCTCGACGAGTGCCGAGCAATGAACTGGGATACACGATGCCAGGACGTCATGCGCTTCTGGCGTGACCCCGCGCTGCCGTTCCTCGAGGCACGCCGGGTCACCGGCGGCCGGCGTGTCTGCTACGCCAGGCACAGCCATGATACCTTTTCGATCGGCGCCATCACCGGCGGGCATAGTACCTACTGGAATCAGGGCCATACCGAGACGGTGCATCCGGGAACCGTGGTGGTCATGAACCCCGGTGAGGTCCATGCCTGCAACCCCATCGATGACCTGCCCTGGTCGTATGACATGCTGTATATCGAGACCGACTGGCTGGCCGATCTTCAGCAGGAACTGATCGCCGCTGCCCGCACGGGCTTTCTGCCGTATGCGCCCCACGCCAGCCGCAACCGCTCGCTCTACCGCAGCGTCGTCAACCTCTGCGATGCCCTGTTCGACCCGAACGCGACACGCCTGGCCCGGGAGACGCTCGCCACCCAGCTGGTCATCGAGATGCAGAGGCGGCTGGACCCACGTCGCGTTTCACCACCGGCATACACCCCGGGGCTGGAACGCGCCGCTTCGTTCATCAGGGCACATTGCACCGAGGCCATCGGTCTGGACGACATCTGTCAGGCGGCCGGGCTGTCGCGCTCCTACCTGGTACGCCGCTTCAAGGCACGCTTCGGGCTGACGCCGCATGCCTTTCTCCTCGACCAGCGCATCCAGCTCGGCACGGCCCGCCTGCGCGACGGCCGTCCCATCGCCGAGGTGGCGACCGACTGCGGCTTCGCCGACCAGGCCCATTTCCAGCGTGTCTTCAAGCGGCTACGCGCCACCACCCCGGGCCACTATCGTCGCGGACACCCGCCGGGGCGCTAGCCGTGTGCCAGGATGAGGTAAGCGGCACTGGCGACAAGCAAGGCGGCCAGCAGGCGGTTGACCCACCTGACCTGGGCCGCATCACGCAGCCAGTGGCGCAGAAAGGCGCCGGCGATGGCCCAGCACGCCACCGAGCCATAGCAGATCACCAGATACAGCAGGGCAAAGACCAGGATGGTGGCCAGGTCACCATTGGCCGCGTAGGCGCCCATGCCGGCCAGCGAAGCCAGCCAGGCCTTGGGATTCAGCCACTGCATGATGGCGCCCTGACGGATGCTGGGGCGCGGCGCATGATCGGCCTCCCCGAAGCGCCCATTATCCAGGGCGAGTTTGAGCGCCAGATACAGCAGAAAGGCCACCCCCGCCCAACGGACCACATCGATGAACGCCGGCCAGTGAACCAGCAGCCTGTGCAGTCCGAGCCCGATCATCAGCAACAGTAGCGTGAAGCCAAGCGCAGCCCCGGCCACATGGCGCAGGCTGGCACGCAGGCCGTGGCGGGTCCCGGACGCGAAGGCAACGATGTTCACCGGACCCGGTGATATCGAGGCCGCCAGGGCAAAGGCCGACATGGAAAGCAACAGGCTGAGCGTCATGGGATTCTCCCTTCTCTCGAGACATGCGGCCCATCATGCGCGCGACACGCCGAGTGGGATTGAACGCTATTGCCCCTTGCCGACCTTCACGTTGTTTGCACGCTTGCTACACCAACCTTGCACTTCATGAGTGGATACTGAACCTGTCACTCAAGGACACAAGGAGTCTTTTCATGACACTGTCACTGACACGCAAGCTGCTGATGCCTGCCCTGCTGGCTTCACTCATCGCCCCCTTGTCACTGGCCGCTAGTGCCGCGCCCGACCAGCGTTCGGACGTCAAGCAAGAGCTCTTCGAACGTGCCGGCATCGATCAGAAGACACGCGATGCGCTCAAGCAAGCCCGCCAGGACTATCGCGAATCGATGATGGAGCTGCGCACCGAACACCGCGAGAAGGTCGATAAGATCCTCGGCGAAGATGGCCAGGCCGCCCTCGAAAAGGCCAAGCAGGAAATGCGTGAAGAACGGCGTGCCGAGCTCGAAAAGGCGCGTGAAAAGCGTATCCACTCACTCTACGACAAGTGGGGACTGTCCGACGACACTCGTGAAACGCTCGATCAGCAGCGCGGACAGTTCCGCTCCGATGCCGAGGCCCTGAAGGACAAGGAATTCGAAAGTTCCGAGGCGCGTCGCGAGGCCTGGAAAGAGCTGATCACCACCCAGCGTGACGCCTTGTCCGAACATCTCGACGAAGAGCAGATGAAGGCCCTGGGCGAAGCCATGCGTCCCCAGGGACGCGGCGGGCCGCAAGGCGGTGGCCATCCACACGATGGCGACAAGGGCGAGGCCCACAACGACGCCTGACCCTGCCCTCCCTCACATCTTCACTCTCTTCTGCGCCCGGCCCCGAGCCGGGCGCCTTGCGTTCAGCCGCCGTCAGTGCGGTACACCTCCGGCCGATGTCCTCACTGCGCTTGCCACTGCCCGCGGCTTGCAGTCTGCGCATGATGTGTTATTTTATTTGAACATTCATTCAAAAAAGAATTACCCAAGCCAAAGAGGATGTCCTGAATGTCGACCAACCTAGCGGGTCCGGACCAGCATGGCCGGATCAATCGAACCGTCTTTCATGGCAGCGTGATCGGGATCCTGGTCTTCCTGGTGCTGACCATGACGTTCACCGAGGAGGCCGGCGCCTTTTTCGACGCCGCCCTGGCCTGGGTGAGCGATACCTTCGGCTGGTATTACATGCTGGCCGCCGTGGCCTATCTGGTCTTCGTGGTGGTGATCGGCTGCTCGCGTGTCGGCCGCATTCGTCTGGGGCCGGACCATGCCCGACCGGAGTTTTCTCTGGTCTCCTGGGCCTCGATGCTGTTCGCGGCCGGTATCGGCATCGACCTGCTGTTCTTCTGTGTCGCCGAGCCGCTCTCGCACTACATGACACCGCCCGATCTGGCGCCGGAAAGCGCCGCGGCCTTGCGCGCCGCCGTGCCTCAGACCTTCCTCCACTGGGGGCTGACCGGCTGGGGCATGTATGTGCTGATGGGCATGGCACTGGCCTATTTCAGCTACCGCCATCGCCTGCCGCTGGCCATCCGCAGTGCGCTCTATCCGCTGCTCGGCAAGCGCATTCACGGCCCCATTGGCAACACCGTCGATATCACCGCGGTCATCTCGACGGTCTTCGGTATCGCCACCAGCCTCGGCATCGGCGTAATGCAGCTCAACTACGGGCTGACCTTCATGTTCGGTATCCCCGAGAGCCTGGCCACTCAGGTGGTGCTGATCGTGCTGGTGGTGATACTCGCCACCATCTCGGTGGTCACGGGTGTAGAGAAAGGCATCCGGCGTCTCTCCGAGTTCAACATGGGCCTGGCCCTGCTGCTTCTGCTGTTCGTGCTCTTTCAGGGCGATACCCTGCACCTGCTGGATGCGCTGGTCCTCAACGCCGGTGACTACCTCAGCGGCTTCGTCGGCATGAGCTTCGATACCTATGCCTTCGCCGGCGAGGATGCACAGCAATGGAAGGGCTGGTGGACCATCTTCTTCTGGGGCTGGTGGATCGCCTGGACGCCCTTCGTCGGCCTTTTCCTGGCTCGCATCTCGCGGGGCCGGACCATCCGCGAATTCGTGACCGGTGCCCTGCTGATTCCGCTGGGTTTCATGATGGCCTGGATGTCGATCTTCGGTAACAGCGGTATCGACCTGGTCGCCAACCATGGCCTGACCGAACTCGGCCAGCAGGCGCTGAATTCCCCGCAGACAACGATCTATACCTTCCTCGAGCAGTATCCCTACATCGGGGTAACGGCTTCGGTGGTGACCGTGCTGGGCATCGTCTTCTTCGTCACCTCGGCGGACTCCGGCGCCCTGGTGCTGGCCAACTTCACCTCGATTCTGGCCGACGTGAACCACGACGCACCGATCCGCTTGCGTATCTTCTGGTCCGTGGCCATCGGCCTGGTCACCGTGGCTTTGTTGATGGCCGGAGGCCTCTCGGCCCTGCAGAGCGCCGTAGTGATCACGGCTTTGCCCTTCTCGCTGGTGATATTCGCCATTATGGCGGGCATGACCCGCGCCCTGAAACTCGAGAGCACCAAGTCCGATGCCCGCCACTATGTCAGTGCCGGCTCGCCCGGCGGGGACTGGCGGGAACGCCTTGACCGGGCCCTGGACACCTCCAACCGTGCCGGTGCTGCCGCGACCATCGAACACGCCATTCGCCCGGCCATGCAGCAGTTCGCCGCGGAGCTCGAGTCACGTGGCCAGCAGGCCAGCGTCGAGGAAACCCGGCTCGACGACGAGCCGCTACCCAGCCTGACCCTGCAGGTGGACTTCGACAACGCCTCCAGCTTCGTCTACCAGGTGCGCGCTCGGCGACTGCGCACGCCCAGCTTCCTGCCGGTGGATGACGACTACTATGTGCGCCTCGATGTCTACCTGGCCGAAGGCGGCGCCGACAAGGACGTCAACGGCTACACCCGTGGCCAGGTCATCGGCGACCTCCTGGCCGAGTACGAGCGCCATATCCACTTCCTGGTGCTGGCCGGCGAGGTCCAGGCCATGCCGGGCTCCGTGGGTGAGCCGCCCGAGGCTGCTTCACAGACCTGACGGGCGCATTGTCCCTGCCTGAAACGCGAAGCGGCGGCCCCCTTGGGCCGCCGCTTCCGTGTGTGTCCCTCCTACCGGGACATGGCATCGCCCAAGGCGTGGCGTTCAGAAGAAGCCCATGGGATTGCTGTCATAGCTGACCAGCAGATTCTTGGTCTGCTGGTAGTGCTCGAGGGCCATCTTGTGGGTTTCGCGGCCGACGCCGGACTTCTTGTAGCCACCGAAGGCCGCATGAGCGGGATACTGGTGATAGCAATTGGTCCACACGCGCCCGGCCTGGATACCGCGCCCCATGCGGAAGGCCACGTTCATGTCGCGACTCCAGACGCCGGCGCCGAGTCCGAACTCGGTGTCATTGGCAATGGCCAGTGCCTCGGCCTCGTCCTTGAAGGTGGTGACCCCGACCACCGGGCCGAAGATCTCTTCCTGGAAAACACGCATGCTGTTATCGCCCTTGAGCAGGGTCGGCTGGATGTAATAGCCCTTGTCATAGGCGGGATCGAAGCTCTCCTTGCCACCGCCGGTCAGGAACTCGGCACCTTCCTCACGGGCCACGTCCATGTACGACATGATCTTGTCATACTGCTCCTGACTGGCCTGGGCGCCCACCTGCACCTCGGTATCCAGCGGATTGCCCCGCTTGATCGCCTTGGTGCGCTCCACCACTCTGGCCATGAAGTCGTCGTACATCGACTCCTGAATCAACGCCCGGCTGGGGCAGGTACACACCTCACCCTGGTTGAGGAAGGCCAGCACCAGGCCCTCGACCGCCTTGTCGATGAACTCGGGCTCGGCGTTCATGATGTCGGCGAAATAGATATTCGGCGACTTGCCGCCCAGTTCCACGGTCGACGGAATGATGTTGGCCGCCGCGCACTTGAGGATGTGCGAGCCCACCGGTGTCGAACCGGTGAAGGCGATCTTGGCGATGCGCGAGCTGGTCGCCAGCGCCTCCCCCGCCTCGGCCCCGTAGCCGTTGACGATGTTGAGCACGCCGGCCGGCAGCAGGTCGCCGATCACCTCCATCAGCTTGAGAATCGAGGCCGGCGTCTGCTCCGCCGGCTTGAGCACCACGCAGTTGCCCGCGGCCAGCGCCGGGGCAAGCTTCCAGGTCGCCATCAGCAGCGGGAAGTTCCAGGGAATGATCTGGCCGACCACGCCCAGGGGTTCATGAAAGTGATAGGCCACGGTATTGGCATCGATATCGGCGGCCGTGCCTTCCTGGGCACGGATGCAACCGGCGAAGTAGCGGAAGTGATCGATGGCCAGCGGCAGGTCGGCATTGAGCGTCTCGCGGACCGCCTTGCCGTTGTCCCAGCACTCGGCGACCGCGAGGGCTTCCAGGTTGTCCTCGATGCGCTGGGCGATCTTCAGCAGCAGGTTGCTGCGCTCGGCCGCCGAGGTCTGCCCCCAGGCCGGCGCCGCGGCATGGGCGGCATCCAGCGCCTTGTCGATGTCGGCGGCGCTGGAGCGCGGTATCTCGCAGAACACCTCGCCATTGACCGGACTGACGTTGTCGAAGTACTGCCCCTTGACCGGCGGCACGAATTCACCGCCGATGTAATTGCCGTAACGCGCCGCGAAGTCGACCAGCGCCTCGGGGGTACCGGGATTGGCGTAGATCATGACATGGCTCCTGACATTGATGGGGATATGCCCCCTCAGTGTTGGCCATTGCGCGTGACAGGAATATACGCCTTTGGCAGGACACCCCCGTCGCGCCTGGCGCGACGGGGGTGCGGCGGGAGTACCTCATCCGGCCTGGTGGTTCAGCCCTCCACGGCCACCGGGTTCTCGCCACGCTTGAGCATGGCATAGCCCAGCCCCGTGACCAGGGAACCGGCGACGATGGCCAGCAGGTAGAGCACGACCGGCGTGATGGCATTGGGGATCAACAGCACGAAGATGCCGCCATGCGGCGCCATCAGCTCGGCGCCGAACAGCATCGCCAAAGCGCCGGTCAGCGCCCCACCGACCATGCTGGCCGGAATCACGCGCAACGGATCCTTGGCGGCAAAGGGGATGGCGCCTTCACTGATGAAGCACAGCCCCAGCACGAAGGAGGCCTTGCCCGCCTCGCGCTCCGGCTGGGAAAACTTGCTCGCCGCCGCCATGCTGGCGATGCCCATGCCGATGGCCGGCACCATGCCGGCGGCCATGATGGCGGCCATGGGCGCATAGCTTTCCGAAGCCAGCAGGCCCACGCCGAAGGTGTAGGCCGCCTTGTTGACCGGCCCGCCCATGTCGAAACACATCATGGCACCCAGCAGGGTCCCCAGCAGCACGGCATTGGCCGAGCCCATATTCTCCAGGAAGGCCGTCAGGGCGGCGAGAATACCGGCCACCGGCTCGCCGACCACATAGATCATCACCAGACCAGTGACCAGGCTGGCCAGCAGCGGAATGATGAGGATCGGCTTGAGCGATTCGACGCTCGCCGGCAGCTTGATGTAGCGGGTGATCGCCCAGGCAGTGTAGCCGGCCAGGAAGCCGGCCAGGATACCGCCGATGAAGCCGGCGCCAATGTTCGACGCCAGCATGCCGCCGATCATGCCGGGTGCGATGCCCGGCCGATCGGCGATGGAATAGGCGATGTAACCGGCCAGCACCGGGATCATCAGCGCGAAGGCGGTATCCCCGCCGATCTGCATCAGGGCCGCGGGCAGGGTGCCCTCTTCCTTGAAGGCCTCGATACCGAAGACGAAGGACAAGGCAATCAGCAGGCCACCGGCGACCACCATCGGCAGCATGAAGGACACCCCGGTCAGCAGGTGCTTGTAGACGCCCTTCTCCTTGAAGCTCTGCCCGCTCTGGCTGCTGCCCGACCCGGCCCCGGCGCTCTCTACCCGGGCCTCCGCCAGGGCCGCCTCGATGGTCGGCTGCGGCTTCTTCAGGGCATTGCCGGTGGAGGTACGGTAGGTCCGCTTGCCGGCGAACCGGGCCGGGTCCACTTCGATATCACAGGCCAGGATCACTACATCGGCGACGGCGATTTCCGCATCGGTCAACGCATCCTGGGCGCCGACCGAGCCCTGGGTCTCGACGCGTATCCGATGACCCAGGCTGCGCCCGGCCTCGGCCAGCGCTTCGGCGGCCATGAAGGTATGCGCCACGCCGGTGGGACAGGCCGTCACGGCCACGATGTTCTGACCCTCGGCGGCATTCGCCGTGCTCGAGCGCGTCGCCGTCTCCGGCTGGTAGGCCCGGGCCTCGCGTTCGGCGCGCGCCAGAAAGGCATCGGGGTCCGGCAGGGCCGCCTCGATGGGTGCCTGGAAGACGGGCTTGCCGCTGAAACGCTCGCCCTCGGGCACCTGCTCGGCGGCCACCACGATCAGGTCGGCCGCCGCCAGGGTCGCCGCATCCACGGGCGTGGCGGCTTGTGCCACGCCATGGGCCTCGACGCTGACCTGCCAATGACGACGTTCAGCGGCCCCCTTCAGGCGACGCGCCGCCAGATAGGAGGTGGCCATGCCGCTCGGGCAGGCGGTGATCAGAATCACATTCATGCTAAAGCTCCCCCTGCGTCGCCACCCTCTGCCAGGCGGCATACGCGAGTCTGTCGTTGGAGTTGGGAAAGATCGGCGGCGTCGAGGCGTCCGACGCCGGGGTGGCGCACCGCCTCGGCGGACAAGGCGGTGGCCAGCCGCAGGGCCGCTTCGGGTGGCACGTCCTCGAGCACGCCGTGCAGCAAGGCCGCCACCAGAGTGTCGCCGGCACAGACGGTATTGATCACCGGCACCTCGGGCGGTATCGCCTGCCAGGCACCACGCCGGCTGAACCACAGCACGCCCTCGGCCCCGGCGGACATCACGGCCTCCTCGACACCGGCCTGCTGCAGGCGGCGAACCGCCCCGGCATAGTCCGCGGCGGCAAGCTGCCGACGTCCCAGCCAGGCGGCCAGTTCATGTTCGTTGGGCTTGACGGCCGTGGCCCCCGCGTCGATGGCGGCGGCCAGCGCCGGACCACTGGTGTCCACCCAGACCGGCAGTCCGGCGTCGCGTCCCAGTTCCACCAGCTCGGCCAGCATGGGCGGCGTGACCCCGGGCGGCAGGCTGCCGGCGATGATCATGGCCCGGGGCCCGGCAGAACGCTCGCCCAGCGTCTCGGCCAGGCCGTCGCTCAGGGCCCGCCAGGCCGCGTCGTCGATGGTCATGCCCGGGCCGTTGATGTCGGTGACGCGGCCATCATCCTCGGCCAGCTTGACGTTGATGCGCGTCTCCCCGGGCAGGCGTCGGCAGGCATCGACGATACCCTGGCTCGCGAAGGCCTGAGCGAAGGCCTCGTCGTTGTCGGCACCGAGGAACCCCGACAGGGTCACGCGGTGACCCAGCGCCGCCAGCACGCTGGCCACGTTCAGGCCCTTGCCGGCCGCGCTCAACTGGGTGTGGTGGGTGCGATTGACCCGGCCCGGGGTGAGCTGTTCGAGCGTCACCGACAGGTCGAGTGCCGGATTGAGACTGACCACCAGAAGCGACGCCATCATGCCTGCTCCAGGGCGTCACGCACCTCGGCCGCCGTGGCACGGCTCAACGCCCGCCGCGCCTGATCCCGGGCAGTGTCCATGCTGATGTCGCGCAGCCGGGCCTTGACCATGGGCACCTGACGCGCGCTGACCGACAGCTCGTCGACGCCCAGTCCCACCAGCACCGGCACGGCGGTGGCATCCGAGGCCAGTTCGCCGCACACCCCGACCCACTTGCCCTGGGCATGGGCGGCCTCGACGGTCATCTCGATGAGCCGCAGGACGGCGGGATGCAGGCCATCGGCCTGGGCCGAGAGCTCGGGATGGCCACGGTCGATGGCCAGCGCATACTGGGTCAGATCATTGGTGCCCACCGAGAAGAAATCCGCCTCCACGGCCAGGCTTCCGGCCAGAAGGGCACTCGAGGGTACCTCGATCATCACGCCCAGTTGTACATCGGTGGCCCGCGCGTCCGGTGCAATGTCCGAAAGCAGGCGGTCGAGCATGGCACGCGCCGTGCGCAGCTCGGCGACATCCTTGACCATGGGCAGCATGATGCGCAGTGGCCGGCCGACGGCCGCTCTCAGCAGGGCCTCGAGCTGGGTCGCCAGCACCTCGGGGCGTGTCAGGGCCAGGCGAATGCCGCGCAAGCCGAGGAAGGGGTTGTCTTCCTGAGGCACGGGCCAGTACGGCAGCGGCTTGTCACCGCCCACGTCCAGGGTCCGCGCCACCAGGGGGCGCCCGTCCAGGGCATCCAGGGCCTCACGGTACTCGGTGACCTGAGTGTCCAGATCCGGCGCCTGGGCGTGGGCCATGAACAGAAACTCGGTACGCAGCAGGCCGACGCCCTCGGCGCCGCGCGACACGGCATCGGCCGCATGGGCGGTGTTGCCCAGGTTGGCGGCCACCTCGACACGCTGGCCATCACGGGTCTGGGCGGGCTCGAAACGGGCCTCCCAGGCGTCACGTTCGCGGCGTTCGCGGTCCGCCAGCTGCTGCTCGGCGCGTTCGCGGCGCGCGGTGCTGGGTGCCGGCACGATGCGACCACTCTCGCCATCGAGGATCAGCGGCGTGTCATTGGCCAGCGCCATGATCCGATCTCCGGCACCGACCACCGCCGGAATCCCCAGTGCCCGGGCCAGGATGGCACTGTGCGCCGTGGCACCGCCACGCGCCGTCAGCAGGCCGCGCACGCGCTGGGTATCGAGGCGCGCCACATCCGAGGGGCCCACGTCTTCCATGACCAGGATATAGGGATGGGCCGGCGGCTCGGGCAGTTCCACATCGCACAGCCGCCCCAGGACACGCCGGCCAACATCACGCAGGTCGGCCGCGCGCTCCGCCAGCAGGCGATCGGCGAGCCTTTCCTGGGCGCATGCCGCGGTATCGATGGCTTCCCACCAGGCGGCCTCGGCGGAGTAGCCCTCTTGAATGCCTTCACGGGCGGCCTGCAGCAGCTCCGGGTCATCGAGCATCTCTTCGTGCATGGACAGCACCTCGGCGACCTCTCCACCCGGTGCGCTGCGTGTCAGGGCCGCCAGCTGCGCCGCGCCCTCGGCGACCGCCGCTTCGAGCCGCCGGGTCTCGGCGGCCGCATCATCGGCCAGCCGGGCATAGTCGAAACGCGGCAGGCGCATGACGAAGACCGGCGCGATAGCCAGTCCCGGCGAGGCGGCCACCGCCTGATGGGCGGTGTCGTCCGGCAAGGGTGAAGGCGCCGGTGACGCTTCCGCCGGTGTGGCCGCCGGCATGTCCTCATGGCTATCATCGAAGGCTTCCACGGCTTCACCGAGGCCATCATTGACGGCATCCGCCACGGCGGACAGCGCGCTGTCGGCGTCCTCGCCAGCGGCGGACAGCACCAGCCACTGACCACGCCGTGCGCCCAGGCCGATCACCTTGGTCAGGCTGGTCGCCGACACCGACTCGACCCCGCCTTCCGCCAGGCGTACGCCAATCGGCAACGCCTGCTCGCGGGCCACCTGCACCAACTGCTTGGCCGGACGGGCATGCAGACCATGGGCATTCAGCACGCGCACCTGACGGGTCCGCGTCGCCCCGCCCTCGCCGGCCAGAAGCGCCAGCAGGGTCGCGGCATCGCCACGCCTGAGGGTCTCCAGCTCGCCGTGTTCGAGCAGCGTCGCGACCTGATCGAGCAGGCCGAGGTGACTGTCGCCACTGGCCGCCAGACAGAAGACGCCGTTGACGCTCTCGCCGTGCGCCTCCAACTCGTCCGCCGGCGTGACCAGGGACAGGGCCGGCGTCACTACGTCACGCTCCGCGATGGCCAGCCAGGCTCCCTGCCCCAGCCATTGCAGCCGGGCACTCGCCAGCTCGGCAATGAAGCCATCGCCCACACAGCCGGCCTGACGCAACCGGGCGGCCCCGGCCATGGCCAGTTCCCCGAGGTCACGGGCGGGCGTGCCCAGGCACAGGGTATCGGCATCCAGCCGCGCCCTGAGCGGTGCACGCGACAGCAGGCCCACGACTTCTTCTGTGTCCGAGGCCCCGGCCAGCCGCTGGGCGACATCGTCGCGGTCCAGCACATGGGTCAGCTGGCGAAGGATGTCCAGGTGTTCGTCGTTCTGGGCGGCAATGGTGACCAGCACATGCACCGGCTGACCATCGTGCCACTCGACGCCCTCGGGGAACTGCAGCACGCGCACCCCTGTGTTGAGGACATGGGCACGGCTTTCCGGCGTGCCATGGGGAATGGCAATGGCATTGCCCAGATAGGTCGAGGACTGTGTCTCTCGGGACAGCAGCCCTTCACGGTAGTCCGGCGTGGTGAGGCCGGCATCCACCAAGGAAGCGGCGGCCTGGTCCAGGGCCGCGCGCCAGTCATCGGCCCGGCAACCGAGCTGAATGTCACTCTCGCGTAGCGTCAGCATGCATGTCTCCTGTGCGGTGGTGACGCGAACGGGATGGCCTGTTTGCTGAATCGTGTCACCTTGTTGGCTTCAATGCTGAATCGATTCATGCTACAAGGCAAGCTCGAATATCTACGACTTTGGCAGGAGTTCGCATGCCCCTGCGACCTGGGGTACTCTCTTCGCCGCCCGCCATCCAACGGAAGGACTCATGACACTCGCTGAAATTGCCCGGCTGGCCGGTGTGTCACGCACGACCGCCAGCTACGTCATCAACGGCAAGGCCGCCCAGCGCCGCATCAGCCAGGCGACGGTCGACCGGGTCATGGCCGTGGTGAGCCAGCATCAATACCGGGTCGACGCCCAGGCCGCCGCGCTGCGCCGCGGCTCCAGCCAACTGCTGGGGCTCATCGTCCCGGATCTGGAGAATGCCAGCTATGCACGGCTGGCCAAGCTGCTCGAACAGAAGGCACGGCAGCGGGGGTACCACCTCTTGATCGCGGGCTCGGAAGACGACCCGGCGGGTGAGCAGGAAGTCGCCATGGCGCTGCGTGCCCAGGGCTGTGCGGCCTTGATCACCGCCAGTTGCCTGCCCATGGAGGCCGCCTTCTATCGTGAGCTGATGCAGGGCGGCTTGCCGGTGGTGGGCATGGACCGGGGCCTGGACCCGCAGCACTTCGTCAGTGTCGTCAGCAATGACCGGGATGCCGCGGCGCATCTCACCCGCGCGGTACTGCCGTCGCCGGCCCGGCGGATTGCCTGGTTCGATGCGGTGCCGGCGCTGTCGATCAGCCGCGAACGACGTGCCGGCTTTCAGCAGGCCCTGGCGTCACGCAACGTGGCCGCCGAGCTGTACAGCGGCGAACGCTATGATCGGGCCACCGGCGCAAGCTTGATGCGCGACCTGCTCGACGGTGAAGGCCTGCCGGACGCGCTGGTCACCGCGTCCTATACCCTGCTCGAAGGGGTCCTCGACACCCTGATCGAACGTGGTGGCCTGCCCGACCGGCTGCGCCTGGCCACCTTCGGCGACGATCGCCTGCTGGATTTCCTGCCACTGGCCGTGGACTCGGCGGTGCAGAATCATGTGCAGATCGCCGATACCACCCTGGCCCGTGCAGAAGCCGCCATCCACGGCGACTACACGCCCGGCCAGCAGGTCATAGCGCGCACCCTGCGCCGACGCGCCCGCGAATGACTATCCCCAGCGGGCCTCGAGTGCCTGAATACTCGACTCGAGGAGATCTTCCAGGTGTTGCAGCTCGTGCTGCTGCGCGTCGAGCCGCTGCTCCTTGCCAGCCTGCTCCAGGCGCATGGCCGCGCCGGCGACCTTGACGGCTCCCAGACTGGCCGACTCCCCCTTGAGCTGATGCGCCTGGTGGATGACGCCACTAGCGTCCCCGCGCGCCACGGCCTCGCGCAGCGCCGCTAGCTGAAGCCCGGTCTGTTGACGGTAATGCCCGACCAGCTGCTGCAGTTCACTCCTTCCGAGGCTCTGCTCCAGGGCCTCGATGACGGCATCATCCACCAGCTGCTCGGGACCGGCCGTCACCTCACGCGCCCGGATTTCCCCCTGGGCGTGCAGCAGATGACGCCGCAATACCGCCTGCAGGTCGTCCTGGAACATCGGCTTGACCAGATATCCGTTCATGCCGGCCGCCAGGCAGCGTGCCTGATCGCCGCCATAGCCGCCGGCCGTCATCGCCACGATGGGCACCTCGGCGGCCCAGCCATCACTGGCCCGCAGGCGGCGCGTGACTTCCAGGCCGTCCATGTCGGGCATCTGCACGTCCATGAACACTAGATCGAACGCTTCCGTCTTGATGCGCTCCAGCGCCTCCGCCCCCGAGTTGACCAGGCTGACCCGGCACCCCAGGCGCTCGAGCATGGCCAGCGCCACCTGACGATTGACCGGATTGTCCTCGACGACCAGCAGACGGGTCCCCTGCAGGGCACTGTTATCATCTTCCGAAGTGCCCAGCGCCGCGTTTTCGACTTCCTCGCCGCCCGCCACGAGCGGCAGGCGGACCCAGCAACGGCTGCCCAGTCCCTCCTCACTGTGCATGCCGATGCGTCCTCCCAGGGCCTCGACCAGTCGTTTGCAGATGGCCAATCCCAGCCCGGTGCCACCGAAGCGCCGGGCGGTCGAGGGGTCGCCCTGATGAAAGGGCTCGAACAGCTGTGCCTGACGCTCGGCTTCGATGCCGCAGCCGCTGTCGACCACCTCGATGGCCAGCTCACCATCCTCGGCGACGAAGGCCGACACCCGGACTTCGCCCTGGTCGGTGAACTTGATGGCATTCGACAGCAGGTTGAGCAGTATCTGACGCAAGCGTCCCGGGTCACTGACCACATGGGACGGCAGCTCCGGGTCGATCCAGGTTGTCAGCTGGATCCCCCGCGCCTCGGCATGTGGCGCGAACAGCGAGGTGGCACCACTCAGCAGCTCGTCGAGCGGCAGCGATCGCGCTTCCAGGTCGAGGCGGCCGGCCTCGATCTTGGAGAAGTCGAGGATGTCGTTGATCAGCTCCAGCAGGCGCTGGGCACTGTCATGAATGGTATCGGCATAATGCCTGGCGTCACTGGTCAGGTCATGCTCGGTCAGCAACTCGCTCATGCCGATGACACCGTTGAGGGGCGTGCGGATCTCGTGACTGACCGTGGCCAGGAACTCCGACTTGGCCTGGCTGGCCGACTGGGCCTGGTGAGCCGTGACCTCGAGCTCGTCGCTCAACGCCTCGAGGGTGCGGCGCGCCCGCGCATTGTCCCGCGACTCGCGGAACAGGAAGGCCACCACCATCATTGCCGCCACGCTCATGGCCAGGATCAGCACCAGCAGCAGGCCGTACAACCACTTCAGGCGTTCGCGCTCCTGGGTCGTCGTCTCCGCCAGGTGTGAGTTGATCGACACCACCAGGCGTTCCGTGGGCTCGCTCATGGCCGTCAACTCGCGCTCCATGCGGTCCCTGACGGAGTCATTCATGACCTCGGCCTGGTCGAGAATGTCATCGATGGTACGGATATGCTCCTGGATATCCTGTGCCAGGCTCGCGGCCGGCGGGACCGAATCGAGAAGCTCGGCAATATCGCCGCTTTCCAGCAGGTTGAGGCGACTGTAGAGCAGCTCGAAGCGCAGGCGCACGCCTTCCAGACTCTTTGAACCGGGCCGGTCCGACAGCAGGAAACTGCGCAGCTGCACGACATCTCGGTCGAGCTTGTAGGCATGCCAGGTCATGTCCTCGCCGACCCGCCACAACTGACTGTCCTGACGCCAGACCACCAGGCCAACCACCAACAGGGCCCCCACGAAGAGCAACAGGGCGGAAATCGCCCCGAGCTTGAGGCGCAGAGGGTAATGTTGCAGCACCAGGCTCTCCAGCGCGAAGTCAGTAGACGAAGATACGATCCACCTGCCACACCGAGCGGAAGCGTATCACTTCGGTATGGAGTTCGGGGTGTTCATCGAAGGGATACATCACGAGCAGGGGACCGAAATCGCGAATCGGCACCCTGTCACCATTGAAGCGCATGGCCAGGATTACATCGTAGCGTTGGAAGTCCGTCACCGGAATCTTCGCCTCGAAGCCGTTCAGGGCGCCAACCCGAACCTGCTCGGCCTCGGCGCCGACGGCATCCAGCAGGGCCGTGAACAGCGGCCCCTCGAAACGGCTTGCTTCCTCATGCCAGGGGGTATCGGTCACGATAGTGCGCGAAGCGAGGTGATTCAGCATGGCGCGGTCGAAACGTGCCTCGTCTCCCGCATTGGTATGGGTGATATCACCACTGATGGTCAGGATCACCTCACCGCTCGGTTCGGGCAGGGGCTCGAGAGCGGCCACTGCCTTGAAGGAAGCCAGAGTGACGGCCAGGAGCATGACGACGGGCATCACTCGCAATGATCTGAGGGGCATGTCGTACTCCTCGCAAACCGGTCGTGGTCAGGATACTACGCGATACAGCTTACTCGTGCAGCCTCCATCCCGAAAGCCGCACCCCGGAGCCAGGGCTCCGGGATACGACCACGACCACGAGGTCTCACCGCACGACCATCACCGACACCTTGCTATGGTGCACCACATGCTCGGCGTTGGGCCCCAGCACATAGTCGACGAACTTGCGCTTGGTATGCGAGGCCATGACGATCAGGTCGGCCTCCACTTGGCTGGACGCCTCGATGATCGCCTCCCAGGGCGAGCCCTCGACTATCACGCTCTGCACCTGGATATCGTCGGGCACATTCTCGCGAATGAAGTCGTGCTGGGCATTACTGACCGCCTCGCGTGCCCTACTGGCATAATCGGAAGGAAAGAATCCTCCAACCAATGGCATCTGAACATCCGGCAACACCGTGACCACGTGTAGTGAAGCCCCGAAGCTCCGGCATAATGTCAGCGCCGTCGGCAATGCCTTGGACCACGATGCTGCCTCGTTGAGGTCGACCGGAAACAGGATCTTGTTGTACATCGTGTACCTCCTCAGGCCGCTGCCGGTGCGACATCTTGATCACGACGCCGGCGCTGCAGCCACACTACCAGGGCGAACACCAGGAATGCCGGTATCCACATCCATTCCTTTGCCAATCCGTCCACGGGTGCCTGAATCTTGGTAATGCGCTGGTCGAAATCGAAGCCCAGCTTGGCCGCCTGGCTGCCATAGGTGACCATGTCGACCACCGTGGCTCCATCATCCGTGCGTAGCTCGAGCCCCAGGTTACTCATGCGCGCCTCACTCGTATCACCCTCGGGGACAGGTACCGTCCTGTAGGTCGTCATGGGCTCACCATAGGCATCCAGTCCACTGATCTGAATGCGCAAGGTCGAGGACGGATCGGCACTACCGAGGGCCTGGGCGAACTGGGCGGGAGGCACCTGCCGATAAGGAGGATCCAGCATGTCCATCCAGAACCCCGGACGGAAGAGTGTGAAGGCCACCAGCAGCAGCAGGATCGACTCGTACCAGCGGTTACGGGCGATCATGAAGCCCTGAGTCGCCGCCGCGAAGATCAACATCGCGATGGTGGCCACCACGAAGACCAGAAGGCCCTGCAAGGGCGAGACATCGATCAGCAGAAGGTCGGTGTTGAAGATGAACAGGAACGGCAGAGCCGCGGTACGCAGGCTGTAATAGAAGGCCTGGAAGCCGGTACGGATCGGTTCACCGCCCGACACTGCAGCCGCCGCGAATGACGCCAACCCCACCGGTGGTGTCACATCCGCCATGATGCCGAAATAGAACACGAAGAGGTGAACGGCGATGAGCGGTACCAGCAGACCATTCTGTTCGCCGAGCTGGACGATCACCGGCGCCAGCAGGGCCGATACCACGATGTAGTTGGCCGTGGTCGGCAGGCCCATGCCGAGGATCAGGCTGAGTACCGCAGTGAGCAACAGGATCAGCATCAGGTTACCCATGGAGAGTATTTCCACGACACCCGCCAATACCAGGCCGACCCCCGTCTGGGAGACGGCACCGACGATGATACCGGCCGTCGCCGTGGCAATTCCGATGCCGATCATGTTGCGTGCACCGGCCACCAGGCCGTCCCACAGGTCAATGAAGCCCGCGCGGAGTTCCGTGCGCATGTCGCCACGTTGCCTGAAGAAGCTGGTAACAGGACGCTGCGTCAGCATGATGAAGACCATGAAAACGGTCGCCCAGAAGGCCGAAAGCCCCGGCGACAGACGCTCGACCATCAGGCACCAGATCAGCACGATGACCGGCAGAATATACTGCAGGCCGACCATGACGGTCGGGCGCGTCTGGGGAAGCTTGTAGACGGGCTGATCAGGATCATCCAGTTCCAGTTCAGGATAACCGGATGCCAGCTTGAGCAGAGCCACATAGATGACGGCCAGGGCAACGGCCACTACCCAGGGGGTTGCCGGACCAAGCACGGGTTTCAGCCAGCCAAGGCCATAGTAGACCGCCAGGGCCGTGATCATCATCAACAGCAGGCCACCCAGGAAACCGACCATCTTGCGCACCAGCGGCTTCGGCGGATTGCTGCTTTCCAGCCCCTGCATGTTGGCCTTGAGGGCCTCGAGGTGAACGATATAAACCAGCGCGATGTACGAGATCAGCGCCGGCAGGAAGGCATGCTTGATGACCTCGACATAGGAAATCCCCACATACTCGACCATCAGAAAGGCCGCTGCCCCCATGACGGGCGGCATGATCTGGCCATTGACCGAAGACGCCACCTCCACGGCCCCGGCTTTCTCGGAAGAGAACCCGACCCGCTTCATCATCGGTACCGTGAAGGTACCGGTGGTCACCACATTGGCAATCGAGGAGCCGGAAATCAGACCGGTCATGCCGGAAGCGACGACGGCCGCCTTGGCGGGCCCGCCCTTGTAGTGGCCCAGCATGGAAAAGGCCACCTTGATGAAATAGTTGCCGGCCCCTGCCTTGTCCAGCAAGGCACCGAACAACACAAACAGAAAGACAAAGCTTGCCGAGACACCGAGGGCGATACCGAAGACGCCCTGGGTGGTCAGCCACTGGTGATTGATCAGGCCTGACAGGCTCACACCGCCATGTGCCAACAGCCCTGGCATCCATGGCCCGGCCAGACTGTAGAAGAGGAAGACCATGGCTACGATCATCAAGGGCGGCCCCAGCGCGCGCCGAGTGGCCTCAAGCAGCAGGACGATGCCGATGATACCGACAATGACATCCTGCAGAATCGGCGCACCTGGTCGCTGTGCCAGTTGCTCGTAAAACAGGAACATGTAAGCGCCACAAAAGGCTGCCACGGCGGCCAGGACCCAATCCAGCACCGGAATACGGTCGCGTGGTGAGCGTTTCAGGGCAGGGTAAGCCATGTACGCGAGAAACAATGCAAAGGCCAGATGGATCGAGCGCACCTCAGTCGCATTGAATACGCCAAACCCGAACATGAAAGCCAGTGGGGATGATACCCAAAGCTGAAAAAGGGACCACACCGCGGCAATACTGACCAGCAGCTTGCCCGGCATTCCCGCCGGTTTTCGGGCACCCGAATCGGTCGACGCTACCATGTCCTCGAGGTCGACTTCGGTTTCCTGCCCCCTATTCTTATCTTCCGTCATATGCGAGCTCTGCTCTGTATCGGTTGACACGATCCATGCGTCGCCGGTGACCGACCGGCACCGCAAACGCAAAACGCGGCCCCTCGGCAAGGGGCCGCGCATCCTTCTTCCACGAGGTGCGA
Organism: Halomonas halmophila; assembly: GCF_006540005.1. Classification (GTDB taxonomy): domain Bacteria; phylum Pseudomonadota; class Gammaproteobacteria; order Pseudomonadales; family Halomonadaceae; genus Halomonas; species Halomonas halmophila. The sequence goes on along the minus strand of NZ_BJOC01000003.1, from coordinate 80,499 downwards.
GAAGTCACTGAATACGACTTACTCGATCCAGCCCTGCTCGCGATAGTAGCGTGCGGCACCTTCATGCAGCGGCGCTGAAAGGCCCTGGGTGACCATGGTTTTCGGTTCCAGGTCGGAAAAGGCCGGATGCAGCTGCTTGAAGCGATCGAAGTTCTCGAACACGGCCTTGACCGTCTGGTAAACCACTTCATTGCTGGTATCGGTATCTGTCACGAAGGTCGCCGAGACGCCGAACGTCGTGACGTCATCCGGGTTGCCCTTGTAGAGCCCGCCCGGAATGGTGGACATGGAGTAATACGGATATTCTTCGACCAGCCCCTGGATGACCTCACCATCAAGAGGAATCAGGTTGGCATCGACCGTGGTGGTCGCTTCCTGAATAGACCCATTGGGATGGCCTACGACATAGACCATGGCATCAATGTTGTTGTCCGCCAGCGCCGAGGCCTGCTCGGCAGCGCCCAACTGAGACGCCAGAGCGAAGGTGTCCTGAGTCCACCCTTTGGCATCCATCACGACTTCAAAGGTGTTGCGCTGCCCGGACCCCGGATTGCCGATATTGACCCGCTTACCCTTCAGGTCATCCAGGGTTTCGATGCCGGAATCGGCACGAGCCAGCATGGTCAATGGCTCACCATGCACCTTGAATACGGCACGCAACTCCTTGTAGGGCTCTTCGAATGTCCCGGTACCATTGTAAGCCTGATATTGAACGTCGGACTGGACGACGCCCATACCCAGCTCATCGGATTTGAGGCCATTGATATTGGCGACGGAGCCACCAGTGGACGGCGCATTACACTTGATGTTGGCGTCTTCCAGACGGTTCACCAGGCGACACACGGACTGGCCAACCACGTAATACACGCCGGTCTGACCACCGGTGCCGATGGTAATGTACTGCTCTTCTTCCTGGGCCATGGCAGGAGACGCAAACATCGCGGCTCCAAGCAGGGCACCGGAGAAAGCGGCGGCAGAGAAAGCATGGCGTTTCATGAACACACCTCATTGTGACGTTATGGTCGAAGCGCTTGACCGACAGTCTGGACCTGCCGGCCACCGGCGGCATAACCGCCCTTTTCCACTATACCGAAAATACAGCAACTTCATGCAGTAACGGAGCTACCGAGACAGTCTAGCTGGCTGCAGCGTTTAGCGTTCGTTAATTTTTATGTCGAGCACCCAACGCTTACTCCCCACATACATCGCTCACACCTCACACCTCACTCCTCACAGCTAGACGTTATACCCCAGCCCCCTGGGCAACCACAGCGCGATACTCGGAAACGCTGCCACCAGCACCAGGGCACTCGCCATGGCGACCACGAAGACCAGCGCCCAGCCCAGAGTCTGTTCCAGGCGCACCCTTGCCACCTCTGTGGTGACCATCAGATTGACCGCCACCGGCGGCGTGAACTGCCCGATGGCGATATTCATGGCCAGCAGGATGCCGAACCATACCGGATTCCAGTCGAAATGCTGCATGACGGGGATCAGGATCGGCATCATGATCAAGTAGATCGAGATGGCGTCCAACAGCATGCCGGCCACCAGCACCGCCAGCATGATCATCAACAGTAATAACGCGCCGTTGTCCGAGAGACCGATCACCCATTCTGCCAGGTGGCGGAAGGTCCCGAGCATGGTACCGGCCCAGGCGAAGATCCCGGCCAGCGAGATAATCAGCATGACCACCCCGGAAATCACCGCCGCTTCGCCGAACAGCTCCCAGAGATCCCGCCAGCGCAGCTCGCGGGTCAGCCAGAGCCCCACCACGGTGCCATAAGCTACCGCCACCACGGCGGCCTCGGTGGGCGTGAAGAGTCCGCTGCGCAGGCCGCCCAGAATGAGAACCGGGGCAAACAGGGCCGGAATGGCTTGACGGAAGCTTTCCCCGAGCGGTTCTCGCTCGGCCTCCTCCGGCGCCTCCCAACCATGCCGGCGCGACAACCACCAGGCCGGCACCAGCAGCGCCATCCCCGCCAGCACTCCCGGGAACAGGCCGGCGGCAAACAGCGCCCGCAGATCAACGCCAGGGACCACGATGGAATACAGGATCAAGGCCACCGAGGGTGGAATCAGGATCGCCGTGGAGGCCGAGGCAGCAATCAACGTCGCCGAAAAAGGTCGCGGATAGCCGGCCCGCGTCATGCTCGGCAGCATCACCATGGCGACTGCCGCGGCATCGGCAGGACCGGATCCACTCATGCCGCCCATGATCATGCACACCAGCACCGCGACCAGTGCCAACCCGCCGTGACGCGGGCCTATCAGGGCCCGGGCGAAACGCACGAGACGCGCCGCCACTCCAGCACGTTCGAAGATCAAGCCAGTGAGGATGAACAACGGAATCGCAATCAATGGATACTTGGCGACGCTGTTGTAGGTGTTCATGCCCAGGGTGGCGAGCATATCCGGCGACAGGCCGGCCATGATGCCCACCGCCCCGGCCAGCCCCAGAGAAAACGCGACCGGCACACCGGCGACCAACAGAACGGCGAAGGCCAGCAGCATCCACAGATCAGGACTCATCTTCGAGCCCTCCGCGCAGACGGTCCCGCGTCTGCTGGCACTGACGCCACAACATCATCACGGCGAGCAGCGGCAACCAGAGCAGATACCACCATTGCGGCAGGCCGAGGCCTGGAGAGAGCGTCCCCCATTGATATTCCTGCCAGGTCAGCTTGGCACCAAACCAGGCTATCAACCCCAGCACGACGATACCGCAGAGCCCCTGGAAGGTAATCAGCACCTGCTGCGCCCGGGGCGGCAAAGCGCGTTCCAGCAAGCTGATACGGATATGACGATGACGACGCAGCGCCACCGAGGCGCCGGCAAAGGTCACCAGCACGAGGAGAAAGACCGAGAATTCCTCGGTAAAGGCAAAGGAGGCATCGGTGATATAGCGCACGACCACATTGGCCAGGCTGATCAAGGCAATGATGACGATCGCCAGGGTCGCCAGTACGCGCTCGAAGCTTGCATCGGGATCTTTCATGACAGGGTGTCCTGGCGTGAATCAGATCACGCCCGACGCATTCGCCGGGCGCATGCCGGTGTCACATCAGGGTGCGGCGATGTCGTTGCGCGCAGCCTCGACGATGTCTTCGCCGATGCGCGGCACCCATTTGTCATGCACGCTCTCGGTCGCCTCGACAAAGGCTTCATGCTGCGACTCGTCGAGCTCGGTCACGGTCACGCCGCGTTCGCGGATCGCCTTCAGCCGAGCGGTCTCTTCCTCGCGTGTCTTGGCGATTTCCCAGGCACCGGCCTCGACGGCCGTCTCGCGCAGCATCTGCTGCTGTGATTCGCTGAGCGAACCCCACACCTGGCGGTTAGCGGCGAACACCAGCGGATCGTTCATGTAGTTCCACAGCGTCAGGTGCGTCTGGCCGACCTGATCGATGCGCGCCACGTCGAAGACCGACAAGGGGTTCTCCTGGCCGTCCACGGCACCGGTGGTCAAGGCCGGCTTGGCATCCGCCCAACTCATCTGGGTGGGATTGGCGCCCAGCGCCGAGAAGGTATCCTGAAACAGCGGCGAGCCCACCACGCGAATCTTCAGCCCCTCGAGATCCGCGGGCTCATCGATGGCGACGCTGGAATTGGACAACTGACGGAAGCCGTTTTCGCCCCAGGCCAGCGGGATCACACCCTTGTCCTCGATGGCCGAGAAGATCATCTCGCCGGCCTTGCCGCCGGTCACCGCATCAACGGCCTGGGTATCGGGCAACAGGAAGGGCAGCGAGAAGAGGTTGAGGGCCGGTACCTGAGGCGACCAGTTGATGGTCGAGCCCACGGCCAGGTCGATCAACCCGGAGCGCATGGCGGAAAATTCCTGGGTCTGGTCGCCGCTGACCAGCTGTGCATTGGGGTAGACCCGCAATGTCAGTTCACCGTCGGAACGCTCCTCGACAAGATCCGCCCATTTTTCGGCGGCCTGGCCCCAGGGAAAGGCATCGGAGAGTACCGTGGAAACGGATAGCTCGCGCGCCTGGACGCTCAGGGCGGAAGTCAGAAGAGCAGCACCGGCCAGGCCGGCGGCGAATCGGGCGAGAGGGCGAGTCATGGGCATGGCGTGTCCTTGATGTCCGCAGGGCGGTTATTGGTTTTCGTGGTGTCATCCTTGTTCAATATGCATGGAAGGCAGGTCCTTCCACAAGGCCTGGTCGGGAAGCAGTGGCAGGTCGCGACGGGCTCGACCTCTGATATGCTGGCCTCCATACCGCAACCGTAGACAAGGACCTCTCGTGCCGCTTCGCGACCTGGCCATCGGCCTGGGTGTCATCCTCATCTGGGCACTCAATATCATCGTCATCAAGGTCGGCGTGACCGACCTGCCGCCCCTGTTGCTGACCACCCTGCGCTTTGCCCTGGTGGCACTCCTGCTGGTGCCCTTTCACCCGGTCGCGCGACACCAGCTGCCCTTCCTGGCGGTGCTCTCGCTGACCTTCGGCACCCTGCACTTCGCGCTGCTGTTCATCGGCCTCAGCCAGGCCGAGGCCGGCACCGGCGCCCTGCTGGTGCAGATGGGGACGCCGTTCGCCACCCTGCTGGCCGTCATCGTGCTCAAGGAAAAACTGGGGATCCGGCGTCTGGTCGGGTTGATCCTGTCCTTCGCGGGGATCGTGGTCCTCGCCGGCGGGCCGACACTCCCGGCCGCACTGCCTACCGCCCTGCTGCTGACCAGCGCCCTGGGCTGGGCCGTCTCGCAACTGCTGATCAAGCGCGGGCCCAATATCTCGCCCATGGCCCTGGCCGGCTGGGTGGCGCTGTTCGCCACGCCCCAGGTGGCCCTGGGGTCCTGGTGGTTCGAGCAGGGCCAGCTGACGGCCCTGGGAGCGGCCGGCTGGACCGGCTGGGGCGCCGTGCTGTACACCGCCGTCATGTCATCGATCGTGGCCTATGGCGCCTGGTACGGCCTGCTGCGGCGTCATCCGGTCAACCGGGTGGTTCCCCTGACGCTGCTGGTGCCGGTGCTGGCGGTGGGACTGGGCGTGGTGATGCTGGGCGACTCCCTGGGCCCTCACAAGCTGCTCGGCGGAGCCCTGGTGGTCGCCGGCATCGGCCTGATCGTGCTGCGTTTCACGGGCAGGCGGCGCACGGCCGCCTGAGTCGTCGCGGCCTGTCACTCAGCGAAGGCCGAGGTGTCACCGCGCCCTTCGCGGACGATGTGCGGCGGTATCTCGCGCATGTCGATGACGCTGGTGGGCTCCAGGTGGCAGGCACCGCCATCGATGACCAGATCCAGATGGGCCCCGAACCGCTCGCGGATCGCCTCGGCATCGGTCATCGGCAGGTCCTCGCCCACCGGGATCAGGGTCACGCTCATCAGCGGCTCCCCCAGCTCCGCCAGCAGGGCGCGCGGGATGGGGTGATCCGGCACCCGGACCCCGATGGAGCGGCGCTTGGGATGCAACAGCAGCCGAGGCACCTCGGTGGTGGCCGGCAGGATGAAGGTATAGGCGCCCGGTGTATGTGCCTTGAGCAGCCGGAAGACGGCATTGTCCACCTTGGCGTAGGTGCCGATCTCGGACAGGTCCGAGCACACCAGGGTGAAGTTGTGCTTATCGTCCAGCGAACGCAGCCACTTGATGCGCTCGATGGCCTTCTTGTCACCGAGATGACAGCCCAGGGCGTAACCCGAATCGGTGGGATAGGCGACCACGCCCCCCTCGCGAATGATGCGGACCGCCTGTGCAATCAGGCGCTTCTGGGGCGTTTCCGGATGCATCTGAAAGAACTGGCTCATGAGCACTTCCTTTTCGTCGGGACTGTTGATCGGCGCGGCGCTGGCGGTGAACGAGGCCTCGCCAGACGACCTGCCGGCCTGCCCATGGCGTGTCACGCCACGGGGGCAACGTCACCCATCGCCGCTTGCAGGCGCGGGTGCGTCCATACCGGTGCCACGGCACTGCGTGGTACCGTCGTCATGCTGCCCGGTGCCAGATGGCCACCGGGGAAGTGGAAGTCACTGCCCAGCGAGGCATGGAGTCCCCGCTCGGCCAACTGTCGCGCCAGATCACGGGTGATGTCAGGGTTCTGGAAGCCGCTGACCAGCTCGGCTGCCTGCCCGCCTGCCGCCTGGAAATCCTCGAGCAACTGGCCACGCTTGCGCCGCGTCAGGCCGTAGCGCAGGGGATGCGCCAGGGCCGCCACGCCGCCGGTCTCGAGCAGCCAGGCCACCACGCTGGCCAGCGTCGGCCAGTGCGCCTTGATGTCGCCGGCCTTGCCGCGACCCAGGTGACGTCGAAAGGCCGTGGCCATGTCCGGCACCACCCCGGCGCTCACCAGGGCACGCGCGAAGTCGGGACGCCCCAGGGGCCGGTCGCTGCCTGCCTGCTCGCGAGCGCGTTCGAGGGCATTCGCGAGGCCGACCTTTTCGAGACGCTCGGCAATCTGCTCGGCACGGCGCCGGCGGGCCTCGGCCTGAGCCGTCAGACCAGCCGCCAGTGCGTCGCTGACGCCGGACGGCAGCAGGCCCACCACATGGATATTGATGCCACGCCACTGACAGGACAGCTCGGTCCCCGGGAGCACCCGGATGCCCTCCTGCCGACCGACCGCCACCGCCCGTTCGACGCCAGCCACGCTGTCATGATCGGTCAACGCGACGTGCGTCAGTCCGCGGGACGCGCACAGCGCTATCAGCGCCTCGGGCGACAGGGCACCATCGGACGCCGTGGAGTGCATGTGGAGATCTATCGGCAGCGCTTGCCCATCGAAACGCTCGGGAAGTGCATTCATTGGCATGACGCTGGCAGGAGTCTTTGTCAGAATATCTGCCATGGTGCTCGCCGCTCCTGCGGGGGTCAATGGCGAGCCCGTGATCACGCGGCATGAGTCCGCTCAACCGAGGATGTTCCAAGATGCTCTACGCCATCATCAGTGAGGATGTGAACAACAGCCTGGAGCGGCGTCTGGCCGCCCGTCCCGACCACCTGGCCAGGCTCGAGGCACTGCGCGACGAGGGTCGCCTGGTGCTGGCCGGCCCGCATCCCGCCATCGACAGCGAGGCCCCGGGCGACGCCGGTTTCACCGGCAGCCTGGTGGTCGCCGAGTTCGAGGACCTGGAAAGCGCCCAGGCCTGGGCCGATGCCGATCCCTTCGTGATTGCCGGCGTCTACGCCAATGTGACCGTCAAGCCCTTCAAGCGCACCCTACCCTGACGCCACCTGAGCGGGCCATGCAGGTCGGGCGACGTCATGTCATTATCCACCGGCAGTTTCCCACAGCTGTTGTGGACAAGATTGTTGAAACGCCGCGGATGCATCGCCAGGAGCCGGTCGGCATGCCGCCATGCCGATATCGGTCAATATTTAACCAACTCCGGGTGAGCCAACTTGCCTCCAGTTCATGACGCCCTGCCGCCTCTCGCCGGCCTGACGCCGGCCCATCTCGACTGGCCGCGCGCAGCCGACGGCACGGCGTCTCCGCATTCCCGCGAGTTCGAGGATGTGTATTTCTCGCGCCACGACGGCCGTGCCGAGACCCGGCATGTCTTCATCGAGGCCAACCGGCTGCCACAGCGCTTGCGGGACTGGCGCGAGGCCCGCCCCTTCGTGGTTGGCGAGACCGGCTTCGGCACCGGGCTCAACATGCTCTGCGCCTGGGCCTGCTTCGATGAACATGCGCCCCCCGAGGCCCGATTGCACCTGATCTCCACGGAGCTCTACCCACTGGCACACGAGGATCTGTCGCGGGCGCTTAGCGCCTGGCCCGACCTCGCCGACCGCGCCGCCACCCTGCTGGCTCAGTGGCCGCAACCGGTCCGTGGGGTGCACCGCCTGTGGCTCGACACCCGGGTCACCCTGGACCTGCACTTCGGCGACACCACCGAGCGTCTCCAGCGCCTCGACGGCCGAGTCGACGCCTGGTTCCTGGATGGCTTCGCTCCGGCACGCAACCCGGCGATGTGGCAGCCGGCACTGTTCGAGGCCATGGCCGCGCGTTCACGCCCCGGCGCGACGCTGGCGACATTCACCTGCGCCGGTGTCGTCAAACGCGGGCTGGCCGCCGCCGGCTTTCGCTGGCGCAAGGTGCCAGGCTTCGGCCGCAAGCGCGAAATGCTGGCCGGCGAGCTCGACCATCCACCGGCCGACCAGCGTCGTCGCCACACGCCCTGGTTCATGCCCCCGGCCCCGCTGCCGAGACGCCATGTGGCGGTCATCGGCAGCGGAATCGCCGGCGCCAGTGTGGCTGCCTGCCTGGCCAGACGCGGCGTGCGGGTCACGCTGATCGACCGTGAGGGCCCCGGTGCCGGTGCGTCCGGCAATGCGCAGGGCGTGCTCTACATCAAGCTCGCCGCCGAGACCAACGACCAGAGCCGCTGCTATCTCGCCGGCCTGCTGCACAGCCGACGCTGGCTGGAGGCCATTGATCCGGGCCGGACACTCTGGCAGCCGGGCGGCGTCCTGCAGCTCGCCACGCATGCCCGCGAGCAGCGCCGCCAGGCCCGCTTCGTCGACAATCACCCGCTGCCCGAGGGCGTGGTCCACGCCATCGACGCAGCAGGCGCCAGCCGGCTCGCCGGCCTGCCTCTCGAGCACGGCGGCCTAGCGTATCCATGTGGAGGCTGGGTGCGTCCGGATGCGCTGTGCCGGCATCTCGCTGCCAGCCCGGGCGTCACCTCACTATGCGCCGAGGTCCGCTCGCTCCACGCTACCGCGTCGGGATGGCGGCTGACTCTGAGCGGCGACGGCGACCCCGATCACCTGGAGGCCGACCAGGTGGTCATCGCCACGGCGAGCCAGGCCCAGCGCTTTGCACAGACCGCCGAGATCCCGCTTCAGCCGGTGCGCGGCCAGGTCTCGACGCTGAAGCTGCCCGAGGGCGCGCCTGCGCCGCAGCGTGCCGTCTGTGCCGGCGGCTATGTGACGCCTCCGCTGAACGGCGAACTGACCTTCGGCGCAACCTTCCAGCCGAAGCAGCGCGATCCAGGCGTCACCACCGCGGATCATCAGGCCAACCTCGAGGAGCTGGCCCGGACCCTGCCCGGCTATCCCGAGCAGCTCGCGGCACATGGAGTTGGCCTCGAGGCCTCCGCCCTCGAGGGGCGCGCCGCCATTCGCGCCGCCAGCCCGGACAAGACGCCCTACGCCGGCCCCGTCCCCGATGCGGCAGGCTGGCGGGAGGATTATGCGCTGCTGGCCAAGGACGCCACGCGCGTACCCGACACCCCGGGCCGCCATCATGCCGGCCTGTGGATCAGTGCCGCCCACGGCTCGCGGGGGCTGGCAAGCGCCCCTCTGTGCGCGGAAGTCATCGCCTCGCGTATCTGTGATGAGCCCATGCCGCTGGAAGCGCCACTGATCGACCACCTGCACCCGGGCCGACGATTGATCCGCGATCTGATACAGGGCAAATGAGCAATTCTGCGCCGATCAGCCGCGGGTCAAGACGTCCAGCGCGCCTCGATCGAGGCAGCGATAGGTGAAGGAAGGGCGTCCTACCTGGCCATAGTGGAAGGACTCATCGAGCAGCTCGATGTCGGTCAGGTACTTGAGATATTTCCGCACCGAAACACGCGACATGCCGGTGGCCGGTAACAGCGCCTCGGTGGTGAAGGTCTCCTGCTCCAGTACCAGAATCGCCCGGGCGACTCTTGCCAGCGTCGGCAGGGTCAAGCCCTTGGGCAGATCACCGGCTCGACGTGGTGCACTCGGCTGGGCGGGTTGAAAGAGCCGGTCGATATCCCGCTGTGCCACCCGGCCTGGCAGCTCGTCCAGCGCGTCGCGGGCCTGCCGACTGGCCAGGAGGGCATCGCGGAAACGTTCGAAGGTGAACGGCTTGACCAGATAATCGCTGACCCCCAGGCGCCGAGCGGTCCGCACCGTGGCCGTTTCGTCGGCCGCGGTGATCAGTACCACCTCGACATCGCGACCGCTACGCTGGAGGTGGCGGAGCACCTCCAGACCGCTGCGGTTGCGTAGATAAATATCCAGCAGAACCAGGTCGACCGCTTCACGCTCGAGCACCTCGAGTGCCGCCGCGACGTCCTCGCACTGGGCCACCAGTCGCATGTCGTCCAACCGGTTGAGGTACTCGACGTTGAGACGCATGACCATGGGGTCATCCTCGACGATCAGCACGCGCATCACCCTTCTCCTGCGTCGTTATGCGTCGCTGCCGGATACGGCAGCTCGACCTCGAATAACGTTCCCAGCCCGGCCTCACTGTAGGTTGCCAGGCTACCACCGCCAGCCTGGACGCGTTCGCGCACTGCATTCAGCCCCAGGCCGCGGCCTGCGCCCTTGGTCGAGACCCCCGGCTCGAACAGCCGCTCACGAACCCCGGGTGCAATGCCTCCGCCCGTATCCTGCACATGCAGATCGAGCTGCCCTTCCGCCCAACTCATGGTCAATGTCACGCGGCGCACGTCGCGCCCCTCAACGGCATCGAAGGCATTGCCCAGCAGATTGCCAAGGACCGTGACCAGGTCATGCACCTGCTCCGTCTCGGCCGGCACCGGCAAGGGCGACTCGATAATGATCTCGAGCTCGAGGTCACGCTCGCGTGCCTCACTGCGCTTACCCAGCAGAAACCCGGCCAGCACCGGATCCTCGATGTCCGCTACCAGGGCCGCTCCGGGCGTGACGTGATGGTCCATCAGTTCGCTCAGGTAACCACGCAAGCGGTCCAACTCGCCCATCTGGGCCAGGCCCAGCATCACATGGCGCTGGTTCTTGAACTCATGAGTGGCAGCACGCAGTGCCTCGGCATAGCGGCTGACTCCCGTCAGCTGCTCGGCCAGGGCATTGATTTCGCTCTTGTCGCGAAAGGTGGCGATGGCACCGATCACCTGCCCTCGATGCAGGATCGGCAGGCGATTGGCGAGCACCACCTGACCGTTGAGATCGAGTTCGTGATCGAGCGTCTCGCCTTCCCCGGCAAGCACTTCGGGCAGTCCACTGAACGGCAGGTAGTCTGCCACGGCCTCGCCCAAGGGAGGCGGCCCGAGATTGGCGCGTGCCAGCAGGCGGCGCGCCGTCGGATTGACCAGTGTCAGGCGTGCCTGGCGATCCACCGCCAGGATCCCCTCATGCACCGAGGCCAGCATGGCCTGGCGTTCCTCGACCAGGCGCGTGATCTGATAGGGCTCGAGCCCCAGCAATACGCGCTTGATGAAGCGTGCCAGCCAGCTCGCCCCCAGGGCACTGAGCACCATCAGGAGCAGCACCCCGATGATGACATTCTGTCGATTGGCGGCGAGCAAGGTCCCCAGGGAATCAAGCGTCACGCCCACCGCCACCGCACCAATGACATCGCCCCCGCCATCACGCACCGGGGCAAAGCCGCGGATACTGGTGCCCAGAGTGCCGCGTGCCCGGGAATGGTAGACCTCACCGGCCAGGGCGCGACCTTCATCACCGCCTCGAAAGCGGCGGCCGACACGCGAGGGATCCGGGTGGGTCAGGCGGATCGCGCGTTCGTCCATGATGACGATGAAATCGACCCCCAGGCGCTGGCGAAGCCCATCGATGCGTGTCTGCAGCTCAGGGGCGCCAGGTATTGTGCCGTCAGTCGGCCCGGAGCGCCGTGCGAGCAGCGCTTCGCGCACGCGAGGCCGATCGGCCAGGGTCTGAGCCAGATCGGTGACGCGTCGCGCCTGGGACCGCTCCAGCGTCTCGCTCAACTGAGCGGTGAACAACCACAACGCCAGGCCCAGCGACAGCACGACCATCGCGGCCACCAGCAGGAATATCAGGCTGCTCAAGCGCAGCTGCGGACGTGGCATCGAGACAACTCCAGACGATGAGATGAACAGGCCGGGCCGCATTCGACCTTGGTGGCATTCCCTGCCCCTGGGTCGCTATGCCGTCAAGCACGCCGGGGCTTTCAATAGTTTCAAAACGCTTTAACAACTTCCGCAATCTTGGCGCGTGATGTGAGAGGCCTATGCTCGTCGGCGGTCATCTGTCGTCAGCGGTCTACCCTCTGACCATCCTCTCACCACCATCCTTCACGAGATGGTTCTGCCACAGGAGTCCCTCATGAGTCAGCCCTTGACGGAGCATGCCCATGCGACCCCGAACCCGGCGACATGGCATGCCTGGCTAGCACAGCGCATCTTCGGCATGCCGTTGCCCATCTTTGTCGTGGCACTCGCCATCATGGTCGCGGCCATTGCCACCGAGAGCCTGCCCAGCGGCATCATCGGCGCCCTGCTGGTGATGATGCTGCTCGGCGAGCTGCTCGGTTTCATTGGCGACCGCCTGCCCATCATCAAGACATACCTGGGCGGCGGCGCCATCCTGGCCATCTTCGGCGCCGCCAGCCTGGTCTATGTCGGCTGGCTGCCCGGCCCGGTGGTCGAGAACGTCACCGAGTTCATGAAGAGTGGCGGCTTCTTGAACTTCTACATCGCGGCGCTGATCACCGGCAGCATCCTGGGCATGGACTCCAGAGTGCTGGTCAAGGTCGGCTCACGCTATGCACTGCCACTCTGCTGTGCCGTCCTCGGCGCCTCCCTGTGTGCCATGGCCGTGGGTGCGCTACTCGGTTTTTCTATCCAGGATGCCGTGGTGGTGATCACCCTCCCGATCCTCGGAGGCGGCATGGGCGCCGGCGCGGTGCCACTGAGCCAGATCTACGAACAGCTCCTTGGACAGCCGGCGAGCCATTACATCTCGATCCTGGTGCCGGCACTGGCGTTGGGCAATGTCTTCGCCATCATCATCGGCGGTCTGCTCAACGGCCTTGGCAAACGCTTCCCCAGCCTGACCGGAGACGGCCAGATGATGCCCGGCGTCGAAGTCGAGGAGCAACAGAGCGCACCGGAAATCGGCAAGCTGGGGGTCGGGCTCGTCGCGGCGCTGACCCTCTTTACCGCCGGGCAACTGCTGGGCTTGATCATTCCTCTGCATCCTTATGCCCTGATGATCGTGCTGGTCGCGCTGCTCAAGATTCTTGACGTGGTGCCGGCATCGGTCAACGACTCGGCTGCCCAGTGGTTCCAGTTCGTGGCACGTAACTGGACCTTCGCCCTGTTGTTCGGCATCGGTATCGCCTATACCGACCTCGGTCAGGTCATCGACGCTATCTCACTGACCTATGTGCTGATCGTCCTGGCGGTCGTGGGAGGCGCGGCCTTCGGTGCCGGACTGGTCGGCAAGCTGGTGGGCTTCTATCCCATTGAGTCGGCCATCACCGCCGGACTGTGCATGGCCAACATGGGCGGCACCGGCGACGTAGCCGTGCTCTCGGCGGCCCGACGCATGTCGCTGATGCCCTTTGCGCAGATCTCGTCACGCCTGGGTGGTGCCCTGATCCTGCTGATCTCCAGCATCGCCGTGCCGCTGATCGTCTGAGCTCGGCCCGGCAGCTTGTGTCAGGGTCACGCGTGCCCCTGACACTCAGCCCTTCACCCGCCTTCTTCCTCGTCGTCGGCCAGGTCGCGGCCGAAGGCTCGCCACTGAGCCAGAGTCATGACCTCGGTAGTCTCGGTCTCGAGGTCATGCACGACAAGCAGTTCGCTGTTTTCCAACTGACGCTTGAGCTGTGCTGTCCAGCCACTCATGCCCTGCTCGGTGTCGCTGGTGTCGTAACCCTGCCGGGTCACGAAGGCCTCCAGCAGGGCGTCCAGGGTTTCCCCCGGCAGCATGCGATACGGCACTTCGATAAAACGCTCATCCATCGGTTTCGTCTCCTGCTTCCCAGGCCGCCAGACGCTCCAGGAAGGTCGCTTCGTCGAGGACCTCAACGCCCAGCTGTTCGGCCTTGGTCAACTTGCTGCCGGCGGCTTCGCCTGCCACCAGGCAGGTCGTCTTCTTCGAGACACTGCCCGACACCTTGGCCCCCAGTGCCTGCAGGCGCGCCTTGCCGTCATCACGCGTCATGCTTTCCATGCTGCCGGTCAGCACCCAGGTCTGGCCCTCGAGGGGCGTCGGACCGGCCTCTACGGCGGTTTCCTGCCAGTACACACCGGCCTGACGCAGTGCCTGTATCGTCTCGCGGTTATGCGGCTGCTGGAAGAAGGTGTGCACATGGGCCGCCACGACCGGGCCGACATCGGCGACCTTCTCCAGTGCCTCGCGGTCGGCTTCCATCAGTGCTTCCAGGGTGCCGAAGTGGCTGGCCAGGTTGGCAGCTGTGGCCTCACCGACTTCACGGATCCCCAAGGCGAAGATGAAGCGCGCCAGCGTCGTCGCCTTGGCCTTCTCCAGGGCCGCCACCAGGTTCTCCGAGGAGCGGGTGGCCATGCGAGGCAGCGTGGCCAGACGCGAGACCTCGAGCAGGAAGAGGTCGGCCGGCGTCTTTACCCAGTCGCGCTCGACCAGGCCATCGATCAACTTTTCGCCGAGGCCTTCGATATCCAGGGCGCGACGACTGGCGAAATGCTTCAGGGCCTCCTTGCGCTGGGCGGCACAGTAAAGTCCACCGGAACAGCGCGCCACCGCCTCTTCTTCGAGGCGTTCGATCTGCGAGTCGCAGACCGGGCAACGCTCGGGGAAGACAATGGGCCGGGCATCCGACGGTCGCTGGTCCACCTTTACCCGCACCACCTGGGGAATGACATCGCCGGCACGCCGGATGGTCACCTGATCGCCGATCATCACGCCCAGCCGGGCGATCTCGTCGGCATTGTGCAGAGTGGCATTGGACACCGTCACGCCGGCCACCGACACCGGCTCGAGACGCGCCACGGGGGTGATCGCACCGGTGCGACCGACCTGGTACTCGACATCATTGAGCCGCGTAACCTCTTCCTGGGCGGGAAACTTGAAGGCAATGGCCCAGCGCGGTGCCCGGGCGACGAAGCCGAGCTCACGCTGCAGTCGCAGGTCGTCGACCTTGATCACCACGCCGTCGATGTCATGACCGAGGGCGTCGCGCCTCTCGCCGAGCCGACGGCAGTAGTCGATGATGCCCTCGGCCCCCTGAACCACATCGAGCTCGGCGCTGGTGCGAAAACCGAACTCGGCGAGCCGCGCCATCAGCTGGCTGTGACTGCTATCACCGGCATCGGGCTGGATGCGTGCTGCCTGATAGGCGCTGAATTCCAGGGGCCGCTGATCGGTGATGCGCGGATCGAGCTGACGCAGACTGCCGGCGGCGGCATTGCGCGGATTGGCGAACACCTTGCCACCCGCCTCGCGGGCGCGCTCATTCATGGCCTCGAAGTCGGCATGACGCATGGTGACCTCACCACGCACTTCCAGCACCTCTGGCCACTGCTGTCCACGCAGCTTCAGGGGGATCGACCTCAGGGTGCGCAAGTTGGAGGTGATGCCCTCGCCGGTGCGGCCATCGCCACGGGTGACGCCGGTGGTCAGCTCGCCTCGCTCGTAGACCAGCGACACGGCGGCACCGTCGAGCTTGGGCTCGCAGCAGAACGCCAGGGCTTCGCCATCCACCTCCAGGCGCTCGGCGACACGGCTGACAAAGGCCGCCAGTTCCTCTTCATCGAAGGCATTGTCGAGCGACAGCATGGGCACCGCATGCTCGATCTCGGGGAAGCCGTCCGCCGGCGCGGCACCCACCCGCTGGGTCGGCGAATCCGCCGTCACCAGCTCGGGATATTCCGCCTCGATCTCCTGGAGGCGCCGCAGTCGGCGGTCATAGTCGGCATCGGTCAACTGCGGCTCATCGAGCACGTAATAGCGATAATTGGCATCGTCGAGGGTGGTACGCAGCTGTGTCACTTCATCGAGGATGCGCTGATCAGGCTGGGTCATGACAGTCCGTTTCTCGTTCCAGGGCGGGCGCAGCTCGAAGCTCGAAGCTCGAAGCTCGAAGCTCGAAGCTCGAAGCTCGAAGCTCGAAGCTCGAAGCTCGAAGCTCGAAGGCAGTATCTTGCCCGACTGCCCAGAAACGTCAAACCCCCCGGACATCATGTCCGGGGGGTTTGACTTTCCGCTTACGCTTTATGGCTGACCGCGTCAGTTGACCTGATAGCGACTCAGCCGGTGACGGCGTTCGAATTCCTGAACCCGCTGACGGGCGAACTCCACCGTCTGGGCGGTCATCACGCTGAGGTTCTCGTCCTTGAGCTCGCCACCCAGGTGACGAACCACGACCATGGCCGTCTCGACCATGGCCTCGAAGGCCGCCGAGGTATCGCAGGTGCTCGGCAGGGGCAACAGCAGCGTGACGCCGGGCGTGGCAAAGTCATCCATGGAGTGGATGGGGAAGGTGCCCGGCTTGACCACGTTGACCATCGAGAATTGCAGCGGGCTTTCGCTGTCGGCGGTCTCGAAGCGGTGGAAGATACCCATGTCGCGGCCGTAACGCAGGCCGCAGGCCAGCATCAGGTCCAGCAGTGCCGCGCCCGAGAAGCCCTCCTCATCGCGTGACATCACGCTGATGACGATGACCTCGTCAGCATTGCTCAACGTCTGGCGAGCATGCTCGGCGGTCACGTCGTGGCGCAGCGCCTTCTCCAACACCGGATGCGTGGTGACGACATCATCCTCGAAATCCGCCTCATCGACATCATCGGCATGATCCATGGCCGCCGCCGGGGCCGGTTCGGCTTCAGGCGCCGGAGCCGGCTCGGCTTCGCGGGCCGCCCTGGCTTCCGCCGCCTCACGCTCGCGGCGCGCCTTTTCCTCGCGCTCGGCTTCTTCACGCTTGCGGCGCTCGGCGCGTTCCTGCTCCTTGCGGGCACGACGCTGGGAAAGCGACTTCTGCAGCGATGAGCCGAAGCGATGCACCGAGGACCCCATACGCCTGGAGCCACTCTTCAACGAGTCGCCCATGCCTTCCAGGTCGACGAGGCGATAACGCTCCTCCTCATCCTGATAGGCGTCATGGTCGCTCGGGTCGGCCGCAAGAGGCGCCTGGCGCTGCTCATCATCCGCGGACGTCGGCGCCGGCTGCTCGGCGGCTCCGGGCGACGCATCGCCGGGATGCGCTGCGAAGGGCTCGGCCGCGGGTCGACCGGCACCGGCCATGTCGGCACTCGCATACGAAGGTGCCATGCCGGCATCGGCGGATCGTGCGGTGAAGGCCGTCTGCGCCGCTGCTGGTTCATCCGCGACTCCGACCTCGGCGTCATCCTCGTGACGCTGGCGACGGAATTCCGAGAGCACGCGGGATGGACCGGGGTGATCCTGGCGCTGCAGCTTGGGCTTGGACTGAACATCGGACTGCTCAGCCGGTCTGACGACGCGGGCCCCTCCATTGGGCAGCTCCCAGCTGAGCTCGGCCTGACGCGCCGCCTCATCCGGGTCCTGTTCGGAATCCGCTGCCTCGTCGTTTGCCGGCTCGGAGCCGGCCCGGTCGAGACGCGGTACCTGACGTTGGCGCTGGAGGCGACGCACCCCATCGATGACGATGAGGGTCACCAGTGCCAGCCCAAGAATGATCAGCCACTCTCTAAGTTCCATGGGTCGTCATGCCTTTTTGCTAAGGCTCCATGCCTGAAGGTTGTTCGACAACAGCATAGCGCGATTGCCCCAAAAAAGACCACTTTTTTTGTTTGTCAAGCTCGAAAAATTTCCCTCGAGCCAGGAATGGGCCTTGAACGTTCACCCTTCACCAATCCCTGCAGAAGCACGCATTGCAACATTGCTGCCTTAGTTGTAAACCCTCGGGTCATTATTGTTCAAGTCCATCAGGCATCGGCCAAGGCTGCGGCCTCCTCGACGCCGACCGAGACGAGCCGCGATACCCCCGGCTCTTGCATGGTCACCCCCATCAGTCGCTCCGATGACTCCATGGCAATCTTGTTGTGGGTGATATAGATGAACTGTACCGACTCCGACATTTCCTTCACCAATCTGGCATAGCGTCCCACATTGGCATCATCCAGCGGCGCATCGACTTCGTCCAGCATACAGAAAGGTGCCGGATTCAGCTGGAAGATGGCAAACACCATGGCCAACGCTGTCAGAGCCTTTTCTCCCCCGGAGAGCAAGTGAATCGTGGTGTTCTTCTTGCCGGGCGGGCGTGCCATGATGGCGACACCGGTCTCCAGCAAATCGTCGCCGGTCAGCGTCAACCACGCGGTCCCGCCGCCGAAGACCTTGGGAAAAAGTGTCTGCAGCCCGGTATTGACTCGTTCGAAGGTATCGCGGAAACGCGTGCGGGTTTCCTGGTCAATACGGCGGATAGCCCGGTCGAGGGTTTCCAGTGCATCACTGAGCTCGGCATGCTGGCCTTCCAGGTAGTCCCGCCGTTCGGCCTGCTGGTCGTACTCCTCGATCGCCGCGAGGTTGATGGCCCCGAGCCGGCGAATGCGTTCGCCGACCTCTTCCAGGCGCGTCTGCCAGGCCGACTCCGTGGCATTGGCATCCAGCCCCTCGGCCAGAGCATCCGCGTCATGGCCCAGCTCGCGTAGCTGCTCGTCCTGGGATTCGGCCTTCAGCGCCAGTGCCTGCCCCTGCATGCGTGCTTCCTGAAGACGCTCGCGCATCCCCTCCAGCTGCCGCTCGTGCCCCTGCCGGGACTGTTCGTCCTCGCGCAGGCGTTCGACGAGGGCCGAGGCACGCGAGCGCGCCTCGTTGAGCTCGCGTTCCTCGCGCTCGCGGCGGTGCAGCAGCTCGTCGAGCTGCTCGCGGCGTTCTTCATCCGGCTCGTGCAGCCCCTCGCGGGCTTCCTCGAGCTCGCGGCAGCGCTGTTCGAGACGCTGGCGGGCCTCCCCCGAGCGCCCCTGCTGTTCGGCCAGGCCGGCGCGTTCGGCGGACAGGCGCTGCTGCTCCAGGGCCAGCCGCTGCGCCTGCTCGGCCAGTGGTTGCCGCTGGCTGCGCAGGGATGTCAGTCGCTCGCGTGCCTCGCGTCGTTCGCGTTCCAGTCGCTCGCGGGTTTCGGCCCCGTCTTCCAGCCGCTCCAGGGCGGCCTGCCAGTGCTCGCGCGTCTCCTCGATGGTCAGACGGGCCTGTTCCGCCGAGGCCTCGAGCCCCTCGAGCTCATCCGCCAGCTCCACGGATCTGCCCTGAAGATGCTCGAGACGGCTCGCCAGCCCGCTGTCCTGAACCGCCAGTTGCTGACGCTGCTGGTCGAGCTCGCGTTGTGCGACCCGGACGTCTTCCAGTCCGGCCTCGGCGCGTTGCTCTTCCTCGCCGGCATCGGCGAGACGCTGCGCCAGGCTGTCCAGGCGCTCCTCGACCTCGGCGAGCTCCTCGCGCACCTCGGCCTCGCGGCGCCGACTGACCAGCAAGGCATCCGGGCCGTCCGCCTGGCCACGATGCCGCGCCCAGCCATCACCGACCCAGAGACCGTCCGCCGTGATCAGGCTTTCCCCGGGGGCCAAGGATGCCTGACCGGCCCAGGCCGCCTCGCGACTGGTCACGCAGCGAATCGAGGCCAGCCACTGGGTCGCGGCCCCTGCCCCCTGGACTTCGGCCGCCAGGCTGCCTGCCGGGCTGCTGTGCCTGGCCTCGGACAACAGTCCGAGCTCGGCCGAAAGCTCGGCACCGAACACCCCGGCGGCGTCATCGGTGTCTGTCATGCGCGCCTTGAGCCAGGGCGCCAGCACCCAGGAGACGCTGTCCTCCCAGCCCGGGGTAACCTCGAGCCGCTCGCCGAGTCGCGGGGCCGCTTCCAGGCCATGCTCGGCCAGATGCTGGTCGAGTTGCTCGTCATGATCGGCCAGCGCCGCCTGAATCAGGGCTTCCAGCGAGGCCAGCTCGCCCTGCAAGGTACTGCGACGCTGGCGCTCGAGGTCGCGGGCCTCTTCATCCTGACGCCCACGCTCCCGGGCGTCATCGCGCTGCGCCTGCCAACTGGCGCGCTGCTCCTCGCTGGCGGCGAGCCGTTCATCGAACTCGGCCAGCCGTTCCGCCACCTCGCCGCGCTGCGCCTCCAGTTCGGCCAGGTCCGGTAGTTCCTCGCGCTGCTCGCGACGCTTGGCGATGTCACCCTGAATGCGCTCCAGCCGTGACTCCTGTTCGCGCAGCCGGTCCTGGGCGCGCTCGGCTTCGCGGCTGTCCGCCTGCCAGCGTTCGCCGAAGGCTTCCCAGTCGGCGTCGGCCTGTTCGGCATGCGGCTCGGCGTCCTCCAGGGCAGCGTCCAGTTCGGCCAGGCGTTCGGCGACCTCTTCCTGTTCCGGCCCGAGGGTTTCGAGGCGCTCGTCGAGGCGCGCCAGGCGATCGCCATCGTCCTCGCCGACCTGCTTGAGGTCCTCCAGCTCGCGACGCGCACTCTCCAGGTCGCTGGCCAGCTGCTGATCACGCGAGCGGGTGTGTTCCAGGTCCTGCTCGAGCCGCGCGATGGCCGTGGTGGTCTCGTGAAACCGCGCCTGATATCCCTCCAGTTCGGAGGCCAGGCGATCATGCTCGGCCCGGGCTTCCTCGAGGCGCGTTTCGCACTGGCGCAGCCCCAGGACCTCGCGCTCGACGCTGGTCTCGAGCTCGGCGACGCGCGCTTCTTCCTCTGCCTGGCTGGCCGCCAGCGCTCTTTTACGCAGCACCGCCAGCTCGCCCTTGAGCTGGTACTCCTCCTGCTGGAGCGTCTGGTAGCGCTTCGCGGCATCGGCCTGGCGCTTGAGCTTTTCCAGCTGCTTGTCGAGCTCTTCGCGGATATCTTCCAGCCGCTCGAGGTTTTCCTGGGTGCGGCGCATGCGATTCTCGGTTTCGCGCCGACGCTCCTTGTACTTGGAAATGCCCGCCGCTTCCTCGAGGGTGGCGCGCAGCTCCTCGGGGCGCGACTCGATCAGGCGCGAGATCATGCCCTGACCAATGATGGCATAGGAGCGCGGCCCCAGCCCGGTGCCCAGAAAGAGATCGGCGATGTCCCGCCGCCGGCACTTCTGGCCATTGAAGAAGTAGCTGGACTGGCCTTCCCGGGTGACCTGGCGCTTGACCGAGATCTCGGCATACTGGGCGTAGGCGCCGCCCATGGAACCATCACGGTTGTCGAACATCAGCTCGATGGACGCCTGGCCGACCGGCTTGCGACCGGTCGAGCCGTTGAAGATGACATCGGCCATCGACTCGCCGCGCAGCGTCTTGGCCGAGGACTCGCCCATCACCCAGCGCACGGCATCGATGATGTTCGACTTGCCGCAGCCATTGGGGCCGACGATCGCCGTCATGTTGCCGTCGAAGGGCACATTGATGGGATCGACGAAGGACTTGAAGCCGGCCAGGCGGATAGATGTCAGACGCATGCTTTATTCGACCACCTTGTCGATGACGCGCTCGGGCGCCCGGGAATTCTCTGTGCTCGCCTTGTCCTTGGGATCAGGGCGCGGCGCCTGATCGGCAGCGAGTCGCTGCCTGGCCGCCTCGATGCCCTGACGCAGGGCGCGACTCGAACGCTCGTCGCCCATGCCTGCAATGGCCTTGCGCCAGCGCTCGATGGCCAGCTGATACTCGGCATTCTGAAAGGCCTCGATGCCCAGCATGCCCATGATGGTGGGCTGTGCCGGCGCCTCGGCCAGTACTTCGTCTACCAGTGCCTGGATGTCGGCATCGAGTCGCCGCCCACCCGCGAAGTAGCGCAACTGCGCCAGTTCGGCGAGCAGCGCGGGACGCCGGCCCTGGAGCTCGATCAGGCGCTGCAGCGCCCGTGCCGCCGCCTCGAGGCGCCCGCTGTCGCGGTACAGCGGAAACAGCGAACGCCAGACATTCGGGTTGTCAGGCTGGCGCGCCGCCTGCTTTTCGAGCGCCTCGATGAGCCGGTCAGGCGACGCCTCGGGCCCGTTCAGCACCTGCTGCTGGGCGGCACGCAGGGCCAGGTCGCCTGCGGACCCCGCCTGGTGATAGGCCAGTAGACTGGCGATCACCACGGCCACCATCAACACCGGGACCAGGGAGCGACCGGCACGGCTGGCCCTGAGCGGCGACCGCTGGGTGCGCCGCGTATCCTCGAGCAACTCGCGCTCGAGCTCCAGGCGGTCAGCCTCGAAGTCTTGCGCCGATATATCGCCGCGGGCCAACGCCGACTCGAGGGAGGCCAGGCGACGCCGATAGACCGCCAGATTGTCCTCGGTGCCCGGCTCCCGAGCTTCGGCATCCCGCTGTGCGGCGCGTACGCCGTCGGCCAGGCGCAGGGGCACCACCAGCCACCACAATGTCGGCACCAGCAGGGCGCCAAAGGCTAGCCACAGCACGGTCATGAGTCCTTCCCGCGCGAGGAGTCCAGTGTCGACTCGCGTGAGGTCCCGGCAGCGTCTGGCGACGAGCCTTTCACCAGCGAATCGAGCCTGGCGCGCTCTGTCTCGCTGAGCCCGCGCGCCGCCACATGGCGACGCGCGCGTACCAGCATGAACACCAGCAGGCCGCTCAACAGCACCAGGGCGACCGGCAGGCCCCAGAGCAGCAGGGTGCGGCCCTCGAGGCGCGGATTGTAAAGCACATAGTCGCCGAAGCGCTGCACCATGTAGTCCAGGATCTGCTGATCCGACTGCCCCTGCTGTAAAAGTTGGTAAACCCGGTCGCGCATGTCGCCGGCAATCGGCGAAGCGGAAGCATCGATGGCCTGATTCTGGCACTTGGGGCAGCGCAGCACCGCGATCAGTTCAGCGTAACGCGCCTCCAGCACTGGATCATCGAAGTAACGCACCTCCACGGCGGCCAGAGCCGGCATGCAGACGGCCAGCAGCAGGCACGGCAGCCAGGTCGTCAATCGCGCCATCTTGTCACCTCCGGCAGGATCACGTCGGTTACTTCATGTGGGGCAATGTAACCGGTGTGGTGATAACGAATGATGCCATCGGCATCGACCAGGAAGGTCTCCGGAGCACCATAGACTCCCAGGTCGAAGCCCAGGCGGCCCTCGGGATCGAAGATGTTGACCGCGAAGGGGTCGC
The DNA here is from genome assembly GCF_006540005.1 of Halomonas halmophila. GTDB lineage: Bacteria > Pseudomonadota > Gammaproteobacteria > Pseudomonadales > Halomonadaceae > Halomonas > Halomonas halmophila. The sequence continues at coordinate 57,803 of NZ_BJOC01000003.1, read as the reverse complement.
CGAACTCCTCCAGGAAAGCCCGCCCCTTGGCCCGGGAGTCCTTGTAGTCGACGCCTACCAGGCGAATGCCGCGCTCGGCGAGGGCCTGCAACTGGGGCATTTCCTGCTTGCAGGTGGGGCACCACTCGCCCCAGACATTGACCAGCGTCACCTCGCCCTGCAGCAGGGAGGCATCCACCCGCCGATCGGCGTCCGCCAGGGTGGTGAGCTCGAAGTCGGGAAAAGGCTCGCCGAGCATCGCCGACTCACGCGTCGCCGGGTCCATTGCCAGGCCACGATACAGCAGCGCACTGAGCACGACGAATCCGAGCAACGGCAGCGAGAGCAGGAGGCGTCGTTTCATGCCGGGGTCTCCTCGGCACCATGATGTGCCGAGCGACGGCGACGGCGATAGCGGCGATCCACCACGGCCAGCAGGCCGCCCACTGCCATCAGCAGGGCCCCCAGCCACAGCCAGCGCACCAGCGGCTTGTACTGCAGCCGCAGGGCCCAGCTGCCATCTTCCAGTTCTTCGCCCATGGCCACGTACAGATCCCGCCAGAGCCCCGGGCGCAGGGCAACATCGGTCATCGGCATGCCGGTGGCCAGATACAGGCGTTTCTCCGGTGTCATCACGAACCCTTGCGACTGCCCCTGATGACGCACCTCGAGCCGCGCAGTGTCGGCGACGAAGTTGGCCCCGCGACGCTTGCCGAGCTCGGTCAGGGTGAAGGTGTAACCGGCCAGGGTCGCCGTGTCGCCCTCGGCCATGCGGACATTGCGTTCGATGGAGTAATTGGCCACCACACTGACACCGATGATGGTCACCGCCACGCCCAGATGGGCCACCAGCATGCCCCAGTAGGCCAGCGACAGGCGGCGCAGGCCGGCACGCCACGACGTCCCCTGCCGGATGCGCACGACGAGCCCTTTCAGCATCGGCAACAGGATCCACAGGGCAGCCGCCAGCCCCAGCGAGACACGCGGATTCCAGGCCCCGCGATAGATCAGCGGCACCAGGGCGGCGATGACCACGGCCAGGACGGCAGACGGCCAGCAGTGACGCCACAACGCCCGCGCCGGCGTGCGCTTCCACTGTGACACCGGGCCGAGCCCCATGAAGAGGCAAAGCAGCACCGTCAGCGGCACGAAGAGGCTGTTGAAATAGGGTGCGCCGACACTGATCTTGCCGAGCCCCAGGGCATCGAGCAGCAGCGGATAGATGGTGCCCAGCAGCACGCTGACCGTCATGATCACCAGCAGCAGGTTGTTGACCAGCAGCAGGGTATCCCGGGACAACCCGGTGAACCCCACTCGCTGCCCGACCCGCGGCGCCCGCAGGGCAAACAGCAACAGCGAGGCGCCCACGGTCAGGCCCAGCAGCATCAGGATGAAGACCCCTCGCGACGGGTCATTGGCGAAGGCATGCACCGACGTCAGCACGCCGGAACGGACCAGGAAGGTGCCCAGCAGCGAGAGCGAGAAGGTCGAGATGGCCAGCAGCAGCGTCCAGCTCTTGAAGGCGCCGCGCTTCTCGGTCACCGCCAGCGAGTGAATCAGCGCCGTACCGGCCAGCCAGGGCAGCAGCGACGCATTCTCCACCGGGTCCCAGAACCACCAGCCACCCCAGCCCAGCTCGTAGTAGGCCCACCAGCTGCCCAGGGCGATCCCCAGGGTCAGAAAGGCCCAGGCAATATTGGTCCAGGGGCGCACCCAGCGTGTCCAGGCGGCGTCCAGTCGCCCGCTCAGCAGGGCGGCAATGGCAAAGGCGAAGACCACCGAGAATCCCACATAGCCCATGTAGAGCATCGGCGGATGAATGATCAGGCCGACGTCCTGCAGCAGCGGATTCAGGTCCGAGCCGTCAGCGGGCACGTCCGGCAGTAGCCGCGCGAAGGGGTTGGACGTCAACAGCACGAAGGCCAGGAAACCACTGCTGACCAGGCCCATCACCCCCAGCACCCGCGCCAGAATGTCATGGGGCAGTGCCCGGGAAGCATGGCCTACGGCGAAGGTCCAGCCGGCCAGAATCAGGCTCCACAGCAGCATGGAACCTTCGTGATTGCCCCATACCGCGCTGAACTTGTAGTACCAGGGCAGCATCGAGTTCGAGTTGTTGGCAACCGTGGCCACACTGAAGTCATCCAGCATATAGCTGGCGGTCAGGCAGGCGTAGGCCAGCAGCACGAAGGCGAATTGCCCGCTGGCCATGGGCCGCGCATAGGCCATCCACAGCGGGTGTCGCGTGGCGGCGCCGACCAGCGGTACCGTGCCCTGGATCACGGCCATCAGCAGGGCAATGATCAGGGCGAAAAGGCCGACTTCCGGGATCATCTCGATCAGCATGGCGACTCCGTTCTACTCCTGGTCGGCACGCTGCCGGCTGTCCAGTCGCTGGCCCACCTCGGCAGCCTTGTCGCGATAGTCTTCCGGCGCATGGCCGGCTTCCTTCAGCGCCTCGGCCACTTCCGGCGGCATGTAGTTTTCATCGTGGCGGGCCAGTACCTCCTCGGCACGTACCCAGCCTCCCGGTTGCAGCTCGCCGAGCACGACCACCCCCTGCCCCTCGCGGAACAGGTCGGGCAGGATGCCGCTGTAGCGAACCTCGATGGATTCCACATGGTCGGTGACCGAGAAGCGTATATCCAGACTTTGCGGGTCACGCTCGACCGACCCCTCGGCGACCAGGCCGCCGGCACGTATTGGCCGGCCCAGCGGTGCCTCACCGGCCACTACCTGTACCGGGCTGAAGAAAAGGTTGATGTTGCTGCGCAGCGCATACAACATCAGCCCGGCGGCAATCGCAGCCAGGGCCAGCATCGCCAGGATGATCAGCAAGCGTTGCCTGCGGCGCGCCCTCATGGCGACCTCCCTTCCTGCGCCCGGCGCACCGGACGCTGCTCGCGTCGCGCCTGGCGTTGCAGCCTGCGCCACAGCTGCCGGCGTTCCAGGCGCACATGCAGGCCGACGCCCGCCAGCAGCAGCAGCGTGACACCATAGGCAGACCAGACATAAGCGGCATGGCCGCCCATGGCCAGAAAGGCATGCCAGGAATCGAAAGCCATCAGGGCCCCTCCCCGGTCAGCGCCTGGACCCAGCGCCGGGACGCTTCGCGACGCAGGATCTCGTGGCGGGTTCGCGTCAGGGTCACGGCCAGGAACAGACAGTAGAACCCCAGCACCATGACCAGCAGCGGCAGCCACATCTCGGCGGGCATGGCGGGACGCGAGGTCACGGAGAAGGTCGCCGGTTGATGCAGGGTATACCACCACTCCACCGAGTACTTGATGATCGGAATGTTGATCACCCCCACCAGGGTAAGCACCGACGCTGCCCGTGCCGCGCTCTGGCGGGTACCGAGCGCCCCGCGCAGCGCCAGGACGCCGATATACAGGAATAGCAGGATGAGCATCGAGGTCAGGCGGGCATCCCACTGCCACCAGGTACCCCAGGTCGGCACGCCCCAGACGGCACCAGAGAACAGCGCCAGAAAGGTCATGCCGGCGCCCAGCGGAGCCATCGCCGTGGCGGCCATGTCGGCCAGCTTGACCCGCCACACAAGAAACACCAGCCCGGCCAAGGCCATGGCCACATAGATCGACTGCGCCAGCAGGGCCGCGGGCACATGCACATAGATGATGCGGAAGCTGTTGCCCTGTTGATAGTCGGCCGGGGCGAAGCCCAGCCCCCAGATCATGCCGCCCCCGATCAGGCACGCCGCCAGCCCCCAGCACCAGGGCGACAGCCTTGCACTCAAGGCATAGAAGCCCTGCGGGGAAGCCAGCTTGTGAAGAAAGGCCCACATCAATGCGACGTTACCTCAAGCGTTGAGACTGATACGCAGCGCCGCCGCCGTGGCCCAGGGTGCCAGCGCCAGCGCCAGCGCCAGCAAGGCACCCAGCAGCGCCAGGTGTGGTGCCACGGGCGTGCCACCGATGGCCGCCTGAACCGCCCCGCTGCCGAAGATCAGCACCGGCACGTAAAGAGGCAGTACCAGCAGCGAGAGCAGGATGCCGCCACGTGCCACCCCGATGGTCAGTGCCGCCCCGATGGCACCGATCAGACTGAGCGCAGCACTGCCCAGGGCAAGCGAGGCCATCAGCATCGGGTAGCTCCCGGATGGCAACGCCAGCATGATCCCCAGGACCGGCGCCATCAGCGCCAGGGGCAACCCCGTCGATACCCAGTGTACCGCGACCCTGGCGAGTACCAGCAACGGCAGTGGCTGAGGCGCCAGCAACAACTGTTCGAGGCTGCCATCCTCGGCATCATCCCGGAACATGCCCTCCAGCGACAGCAGCGTCGCGAGCAGCGCCGCCACCCACAGCAGACCGGGGGCCAGGGTCGACAACACCGACGCCGCCGGCGAGATGCCCACGGGGAAAAGGGTAATCACCAGGGCGAAAAAGGCCAACGGATTGAGCCAGGCGCCCGGAGATCGCATCATCAGCAGCAGATCGCGGCGCATCATGGCGATCAGGGGCCTGTTCGCCCCCGAGGGCTCGGCGTATCGCTCAGGTCGTGACATCCACGCCCTCCTCGCCGAGATGCAAGCGATTCACCGGCACCTCGACCCGCAGCGGCTGATGCGTGGTCAGCACCACACTCCCGCCCTGTCCGACATGGGATGACAGCAGCGCTTCCAGCGTCTGGATGCCGTCCCGGTCCAGGGCGGTGAAAGGCTCGTCGAGCATCCACAGACGGCGGCGCACGAGCACCAGCCTCGCCAGGGCGACGCGGCGCTGTTGACCGGCCGACAACTGACCGACCGGCAGGTCCTCGAAGCCCGACAGCCCCAGCGTCGCCAGGGCCGCAACCCGTTCCGCCTCGCTGGACGGCTGGCCGGCCAGGGCAGCATGCCAGGCCAGGTTCTCCAGTGCGCTGAGCGCCGGCTTGAGGGCCGAGGCATGACCGATGTACAGCAGATGCGACAGGAAGTCCCGGCGGACGCGGCGCAATGGCTCACCCCGCCACAGCAGGGTGCCCTGATAGTCGAGGGACTGGGCCGACAGGAGCTTCAACAGTGTCGTCTTGCCGCTGCCGTTGGCGCCCTCGACACGCAGGATGTCACCGCCCTGGATCTCCAGATCGAGCGCACCGAACAACCAGCGGCCGTCTCGCTCACAGGCCAGATTTCGGGCTTGCAGCTGCAGGCTCAAGATAGGCTCCGGACAACAGGCATCAGGCCCGGCACGTTACACGCAAATCGTTCGCATCGCCAGTCGGGCCGGGCTCACGGAGCCCCGACGCGGCCGGCAACGCTTCAACGGCATGACCCTTGCCAGATGCGAATTGCCTGCTATCCTGACCAAGTACTGTATGAATAGACAGTCATTGCCAACAGGGAGACGTCACGCCATGCCCAGTTCTTCACCACAGTACCTGTTTCGTCAGCCCAACCTGCCGATTGCCGAGGCCTGGGCACCGCTGGACGCCGCCGACCTTGAGGAGCAGGTCGAGATCCCCCTGCTGGGGCGCGTATCGGCGGGCATGCCCATCGAAGCCTGCCTGGATGCAGACAGCATCGAGGTCCCCACGCGCATGGTTCGCCGCAACACCTATGCACTGCGAGTGAACGGCAACTCCATGGTCGATTGCAACATCTTCGATGGCGATGTCATTATCATCGAGCGCCGCGAGAGTGCCGAGAACGGCGAAACCGCGGTGGTGATGATCAATGATCAGGAGGTCACGCTGAAGAAGTTCTATATCGAGAAATCCGGCGTTCGCCTGCAGCCGGCCAATGAATCCATGGCGCCCATCTTCCTGCACAACAGTGATATCCAGGTACTGGGCATGGTCATGGGCGTGGTGCGCCAGCCGGACCTGGCCGCCTGATGCGCTACGCGATTCCCGACCTGGCCGAGGGCGAGTGGCGCGAGACCGAGCTCGAGATAGAACGCAGCCGCTTCCTCACCTGGACCGCCTGCCTCGCGGATACGGCTACCTTCGAGGCGCTGCTCGACGCCGCCAGGCGGGCCCATCCGAACGCCAGCCACCATTGTTCGGCCTTCATCGCCGGCCCGCCCGGGGAGCAGAACGCCATCGGCTTCTCCGATGACGGCGAGCCCGGCGGCACCGCCGGCCGCCCCATGTTTCAGGTGCTGGAAGGCGCCGACCTGGGCCGGGTCGGCTGCGTCGTGATCCGCTACTTCGGCGGCATCAAGCTGGGAACGGGCGGCCTGGCGCGCGCCTATGCCCAGGCCGTGAGCGACGCTCTGGCAAGCCTGCCGCGCCGCGAGGTCGTCGAGCGTACCCCGCTCGACGTCAGGGTCGACTTCGCCGGGGAAGCCATTGCCCGTACCTGGTGCAGCGAGCACGACATTCCCGTCGAAGCGGTCGACTACCAGGCCGATGGCGTGACCCTGACCCTGGGCTGGCCACTCGACAGCGACCAGGACCTCGACCCGTTGAATGCTCGGCTGAAGGGCCGCATGACCCTGCTCACGCCGAGCTGATCGCCCCAGCCCGCGGCTCCGGCTGTCACTCGACGGCAAGCGGCGGATCACGGAGCTCCCGGGGCCGCCCGGCCGGCTCCTCGCCCCGTGTCGCATGGCCGATGTAGCGCGCCCGCTTTTCCGGCTTCAGCCGGGTGACATCCACTTCCACCAGGCCATCGGTGCAGTACCCAAAGCCGGCATCCACGCCGAATGCCAGAAAGCGAGCCCCGCCGGGTTCGGCGACCTCGATGTACTGCTTGTACAGCGCCGGCACACCGGCCCCCATCGCCTGCAGGGCATGACGCAGGCGACGGAAGTCCTGCTGGGCATCATCACCGCTCAGCAGGCGCTCGACCTCCTGCTCGCCCGCCAGCGACAGTCGATAGGGCGCCCGCGGCCGAATCCCGGTGCTGCCATCACCATGATAGTGCTGGTAGTAGCCCACCAGCAGCTCGCGCGCCAGGGGCGGCATCAGGTTGGGAATGGTGACCGGCCCGAACAGCCAGCGCACCTCGGGATGCTCGCGCAGATAGGCCCCCAGTCCGACCCACAGGTATTCCAGGCTGCGCCGTCCCCAGTAGCGCGGCTGGACAAAGCTGCGCCCCAGCTCGACGCCATGGCGCCACCGCTCCCAGGGGGCCTGATCGAGCTGGAAGATCGTGGAAGTGTAGAGGCCGGCCACGCCGTGGCGATCGAGAATCGCGCCGACCTCTCCCAGGCGATAGGCGCCGGCGATTTCCAGATCCTGGTCATCCCACAGGATCAGGTGGCGATAGTAATGGTCGAAATCATCCAGGTCACGCTTGCTGCCGGAGCCCTCCCCCACGCGCCGGAAGGTGATCTCCCGCAGCCGGCCGAGCTCGCGCATTACCGCCGAGTCGGGGTGGCTGTCGAATAACAGGATCCGCTTGCCGTCCTGAGTGACCCCCAGGCGCCTGGCTTCGCGCAGTTCCTCGCGCAGACGCTGACGACTTTCGGGGCGCGCGATGCCGGTCTCGCTGACGAAGACGCCCTTGCGCCCCCGCCCCAGGCGATACACATGCTTGCGCAGCAGCTTCATCTTGACGGCGGTGGTCAGATCCTCGCGGTCGAAGCGTGCCAGCGGGATCAGGCCACCGACGCGCAGTGCCAGCTGGCGATCCCGCTGCCGAAACATCTCGCTGGGCAGCATCAGGGTGCCCAGTTGACTGTGGAGATGCGCCAGGCCGTAGAACCACGAGGAATTGCGGCCGTTGATATGCACCGGCAGGATCGGCGCATTGGTACGCCGTGCGGCGTGCAGAAACCCGGACAGCCACTTGCCATCGCGCACGCCGGCAGGGCCAGCTCGGGATACCTCGCCGGCCGGGAAGACGATCACCGCACGGTCATCTTCCAGGGCCTCGACCATGCGCCCCAGGCTGCGCCGATAGCCCTTGCGCGACAGGTTGTCCACCGGCAGGATCACGTCGCTCAAGGGACCGATCTGGCACAGCAGATCATTGGCCAGAATGCAGACATCGGGACGCAGCTCGGCGACCATCCGGATCAGTGCCAGACCATCCAGGGCCCCGAGGGGATGATTGGCTACGATGACCACCCGGCCGGTCGCGGGAATATTGTCGCGCTGCCGGGACGACAGGGTGTAGCCGAAGCGGAAATGATCGAAGACCTGGTCGATGAACTCCAGCCAGCCCAGCTCGCCATGGCGCGACAGGAAGTCGTTGACCTCGCGCTCATGCACCAGCCGTCGCAACCCGGCCACCAGTGGCCGGCGCATCCAGGCGGGCCAGGCCGCCACTCGGGAGGACTTGCTCAGCAGGGATTGTTCGATATCGATCATTCGAGACTCGCTCCAGCCGGGCGCCCGCGCGCCGATGACCACAGACTAGGAGCGAAAGATGACAGAACGATGGCGCGGCGCCACTCGGGCGCCGCGGAAGGGGTTCAGCGTCGAGCAGGCAGTGCCGTTCAGCCGAGATACTTGATCATTACCCCGGCCGCCACCGCCGAGCCGATGACACCCGCCACATTGGGCCCCATGGCGTGCATCAGCAGGAAGTTGTGCGGATTGGACTCGAGCCCCATCTTGTTGGAGACCCGGGCGGCCATGGGCACGGCCGAAACACCGGCGGAACCGATCAGCGGATTGATCGCCTGCTTGCTGACACCGTTGAGCAGCTTGGCCATGAGGATGCCGCAGGCGGTACCGATGGCGAAGGCGACCATGCCGAGTCCCAGGATCCCCAGGGTTTCCACGGCCAGGAAGCGGTCTGCCATCAACTTGGATCCCACCGAGAGTCCCAGGAAGATGGTCACGGTATTGATCAGGGCATTCTGCGCCGTGTCCGAGAGGCGCTCGACCACCCCGCATTCGCGCATCAGGTTGCCGAAACAGAACATGCCCAGCAGCGGCGCGGCGTCCGGCAGGAAGAGCACCACCAGCACCAGCAGCGCCAGCGGAAAGACGATCTTTTCCAGCTTGGAGACCGGGCGCAACTGGGTCATGGTGATCTCGCGCTCGCGCTGCGAGGTCAGGGCGCGCATGATCGGCGGCTGGATCAGCGGCACCAGCGCCATGTAGGAGTAGGAAGCCACCGCGATGGCGCCCAGCAGTTCGGGGGCCAGCAGGCTGGAGACATAGATCGAGGTCGGGCCGTCGGCGCCACCGATGATACCGATGGCCGCCGCCTGCTTGAGCGAGAAGTCGAACACTCCCATGGCCGAGAGTCCCACCGCCCCGAGCAGGGTGGCGAAGATGCCGAACTGCGCCGCGGCGCCCAGGAAGAGGGTGCGCGGATTGGCCAGCAGCGGACCGAAGTCGGTCATCGCCCCCACCCCCATGAAGATCACCAGGGGCGCCACGCCGGACGCAATGGCCACGCTGTAGAACTGATAGAGCATGCCCGGGGCAAAGCCGGCGGAGGCCGCCACGTCATTGGCGGCACGTACCAGATCCGGCGGGGTATTGCCATGCAGGGTTTCACTCACCAGATGCCGGCTGGCCTCGATGCTCGCCGACGGGTCCAGCGACACGTCCAGCGCCACCGCCATGCGCTCGAGCAACTGGGGGCCGGCTTGATGCGCGGCCTGCTCGGCGGCCGACAGGGCCAGCCCGGCTTCGGGAATATTGGCCAGAATGCCGCCGAAGCCGATCGGCACCAGCAGCAGCGGCTCGAATTTCTTGTTGATGGCCAGGTAGAGCAATGCCAGCCCCACCAGAATCATGACCGCCTGGCCGAGGTCCAGATTGTAGAGTCCCGAGCCATGCCACAGGGTCAGTAGTTTATCTGTCATTACCATGTCCTTGATGAAGGCGCCGAAAGAATGCCTGGCGGGACCGAGGCCCGCCACGGCGCTTTCCGCAGAGCACGTGCGACCGCCTAGAGGGCGATCAGCGTATCGCCGACGGCCACGCTATCCCCTTCGCTGACCCTGACCTCCGAGACGATGCCCGCACTGGCGGCCCGTACCTCGGTCTCCATCTTCATGGCCTCGAGGATGATCACGACATCGCCCTCGGCCACAGTGTCACCGGGCTTGACGTTGACCTTGAAGATGTTGCCGGCCAGGGGCGCGGCGATGGCCTCGCCCGTGGAGGTGACAGCAGGCGCGGCGCCGGCCTGGGGCGCCGTGCCCTGCTCCTGGACCCGGTCGATCTCTCCGCCCTCGGCGACCTCGACCACATAGCTCTTGCCATTGACCTTGACGGTGTAGGTCTCGGGCGCACCGGGCTCACCGGCGGGCGCAGTGACGGGCGCGGCCGTCGCCGATGCTTCCTCCGGGGCCTGTGGCGCCGGCTCGAAGGCACCCGGATCATCCCGGTTGGCCAGGTACTTCAGGCCGATCTGCGGGAAGAGCGCATAGGTGAGGACATCGTCGACCCGACACTGGCCTTCGGCCAGGCGCATGCCATCGGCCTCAGCCTTGTCCTCGAGCTCGCTGGACAGGCGCTCCATCTCCGGCGACAGGCGATCCGCCGGACGTTCGGTGATCGGTTCGGCCCCCTCGAGGACGCGGGCCTGGAGCTGGCTGTTGTAGTCGGCCGGCGCGGCTCCGTATTCGCCCTTGAGCAGCGCCTGGACCTCCTTGGAGATGGACTTGTAACGCTCGCCCATCATCACGTTCATCACCGCCTGGGTCCCGACGATCTGCGATGTCGGGGTAACCAGCGGGATGTAACCGAGGTCCTCGCGCACCCGCGGAATCTCCGCCAGCACGTCGTCCAGCTTGTCGCCGGCCCCCTGCTCCTTGAGCTGGCCTTCCATGTTGGTCAGCATGCCGCCCGGCACCTGAGCCACCAGGATGCGCGAATCGATGCCCTTGAGGGCGCCCTCGAATGACGCATACTTCTTGCGGACGGCGCGGAAGTAGCCGGCGATGTCCTCGAGCGCCTCGAGATCCAGGCCGGTATCCCGCTGCGTGCCCTTGAGCATGGCCACCAGCGATTCGGTGGGGCTGTGACCATAGGTCATCGACATCGACGAGATGGCGGTATCGACATTGTCGACGCCGGCCTCTACCGCCTTGAGCGCCGTGGCCGTGGACATCCCGGTGGTGGCATGGCAGTGCAGATGCACGGGGATGTCCAGCGTCTGCTTGAGGCGCGAAACCAGCTCATGGGCATCATAGGGCGTCAACAGGCCCGCCATGTCCTTGATGGCCAGCGAGTCGGCGCCCATGTCGGCAATGGTGCCGGCCAGCTCGACCCAGCTCTCCATGGTGTGCACCGGGCTCACCGTGTAGGAAATGGTGCCCTGGGCATGGCCGTCATTGGCACGCACGGCACGCAGCGCCCGCTCCAGATTGCGCGGGTCATTCATGGCGTCGAAGACGCGAAACACATCGACCCCGTTGGTCCTGGCGCGCTCGACGAAGCGATCGACCACATCATCGGCATAGTGACGGTAGCCCAGCAGGTTCTGCCCGCGCAGCAGCATCTGCTGGCGTGTATTGGGCATGGCCTCCTTCAATGCCCGAATGCGCTCCCAGGGGTCTTCACCGAGATAGCGAATGCAGGCATCGAAGGTCGCGCCGCCCCAGGACTCCAGTGACCAGAAGCCGATCCGATCGAGCTTTTCGGCAATCGGCAGCATATCGTCCAGACGCAGGCGCGTGGCAAACAGCGACTGATGCGCATCACGCAGCACCACATCCGTGATCCCGAGAGGGTTGGCATTCTCCGTCATGAGAGGTTTCCTTATCGTTGTAACCTGAATATCTTGTTATATAACTAGACGAGAGCGGATCCCGCGGCCGCCCATTCAGCGCCGATGGCGCTGGCGGTGCCGATGCACGGCGACACTGATGGCAGCCATGACGTCCTCATCGCGTGTCGGTGTCGAACGCCCGGCTACCGATGGCGGCCCGGGCGGCGCCGGCTCGGGAAAGTAACGGCCGATCACCCGCGACATCAGGGTGGTCGTGATGACCAGAACCGTCAGGAAGACGAACACGAAACCCATGCCGAGCCCCATCAGGGCCAGGCCCTCGTTCAACAACTGTGTATCCTGCATGCGATCTTCTCCTGCCGCGCCCGACAGCCGCCGGGCCGACGGGCGCGTGTATCTCGGGGCCGGGTGACCTGCCCGCTTCGTTATGCATTACAATGACGTCATGCCACACATTGACGTAGTTAATTTACAACATCAGGGTCGTATCGGCCTAGCCCCCATGGAAGGGGTCATCGATGCCGCGACTCGCGACCTCCTCACCCGCTCGCCCGGCATTGACTGGACCGTGACCGAATTCGTGCGCGTGGTGGACACCCGCCTGCCGCCGCGCGTCTTCCTGCGCCACTGCCCTGAGCTGGCCGATGGCAGGCCGCTCACGCCCGGCGGCGCACCCGTGCATCTGCAGCTGCTGGGCTCGGACCCCGCCGCGCTGGCCGCCAATGCGCGCCAGGCGTTGGCCCTGGGCACGACCAGCCTCGACCTCAATTTCGGCTGCCCCGCCAAACTGGTCAACCGGCACGACGGGGGCGCCTCCATGCTGCGCGACCCGGAGCGTCTTCGCGCCGCCGTCACCGCCGTTCATGACGCCGTGGGCGACACCATCCCGGTAACCGCCAAGGTCCGGCTCGGCTTCGCCGACCGGCGCCGGGCACTGGAGTGCGCCCATGCCGCCGAGGATGGCGGGGCGCAACAGCTAGTGGTCCATGCCCGAACCCGCAACGAGGGTTATCGTCCCCCGGCACACTGGGAATGGATCGGCCGCATGCGCGAGCGCCTGAGCATTCCGGTCGTGGCCAACGGTGATATCTGGAGCCTCGAGGATTACTGGAAGGCCCGCACCCTCTCGGGGTGCCGCGATGTCATGCTGGGACGCAGCGCCCTCGCCGATCCCGACCTGGCAGCGCGGATCCGCCATTGGCAACGCACCGGCGAACGGCTGCCGGCCACCCCCTGGTCGCGCAAGGCTGATACCCTGCTCGCCTATGCTGCATTGCAGCGTAGCACACTTTCCGCGCGGGTGGTGGTCGCTCGACTAAAGCAGTGGATGAACCACATGCGCGCCCATGATGCCGAGGCCGCGACCTGTTTCCAGGCCTTGCGTCGGGTCACTGAGCTGGAGGACTTCCTGGCAGGACTGCGTGATTCGCGGGGCGCCACCCGGCTGGCATCCACGGCCTGACCGCCGGACCCCGGACGCCAAACGCCCACAAAAAAAGAAGCGCTCACCGCTCGACACCCCCGATGACAGGGACTGGCGAGGCAGTGGCGCTTCAACGATCGCGGAATCCGGGCAATGATCGCGCGGATTCCGCCAATGGCAAGCTTGCCAAAAAGGAAGACCCGCCCTCGCGAAGAGGACGGGTCAATATCTGGCGCGCCCGGGAGGATTCGAACCTCCGACCACCTGATTCGTAGTCAGGTACTCTATCCAGCTGAGCTACGGGCGCTGGGGCACGAGGCATCACACGGCTCGAGTGATGGTCGGCGTGCAAGAAGGGGATTCAACAGACGGGACAAGCAGGACTCATCTCGCAAGTGGCGCGCCCGGGAGGATTCGAACCTCCGACCGCCTGATTCGTAGTCAGGTACTCTATCCAGCTGAGCTACGGGCGCTTACCTTCAGTGTGCCAAGTGTGGCGGAGAGGGAGGGATTCGAACCCTCGAAGGGGCTATTAACCCCTTACTCCCTTAGCAGGGGAGCGCCTTCAGCCACTCGGCCACCTCTCCCTCATCGGCACGGTGCGCATACTACCGATCACATAGCGCCTTGTCCAGTGCTCGGTGGATTTTTCTCGTTGAAATCCGGCATCAAGCGCTATCGGAATACGGCTCAAGGGGTCTCGTCATCGGGCTCGTCGTCGGTCTTCTCGCGCTGAATGCGCTGATAGATCTCTTCACGATGCACGGCGACATCCTTGGGCGCATTCACGCCGATGCGGACCTGGTTTCCTTTGACCCCGAGAACGGTGACGGTAATCTCGTCACCCACCATCAGGGTTTCGCCCACACGGCGGGTCAGGATGAGCATGACTGATCTCCTTTTCAGACTTTTGGCTTGCAGCTATGGGATGCATTCATCGGCCGAGAACGACACGACTAGCACCATAGCATCTAGACCATGGCACGTCGTCGCCCTCGAGCCAAGCGTACTGCCGGGACATGAGGCAGTACGCACGTAGGTGCACAGATGGCCGTGCCCGGATGCCTGATTACCAGCGTAGAAGTTGTCGCCGGAATCTGGCGTATTATTCTTGCTCGATGTCGGCCTTGTCGAGCCCGAACGCCTCGTGCAGCGCACGCACCGCCAGCTCCATGTGCTTCTCGTCGATGACCACCGAGATCTTGATCTCGGACGTGGACACCATACGGATATTGATGTTCTCCGCCGACAGCACACGGAACATCTTGGACGCCACGCCGGCATGGGAGCGCATCCCGACCCCGACCAGCGAGACCTTGGCGATATTGTCGTCGGCCTTGATCTCCCCTTCACCCAGCGACGGCAGCACCTGGTCCTTGAGGATGCCGAGTGTCTGCTTGTAATCGCCCTTGGCGACCGTGAAAGTGAAGTCGGTATAGCCACCCGATGGGGCAACGTTCTGCACGATCATGTCGATTTCGATGTTGGCATCGGCAATCGGCCCCAGAATCTTCGACGCCACGCCCGGCACGTCCGGCGTATTGAGCAGGGTCAGCTTGGCTTCATTGGCGGTAAAGGCAATACCGGAGATCAGCGGTTCTTCCATGGAATCCTCGTCTTTATCGGAGTCAGCGACGATCAGCGTGCCCGGGCCCTCTTCGAAGCTGGACAGCACACGCAGCGGGACATTGTATTTGCCGGCAAATTCGACGGCGCGAATCTGCAGGACCTTGGAGCCCAGGCTGGCCAGCTCGAGCATTTCCTCCACGGTGATGGCGTCCAGGCGCCGGGCCCGGGAGCAGACCCGCGGGTCCGTGGTATAGACGCCATCGACATCGGTGTAGATCTGGCACTCATCGGCATTCAGGGCGGCGGCCAGGGCAACGCCCGTGGTGTCGGACCCGCCACGCCCCAGGGTCGTGATGTTGCCTTCCTCGTCGACGCCCTGGAAACCGGCCACCACGGCCACCTGACCATCATTCAGGTCGGCACGCATGTCCTCGGTCTCGATGCGCTGGATTCGCGCCTTGGTGTGCGAGCTGTCGGTCAGGATGCCGACCTGGGAGCCGGTGTAGGAGGTGGCCGGCACGCCGAGCCTGTGCAGCGCCATGGCCAGCAGCGAGATGGTGACCTGCTCGCCGGTGGAGACCAGCATGTCCATCTCGCGTGGCGTCGGTTCGTCATTGATGTCGTTGGCCAGGCCGATCAGGCGATTCGTCTCACCGCTCATCGCCGATACCACGACCACCACCTGGTGTCCTTCATCGCGGTATCGCTTGACCTTCTCGGCCACGGCCTTGATGCGCTCGACCGAGCCCACCGAGGTACCGCCAAACTTCTGTACGTATAGTGCCATTTATCGTTGCCCCTCATCTGCGGGTTAACGTTCGAATGAAAGCGGACGCTCCGGATAAAGCCGGGGCCGAAGGTATTGCGCCTTCGGCCCCGGGGAGCGTCACTGGAGCTTGGAGTCGACCCAGTCCGGGACGCTGTCCAGCGCGCCCGGCAGTGCCGGTACATCGCTGCCGCCCGCCTGTGCCATGTCGGGGCGCCCACCGCCCTTGCCGCCCACCTGGGAGGCCACATGGTTGACCAGTTCGCCGGCCTGCAGCTGGCCGGTCAGGTCCGCGGTGACACCGGCGATCAGGCTGACCTTGCCGGAGGCCTCGTCACCGACGCCGAGAACCACCACGGCCGATCCCAGCTTGTTCTTCACCTGATCGAGCAGGCCGCGCAATTCCTTGCCGGACACTCCCTCGAGGCGCTTGGCCAACACCTTCACGCCCTGGATATCGCGGGCTTCGGCGAGCATGTCACTGCCGGCCGCGCTGGCCACCTTGGCCTTGAGGCGCTCGAGCTCCTTTTCGAGCTGGCGGTTGCTGTCGACCAGCGAGGTCACGCGCTCCTCGACCTGTTCCGGCTTGGCCTTGAGGCGTTCGCCGATCCGGGCCAGGCGTGCCTCCTGCTCACGGAAGTAGGCCAGCGCCGCCTCCCCGGTGATGGCCTCGATGCGACGTACGCCACTGGCAATACCGACTTCGGCGACGATGTGGCAGCAGCCGATGTCGCCGCTGCGCGCCACGTGCGTGCCGCCACACAGCTCGATGGAGAAGTCGTCGGCGCCGATGGTCAGGACACGCACGCTGTCGGCGTACTTGGCCTCGAACAGCGCCGCCGCTCCCTTGTCCTTGGCCTCGTCGAGGGTCATCTGCTCGATACGGGTGGGCGCATTGGCCAGTACCTGGTCATTGATCAGGCGCTCGACCTCGGCCAGCTGCTCCGCCGTCAGCGGTTCGAAGTGACTGAAGTCGAAACGCAGGCGTTCCGGCGTCACCAGCGAGCCCTTCTGCTGGACGTGGTCGCCGAGCACCATGCGCAGGGCCTGGTGCAGCAGGTGAGTCGCCGAGTGATTGCGCACCGTGGCGGCGCGCAGCTGCGGGTCGACACGCGGCGTCACGCTTGTTCCGACCCGCAGTTCGCCCTCGAGCAGCCGCCCATGGTGGAGGTGGTGTCCGCCCTGCTTCTGGGTATCCTCGACCAGGAAACGCCCGCCCTCGAGTTCCAGGTAGCCGGTGTCACCCACCTGGCCGCCGGACTCACCGTAGAAGGGCGTGCGCTCGAGCACCACGACACCGGCCTGCTCGGCCTCGAGACGCTCCAGGGGATTGCCCTGTGCGTCGACCAGGGCGACCACGCCGGCCGTGTCATCGAGGCGCTCATAGCCGGTGAACTCGGTCTCGCCGTCGAGTTCCAGCGCCGCCCCATAGTCGACGCCGAACTGACTGGCCGCGCGGGCACGCTGGCGCTGGGCTTCCAGCGCGCGTTCGAAGCCCGCCTCGTCCAGCGACACTCCTCGCTCGCGGCAGACATCCGCGGTGAGGTCGTAGGGAAAGCCGTAGGTGTCATAGAGCTTGAACACCGTCTCGCCGGCCAGCGTATCGCCTTCCAGGGCGTCCAGCGCCTCTCCCAGCATCCCCATGCCGTGTTCCAGGGTGCGGGCAAACTGTTCTTCCTCCTTGAGCAGGACACGCTCGATCTGGTCGCGGGCCTCGCGCAGCTCGGGATAGGCCGCGCCCATCTCTGCATCCAGCGCCGTCACCAGCTTGTGGAAGAAGTTGCCCTGGGCGCCCAGCTTGTGGCCATGCCGCACGGCGCGGCGAATGATCCGCCGCAGCACATAGCCGCGCCCCTCGTTGGACGGCATGACGCCATCGGCAATCAGGAAGGAGCAGGAACGGATATGATCGGCGATCACGCAGAGTGACGGCGCCATGATGTCGTCATGCCCGGTGGCCCCGGCGGCGGCCTGCAGCAGATTCTGGAAGAGATCGATCTCGTAGTTGGAGTGCACGCCTTGCATGACCGCCGCGATGCGCTCCAGCCCCATGCCGGTATCGATGGACGGCTTGGGCAGCGGGTTCATGTTGCCGCCGGCGTCGCGATCGAACTGCATGAACACCAGGTTCCAGATCTCGATGTAGCGATCCCCGTCCTCTTCCGGACTGCCGGGCGGGCCACCCCAGACCTCGGAGCCGTGATCGAAGAAGACCTCGGAGCTCGGCCCGCAGGGGCCCGTATCGCCCATCTGCCAGAAGTTGTCGTCCTCGAGTCGCGAGAAGCGCTCGGGGTCGATGCCGACTTCATCCTTCCAGATGCGCTCGGCTTCTTCATCGCTGACGTGCACCGTGACCCACAGTTTCTCGCGCGGCAGCCCCAGCACTTCGGTCAGAAAGCTCCAGGCGAACTGGATGGCATCACGCTTGAAATAATCGCCGAAGCTGAAGTTGCCCAGCATCTCGAAAAAGGTGTGGTGGCGCGCGGTGTAGCCGACGTTGTCCAGGTCATTGTGCTTGCCGCCGGCACGCACGCAACGCTGCGCCGATGTCGCGCGCACATAGGGACGCGGGTCGCGGCCCAGGAAGACGTCCTTGAACGGCACCATGCCGGCATTGGTGAACAGCAGGGTCGGGTCGTTGTCCGGCACTAGGGAGCTCGTCGGGACGATGGTATGCCCACGCTCCGCGAAGTAGCTCAGAAAGGCCTGTCTGATGTCTGCACTTTTCATGGAATATCCGTGACAATAAGCATGGTGGCCCGCCGGGCATGCTGCCCGGGGCACTGGAAAGCCAGATGAACATGCCCGTTGTTGTGCTGCTTTATAACGATGCAGAGAGGTGTCGGTCCGGGCGGCATCCGGCCCGCGGGAAGGCTCCGGGATGCGCCGGCTCCTGGCCCGGCACCTTGCGGCATGACGACCTTGCTTTCGTGGCAAAGGCGGCCATTATAGCGCAGTCATCCGTCA
This sequence comes from Halomonas halmophila, assembly GCF_006540005.1. GTDB lineage: Bacteria > Pseudomonadota > Gammaproteobacteria > Pseudomonadales > Halomonadaceae > Halomonas > Halomonas halmophila. Next base: position 39,509 of record NZ_BJOC01000003.1, on the reverse strand, counting down.
ACGACAGGGTGGGAATGGCCGGTCAGGGTCAGATGTCGTCCCAGGCGTGCGTCATGGCGTGCCTGAGCTGATCGAAATCAAAACCGCGACCGGCCAGGAAGCGCTCCCGCCGCGCTCTGTCACGCGGGGAGTCGCCGGGGCCCGCAAAGCGTCGCGCCAACACCTGCGCCGCGAGCTCGAACCAGTCGACCTCGTCGGCCACTGCCTCGAAGGCCTCGCGCATGATGGCGTCATCGATGCCGCGCTGCCCGAGCTCGGCGCGCAGCTTGACGGGGCCCTGCCCGCGAGCCACGCGTGAACGCAGGAAGCTCTCGGCAAAGCGCCGGTCCGATTGAAGCCCCTGCTGCTCCAGCTCGTGCAGGCAGGACTCCACTTCGTCCGGCGCATGCCCCTTGGCCGAGAGGCGTTGCCGCAGCTCGCCCCGGGCATATTCGCGCCGCGCCAGCAAGCGGATGGCATCATCGCGCGGCGTGCTGTCGCTCGTCGCCTGCATGGCCTAGAGCAGACCATCCTCGCGCTCGTCGGCTTCTCCGGCCGGCGCTTCGTCTTCACTCTCTTCGTCGCGCGGCTCCGGGGCCGCCAGTAACTGGCCGCGGATCTGGCTCTCGATTTCTTCCATCACCGCCGGATTGTCCTCGAGGTACTGCGCCGCATTGGCCTTGCCCTGACCGATCTTGTTGCCCTGGTAGCTGTACCAGGCGCCGGCCTTGCTCACCAGGCCGCACTGCACGCCCAGGTCGACCACCTCGCCGGCATGGTAGATCCCCTTGCCATACAGAATCTGGAACTCGGCCTGACGGAAGGGCGGCGCCACCTTGTTCTTGACCACCTTGACGCGGGTCTCGTTGCCGGTGACTTCATCGCCCTGCTTCACCGAGCCGGTACGCCGAATGTCCAGGCGCACGCTGGAGTAGAATTTCAGGGCATTGCCGCCCGTGGTGGTCTCGGGGCTGCCGAACATCACGCCGATCTTCATGCGGATCTGGTTGACGAAGATCACCGAGCAGTTGGCGTTCTTCATGTGGCCGGTGACCTTGCGCAATGCCTGGGACATCAGGCGAGCCTGCAGGCCGACATGCGAATCGCCCATCTCCCCCTCGATCTCGGCGCGCGGCGTCAGCGCGGCCACCGAGTCGATGATGATCAGGTCGACGCCACCGGAGCGCACCAGCATGTCGCAGATCTCCAGCGCCTGCTCGCCGGTATCCGGCTGCGAGACCAGCAGATCGTCCAGGTTGACGCCGAGGCGCTCCGCATAACTCGGGTCCAGCGCATGCTCGGCATCGATGAAGGCGCAGGTCTTGCCCTGCTTCTGGGCCTCGGCGATGACCGACAGGGTCAGGGTGGTCTTGCCCGAGGACTCGGGGCCGAAGATCTCGACGACACGGCCATACGGCAGGCCGCCGATGCCCAGTGCGATATCCAGGCCCAGCGAGCCGGTGGATACCGAGGGCATCACTACACGCGGCGTGTCGCCCAGCCGCATCACGGTTCCCTTGCCGAACTGGCGCTCGATCTGCGATAGCGCGGCATCCAGCGCCTTGGAACGGTTCTCGTCCTGAGCCATGAAAGGCCTCCTAAGCGATAGCAGAATATCGGTGACAGCGGAACGGGGCCGCCCCTGTCACTGTATGATTGAACAGTATTATGGCGAAAAAAGCGGCGCTCGGCCAGCCCCGCAGCGGGACTCACTCATCCCCGGACAACCAGCGCACCAGCCCCGCCAGGGCTTCCTGTACCGCGGCCTGGCGTACCGCATCACGGTCTCCGGTCAGGTGCAGGCATTCCGCCACGCTCTGCCCCTGATGCCCCCACGCCAGCCAGACGGTGCCCACCGGCTTCTCCGGGCTGCCGCCACCGGGCCCGGCTACCCCACTGATGGCCACCGCCAGGTCGGCACCGCTGTCGGCACAGGCACCGGCGACCATGGCCTCGACCACCGCTCGACTGACCGCGCCGTGGGTGATCAGCAGCGACTCGTCGACGCCGAGCAGACGCATCTTGGCGGCATTCGAATAGGTCACGTAACCCGTCTCGAAGTAGTCGGAACTGCCGGCAATGGCCGTGATGGCACTGGCGACACCCCCGCCGGTACACGACTCCGCCGTGCTCAGCACCACCCGGCGCTGACGACACAGGGCCCCCAGGCGCTCGGCCAGGCTCACGATATCGAGGGGTTCCGAGCTTTCGGCATGCACCGCCATGATGTCTCCTCCGGTCGCTGACAGGGTGATGGGCAACAACGAAGCGCGCGAGGCCCTGACGCCACACTTCCTTGAGCGTAGAATACTGGCTTTGTCCGCGACATGCATGACGTACGCCACTGTCATTCATCGCCACATGCCACTGGCTAGCCAAGGAAGCCCATGTCAAAGGCCAGCACCTCTCACACCCCGATGATGACCCAGTATCTGAAGATCAAGCGCGAACACCCGAACGTGCTGCTCTTCTATCGTATGGGCGATTTCTACGAACTCTTCTATGACGATGCCAAGCGTGCCGCCGCCCTGCTGGACATCACCCTGACCCAGCGTGGCCAGTCCGCCGGACAGCCGATTCCCATGGCGGGCGTGCCCTACCACAGCGCCGAAGGTTACCTGGCTCGACTGGTCGCCGCCGGCGAGTCGGTGGCCATCTGCGAGCAGCTGGGCGACCCGAATACCGCCAAGGGGCCGGTGGAACGCCAGGTCGTGCGCATCGTCACCCCGGGGACCCTGTATGACGAGGCCCTGCTGGATGCCCGTCGCGACAACCTGGTGGTCGCCCTGAACGCCGCGGGAGAGCGCTGGGGGCTGGCCTGGCTGGAGCTCTCCAGTGGCCGCTTCAGCGTGCTCGAGGTCGACAGCGAGAGCGAGGCCCTGGCCGAGATCACGCGTCTCGACCCGGCGGAGCTGCTGGTCGCCGAGAGCCTGGCCCTGCCGCCGGAACTGGAAACCCATCAGGGCCTGCGCCGCGAGAACGACTGGCTGTTCGACCTGGAAAGCGCCACCCGCACCCTCTGTGACCAGTTTGCCGTTCAGGACCTCAAGGGTTTCGGCTGCGCCCACCTGGAAGCCGCCATCACCGCCGCCGGCGTGCTGGTCGACTATGCGCGCGATACGCAGCGGTCGCAATTGCCCCACGTCACCGCCATCGGCGTGGAGAACCGCGACGACGCCGTGGTGATCGACGCGGCCAGTCGCCGCAACCTGGAAATCGGCGTCAATCTCGGCGGCGGCCACGACAACACCCTGGCCAGCGTGCTCGATACCACCACCACCGCCATGGGCTCGCGCCTGCTCAAGCGGTGGCTGAACCGCCCGCTGCGCGATCGTGCCCAGGTCGCCGGGCGCCAGGCGGCCGTTGCCGCACTGCTGGATGGCGATGCCCATGAGGCCCCGCGTGCCGCCCTCAAGGCCATCGGCGACGTGGAGCGCATCCTGGCCCGGGTGGCCCTCTACAGTGCGCGCCCACGCGACCTGGCCCGGCTGCGCGATGCCCTGAACGCCCTGCCCGAGCTCGAGGCCGGGCTCGCGCGCTTCGACGCGGGCACCGCGCTCGACGACCTCAAGCACCGTATTCACCCCTACCCGACGCTGGCCGATACCCTGAGTCGCGCCCTGGTCGACAACCCGCCGGTGGTCATCCGCGACGGCGGCGTCATCGCCGAAGGCTTCGACGCCGAGCTCGACGAGCATCGTGGACTGGCCGAACATGCCGGCGACTACCTGGTCGAGCTCGAAACCCGCGAGCGTGAGCGCACCGGCCTGCCCGGCCTCAAGGTCGGCTACAACCGGGTGCACGGCTACTTCATCGAGATCCCCCGCGCCCAGGCCCAGGACGCGCCGGTGGACTACATCCGCCGCCAGACACTCAAGAACGCCGAGCGCTTCATCATCCCCGAGCTCAAGGAGTTCGAGGACAAGGCCCTGTCCGCCAAGTCCCGCGCCCTGGCACGCGAGAAGCTGCTGTATGACAGCCTGCTGGACGACCTCAACGCCGAGCTGGCGACACTGCAGGCCACCGGCCAGGCGCTCGCCGCCCTCGACGTGCTGGCCACCCTGGCCGAGCGCGCCCGAGCCCTCGACTTCGTGCAGCCCGAGCTGGCCGAAGCCCCCGGGCTGGACATCCGGGGCGGCCGGCATCCGGTGGTCGAACAGGTCAGCGACGCGCCCTTCGTGCCCAACGACCTGCGCATGGACGACGAGCGGCGCATGCTGGTGATCACCGGCCCCAACATGGGCGGCAAGTCCACCTACATGCGTCAGGCGGCGCTGATCACCCTGCTCGCGCATACCGGCAGCTTCGTGCCCGCCGATGCCGCCTCGGTCGGGCCGGTGGACCGCATCTTCACTCGCATCGGCTCCTCGGATGACCTGGCCGGAGGGCGCTCGACCTTCATGGTCGAGATGACCGAGACCGCCAACATCCTGCACAATGCCACCGACCACAGCCTGGTGCTGATGGACGAGATTGGGCGTGGCACCAGCACCTTCGACGGCCTGTCGCTGGCCTGGGCCAGTGCCGAACAGCTGACCCGCAGCCGGGCCTTCACGCTCTTTGCCACCCACTACTTCGAGATGACGGCACTGGCCGAACAGGTCGAGGGCGTGGCCAACGTTCACCTGACCGCCACCGAGCACCAGGACGGCATCGTCTTCATGCATCGCGTGGAAGACGGGCCGGCCAGTCAGAGTTATGGCCTGCAGGTCGCCCAGCTGGCGGGCGTGCCCCAGGACGTCATCGCCCGCGCGCGCGACAAGCTGGCGCTGCTCGAGCAGCAGGAGATCGACCAGGGACAGCGCGGTCCGTCACTGCCGGAAGGCAGCGCGACGCGCCAGGCGCCTCAGCAGGCCGACCTCTTCGCCAGCGCTCCCCACCCGGTGGTCGAAAGCCTGAGCAACCTGGGCATCGACAACATGACACCGCGCGAGGCGCTGGAGTGGCTGTATCACTGGAAGGAAAGGCTCTAGTCGTCTTGCGATCGGCGCCGCGCCGCGACTAAAATGGGCCCAAAGCACCAACATATTATAAAATCGCTCTTTTTTATAACCAAACTTCATCACAAGTGACCGACTGGCCGCGACAATACCTCGGCCCGAGGAAGGGAGACAGACATGACATTCGTCGTCACCGAAAACTGCATCAAGTGCAAGTACACCGACTGTGTCGAGGTCTGCCCGGTGGACTGCTTCTACGAAGGACCCAACTTTCTGGTGATCCAACCCGACGAGTGCATCGACTGCGCCCTGTGCGAACCGGAGTGCCCCGCCGAGGCCATCTATTCGGAGGACGAGCTGCCCGAGGGTCAGGAGCAGTTCATCGAGATCAACGCCGAACTCTCCGAGACCTGGCCGAACATCACCGAGAAGCAGGATCCCCCGGAGGACGCCGAACAGTGGGACGGTCAGCCCGGCAAGCTGGAACACCTGGAACGTTGAACGCCTGGCCGACCAGGGCCCCGATACACAGGAGCGCCGGATGTCTCGCGACATTCGGCGCTCCTGTTTCCGGCCCTGCATGCCCGGTGGCCAGACATAAAAAAGGCGGCCCGCAGGCCGCCCGCTCCTAGCAAAGTCCTCGAGCGAATCCATTCGCCCACTTCCTGTGAGTGCTGTCCCTGCACGGAGGCGACCTCCTGTCACACCGTGCGCACTCGAGATGCATCCCGTAGCATCCTGCCGGAAGAGCTCCGCTCTCCCTTGTCCCGAGTACATTGTGGCATGTCTGGATGGCTTAACAAGCCGGCGGCTCGGCCGGAAACGGATACCATCAGGCTCGATCTCTCAGAAAAAATTCCCGAGAATCAAATGGATAAAAAAAGACCACTGCCCGAGGCAGCGGTCTTCCGAGGAGTTTTGTATCAGATCTCTTCGGCCATGCGTAGGATATCTCTTACATGGCAAAGCGCGGAAGGCGGCGAAACCGCCTCACTGCCCCTTGATCGCACGGCGCCCGGGATACTGGGCGCGCGACTCGAGATCGCGCTCGATGACCAGCAGGCGATTGTACTTGGCGACGCGGTCACTGCGACACAGCGAGCCTGTCTTGATCTGGCCGGCACTGGTGCCAACCGCCAGGTCGGCAATGGTGGTGTCCTCGGTCTCGCCGCTGCGATGCGAGATCACGGCAGTAAAGCCGGCATCCTGAGCCATGCGGATGGCGTCCAGGGTCTCGGACAGCGAGCCGATCTGGTTGAACTTGATCAGGATGGAATTGCCGATGTGCTCCTCGACACCGCGCTTGAGGATCCGCGTGTTGGTCACGAAGAGGTCGTCCCCGACCAGCTGCACCCTGTCACCCAGCTTGTCGGTGAGCGCCTTCCAGCCGTCCCAGTCGGACTCGTCCATGCCATCCTCGACGGACAGGATCGGGTACTGGTCGCAGAGCTCGGCCAGGTAGTCGACGAAGCCGGCGGCATCATAGGACTTGCCTTCACCGGACAGGGTGTACTGACCATCGCGATAGAATTCGCTCGAAGCGCAGTCCAGGGCCAGGGTGATATCGCGCCCCAGTTCGTAGCCGGCATCCGCCACGGCCTGCTTGATCACCGCCAGCGCCTCGGCATTGGAATCCAGGTTCGGGGCGAAGCCGCCCTCGTCGCCCACGGCGGTGGCCAGACCCCGCCCGGCCAGCACCTTCTTCAGGGCATGAAATACCTCGGCGCCCATGCGCAACGCTTCGCGGAAGCTCCCGGCGCCCACCGGCTGAATCATGAACTCCTGAATATCGACATTGTTGTCGGCATGCTCGCCGCCGTTGAGGATGTTCATCATCGGCACCGGCATCAGGTACTGCGCCGGCTGACCATAGAGCTCGGCGATATGCGCATAGAGCGGCATGTCGCGGGCACTGGCGGCGGCACGGGCAGCGGCCAGCGAGACCGCCAGGATGGCATTGGCGCCCAGGTTGCCCTTGTTGTCGGTGCCGTCGAGCTCGAGCATGGCGTTGTCAAGGGCACGCTGGTCCGTGGCGTCCATGCCGGTCAGGCGCTCGCGGATCGGGCCATTGACCGCGTCCACGGCCCTGGAGACGCCCTTGCCAAGATAGCGAGTCTTGTCACCATCACGCAGCTCAAGGGCTTCGCGCGAGCCGGTGGAGGCCCCGCTGGGCGCACAGGCATCGCCGCAGGCACCGGTGTCCAGACGCACCTCGGCATGCACGGTCGGGTTGCCACGTGAATCAAGCACCTCGAGGGCGCGAATATCGACGATCTTGGTCATGAGTCCTGTCATCCTTTTCGAGTCGGTCAGCGTTGAAGAAATCAGTCTATGCGCAGCGGGTCAAATCCCTTCACCAGGTCATCCAGCGCCTTGAGCTGCGTCAGGAAGGGCGCGAGCTGGTTCAACGGCAGGGCACAAGGCCCATCGCACTTGGCATTGGCGGGATCGGGGTGGGCCTCGAGGAAGAGCCCCGCCAGCCCCACTGCCACGCCGGCGCGTGCCAGCTCGGCGACCTGGGCACGGCGCCCGTCGGCGCTGTCGGCCCGCCCACCGGGACGCTGAAGGGCATGGGTGACATCGAACAGCAGCGGGTAGCCGGTCTGCTTCATGTCGCCGAAGCCAAGCATGTCGACCACCAGGTTGTTGTAGCCGAAGCTTGAACCCCGTTCGCATAGGATCAGGCGGTCGTTGCCGGCTTCCTCGCACTTGCGCAGGATGTGGCGCATTTCGTGCGGGGCGAGAAACTGCGGCTTCTTGATGTTGATCACCGCACCGGTCTCGGCCATGGCCACGACCAGGTCGGTCTGGCGGGCGAGAAAGGCCGGCAGCTGGATGACATCGGCGACCTCGGCCACCGGGGCCGCCTGCCAGGGCTCGTGCACATCGGTGATCACCGGAACCCCGAAACGCGACTTGACCTCGGCGAGCATCTCCATCCCCTTTTCCAGGCCCGGGCCGCGGTAGGAGTGGATGGAGCTGCGGTTGGCCTTGTCGTAGCTGGCCTTGAAGACATAGGGCATGCCGAGTTTCGCGGTGGCCTGGACATAGGCGTCGGCGACCTCGATGGCCATGTCGCGGGATTCCAGCACGTTCATGCCGCCGAACAGGGTCAGCGGCAGGGCGTTGCCGACCCGAAGGCCGGCAAATTCAATGAGGCGTTCGGGATCGGTCATCGGCCTTACTCCTGATGCGTGGAATGAGCGCGCATGCGCAGTGCCCTGTGCTCCAGTGCCGCCTTGACGAAGCCGGTGAACAGCGGATGGCCGTCGCGCGGTGTCGAGGTGAACTCCGGATGGAACTGGCAGGCCACATACCAGGGGTGGTCGGGGAGTTCGACCATCTCGACCAGGGAGCCATCGACACTCTTGCCCGAGACCACCAGGCCGGCCTCTTCCAGGCCCTCGACGAACTGGTTGTTGACCTCGAAACGATGACGGTGACGCTCGACGATCTCGTCATCCCCGTAGGCCTCGCGGGCGCGGGTATTCGGCGCCAGGCGACAGACCTGGCCGCCGAGGCGCATGGTCCCGCCGAGGTCGGAGGCTTCGTCGCGCAGCTCGATCTTGCCTTCCGGGCTGATCCATTCGGTGATCAGGCCGACCACCGGGTGCTGGGTGTCGCGCGTGAACTCGGTGGAGTTGGCATCGTCCCAGCCGGCCATGTGGCGGGCGAACTCGATGACGGCGACCTGCATGCCGAGACAGATGCCCAGGAAGGGAATATTGTTCTCGCGGGCGAAGCGGGCCGTGGCGACCTTGCCCTCGACGCCGCGTTCGCCGAACCCGCCGGGTACCAGGATGGCATCCTTGCCGGCCAGGCGCTCGGGGCCGTGACGCTCGATGTCCTCGGAGTCGATATGATCGATGTTGACCTTGATGCGCGACTGGATGCCGGCGTGGATCAGCGCCTCGTTCAGTGACTTGTAGGCATCCAGCAACTCCATGTACTTGCCGACCATGGCGATGTTGATCGACTTGAGCGGGTTGAGCTTGGCATCGAGCACGCGGATCCATTCGTCGAGCCTGGCCTCGCCGGGTTCGAGACGCAGCTTGTCGCAGACGATGTCGTCCAGGCCATGCTCGTGCAGCATCAGCGGGATGCGATAGATGGTATCGGCATCCTGCAGCGGCACCACGGCCCGTTCCTCGACGTTGGTGAACAGCGCGATCTTGCGGCGTTCGCTTTCCTCGAGCTCGACTTCGCTGCGACAGATCAGGATATCCGGCTGGATGCCGATGGAGCGCAGTTCCTTGACGCTGTGCTGGGTGGGCTTGGTCTTGGTCTCGCCCGCCGTCTGGATATAGGGCACCAGCGTCAGGTGCATGAAGATGGCCTTGCTGGCCCCCTGTTCGCTGCGAATCTGGCGAATCGATTCGAGGAACGGCAGCGATTCGATATCACCGACCGTGCCGCCGATCTCGACCAGCGCCACATCGAAGCCCTTGCCGCCTTCGTAGACACGGCGCTTGATCTCGTCGGTGATGTGCGGGATGACCTGAACGGTGCCCCCCAGGTAGTCGCCGCGGCGTTCCTTGCGCAGCACGTGTTCGTAGACACGCCCGGTGGTGAAGTTGTTTGCCTGGGTCATCTTGGTGCGGATGAAGCGCTCGTAATGCCCCAGGTCGAGGTCGGTCTCGGCGCCATCCTCGGTGACGAAGACCTCACCATGCTGGAAGGGGCTCATGGTGCCGGGATCCACATTGATGTAGGGATCGAGCTTGAGCATGGTGACCTTGAGGCCGCGGGCCTCGAGAATCGCCGCCAGCGAAGCCGACGCGATGCCCTTGCCGAGTGAGGACACAACGCCGCCGGTCACGAAGATATATCGTGTCATGGAGAACCTGTCGAAACGTGATCGGTAGGCCCGGCAGAAAGCCGCGCCAGGATGGGACGACAGATTAGCAGATCCGGACCGCCCGCTCAATTTTGTCCTGCCGCGGCTTCCCGGTGGCAGTCCTACGCGGAGGCGCTGTAAACCCTTCCCTGGGCGCTACCTTTTCCATCCATGGAAAAGGACCTCCGCTCCGCACTGCCACCGGCGCCGTCTCACTATCAGTGCTTACACCGCAAACGTCGAGTGACAGACTGCGGCCCGGTGTTGGGGTTTCTTCCTTCTTCCTTCTTCCTTCTTCCTTCTTCCTTCTTCCTTCTTCCTTCTTCCCTCGCAGCTCTTCACTCGCAGCTCTTAGCTCGTCGCTCGTCGCTCGTCGCTCGTAGCTCGTCGCCAACAGCGCGTCACACATCCAGATAATCGAGAATGCCTTCGCCGGCCTGGCGTCCCTCGAACACCGCCGTTACCACCAGATCGGAGCCGCGCACCATGTCACCACCGGCGAAGATCTGCTCGTTGGTGGTCTGGAAGGCGTAGGCGCCTTCTTCCGGCGCCTTGACCCGGCCCCTGTCGTCGAGCTCGATGCCCACACTCTCGAACCAGGGAGGCGGATTCGGCTGGAAGCCGAAGGCGATGACCACGGCATCGGCGGGCACCACTTCCTCGGACCCGGGTACCACCTCGGGGCGTTGGCGGCCGTTCTCGTCGGGCTCGCCCAGACGGGTACGCACCACCTTGATGCCTTCGACACGCTCCTCGCCGACCACTGCGACCGGCTGGCGGTTGAACAGGAATTCGACGCCTTCCTCGCGGGCGTTGGCCACCTCCTTGCGTGACCCCGGCATGTTCTCTTCGTCACGCCGATAGGCGCAGGTCACCGCGGCGGCACCCTGGCGAATCGCCGTGCGGTTGCAGTCCATGGCGGTATCGCCGCCGCCCAGCACCACCACCCGCTGGCCGGCGAGGGAGACATAGTCGGCCGGGTCGGTCTCGAAGCCCAGGCAGTGATTGACGTTGGCGACCAGGTAGTCGAGCGCCTTGTGCACGCCGGGCAGGTCTTCCCCGGGGAAGCCGCCTTCCATGTACTTGTAGGTGCCCATGCCCAGAAAGACCGAATCGAACTCGTCGAGCAGCTCGTCGAAGGCCAGGTCCTTGCCGACATCGACGCCGAGGCGGAACTCCACGCCCATTTCCTCGAAGACCGCACGGCGACGCTCCATGACCGTCTTCTCGAGCTTGAACTCGGGGATGCCGAAGGTCAGCAGGCCGCCGATCTCGGGGTATTTGTCGTAGACCACGGCCTTGACGCCGCTGCGCACCAGGATGTCGGCGCAGCCGAGTCCGGCCGGGCCGGCCCCGATGATCGCCACGCGCTTGTCGGTCCAGGACACCTTGGACATGTCCGGGCGCCAGCCCATGGCGAAGGCGGTGTCGGTGATGTATTTCTCCACCGAGCCGATGGTCACCGCGCCGAAGCCGTCATTCAGCGTGCAGTCGCCCTCGCACAGGCGATCCTGCGGGCAGACGCGGCCGCAGACCTCCGGCAGCGAGTTGGTGCGATGCGACATCTCGGCGGCTTCCAGGATATTGCCCTCGCTGACCAGCTGCAGCCAGTTGGGAATATAGTTGTGCACCGGGCACTTCCACTCGCAGTAGGGATTGCCGCAGTGCAGGCAGCGATGCGCCTGGGCCGCGGCATCCTGCGGCTGATAGGGCTCGTAGATCTCGGCGAACTGCTTCGCTCGGGTGCGCGCCGGCTTCTTCTCGGGATCCTCGCGACCGACGTCGATGAACTGAAAGTCGTTGTGCAAACGGTTAGCCATGTTGTGTGCTCCTGGAGAACGAACCTGATCGATGCGCCGTCGTCATTCCGGTTGGCGCCGGGACTGATCCAGCAGGCTGGCGAGGCTCGCCGCCTTGGGCTTCACCAGCCAGAAATGGCGGATGTAGTCGCTGAAGTCCTCGAGCATGTCGCGCCCGCGCTGCGAGCCGGTTTCGGCGACGAACTCCTCGATGACTTCCCTCAGGTGTCGGCGATGGGCCTCCATGGCCTCGGTGTTGACCCGGTGAATCTCTACCAGTTCGTGGTTGTACTTGTCGACGAAGGTGCGGTCCGCGTCGTAGACATAAGCAAAGCCGCCGGTCATGCCGGCACCGAAGTTGATGCCGGTCTCGCCGAGCACCGCCACCACGCCGCCGGTCATGTACTCGCAGCAGTGGTCGCCGGCGCCCTCGATGACCGCATGGGCGCCCGAGTTGCGCACCCCGAAGCGCTCGCCGGCCGTGCCGGAGGCAAACAGCTTGCCGTCGGTGGCGCCATACAGGCAGGTATTACCGATGATGGCGGTCCTGTGGCTCTCGAAATGGCTCTCGCGGGGCGGCACGACCACCACACGCCCCCCATTCATGCCCTTGCCGACATAGTCGTTGGCATCGCCTTCCAGATAGAGATGGAGGCCACGGGCGTTCCAGACCCCGAAGCTCTGGCCGGCCACGCCGCGGAAACGCACCGTCACCGGTGCATCCTCCAGGCCGGCCTCGCCATAGCGCTTGGCGATGGCGCCGGACGCCAGGGCACCCACGCTGCGGTCGCAATTGGTGATCGCGAAGTCGAACTCGCCGCCGGATTTGGTCTCGATGGCCGTCTTTAGCGCCGCCAGCACCTCCTGGTTCTTGGCCCCCGGATCGTGAGGCTCGTTGCGATTCACGCGACAGAACTGCGGCGCCTCGGCCGGCACGAAGTCATTGGTCATCAGCGGCGACAGGTCCAGCCCGCGCTGCGACGCCGTGGTGCCTTCCAGGATCTCGAGCAGATCGGTACGCCCGATCAGGTCGGTCAGCTGGCGAACCCCCAGCATGGCCATGAGCTCGCGCACTTCCTCGGCGATGAAACGGAAATAGTGCTTGACCATGTCCACCGTGCCGCGGAAGTGCTCGTCGCGCAGCGCCTGATGCTGGGTGGCAACACCGGTGGCGCAGTTGTTGAGGTGACAGATACGCAGGTACTTGCAGCCAAGCGCCACCATCGGGGCCGTGCCGAAGCCGAAGCTCTCGGCGCCCAGAATGGCCGCCTTGATCACGTCCAGACCGGTCTTCAGGCCGCCATCGGTCTGCAGACGAATCTTGTCGCGCAGGCCGTTGACGCGCAGTGCCTGGTGCACCTCGGGCAGGCCGAGCTCCCAGGGGCTGCCGGCATGCTTGATCGACGTCAGCGGACTGGCCGCCGTGCCGCCATCATAGCCGGACACCGTGATCAGGTCGGCATAGGCCTTGGCGACACCGGTGGCGATGGTGCCGATGCCGGGCTCCGAGACAAGCTTCACCGAGACCTGGGCCTCCGGGTTGACCTGTTTGAGGTCGAAGATCAGCTGGGACAGGTCCTCGATGGAATAGATGTCATGGTGCGGCGGCGGCGAAATCAGCGTCACGCCGGGCACCGCATAACGCAGGCGCGCAATCAGGCCGTTGACCTTGCCGCCGGGCAGCTGACCACCCTCGCCGGGCTTGGCGCCCTGGGCCACCTTGATCTGCAGGACCTCGGCATTGGCCAGATAGGCCGGCGTGACGCCGAAACGCCCGGAGGCGATCTGCTTGATCTTGGAACTGCGAATGGTGCCGTAGCGCACCGGGTCCTCGCCGCCTTCACCGGAGTTGGAGCGCCCGCCCGTCTCGTTCATGGCCTGGGCCAGGGCCTCGTGGGCCTCGGGCGACAGGGCACCGAGCGACATGCCGGCACTGTCGAAACGCGGCAGCAGATCCGCGACGGGTTCGACCTCCTCCAGCGGCAAGGCCGCCTCCGCGGGCTTGAGCTTGAGCAGGTCGCGGATGGTCGCCGGGTCGCGTTCGTTGACCAGCGAAGCAAACTTCTTCCACTTGGCGTAATCGCCTTCCTGCACGGCTTCCTGCAGGGCCTTGATCACGTCCGGGTTGTAGGCATGGTATTCGTGGCCATGCACATACTTCATCAGGCCACCCTGGGCGATATGCTTGCGCGGCTTCCAGGCATCCTTGGCCAGCAGCTCCTGCTGGAGCTGCAGCTCGGCGAAGCCGGTGCCCTCGATGCGTGACGCCATGCCGTCGAAGCACAGCTCCATGACCTCGGAGGCCAGACCCACCGCCTCGAACAGCTGGGAGCCGCGATACGAGGCCAGGGTCGAGATGCCCATCTTGGAGAGGATCTTGAACAGGCCCTTCTGCAGACCCTTGCGATAGTTCTCGCGGGCATCCGCCGGATTGCCGACCAGCTCGCCGGTGCGATGCATGTCGGCCATGACCTGATAGGCCAGCCAGGGGTAGACCGCTGTGGCGCCCACGCCGAACAGCACGGCCATCTGATGGGCGTCACGGGCATAGCCGGTCTCGACGATCAGGTTGACCCGCGGGCGCAGCGCGGTCTTGTTCAGGTGGTGGTGCACGGCCCCGACGGCCAGCGCCGCCTGGATCGGCAGCTGCCCCTTCTCGAGCTCGGCATCCGACAGCACCAACAATACCCGGTCGCCGCGTGCGGCTTCTTCCGCCTCGGCACACAGCGCCTGCAGCGCCGCCTTGAGCCCGGTGGTCTGGGGATCATAGGCCAACGACAGGGTCTGGCTGGCAAAGGCCGGATCCTCGTGCGTCACCAGGGCCGTATACTTGCGCGGCGACAGCACCGGCGTGGTCAGGATCAGGCGGTGGGCATGCTCCGGGGTCGACTTGAAGACATTGCGCTCGGCACCGATGCAGCTTTCCAGCGACATCACGATGGCCTCGCGCAACGGATCAATGGCCGGATTGGTGACCTGAGCGAACTTCTGGCGGAAGTAGTCGGTCAGCAAGCGCTGCTTGCGGGAGAGCACCGCCATGGGGGTGTCGTCACCCATCGAACCGACGCCTTCCTGGCCGCTCTCGGCCAGCGGCCGCAGCACCTGATCGCGCTCCTCGAAGCTGACCTGAAACATCTTCTGCTGCACCGCCAGGCTGTCGGCATCCATGTTCTGGAAGCGGGCCAGCTCGGTGAGCGCCGACTCCAGATAATTGGCTTCCTGCTTGAGCCAGCGCTTGTAGGGATAGGCCGACTTGAGTCGCTCGTCGATATCGCGGGTGTGCAGCACCTCGCCGGTCTCGGTATCCACCGCCAGCACCTGGCCGGGACCGACCCTGCCCTTGGCGACCACGTCCTCGGGCCGGTAATCATAGGTGCCGATTTCCGAGGCCAGGGTGATATAACCATTGCGGGTGATGACCCAGCGCGCCGGCCGCAGGCCGTTGCGGTCGAGCATGCACAGCGCCTGGCGACCATCGGTCATGACCACGCCCGCTGGCCCGTCCCAGGGCTCGGCATGCATGGAGTTGTATTCATAGAAGGCGCGCAGGTCGCCGTCCATCATCTCGACGTTCTGCCAGGCCGGAGGCACCATCATGCGCACCGCCCGGTGCAGGTCCATGCCGCCGGTGAGCAGAACCTCCAGCATGTTGTCCATGCTCGACGAATCCGAGCCAGTGGTATTGACGATCTCGTCGAGCTCGGCGATGTCGGGCAGACGCTCGCTGGTGAAGTTTTCCTTGCGCGAATTGGCCCAGCCGCGGTTGGCCTGGATGGTGTTGATCTCGCCATTGTGCGCCAGCAGGCGAAACGGCTGAGCCAGCGGCCAGCGCGGCGCCGTATTGGTGGAAAAGCGCTGATGGAAGACGCAGATCGCCGTTTCCAGGCGCTCGTCTCCCAGGTCGCGATAGAAGGCCGGCAGGTCCACCGGCATGACCAGCCCCTTGTAGGACACGACCCTGGGTGACAGCGAGCTGACATAGAAATCGGTCTCGGCGGCCAGGGCCTGCTCGGCATGGCGACGCCCCATGAACAGCTCGACATCGAAGGTCGTGTCATCGACGTCGCCCGGCTCGACGAAGACTTGACGAATCCGCGGCAGGCACTCCAGGGCCATGGGGCCACAGACGCTCGGGTCCACCGGCATCTCGCGCCAGCCCAACACCTTCAGGCCGCGCCGGGTGAGCTCGCCTTCCAGGGTCTCGCGGCAATGGGCTTCACGCGCATCATCATCCGGCAGGAACACCGCGCCCACGGCATAGCGCTCGCCCAGCTCGACGCCCAGCGCCTCGCGGGCCACGTCGCGCATGAAGGCATCGGGCATCTTCAGCAACAGGCCGCAGCCATCCCCGGTCTTGCCATCGGCGGCGATGCCGCCGCGGTGGGTCATGCAGGTCAGTGACTCGATGGCCGTCTTCAGCAGGTCATGGCTTGCCTGCCCTTCCATGTGGGCGATCAAGCCGAACCCGCAATTGTCACGGAATTCGTCGGGCTGGTGGAGACCTCGGTTCATGGACGTGCCTCAGCTAGGTAGGTATTTTATACAATAGTATTGCGTGTTATAGTTTATGGTTTTTCTTTTTATAAAGGCTTGAAAAACAGCCTGTCTATTGCGCGGTAAAAGGCAATCCAGAATAGCCACCCCTCGCCAGCAGCGCAACGCCTGGCAGCTTCCATCTCGCTTTTTTGTCCAGAAAATCCGCGACTTGCACTCCGTCTCGATAAAAAACCCCCTGCAACTCAACGGCTTGCAAAGCACCCGCGGCGGCTGCCACTGCGCCATGTTAAACATACGACTTTAGTCGAATGCCGCCTATTTTCCCCATGCCGATATGGCATAACACATGCAGATTGCCGCAAGCAGAACACTGACCTGCCCCCAGACGACGACGCCCGCGTTCGAAACGCGGGCGTCATGCAGGCAGGGGATTGGCGTCAGCAGTCAGGCACGCGGGAATTCCTCGAGCAATGACACCAGCATCTCGGGTGGTGTCGCGTCGTGAACACAAGCATCGCCGAGGCACCCCAGCAGGATCAGGCGCAGTCGCCCGTCGAGGTTCTTCTTGTCCAGGCGCATCAGCGACAGGAAGTCCTCGGCCCGCATGTCGCCCGGCGCCGCCAACGGCAGGGCGGCGGCCGCCAGGAGGTTGCGGACACGGGCCACATCGGATGCTTCGAGCCAGCCCAGCCGATGGGAAAGCTCGGCGGCCATCTGCATGCCGGCACCCACGGCCTCGCCATGCAGCCAGTGACCATAACCCTGATGGGTTTCAATGGCATGACCGAAGGTGTGCCCCAGGTTCAACAATGCCCGCACCCCCTGTTCGGTTTCATCCTCGGCGACGATCTCGGCCTTGATGCTGCAGCTTCGCTCGATGGCCGTGGTCAGTGCCGCCGCATCGAGGTCACGCAACATCGCCATGCTGGCTTCCAGCCAGGCCAGAAAGTCGACATCACGAATCAGGCCATACTTGATGACTTCGGCGAGCCCCGCGGACAGTTCACGCGGTGGCAGTGTGGCCAGGGTATGCGTATCGACCAGCACAGCCCGGGGCTGCCAGAAGGCGCCGATCATGTTCTTGCCGCGCGGGTGATTGACGCCTGTCTTGCCGCCAACCGAAGAATCCACCTGGGCCAGCAGGGTCGTCGGCACCTGGATGAAGGCCACGCCGCGCTGATAGCTGGCGGCGGCATAGCCGGCCATGTCGCCAATCACCCCGCCCCCCAGGGCTATCAGGGTACAGCGCCGATTGAACCCCGCCGCCAGCAGCGCATCCCAGATCCGCTCGACGTTTGCCAGGTTCTTGGTCGCCTCGCCATCCGGCAGGATGACCTCGCGCACGTCCAGGTCGTCGGGCAGCCCCTGCTTCAGGGTCTCGAGATACAGGGGCGCCACGCTGTCATTGGTCACCACCATCACCTGGCGCCCGGCCAGGTGCGGCGTCAGCCACTGTGGGTCGCCCAGCAGGCCGGGGCCGATATGGATCGGGTAACTGCGGTCGCCCAGCGAGACCCCCAGGGTCTTCAGGGCGGCATCGGGTTCGTTCATGGCATCAGGCCTTGCAGTGAAGTGGATCGGTCAGGCTCTGCACACGGCGCAGGATGTCGCCCACCACGGCGCGGGGGCCGCGCCGGTCGGTGCGCACCACGATGTCCGACGTCGCCCGGTAGAGCGGGTCCCGCTCCCCGAACATGCGCTCGAGCACCTGGCGGCGGTCATCGCGCTGCAGCAAGGGGCGATTGCGGTCCTTGGCGGTGCGCCGCAGCTGTTGGCTGACCGTGGTATACAGATAGATGACGGTGCCACTGTCGCGCAGCACCCGGCGATTTTCCTCACGCAGGACGGCGCCTCCCCCCGTGGCAATGACCATCTCCTCGCGCCCCGCGAGCTCACGGATCATATGGGCCTCGCGATCGCGAAAACCGGCCTCGCCTTCCACATCGAAGATCCATGGAATATCGGCACCGCAGCGAGACTGGATCTCGTGATCGCTGTCCACGAAATCGCGCGCGAGCTCGGCCGCCAGCAGGCGACCGATGGTGCTTTTTCCGGCGCCCATGGGGCCGACGAGGATGAGGTTGGGTAGTGCTGACATTAATGAGCCGCCAAATTTTCGACCAGTATTCGAGGCGTGATGAATACCAGCAACTCTACCTTATCGCTGCTGTTCTCGGTATAGCGAAATAGGTGGCCCAGCCACGGAAGGTCGCCCAGCAGGGGCGTCTTGAACAACTGACTGACCTCTCGGGTAGTCAGAATGCCGCCCAGTACCACGGTCTGGCCGTCGTCCACCAGCACCCGGGTGGCAATCTGGTTGGTGTCGATGGCCGGCGCTCCGCCGAAGGTTTCCTGGGCCACGGTATCGTTGTTGATGGAAAGCGACATGATGATGCGATCATCCGGTGTGATCCGCGGGGTCACTTCCAGCGACAGCACCGCTTCCTTGAACTCCACATTGGTCGCCCCACTGGAGGTCGCTTCCTGATAGGGAATCTCGGTGCCCTGCTTGATCAGGGCCTGGCGCTGATTGGCCGTGATCACGCTGGGCTGGGAGATGATGCGGCTCCTGCCTTCGCTCTCCAGGGCACGCAACTCCAGGTCGAGGAGCACATCATCAGCGAGATAGCCAAAGGCAAAGCGGGTCCCCGGCGCCTCGGCGCTGCCCAGATCCACCGCCAGCCCACCATTCTCGGCGATACCACTCGAGGCTCCACTGGCATTGAGGCCGCTCGACTGGCCCTGCTCAGCGGCGGAGATGCCCCAGGAAACGCCCAATTCGCGGGCCACACTGTCGCGGGCAATCACGATACGCGCCTCGATACGCACCTGGCGTACCGCGACATCGAGCTGCGCGATGATCTGCCCGACCGCTGCGATCCGCTCGGCCGTGTCCTGTACCAGCAGGCTGTTGGTGCGCTCATCCACGGCGACTCGGCCACGCTCGGTAAGTAATCCGACACCATTTTCGCCACGCAACATGGAAGCCAGTTCAGCGGCCCGGGCATACTTGATGCGCCATCGCTCGGTGGTCAGCGGCGCCGCTGGCAGACTGGTCGCCTCGGCCGGCGTCCGAGCCATTGTCTCGCGCGGCGCTACCATGATCACGTTGCCCCGGCGACGACTGGCCAACCCATGACTCTCGAGAATCAGCGCCAGCGCCTGTTGCCAGGGAACATCCTCGAGATTCAAGGTCACCCGACCGGTGACGTTGTCACTGGCCACCAGATTGAGGTCGGTCACATCGGCGATGGTGGCCAGCGCCGTGCGCACCGACACGTCCCGCAGGTTCAACGAGATGGGCGGCACCTCCTCGCCCGGGTCGCCCGACGAGGCCCCCTGCCCCGATACCGAACCGCTCCCGACCAGGCAGGCCACCCCCACCAGCACCAACCGCCACCCACTGCGCATGTCCCCAGCCTCCTTGCTATCGGCAGACGCCTCAATCATCCAGCGTCAGTTGCACTTCCCGTGTCCCGGCTTCGCCTGCCGTATCAGTGCCGCGTCCCGCCATCAGGCGTACCCGAGCCGCTTCGACCACCAGGACACGCCCCCCGCCGAGCGAGTCGCCGGCACGCACCAGTTGCACCCGCCCGTCGGGTGGCTTGACCAGGGCCCAGGCCTCGCCGCCAACCCGCAGGGTGCCGACCAGGCGCAGTTCGTCCAGCACCACGGTCGTGGTATTGGGCTCCGCCGGCGACCCTGCGCTCGGCGGCACCTGAGGCGGCCCGATTCCAAAGGGGCTGCGTGCTCGGGCATGGCGATAAGCCGGCAACTCGGACGGCACCCAGGTCATGACCCCCTGACCAGGCGGCACAGTGGCGTCGGCACGCCACTCCAGCAAGCGCTGTTCGAGATCTTCCAGCCGAGCTTCTTCGCAGCCTGCCAGCAGCCCGGTCAGCCCCAGCAGCGCAAGACAGCCGCGCCAGGTCTTCATTCGTCACCCTCCTCACCCGACGCGGCGAACTGATAGGCGCGCGCCTGCAGCGAGAGCCTCACCCCGGCATCGCCCTCGACCATGCGCAGTTCGTGCCAGGTCACCAGGCGCTCGAGCGTCGAGATATCCGACACGAAGTGGCCCAGGTCATGAAAGGCCCCGGCGATTTCCAGGGAAACGGGGTGCACGGCCAGTGGTGGTCGCTGGATCACGGGCTGCAGCTCAACGGTGGTGAGCTCCACGCCTCGTCGCTGCGCCGCCCTGCCGATCGCATCAATCAGCGCGGCCATCTCGGCCGAGGCGGGAAAGGCCCCGGCAAGCCAGGACAAGGCCTCCTGATGCCGTGCCAGTTGCTCACGCCGCTGCGGCAGGCTCGCCACCCGACTCAGCTGACGACGATAGCGACTCAGCAACTCGACCTCCTCGCGTTGCGCCATGGCGAGGGCCTGCATGCCGGGTCGCACCAGGTAATGCAAGCTGAGCGACGCCAGGGCAACGACCAGCAACAGACAACACAGCCACTGCACCAGCGGCGGCCAGTGCGCCGAATCGCGCAGATCCAGCTCCCGCCACTCCACTCGCGCCAGGCGCTGCCTGATGGCCACCCCTTTCATGAGCGAGCCTCCACAAGCACGACGCTGAACTGAAAACGCCAACCGGATGCCTGCGGCGCCACCAACGACAGCGAAGGCGCGCGGAAGACTGACGATGCCCGCAGCGATTGCAATTGCGCCGCGATATGCTGATGACTGGCCGCCACGCCCTTGAGTATCAGCCTGTCCTCGCGCTGTTCGAGCCGCGTGTAGGTCACGCCTTCCATCAGGGTGGTGGCCAGGCCGTTGAACAGAGCCAGCCCTCGGCCGCGCTGTCCCAGACGCGCCCGCAGCGCGACGAGACGCTGATCCAGTACGTCGCGACGCGCCTGCACCTCCGCGAGTGCCTGCAGCGACGGCTGCAGGGCCTGCATATGGCGTGCGATCATGGCCAGACGCTTTTCTTGGGCGTCCAGGCGCGCCGCATAATGGGTATCCAGGGCGTATCCCAGGGCCAGCCCGAGCAGCACCGAGCCCAGCAGCATGCCGCGCCAGCGCCGACACCGCGCCTCACGCCGGACATCGCGCCAGGGCAGGAGGTTGATCTCGATGGTCATGCCCGCCCCCGCATCGCCAGCCCGCACGCCGTCAGCAACCCCGGAGCCATGCCGGCGAGTGCGGCCTCATCCACATCCGGAGGCCAGCCAACATCGTGCAATGGGTCGGCCAGGGCGAGCCGCATGCCGGTTGCCTCGGCCAGTCGCTCGACCAGCCCGGGCAGCACGCTGGCGCCACCGGCCAGCCACAAGTGATTGACCTCCCGACGCTGGCCGGCGGTATGGTAGAGCTGCAGGGCTCTGTCGATCTGCTGGGCCAGGTCCTCGACGAAGGGCACCAACAGCCGGCCATGATCATCGTCGGACAGAATCCCGTGGGGGCCCGAAGCGGCCTCGGGCGCAACGCCCCCGCCGTGGACCTGTACTTCCTCGAGCAGCGCCCGGCTCCCCAGCGTCATCTCGTGCCGATAGAGGGTGCGTCCGTGCTGCAGCACCTGGAAGCTGCTGAGCTCACTGCCGATGTCGACCAGCGCCGCTGGCTCCCCGGCATCGTCCGGCGCCCCTGTTCGGCCCATGACCCTTGCCATCGAGCGCTCGACGGCAAAGGTCTCAACATCCACCGCGACCGGCTTCAGGCCGGCACGACGCAGCAGTTGCGCACGCTGCTCGACGGCCTCACGGCGACAAGCCACCAGCAGAACGGCCTGCTGTTCAGGGTCATCGGCGGACGCGCCCAGAAGCTGGAAATCGAAGGACACTTCACTGAACGGAAAGGGGATGTGCTGGTCGGATTCGAGTTGCAGGTGCGCCTCGAGCTCGTCTTCCGTCAAACCGACGGGAAACGACAGCGACTTGATGATGGCGGCTTCAGCCGGCACCGCAACACTGGCACACTGGGCACGGGTTCCGGCTTGCCGCCTGACCCGCTGGAGGGCCTCGACGACGCCATCCGTATCGTGGATGCGCCCGTCACTGACGGCGCCGCGGGGCAGCGCCGCTACGCCATGACCGCACAACCGCATTGCGCCGCGCGCCATGCGAAGTTCGACGAGCTTGACGGCCGACACGCCTATATCGACGCCGAGCATTCCCTTGCTGGCTGATCCGAGTCGCAACATGGCAGCCACCTCCAACCAGTGCAGACATTCAGCGCTTCCGTGCGCTGCGACGAATCGCCTCAGCGGTCCGTAATTCGAGGGTAGCCATAAATGACAAATTTCACACAAACCGACTGTCGCCAAAGATCCACGCTGGTGGTCACCGGGGCGTATTCCTATAATGGCCGTCGAACCGCTCGGCCTCTGGGCGCACCTCGCTACGACGTCCTCGTTCTCAGCACGGATACCGCGTTTTCATGAAGTTTCTCAGAACCCTGATTTTTTCAGCATTCTGGCTGCTGGTTTCTCTCACCACCGCCACGTTGCTGGCCGTGGCCGGTGCAGCGCTCTATTTTGCGCCCGGCCTGCCCGACGTACGGCAGTTGGAGGACGTTGAGCTACAGACCCCGCTGCGGATCTATACCCGGGATGGTCAGCTCATCAAAGAGTATGGAGCCGAGCGGCGCATGCCGGTGGAGTTCGACGAGATACCGCAAGGCATGGTCCAGGCACTGCTGGCCGCCGAGGATGCCAGCTACTTCGATCACCAGGGCGTGGCTCCCAAGGGCCTGGCGCGCGCCGCCGTCGAATTGATTGCCAGTGGCGGTAACATCCAGTCGGGGGGCTCGACCATCACCATGCAGGTCGCCCGCAACTACCTGCTGACGCTGGATCGCACCTATATCCGCAAGGTGCGCGAGATCCTGCTGTCGCTCGAGATGGAGCAGATCCTCAGCAAGAAGGACATCCTTGAGCTCTACGTCAACAAGATCTACCTGGGCAACGGCGCCTACGGAATTGCGGCAGCAGCGAAGGCCTACTACGACCGCCCGCTGAATGAGTTGACCCTGTCCGAGCAGGCCATGATCGCCGGCCTGCCCAAGGCCCCCTCCGCCTTCAACCCCTTGGCCAATGCCGAACGCGCCCTGATCCGTCGCAACTGGATCCTCTTCCGCATGCGGGACCTGGGTTACATCGACCAGCAGGCATATCAGCAGGCCGTGCAGGCGCCGGTTACCGCACGCCGCCACGTGACCAAGGCCGAAGTCCAGGCCCAATATGTGGCCGAGATGGCGCGCCAGTTCGCCGTGGAGCGCTTTGAGGACAAGGCCTATACCGGCGGGTATCGCATCACCACCACCATCGACAGCGAGCTTCAGCCACTAGCGCGCCAGGCCCTGGCCAACGGTCTGATTGCCTACGACACTCGTCACGGTTGGCGTGGGCCGGAAGAGACCGATATCCCGCGCAGCCTGGCCGAAGCCCAGGAGCGCACCGAACGTCAGGGCCTCGAGGAAGAGCTCTCCGAGTCCCCGGAGGTCATGGAAACCGCGCGTCAGGCCGCCGAGCGCAGCCAGACCACGGTCGAAGGCATCGAGGGAGACGTCAGCAACTGGCTGCAGGTGCTCGAGCGTACCCCCGAGCTCGGCCCACTCAAGCCGGCCATCGTGATCGAGAGTCAAGACCGCGAAATGCGCGTGCTGACCACTGGCCGAGAGATCAAGACGATCGCCTGGGACGGGCTGAAATGGGCCCGCCCCTATCACAGTCCGCGCAGCCGAGGCGCCACACCGAACAGTGCCGCCGACATCGCTGCACCGGGGTCGCTGGTACGTATCCTGCAACGCGAAGACGGTAGCTGGCGACTTTCCCAGAAGCCCGATATCCAGGGATCACTGGTGGCAATGGACCCAAGGACCGGCGCCATACTCGCTCTGCAGGGCGGCTTCGACTTCGACGCCAGCAAGTTCAACCGTTCCATCCAGGCGCGCCGTCAGGCCGGCTCGATCTTCAAGCCCTTCATCTATCTCGCCGGTCTCGAGAGCGGCGAGGTCAACCCGGCAACCGTCATCAATGACGCCCCCGTAGTCATGCAGGATGGCAGCGGCGAGATGTGGCGTCCCAACAACGCCAGCGGCGACTTCCGGGGCCCCACCCGACTGCGCGTCGGTCTGGCCCACTCGCGCAACCTGGTGACGATTCGCCTGCTGCAGTCCCTCGGCTTGAACAGTACCCTGAACTTTCTCGACCAGTTCGGTTTCAAGCCGCAGCGCCTCCCCAATGGCCTCTCGCTGGCACTGGGCAGTGCCAGCCTGACGCCACTGGAAATGACTCGCGCCTATGCCACTCTCGCCAATGGCGGTTTCCGCGTTCAGCCCTGGTTCATCCAGAAAGTGACCCGCGGCGAACACGACACCCTGGTGGAGAAGGCCAACCCCAAAGTGGCGTGTCGCGAATGCACTGCCGGCCAGGAGACCACCGAGATCAACGGAGAAACCTATCGCGTTGCGCCACGCATCGCCGACCCGGCGTCCATGTATATTCTGCGCGACATGCTTCGTGAAGTCGTCGAGAGTGGCACCGCCCGAGGCGCCCTGGTCCTCGATCGCAAGGACATCGTCGGCAAGACGGGGACCACCAACGATCAGCGCGATGCCTGGTTTGCCGGCTTCAACATGGGGCTCGCCGCCACCGTCTGGGTCGGCAAGGACGACAACTCGCCCACCGCCGAGTATGGCTCCCAGGCCGCCCTGCCCATCTGGGTGGACTTCATGGGCCAGGCCCTGGAAGGACACCCGGAGCGCCTGCCCGAGCGTCCTGACGATGTAGTCGAACGCCGGATCGACCCGGAAACCGGTCGCCTGCTGGGCGATAATCAGGCCGGCGGCATCACGGAAATCTTCCGTGCCGACTATCTGCCGAGCCAGCAACCACGACGCGTCGATGAGGCAATCGAGCAGGAAAGTGGCTCCCAGGGTACCGGGACCTATGAAGCCATCTTCTAGTACCGGGCCAGGGCGCTGACCCTGGCCGCTGATGACCAACCAGACAATGCCGCCAGCGGGTAAACCGTTGGCGGCATTGTCGTATTGGCCGGCGTCAGCGATCAGCTGGCGTAGACGTCTGCCACTGTCTTCAGCGGGTAATGCGACGGATAAGGCCGCCGCGCCACACCAGAATCCACGGCCGCCTGGGCGACCGCCGAGGAGACCCGCTCAAGCAGCCGCACGTCGATGGGGGTCGGGATGATGTAGTCACGCCCGAAGCTCATGGCCGGGCTATCATAGGCCTCCAGCACGGCCCGGGGCACCGGCTCGCGCGCCAGATCCTTGAGCGCATGCACGGCTGCCACCTTCATTTCCTCATTGATCCGCGTGGCCCGCACATCCAGTGCGCCACGGAAGATGAACGGAAAGCCCAGCACATTATTCACCTGGTTGGGGTAATCCGAACGGCCGGTGGCCATGATCACGTCGGGGCGTGCCGCATGCGCCAGGTCCGGGGCGATTTCCGGGTCCGGGTTGGTACAGGCGAAGACCACCGGATTGTCGGCCATGCGACGGATATGGTCCGCCGACATCAGGCCGGGGCCGGAGAGCCCGACGAAGACATCGGCACCCTCGATGGCATCGGTCAGGGTGCGCTTGTCGGTATCGACGGCGAACATGGCCTTGTACTGGTTGAGGTCTTCGCGTCCGGTATGGATCACTCCCTTGCGATCCAGCATGATCAGATTGTCGGAGCGTGCACCGCATGACACCAGCAGCTTCATGCAGGCAATCGCGGCCGCACCCGCGCCCAGGCAGACGATCCGCGCCTCTTCCAGCGACTTGTCGGCAATATCCAGGGCATTCAGCATGCCGGCCGCGGTAACAATGGCGGTGCCGTGCTGGTCATCATGAAAGACGGGGATATGGCATTGTTCGATCAGGGCGCGCTCGATCTCGAAACACTCTGGAGCCTTGATGTCCTCGAGGTTGATGCCGCCCCAGGTGTCGGCAATGCGCGCCACCGTGTCGATGAAGGCTTGCGGACTCTCGGCATTGACTTCGACGTCCGTGGCATTGATGCCGGCAAATCGCTTGAAGAGCACGCCCTTGCCTTCCATGACCGGCTTGCTGGCCAGCGGCCCCAGATTGCCGAGTCCGAGGATGGCGCTGCCGTCGGAGATCACCGCCACGAGATTTCCCTTGCCGGTATACAGATAGGCATTTTCCGAATCCTTGGCGATTTCGCGAACCGGCTCGGCTACCCCAGGGCTATAGGCCAGGGCGAGGTCCCGGGCCGTGGCGGTGGGCTTGGTCAGTTCCACCGACAGTTTCCCCGGGATGGGGTGGGCGTGATAGTCCAGCGCTGCCTGTCTCTTCGCATCTGTCATGCTATGGATCCGGTTGCCTTGCGGTAGGGCGGCAAAGGTTATAGAAAAACCCTCAGGGACTCAACTCGACCGGTTTTCACGCCATTTTAGCGATATTCACACTTATTTTATGACTTTTCTCGTAAAATAACCAAATTCCTTTCCCGTACCCCCGGTGCCCTGCGGCCGCTACGGTCACACACCCGCATTGCGGCGCCGTAAACAAAAGAACCCGCCTCGAAGGGCGGGTTCGTCGCGTCTCGACGGCATGCAGCCGTGAGGCGTGCCGGCAGCGGCGGTTCTCAGCGCTTCATCGCAGCGCCGAAACGCTTGTTGAAGCGCTCGACACGACCACCGGTGGTCGCTTGCTTCTGCTTGCCAGTATAGAAGGGGTGGCACTGAGAGCAGACGTCCAGGTTGATGTCCTGACCGGATGTGGTGCCAACGTCGAAGGTGGCGCCACAGGAACAGGTCGCGCTGACCGTCTTGTAATTCGGATGGATACCTTGTTTCATCTTGAGCCTCGCAAAGCTGTATGCCGCCACCTGATCCATTGCCAGGCACCGCATACGGGTTATCGGAACGTTCAACCGGCTGGCCGCGTCGATGACAGTCACGCGGCGGGCCGGTATTCTAGCAGAGCCGGCACCGGAGGCCAATTGCTCGACTCACCCCGCCCCACACCCAGCGTCCTGGGGGTCGCCATTCCCTCGCCGCTGCGCCGCCTGTTCGACTACCGGCCGGACGGCCCGGCGCCCGCCGACGGCTGGCAACCCGGGCTGCGTGTGCAGGTGTCCTTCGGCCGCCGCCAGGTCGTCGGCGTCGTCATCGAGTGTCGCGACACCAGTGACCTGCCGCTGGACAAGCTCAAGCCCATCGACGCCCGGCTGGATGATGCCCCGCTCCCCGCGGACTGGCTGTGGCTGTGCCGCTTCACCGCGCGCTATTACCAGCATGCCATCGGCGACACCCTGCAGAATGCCATGCCCGCCCTGCTGCGCCAGGGCCGTTCGCTGACACCACGCACCCGGGAACGCTGGACGGCCACCCATGCGGCCCGCGACGATGCCCCTCCGGAACTGTCGCGGGCCCCGCGCCAGGCGGCTCTGCTGAACATGCTGCAACAGCATGCCCACGGCCTGGTCACCCAGGCCGTGCTGGCCCAGTCGTTCACCCGGGAACAGCTCAAGGCGCTGGTCAACAAGGGGCTGATCGAACGCCACGAGGAGCCGATGACCGGCGGGCAACAGCCGCAGGGGGCGGTACTGGCCGAGCCCGCCCTGCCGCTGAACGGCGAGCAGGCTGCCGCCATGGCCAGGCTCCACGCCGGCCTCGATACCTTCCATCCCTGCCTGCTGCATGGCGTGACCGGCAGCGGCAAGACCGAGATCTATCTGCAACTGATCGAGGCGGTCATCACCCGGCAGCGCCAGGCACTGGTACTGGTCCCGGAGATCGGCCTGACACCCCAGACCCTGGAGCGCTTTCGCAAACGCTTCCAGTGCACCGTGGTCGCCCTGCATTCCGGGCTCACCGACAACGACCGCCTGGACGCCTGGGAGGCCGCCGCCAGCGGCCGCGCGCCCATTGTCATCGGCACGCGGTCGGCCATCTTCACGCCGCTCGCCCGCCCCGGGGCCATCATCGTCGACGAGGAACACGACGGCTCCTTCAAACAGCAGGAAGGCCTGCGCTACCACGCCCGCGACCTGGCCATCATCCGCGCCCAGCATCATGCCATTCCGGTCGTTCTGGGCAGCGCCACGCCCGCACTGGAAAGCCTGCAGCACGCCACTGCCGGGGATTATCACCACCTGCGCCTGACACAACGTGCCAGCCGGCATGCGCCGGCACGCCTCGAGCTGGTGGACCTGCGCGGCCGCACCCGCCAGGGCGGCCTGATCACGCCGGTCCTCGAGGCCATCACCACGACGCTGAACGCCGGCCATCAGGTGCTGGTCTTCATCAACCGCCGGGGCTTCGCGCCCACCCTGGCCTGTCACGCCTGCGGCTGGCTGGCCGAGTGCGATCACTGCGATGCCCACATGACACTGCATCGTCAGCCACCGCTGCTGGCCTGCCACCATTGTGACCACCGTCGCCCCCTGCCCGATGCCTGTCCCGACTGCGGCAGCGCCGACCTGCGTCCGCTGGGCAGCGGCACGGAACGTACCGAGGAGACCCTGGCCGAGCGTTTTCCCGACACTCCGGTACACCGCATCGACCGGGACAGCACGCGGCGCCGCGACGCCCTGGAACAGACCCTGACCGAGGTCAGGCGCGGCGAGCCCTGTCTGCTGGTCGGCACCCAGATGCTGGCCAAGGGGCACCACCTGCCACACGTCAACCTGGTGGTGGTGGTCAACGCCGATGCCGGCCTCTACGCCAGCGATTTCCGCGCCCTGGAGCACAGCGCCCAGCTGCTGGAACAGGTCGCCGGACGCGCCGGACGCTCCGCCCATCCGGGGCGTGTCCTGGTGCAGACCCTGCACCCGGATGACCCCAACCTGAGACTGCTGGCCGCACGCGGCTACGACGCCCTGGCCGAGCAATTGCTGGAGGAACGCCGCGCCGCCGGCCTGCCGCCCTTTCGCTTCCTCGCCCTGCTGCGCCTGGAGAGTCCCGCAGAGCAGGATGTCAGCAGCCTGGCCGAAAGCGCCGCCACCGCCACTCGTGCCTTCATCGAGCACAGCGAGCTGGACATCGAGTGCCTCGGCCCCGTCCCCGCGCCCATGGAACGCCGCCAGAACCGCTACCACATGCAGATCATGCTCGGCGCCGACAAACGCAGCCGCCTGCACGCCGCCTGCGCCCAGCTGATCGCCTGGATGGAAGCCGAACCCGGCGCACGCCGCGTCCGCTGGTCGCTCGACATCGACCCGCAGACGCTGAGCTGAAGGCTGGAAGAGAAAAGAAGGAAGAAGGAGGTGGCGCGCAGGAAAGTATGTTGGGCCCAGATACTAAAGTGCAGTTTCATGACTCAAGGCTCGGCGCGAGTTTCCATCCTTCCGACTTCCAGCCCGGCCGACAGGCCGGGCGCTCTTCCCTCTTCAAGCGGCGTAGCCGCGTCCTTGCCGACCGGGGTTTAAAGCCGCGCCACAATTGTCGATAATACGCGACCAACTGCCCATTGAAGGGCGAGCGCCGGGGGCGCCGGGTGGCGGTCCTGCCGGGCCGCGTCATCCGCCGCTCCCCACAAGCCCGCGCCACAGGACATCGACGACGCCCCATGAAAGACACCATCATCTCGCTACTGGAGAGCGCCCTGGCCGAGCTCCGGGACCAGGGGGTTCTTCCCGCCGAGCTGGCGCCGACCATCAAGGTCGAACCGGCCCGGGACAAGGCTCATGGCGACTACGCCACCAACCTGGCGCTGATGCTGGCCAAGCCGGCCGGCCTCAACCCGCGCGAACTGGCCGACAAGCTGGTAGCGGCACTGCCCGACAGCGAAGCTGTCAGCCGGGTCGAGATCGCCGGCCCCGGCTTCGTCAACTTCTTCGCCGCGACCGACGCCGCCGCCCAGGTGGTACGCCACATCCTCGACAGTGGCGATGCCTACGGCCGCAGCATGATCGGCCGCGGCCAGAAGGTCCAGGTGGAATTCGTCTCGGCCAACCCCACGGGCCCGCTGCATGTCGGCCATGGTCGTGGCGCCGCCATCGGCGACTGCCTGTGCCGGTTGATGGCCGCCTCGGGCTTCGAGGTCACTCGCGAGTTTTATTACAACGACGCCGGCGCGCAGATCGCCAACCTGGCGTTATCCGTGCAGACGCGCGCCCGGGGGCTGACCCCGGACGACGACGCCTGGCCCGAGGACGGCTATCGCGGTGGCTACATCGCGGATGTCGCCCGTAGCTACATGGCCGGCGAGACCGTGCATGCGGATGACCGCCATGTCACCGGCCGCGGCGACCCCGAGGACCTGGATGCCATACGCGACTTCGCCGTGGCCTATCTGCGTCGCGAGCAGGACCTGGACCTCCACGCCTTCGGCGTGAACTTCGATGTCTATTTCCTCGAGTCCTCGCTGTATGACGAAGGCAAGGTGGCCGCTACCGCCGCACGCCTGGCGGACAACGGCCACACCTACGAGCAGGATGGCGCCACCTGGCTGCGCACCACCGACTTCGGTGACGACAAGGACAGGGTGATGCGCAAGCAGGATGGTCACTACACCTATTTCCTGCCCGATGTCGCCTACCACCTGGACAAGTGGCAGCGTGGCTTCACGACCGTGATCAACGAGCAGGGCGCCGATCATCACTCCACCGTGACCCGCGTGCGTGCCGGCCTGCAGGCCCTCGAGGCCGGCATCCCCGCTGGCTGGCCGGACTATGTGCTGCACCAGATGGTGCTGGTCACCCGCTCCGGCGTCGAGGTCAAGCTGTCCAAGCGTGCCGGCAGCTATGTCACCCTGCGCGACCTGATCGACGAAGTGGGACGCGATGCGACGCGCTTCTTCCTGGCCGCGCGCCGCGCCGACTCTCAGCTGACCTTCGATATCGACCTGGCGCGCTCCCAGTCGAACGACAACCCGGTCTACTACGTGCAGTACGCCCATGCCCGTGTCTGCAGCATGCTGCGCAAGGCCGAGGCCGAATCACGCCCCTTCGACCACGACCAGGCCCTGGCCAACCTCGGTCAGCTCGATACCGAACAGGAAAAGACCCTGCTCAACCGGCTGTCGCGCTATCCGGAAGTCGTCGAACGTGCCGCCATCGCCCGGGAGCCTCAGCAGGTCGCACAGTACCTGCAGGACCTCGCTGCGGAATTCCACACCTGCTACAACGCCGTCAAGGTGATGGTCGACGACGCGGCCGCGCGCAATGCCCGCCTGGCGCTGGGCCTGGCGACCCGCCAGGTGCTGCGCAACGGCCTGGATATGCTGGGTGTCAGCGCCCCCGAGGAGATGTAAGCCATGGCCACCCGCAAGAAGGCGCCACCGCGCAAGCGCGGCGCCACCAACCAGCGCTCGAAGAGCAAGCAGGCAGCGCCACGGCGTGGTGTCCCCGGCTGGCTCTGGGGGCTATGCGGCCTGGTAGCCGGTTTCCTGATTTCGCAGCACCAGCACGGCACCGCCCCATGGCAGGACGCACCGGACTCGCCCGTGGCGACTGCCGTGCCCAAATCATCAGACCAGGCAACCTCGGCTCAGGCGACTCAGGCCTCGCCAGCCGAGGCTAAAAAATCTGACATGCCAACCTTCGAGTTCTACACCCTGCTGCCGGAATCCGAAGTCGTCGCACCGGGCGGCAACATGCCCGAGTCCACCGCCACGCCGCCCTCTCGCGATCAGGCTCAGGAAGGTGAGGACACTGACGGCGACGAGTCGGACACCAGCAGCGACGCGCCTGCTGACGACCCGATCGCTCAGGTCATCGCCGCCAACACCAACCAGTCCTCGGAGCCATCCTCCAGCCAGCCTCGAGTCGAGGAGGGAGGCCGCTACATGCTGCAGGCAGCCTCCTTCCGTTCGACGGCCGACGCCCGGCAACTGGCCAACCGCCTCAAGGATTTCGGCCTGCTGGCCAACATCACCGAGGTCAAGACCGGCGATGGCGCTACCTGGCACCGTGTTCAGGTTGGCCCCTACACCGACCGCAACGAACTCGTCCGCGCCCAGGACCTGATGGTCACCCAGGGCATCGAGCCGCTGCTCATCCAGTTGCAGAACTGATCACGGGGCGGCCCTGCCGCCCCGCAGCAGGCGGTTGAATTTCCCCCCGGCTGCCCGCACCTACCCGGATAACGCTAGTTCTCGGCGTCAGCCTGCTGACGCCGCCAGTCATCGGGAGCCATTCGCTTCCACAAGGAGTTCCCTCCATGACCACGATCGTTTCCGTGCGCCGCGGCGACCAGGTGGCTCTGGCCGGCGATGGCCAGGTCTCACTGGGTGATACCGTGATGAAAGGCAACGCCAGCAAGGTGCGTCGCCTCTACCGTGGCCAGGTACTGGCCGGATTTGCCGGCGGTACCGCCGACGCCTTCACGCTGTTCGAGCGCTTCGAGGCCCAGCTGGAGAAATACCAGGGCAACTTGGTGAAGTCGGCCGTCGAGCTGGCCAAGGACTGGCGCACCGACCGCGCCCTGCGTCGCCTGGAGGCCCTGCTGGCGGTGGCCGACAAGCATGCCTCGCTGATCATCACCGGCAATGGCGACGTCCTCGAACCCGAGCGCGGTATCATCGCCATCGGCTCCGGCGGCAACTATGCCCTGTCCTCGGCGCGTGCCCTGCTCGAGAATACCGACCTGTCGGCCCGCGAGGTCACCGAGAAGTCGCTGGAAATCGCCGGCGATATCTGTGTCTACACCAACCACCACGTCACGCTGGAAGAGCTCTGATCATGACTCAGATGACCCCCCGCGAAATCGTCCACGCCCTGGACCAGTACATCATCGGCCAGCAGGACGCCAAGCGTGCCGTGGCCAGCGCCCTGCGCAACCGCTGGCGCCGCATGCAGCTCGACGAGGAGCTGCGCCAGGAAGTCACGCCCAAGAACATCCTGATGATCGGCCCCACCGGTGTCGGCAAGACCGAGATCGCCCGCCGCTTGGCCAAGCTTTCCGGCGCGCCCTTCATCAAGATCGAGGCCACCAAGTTCACCGAAGTCGGCTATGTGGGCCGCGATGTCGAATCGATCATCCGCGACCTCACCGAAGCCGCCATCAAGCTGGTGCGCGAGCAGGCCAAGGACGAGGTGCGCCATCGTGCCGAGGATGCCGCCGAGGACCGCATCCTCGATGTGCTGCTGCCACCGCCGCGCGGCCAGGAAGATCAGCCGCGCACCGACAACGCCACCCGCCAGAGCTTCCGCAAGAAGCTGCGCGAGGGCGAGCTCGACGACAAGGAAATCGATGTCGAGGTCACGCCCCAGGGGCAGGGCATGGACATCATGACCCCGCCGGGCATGGAAGAAATGACCAGCCAGCTGCAGAGCATGTTCTCCAGCATGGGCAAGCAGAAGACCGAGACGCGTCGTGTCGCGGTCAAGGATGCCTTCTCGCTGCTGCGTGACGAGGAAGCCGCCAAGCTGGTCAACGAGGACGACATCAAGCAGCGCGCCATCGAGGCCGTCGAGCAGCATGGCATCGTCTTCCTCGACGAGCTCGACAAGGTCGCCAAGGGCAGCGGCCAGTCGAGCGGCGGCGAAGTCTCCCGCGAAGGCGTGCAGCGCGATCTGCTGCCGCTGATCGAGGGCTCCACGGTGTCGACCAAGCACGGCATGGTGAAGACCGACCACATCCTCTTCATCGCCTCCGGCGCCTTCCACCTGTCGCGCCCCTCGGACCTGATTCCGGAGCTGCAGGGTCGTCTGCCGATCCGCGTCGAGCTCAATGCCCTGACGCCGGATGACTTCAAGCGCATCCTCACCGAGCCCTCCGCGGCCCTGACGCGTCAGTACGAGGCCCTGCTCAAGACCGAAGGGCTGGACGTGACCTTCACCGAAGACGGCATCGAACGCATCGCCGAGATCGCCTTCAAGGTCAACGAAGGCACCGAGAACATCGGCGCCCGCCGGCTGCACACGGTCATGGAACGCCTGCTCGAGGAAGCCTCGTTCAAGGGCTCCGACATGGGCGACAGCCTGACCATCGACGCCGCCTACGTCGACTCCCAGCTCGGCGAACTCGCCGTCGACGAAGACCTGTCGCGGTATATTCTCTAAGACGCGGCGATGCCGCTTGAAGAAGGAAGAACGGCGCTTCGCGCCTTGAAGAGGGAAGAGGAATCTCGAACCAGGCTTCCCTCTTCTTTCTTCCCTCTTCCTTCTTTCCTCTCAACGGAGGTCCCCATGTCCGCTCCGATTCCGATCCAGGTGCATTACCACAAACAGGCGCGTGAGCTGGAGTTGATCTACGAGGACGAGGTCAGTTTCCGCTTGTCGGTGGAATATCTGCGCGTCTTCTCGCCCTCCGCCGAGGTGCGCGGGCACGGCGGCCCCGAGTCGGCGACCCTGCAGGTCGGCAAGAAGCATGTCGGCCTCACCAACATCTCCCAGGTCGGGCGTTATGCCATCAAGCTGCACTTCGATGACGGCCATGACAGCGGCATCTACAGCTGGGAATATCTGTATGATCTCATCCAGCGCCGCGAAAGCTACTGGAACGGTTATCTGAAGCAGCTGGAACAGGCGGGCGCATCGCGCGAGCCCCAGGGTATCGAGATCCGTCAGTTGTGACGGGCCGCGCCAGCGTCAAGACAAGAGCGGTCGCGGGGCGCTACAATGACCTGCCCGTGGGCGAGCCCCACGGGTATCGCGTTTTTTCAGTGCAGCTGACCCGGGAGCCCCGCGCATGACCAGCGACAAGCACACCACGCACTTCGGCTACCAGGAAGTCCCGGTCACCGAGAAGGCTTCCCGCGTGGCGGATGTCTTTGACTCGGTCGCCTCGCGCTACGATGTCATGAACGACCTGATGTCATTCGGCATTCATCGTGTCTGGAAGCGGCTGACCATCGAGCGCGCCGCGGTGCGCCCGGGCCACAGCGTGCTCGACATCGCCGGCGGCACCGGTGACCTGACCTACAAGTTCGCGCGTTTGGTGGGGCCAAGAGGCCGGGTGGTGCTGGCCGACATCAACGAGTCCATGCTGCGGGTCGGCCGTGACAAGCTGCTGGATCGTGGCGTCGGCGGCAACGTCGAGTATGTCCAGGCCAACGCCGAGACCCTGCCCTTTCCCGACAACAGCTTCGACTGCATTACCATCGCCTTCGGCCTGCGCAATGTCACCGATCAGAATGCCGCCCTGCGCTCCATGACCCGTGTGCTCAAACCCGGTGGCCGCCTGCTGGTGCTGGAGTTCTCCAAACCCCAGAGTGCCGCGCTCAATCGCGCCTATGACGAGTACTCCTTTCGACTGCTGCCGCGCATGGGCGAGTTCGTCGCCGGTGACGCCGACAGCTACCGCTACCTGGCCGAGTCGATTCGCATGCACCCCGACCAGCAGACCCTCAAGGGCATGATGGAAAACGCCGGTCTCGAGCGGGTCGAGTACACCAATCTGACCGGCGGCATCGTCGCCCTGCACCGCGGTATCAAGCTGTGAGGACGACATGACATCGACCCTCTTGCTGGCCGGCCTGGAACGCACCCTCAACGCCCTGCTCGCCCGGGACCCCGCCGCCCCATCGCGGCTCGCGAGCCTGAGCGGGCAGCGCGTACTGCTGCGCCTGGAGTCTCCCGCCCTGGCGCTCAGTCTGCACTTCCATGATCAGGGCATCGACCTGATGCGCCCCGATGACGCCGAAGAAGGAGACTTCGACGCCACGGTGGAGCTCGATGCCGAAACCCTCGGCGAACTCCTGGGCGGCGCCGACATCGAGCGCCTGATGTTTCAGGGCAAGCTGGCGGTGCGCGGCCGCGTTCACCTGCTGGAAGAGATGCGCGACCTCCTCGTGGATCTCGACCTGGACTGGGAAGGCGAAATGGCGCACTGGCTCGGCGATGTGCCGGCCCACAGCCTGGCCGAGGGCCTGCGCCATGTCGGCCGCTGGGGACTGCGCACCCAGCGCGAGCTGCGTGCGGATGTCGCCGAATACGTCTTCGAGGAAGCACGGTTGCTGCCGGGCCAGCACCAGTTCGAGGCCATGCGTGACCACCTGACCGAACTT
This sequence comes from Halomonas halmophila, assembly GCF_006540005.1. Lineage (GTDB taxonomy): Bacteria > Pseudomonadota > Gammaproteobacteria > Pseudomonadales > Halomonadaceae > Halomonas > Halomonas halmophila. The sequence continues at coordinate 3,582 of NZ_BJOC01000003.1, read as the reverse complement.
GAGCTGGCTACCGACCGTCTCGAAGCCCGCCTGACTCGCCTGCGCCGCCGCCTGCTGGCGACGGAGGCCAGCGCATGATCCGGCGCCTGATGCGCATCGTCTGGGTGATCAGCCGCTATCGGCTGGACACCCTGGTGCCCATGGAGCGTCTGCCCTGGTGGTTGCGCGGGCTCTTCATGCTGTCGCCGCTGCGACTGATCAGCATTGGCCCGCGCCAGCGTGGCGAACGCCTGCGCCTGGCCCTGGAAACCCTGGGGCCCATCTACATCAAATTCGGCCAGGTGCTGTCGACGCGCCGCGACCTGCTGCCACCGGACATCGCCGATGAGCTGAAACGTCTACAGGACCAGGTCCCGCCCTTTCCCGGCGATCAGGCACGAGCGCTGGTCGAGGAAGAGCTGGAGATGTCGCTGGACGAAGCCTTCGCACGCTTCGCCGAAAAGCCGCTGGCTTCGGCCTCCATCGCCCAGGTACACGCCGCCACCCTGCACGGCGGCGAGGATGTGGTGGTCAAGATCATCCGCCCCGGCATCGAGGCCGTCATGCGTCAGGACATGGCGTTGCTTTACCGCCTCGCCGGCATCCTGGCCCATGTCCCGGAAGCCCGCCGGCTGCGACCCGTGGAGGTGGTGCGCGACTATGAGTCGACGCTCTTCGATGAGCTCGACCTGACCAAGGAAGCCGCAAACACCTCCCAGCTGCGGCGCAATTTCCAGCACTCACCGTTGCTCTATGTCCCCGCCACCTACTGGGATCTGACGCGCCACCGCGTCATGGTCCAGGAACGCATCCATGGCGTACCGGTGGCCGACACCGACACCCTCGCGGCGCAAGGCACAGACCTCAAGAAGCTCGCCGAGCGTGGGGTGGAGATCTTCTTCACCCAGGTCTTTCGTGACAACTTCTTCCATGCCGACATGCACCCGGGCAACATTTTCGTGTCCCGCGAGGCCCCCGCGGACCCGCAGTACATCGCCATCGACTGCGGCATTGTCGGCAGCCTGACCCGCGAGGATCAGGACTACCTGGCGCGCAACCTGCTGGCATTCTTCCATCAGGACTATTACGAAGTGGCGGCCCTGCACATCGAGTCCGGCTGGGTCGGCGAAGACACACGCGCCAACGAGTTCGCCGCCGCGGTGCGCACCGTCTGCGAGCCGATCCTCGAGAAGCCGCTCAAGGATATCTCCTTCGGCCAGGTGCTGCTGGGGCTCTTCCAGACCGCGCGACGCTTCAACATGGAGGTCCAGCCCCAGCTGGTATTGCTGCAGAAGACCCTGCTCAACATCGAGGGCCTGGGCCGCCAGCTCTACCCCGACCTGGACCTGTGGGCCACGGCCAAGCCCTTCCTGGAGCAGTGGATGCGCGAACGTGCCGGCGCCCGTGGCTTCTGGGAATCCCTCAAGCGCCAGGCGCCCGAGCTGTCACGACAGCTGCCGGAATTGCCGGTGCTGGCTCATCAGGCACTGGTACGCGCCGAGCATGGCCACCATCAACAACGCCGCCAGTCCGAGGCCATAGGCCGCATCCAGCGACGCCTGGATGTGCGGGCGCAACGCCAGCGGCGCCTGCGCCTGGGCGGACTCCTGGTGATCGGCGCCCTGGCCTGGCAGCCCCTGCTCGCATGGGCCAGCGAGCAGCCCTGGCCTGTACTCGGCGCCGCCCTTCTGGGCGGGCTGCTGCTGATCTGGAACTGACCCTCTGCAATGGAACCGTAACCCATGAGCGATACCCTGGAACACCTTCACGACGTACTTGAGCAGCGCCGTCAAGCCAACCCGGATGACTCCTATGTCGCGGCCTTGCATCACAAGGGTTTGAACAAGATACTCGAAAAGGTCGGTGAAGAAGCGACCGAAACACTGCTGGCCGCCAAGGACGCCGAGCACGGGGGGGAGACACAACGCCAGGCTTTGATCAATGAGACCGCCGACCTGTGGTTTCATAGTCTGGTCATGCTCTCGCACCTGGACCTGGACCATCATCAGGTGCTCGACGAGCTGGCCCGTCGTTTCGGTATCTCCGGGCACGACGAAAAGGCTGCGCGATAGACTCCATACGGAACTGTCACCAGCGTCTCGCACCATCGCTTCGCGGGTAGCGGAGCCAAAATCTGAGGAAGTTCCCATGTTAGGTGGTATCAGTATCTGGCAACTGCTGATCGTACTCGGCATCATCATCCTGATCTTCGGCACCAAGAAGCTGCGCAACGTCGGCGGCGACCTGGGCGGGGCACTGAAGGGCTTCAAGAAGGCCATGAACGAGGACGAAAAAAGCGACGAAAAGGCACAGGACGACCCGCAGGCGCACGTTCGCCATGACGACGAAGGCACCACCTACGACGTCAAGGCCGAGCGCAAGGCAGAAGAACAGGAAGAGCGCAAGTAAGCCGCCATGTTCGACATCGGCTTTCTCGAACTCCTCCTCCTCGGCGTCGTCGGTCTGCTGGTACTCGGCCCCGAGCGTCTGCCCCGGGCCGCCCGCACCGCCGGGCTGTGGGTCGGTCGCATCAAGCGCACCGTTGCCGACATGCAGCGCGAGATCAACTCGCAGCTCGAGGCCGAAGAACTGCGCCGCCAGCTCGACGAGCAGCAGAAACAACTCGACGAGGGCGTGAACAGCGTCAAGCGTGATGTCGAAGGCATGGCCGACACGGACCGCCCCGACGCCGAGCGCACCAAGCCGAACACCTCGACACCTGACAACACCACCTCTTCTGCGGCTGCCGACGACAAGGATGCCCCCTCGCGATGAGTCAACAGGAGCACAAGCACGCCCCGCTGATCGAGCACCTGGTCGAGCTGCGCTCGCGGCTGATGCGGGCCGTGGTGCTCATCCTGGTCATCTTCCTCGGGCTCTATGCCTTTGCCAACGATATCTACACCTTCGTCGCCGACCCGCTGATGGCCCTGCTGCCGGAAGGCTCGCAGATGATCGCCACCGAGGTGGCGTCGCCCTTTCTCGCTCCCTTCAAGCTGACCCTGATGGTGGCCTTCCTGATCGCGGTGCCCTTCGTGTTGCATCAGGCCTGGGCCTTTATCGCCCCGGGGCTCTACGCCAACGAGAAACATCTGGCACTGCCCCTGCTGGCCTCCAGCATCTTGCTGTTCTACACCGGCATCGCCTTTGCCTACTATGTGGTCTTTCCGCTGCTGTTCCAGTTCTTCACCCAGACCGGACCGGCCCAGGTGGCGGTGATGACCGACATCCAGCAGTACCTGAACTTCGTGCTCAAGCTGTTCTTCGCTTTCGGGATCGCCTTCGAGATTCCCGTCGCCACCTTCCTGCTGATTCTCTCCGGCGCCACCACGGTCCAGAGCCTGGCCAGCAAGCGGCCCTACATCATCCTCGGCTGTTTCATCATCGGCATGCTGCTGACTCCGCCCGACGTCGTCTCGCAGAGCCTGCTCGCCGTGCCCATGTACCTGCTCTACGAAGTCGGCCTGCTGCTCGGCCGACTCGTCAAGCGGAAGCGGGAAGATGGGGAGTAAAAGAGGGAAGAGGGAAGAGGGAAGAGGGAAGAGGGAAGAGGGAAGAGGGAAGAGGGAAGAGGGAAGAGGGAAGAGGGAAGAGCAGGCTAGC
>NZ_BJOC01000002.1 GCF_006540005.1 Halomonas halmophila | reverse complement strand
GCAGGCTAGCGCCAGGGGCTGGAACGTCAAGGGTTTCCTTCCCTCTTAAAGGCGCGAAGCGCCGTTCTTCCCTCTTATAGCGGCGTAGCCGCTCTTCCAGCTTACAGATCCATCATCTCGTCGATGCGGTCGACGAGCTTGAAGATGCCGGTGGCGGCTTCGCCGATGCGCGTCGCCAGCATGTAGGCGGGTGTGGTGACCACCCGGTTCTCGAAGTCCACGACGATATCCTCGACACCACAGCTGCGGTGCAGGCCGCCCATGGCGCTGACGGCACCGGAGACGCTGGGGTCATGGCCGACGGTCACGGCGATCCCCGGCCCCAGCAGGCGCGGCACCATGACCGGGGCGATGCACATCAGGCCGATGGGCTTGCGATCCTCATGGAAGTCCGCCAGTGCCTCGCGCAGACCCTCTTGAATGACCATCTCCGAGCCATCCACGGCAAACGTCGACAGGTTCTTGGCGGCGCCGAAGCCGCCCGGCAGGATCACGGCATCGAAATCATCGGCTTCCAGTTCCGCCAGCGGCGCAATGTCGCCCCGCGCCAGACGCGCCGACTCCACCAGCACATTGCGGCGCTCTTCGGACTGCGCCTCGCCGGTGCGATGGTCGATCACGTCATGTTGATCGATGTCCGGGGCAAAGCAACGATAACCGATCCCCAACTGGTCCAGGCGCAGCAGCGTCAGTGTCGACTCATAGATTTCCGAGCCATCCTGAACCCCGCACCCCGACAGAATCACCGCTACTTGCTTGCTCATGCTCGTCTCCTTGAAGGCGTCTTCCCACCGGCTTCTTCCGCGCGCGGGTCGATCCAAATGAAACCTTCACTGTAGAGAGTCGCATGGGGTGCGACAAGGCGCATCTGTCAGGGCCCTGCCACATTGATATACTGACGGCACTGTCATCACGACGTCATCTTCTGCCGCCATCATCAACGGGCGGCCAGGGTTCACCGCTGGAGGATCACCTTGAGTCTCACGACGACACGCCAGTTTCCCGCTACCCGCATGCGCCGCATGCGCCGTGACGACTTCTCGCGCCGCATGATGCGCGAGAACGGTCTGACCGCCGCCGACCTGATCTGGCCGGTGTTCGTGCGCGAGGGCGAGGGTCAGCGCGAAGCCGTTCCGTCCATGCCGGGCGTCGAGCGCCTGTCACTGGACCTGCTGATCGAGGAGGCGCGTGACGCACGCGACCTGGGCATCCCCGTCATGGCCATCTTCCCGGTGGTCGAACCGACGCTCAAGAGCGAGCTGGCCGAGGAGTCCTACAGCGCCACGGGACTGATGCAACGCAGCGTGCGGGCACTGAAAAACGCCGTGCCGGAGCTCGGCATCATGACCGACGTGGCCCTGGACCCCTACACCAGTCACGGTCAGGACGGCATCCTCGACGACCAGGGCCATGTGCTCAACGACCGCACCGTGGAGACACTGCTCAAGCAGGCCCTGTCGCACGCCGAGGCCGGCGCCGACATCATCGCGCCCTCCGACATGATGGATGGGCGCATCGGCACCATCCGTCAGGTGCTCGAGCAGGAACGGCTGCACGACACGCGCATCATGGCCTACAGCGCCAAGTACGCCTCGGCGTATTATGGTCCCTTCCGTGATGCCGTGGGGTCGGCCGGCAACCTGGGCAAGGCCGACAAGTCCAGCTACCAGATGGATCCGTCCAACCTCGACGAGGCCCTGCACGAGGTCGCCCTGGACCTCGGCGAGGGTGCCGATATGGTGATGGTCAAGCCCGGCATGCCCTACCTCGACGTGGTTCGCCGGGTGAAGGATGAGTTCCGCGTGCCGACCTTCGCCTACCAGGTCAGCGGCGAATACGCCATGCACATGGCCGCCTTCGAACACCAATGGCTGGATGCCGACGCCGTCATGCTGGAGTCCCTGATGTGCTTCAAGCGGGCCGGCGCCGATGGAATCCTGACCTACTTTGCCAAACGAGCGGCGCGACTGCTGAGCAGCAGTGCCTGACGATACCTGAAACGCGGCGAGCTTCACCCCGTCAGCCGACAACAGCAGGGACTCCCCATGGACGAATCGCGTAACGACGAGATCAAGCCGGGGCAGGACTCGGTCCTGGGTGCCGAACCGCCGGCACTGCGGCTCAACCAGACACGGACCGGCATCAAGCCCAAGGCGATGCCGGACCCGGAGGCCGACCTCACCGACCCCAACCTGTATTTCAACCGCGAGCTGTCCCATCTGCAGTTCAACGTGCGGGTGCTCGAACAGGCGCTGGACGAGGCGCATCCGTTGCTCAACCGCCTGATGTTCCTGCTGATCTTCTCGTCCAACATGGACGAGTTCTTCGAGATCCGGGTGGCCGGGCTGAAGAATCAGCTGGCCCTGGGCGACGAAACCACCGGCGCCGACGGCCGCCCGCCGCGCTCGGTGCTCAACGAGATTTCCCACATTGCGCATGAACAGGTCGAGCGCCAGTACCGCGTGCTCAATGATCACCTGATTCCGCAGCTCGAACAGCAGGGCCTGCGCTTCCGTCGGCGCAGCGACTGGACCAAGGGCCAGCGCGACTGGGTGGCCAACTACTTCGCCACCGAGATCATGCCGGTCATCAGCCCGATCGGCCTCGATCCTTCGCACCCCTTCCCGCGGCTGGTCAACAAGAGCCTCAACTTCATCGTCGAGCTGGAAGGCAAGGACGCCTTCGGCCGCGAGGGCGGCATGGCGATCCTGCCGGCCCCACGCTCGCTGCCGCGGGTGATCGCCCTGCCCGACGAGCTGTGCGAGAAGGGCTTCACCGAGTACATCTTCCTGTCGTCGATGATCCATGCCCATGCCGAGGAGGTCTTCCCCGGCATGTCGGTGCGCGGCTGTTACCAGTTCCGCCTGACGCGCAACGCCGACCTGTCGGTCGACCCCGATGATGTCTCCGACCTGGCCTCGGCGCTGCGCGGCGAACTGCTCTCCCGCCGCTACGGCAGTGGCGTGCGGCTGGAAGTCGCGGACAACTGTCCGGAAGAGCTGGTCGACTTCCTGATCAAGCAATTCAAGCTGGAGGAAACGGACCTCTACCGGGTCAGCGGTCCGGTGAACCTGACCCGCATGATGTCGGTACTCGGCGATGTCGACCGCCCCGAACTGCTGTACCGCAGTTTCACCCCCGGCAACACCAAGGCACTGAACAAGCGCGACAGCGTACTGCAGGCCATGGCCGATGGCGACATCCTCTTGCATCATCCCTTCCAGTCCTTCAATCCGGTGGAAGAACTGCTGCGCGAGGCCGCTCGCGACCCGGACGTGCTGGCCATCAAGCAGACGCTGTATCGCACCGGTGCCGACTCGCCCATCGTCAACGCCCTGGTGGAGGCCGCCGGCAACGGCAAGGAAGTCACCGTGGTCATCGAGCTGCGGGCACGCTTCGATGAAGCCGACAACCTGGCCCTGGCCTCGCGCCTGCAGGAGGCCGGCGCCATCGTCATCTACGGCGTGATGGCCTACAAGACGCACGCCAAGATGATGCACATCGTGCGCCGCGAGCGGGGCGAACTGCGGCACTACGCCCACCTGGGCACCGGCAACTACCACTCCAAGACCGCCAAGCTGTATACCGACTACAGCCTGCTGACTGCCAATCCGGTGCTATGTGCCGACGTGCACAAGGTCTTCCAGCAGCTTTCCGGCATGGGACGGGCACGCCACATCGAGAAGCTTCTGCATGCGCCCTTCACCCTGCACGACCGCCTGGTGGAGATGATTGATCGCGAGGCCGCCTTCGCGCGCAAGGGCAAGCGCGCCCACCTGATCATCAAGTGCAACTCGCTCACCGAACCCAAGCTGATCCAGGCCCTCTACCGGGCCTCCCAGGCCGGGGTGGAGTGCGACCTGATCATCCGCGGCATGTGCTGCCTGCGCCCAGGCCTGCCGGGCATTTCCGAATCCATCCGGGTGCGCTCGATCATCGGCCGCTTCCTCGAACACACCCGGGTCTTCCATTTCCACAATGATGGCAAGCCGGAAACCTGGTGCTCCAGCGCCGACTTCATGGCACGCAACATGTTCCACCGCGTGGAGACCTGCTTCCCGCTGCTCGACAAGAAACTGGCGGCCCGGGTGCGCAAGGACCTGGAAACCTACCTGGTGGACAACTGCCAGAGCTGGCTGCTCCAGGGCGACGGCACCTACGTCAAGCAGACCCCGGGCGACGCCGCCCCGATCAGCGCCCAGGAAACCCTGCTCTACGCCTACGCTGCGCGGGCCTAGGAAGAAGGAAGAAGGAAGAAGGAAGAAGGAAGAAGGAAGAAGGAAGAAGGAAGAAGGAAGAAGGAAGAAGGAAGAAGGAAGAAGGAAGAAGGAAGAAGGAAGAAGGAAGAA
>NZ_BJOC01000001.1 GCF_006540005.1 Halomonas halmophila | reverse complement strand
GGGTTTTCTTCCTTCTTCAAGCGGCGCTAGCCGCGTTCTTACCTCTTCAAGGCGCGCAGCGCCGTTCTTCCTGCTTCAAGCGGCACCTAGCCGCGTTCTTCCCTCTTCAAGGCGCGCTGCGCCGTTCTTCCCTCTTCGCTCTCGAAGCGGCGCTAGCCGCGGCGCAACCGCTCGGCGGCGGTGGTCAGCAGGTGCTCGGTGGTTTCCCAGCCGATGCAGGCGTCGGTCACCGAGACGCCGTAACGCAGCTGGCCGGGGGCCAGGGGCTGCTTGCCCTCATGGATGTGACTCTCGAGCATCAGGCCGATGAGCGAGTCGTCGCCGGCCAGGCGCTGCTGAAGTACATCGAGCAGCACCTCACTCTGGCGACGATGATCCTTGCGCGCGTTGGCGTGGCTGCAGTCGACCATCAGGCGTGGCGCCAGGCCGGCATCGTTCAGCGCGCGCCGACTGGCGGCCACATGCGAGGCCTGATAGTTGGGCTCGCCGTGACCGCCGCGCAGTACCACATGGGTGTTCGGGTTGCCCGCAGTGTCACGCACCACAGGGGCTCCCTGGGGAGACATCGAGAAATGCTGGTGAGGGTGCCGGGCCGCCTGCATAGCATCCAGGGCCACGCCGAGATCGCCGTTGGTGGCGTTCTTGAAACCGACCACGGCCTCCAGGCCGCTGGCCAGCTCGCGATGCAGCTGTGACTCGGTAGTGCGTGCGCCGATCGCCACCCAGGACAGCAGGTCATCCAGATAGGGCGCCAGCATGGGTTGCAGCAGCTCGGTAGCGACCGGCAAACCAAGCTCGGCGATATCGCGCATCAGGCGCCGCGACAGTGCCAGTCCCCGACTCATGTCGCCGTCGCCCGTGAGCTCCGGATCATAGGCCAGGCCCTTCCAGCCCACGGTCGTCCGCGGCTTTTCCACATAAACCCGCATCACCGGCAGGATGCGGTCATCGATGTGCGGCGTCAGGGCGGCGAGGCGTCGCGCATAGTCGAGCGCGGCTTCGGGGTCATGAATCGAGCACGGGCCGACGACCACCAGCAGGCGATCATCCCGGCCTGCCAGGATGTCGCGAATCGCCTGGCGCTGTTGCGGGATGCGTTCCGCCAGGGGGGCGGCGAGCGGGAGCTGCTGGCGCAGTGACGCCGGGGTGGGCAGGACGGCTTCATCGGCTCGTGGCGTCTTCAGGGTGTCCTCGGCAAGAGGAGAAACGGTGGCATTCATGGGACTCAACTCCGTGGGCGTGAACATCGTTTGGCAGTCGTCGTGCCACCGGCGGACTCACGGTCGGAGGTGGCGTCCATGCCCGACCGCGTACCACTAAATCGCCAGTCATAGCCGTAATAGTCCCGACCCGGAAAGCGACATTCGGCATGCAAGCGATGGTTGGCGGTCATGATGAGCTCCTTGATGCAAGCGGTTGGAGGATTACCGGGGATACAACGCGAAACCCCCGGGCGGGGTTGCCGTCCGGGGGTTTCGCAGGAGAGGCAACCCGTGCTGAGCGTGCCTCGCGGTGATGTCCTCGACAGATACTGGCGTCAGGACATGACCAGCGGCACGCCGTCGCTAAACCAATAGCGAAAACCCGGCCAATAGCCGCCATTATCGACGCTCACACCACCACGCCCCGCCTGGAGGGCGGTGCGGACAGTATCTGAGCAGCGATTCGGCGTCATGGTCATCTCCTGATGTCTACCCCTATCCTGCCGTGTCACTGCGCCGATGACAAGCACCAGCTGCCGGTCATGCCCGGCGCTTTCTTCAACGCAGATGGCGTCCGCCATCCAGGGGCAGCGTCACCCCCGTCATGTAGCGGCTATCGAGCAGATAACGCAGACTCTCGTAGACCACCCCCGGACCGGGAATGGTGCCCAGCGCCGACTTCGCCCGCGCCTTCTCGGCATAGGCTTCGTCATCGTCCTCCCCCAGCATGATCATCGCCGGTGCGATGGCATTGACCTGTATCGTCGGGGCATAGCGTGCGGCGAACGACAGGGTCAGATTCTCCAGCCCGGCCTTGGATGCCGCATAGGCCAGGTGCTTGCGCGAGCCGTGCGCCGCGACATAGTCGGTCATGTGCACGATATCGCGCAATGGCTCGCCACACGCCTCGAGCAGATCATGGGCCTCGAGGTTGATCAGGTAGGGCGCCAGCATGTGCACGCGAAACAGCTGCTCGAAGTTGGCGCCGGCCTCTTCGCCGAGGGTATCGGGCAGCCAGTCGCTGGCGTTGTGGACGATGGCGCGCAGGGCATCGGTGGTGTCCCGCAGCCGGGTGATGAAGTCCCGAATGCCCGCCTCGCTGCTGAAATCGGCCGGCAGGGTGATGACGCCACGCTCGCGCAGGGCGTCGAGGGCCGGCCGCTCGCGCCGGTAGCTGATGATCACCGGGTGGCCATCATCACACAGCCGTTCGGCACAATGCCGGCCCAGGCGCTGAGCGCCACCGGTGATCAGGATCGGCGCCGCGCTCATGCCCCGTTCTCGCGAATCAGGCTACCGACGGTGGGCACCAGCGGGTCGCGTGGGGCATAGGCGAAGACATCGGAGAAGACCCGCGATGGCACCAACCCAAAGGAGGCCAGCACGTCGACACAGGCGTAGACCATGCCGGGCGAGCCGGAGAGATAGACATCATGGGCCGACACATCCGACAGGCGTTCCGCCAGCACCGCATCGACCCGGCCCTGATGGCCGTGCACGCGGCTACCCGCGAAGTCGGCCGGCAGCTCGGCCTCGCTGACCGCATGGAAGTGTACCTGCGCAAACCGCTCGGCCCAGGCCCGGGGCAGGCTCTCGAGATAGAAGTCACGACGCTCCTTGGCCGCCCACCAGATCTCGATATTGCGCTGCGGGTCCTCGGCCAGTGCCGCCTCAGCAATCGCCTTCATCTGGGCGAAGCCGGTCCCGGCGCCCACCAGCAACAACGGCCGCTGGCTGTCCGGATCGAGCATGCAGTCGCCACTGGGCAGGCGCAGGGTCAGATGCTCGGCCACCATCATCATCTCGCGCAGGCGGGTGGAGTTGCTGCGCTCGGGCCAATGCTGAATGTGCAGCTCGATGCGCCCATCGCCGCCGTGGGCATTGGCAATGGAAAACGGCACCCATTCCCCCTCACCGAGTTCCACCTCGAGGTACTGGCCGGCCGCATGCGCCACGGCCTCGGCACGCCCCTCGAGATAAACGCGAAAGACATCGGGCGTGAGGTCCTCGACCTCGGACACCCGGCAGGTAAGAGTCTTGGCCGTCATGCATGCCTCTTGTCGGTATCGGGAAGTTCAATGCCCAGCTCGTCCCAGCGCGCCTGAACCCGGGACTTGACGTCCGGGTCCATGGTGATGGGCCGCCCCCATTCGCGCTCGGTCTCGCCCGGCCACTTGCTGGTGGCGTCCAGCCCCATCTTGGAGCCCAGCCCCGCCACCGGGGAGGCGAAATCCAGGTAATCGATGGGCGTATTCTCGACCATCACGGTATCGCGGGCCGGGTCCATGCGGGTGGTGATGGCCCAGATCACGTCCTTCCAGTCGCGGGCATCCACGTCATCATCGAGTACCACCACGAACTTGGTGTACATGAACTGGCGCAAAAAGCTCCAGACGCCCATCATCACGCGTTTGGCGTGGCCCTGGTAACGCTTCTTCATGGTCACCACCGCCATGCGGTAGGAACAGCCCTCGGGCGGCAGGTAGAAGTCGACGATTTCCGGGAACTGCCGGCGCAGGATGGGCACGAACACCTCGTTGAGCGCCAGCCCCAGCACGGCCGGCTCATCCGGAGGCCTTCCGGTATAGGTGGAATGATAGAGGGCATCACGGCGCATGGTCATGCGTGTCACCGTGAAGACCGGGAATTCCTCGACCTCGTTGTAGTAGCCGGTGTGATCGCCATAGGGGCCTTCCGGTGCGGTGTCCCCGGGATAAATGAACCCCTCGAGGATGATCTCGGCGGAAGCCGGCACCTGCAGATCGGAGTGCCCGCACTGGACCAGCTCGGTGCGCGAACCGCGCAGCAGCCCGGCGAAGGCGTATTCGGACAGGGTATCCGGCACCGGCGTCACGGCACCCAGGATGGTCGCCGGATCGGCGCCCAGGGCCACGGCCACCGGGAAGGGTTCACCGGGATGGGCTTCGCACCATTCCTGGTAGTCCAGCGCCCCGCCGCGGTGCGACAGCCAGCGCATGATCAGGCGATTGTGCGATAGCTTCTGCTGGCGATAGATGCCCAGGTTCTGACGCGACTTGCTGGGCCCGCGGGTGACGACCAGCGGCCAGGTCACCAGCGGCGCCGCATCGCCGGGCCAGCAATGCTGAATCGGCAGGCGGTCCAGGTCGACATCCTCACCCTCGAAGACCCGTTCCTGCACCGGCGCCTGACGCACCGTCTTGGGCCCCATGCTCATGATCTGCTTGAACACCGGTAACTTGTCCAGGGCATCGCGGAACCCCTTGGGCGGCTCCGGCTCCTTGAGGAAGGCCAGCAGTTCGCCGATCTCGCCCAGGGCCGCGACGGAATCCTGCCCCATGCCCATGGCCACCCGCTTCGGTGTACCGAAGAGGTTACCCAGCAGGGGCATGTCATGCCCCTTGACGTTCTCGAACAGCAGCGCCGGCCCGCCGGCCCGCAGGGTACGGTCGCAGATCTCGGTAATCTCGAGATAGGGATCCACCTCGGCGGTCACGCGCTGCAGCTCGCCCTGCTCCTCCAGCGCTGCGATGAACTCGCGCAGATCCTTGTATTTCATGGGGGCTGTTCCGTTTCCAGAAATGCAAAAGGGGCAGCATAGCATGCTGCCCCCCGGGGATGCTGTGCCTGGCCCGCGACGCGCATCGCGGGATCACGGGCGGCATGGCATCGATCAGCGCTTCTTCATGGCCTCGAAGAACTCCAGATTGGTCTTGGTATCCTTCAGGCGGTCGATGAGGAACTCGGTGGCGGCCACATCCTCCATGGGGTTGAGCAGCTTGCGCAGGATCCACATGCGCTGCATCTCTTCCTCGGAGGCGATGAGGTCCTCGCGGCGGGTACCCGAGCGCCGGATGTTGAGCGCCGGATAGACACGCTTCTCGGCCAGCTTGCGGTCGAGGTGGGCCTCCATGTTGCCGGTCCCCTTGAATTCCTCGAAGATCACCTCGTCCATCTTCGAGCCGGTGTCGACCAGTGCCGTGGCCACGATCGTCAGGCTGCCGCCTTCCTCGATGTTGCGTGCCGCACCGAAGAAGCGCTTGGGCTTCTCCAGTGCATGGGCGTCGACACCACCGGTCAGCACCTTGCCCGAGGACGGCACCACGGTGTTGTAGGCGCGCGCCAGACGCGTGATGGAGTCGAGCAGGACCACCACGTCACGCTTGTGCTCGACCAGTCGCTTGGCCTTCTCGATGACCATCTCGGCGACCTGCACGTGGCGCGCCGGCGGCTCGTCGAAGGTCGACGCCACCACCTCGCCACGCACCGTGCGCGACATCTCGGTGACCTCCTCGGGCCGCTCGTCGATCAGCAGCACGATCAGGTGGCACTCGGGATTGTTGCGCGTGATCGAGGTCGCGATGTTCTGCAGCATCAGTGTCTTGCCCGCCTTGGGCGGCGACACCAGCAGGCCGCGCTGGCCCTTGCCGATGGGCGCGGTGAGATCGATCACCCGCGAGGTCAGGTCCTCGGTGGAGCCATTGCCGATCTCCATGCGCATGCGTTCCTGGGGGAACAGCGGCGTCAGGTTCTCGAAGAGAATCTTGTGCTTGACGTTCTCGGGCTTGTCGAAATTGATCTGACTGACCTTCAACAGCGCGAAGTAGCGTTCGCCATCCTTGGGCGGCCGAATCTTGCCGGAGATGGAGTCGCCCTTGCGGAGATTGAAGCGTCGAATCTGCGAGGGAGAGACATAGATGTCGTCGGGGCCGGCCAGGTAGGAACTGTCGGCACTGCGCAGGAAGCCGAACCCGTCCTGCAGGATCTCCAGTACGCCATCCCCGTATATCGGCTCGCCGCTCTTGGCGTGCTTCTTGAGAATGGCAAAAATGATGTCCTGCTTGCGGGAGCGCGCCAGATTGTCGATGCCCATTTCACGGGCAATCTCCAGAAGTTCCGGCACGGGCTTTTGCTTGAGTTCGGTAAGATTCATCGGTGTGTTCAGACGTTGCTCTTGAAAGCCGGGCGATATGCGCCGAGATGGACTGTTGGCGAGACGAAAGCGCCATCGAGATGCGTTCAGAACCCGGACAGGCTGCTCTTGCATGTCAATATTCGATGGCCAAACAGGGACAACCGCCGCGAAGGGGGATGTCTGCCATGAACGTATATCGAGGGAGCAGGCTAGTTTCGCCTGAATCAGTCGAGCCGGCTCTGGGCCTGACACACCAACTGATGCAGTGGGCTTTCTGACGACTTGGAGTTTGACCGCGGCGCCATCGCCGTTGAGCGGTCGGGAAGCATTGGGAACAGGCGAACGCCCCGATACTAGTCAACGCGAACAGGAAACGCAAGCCCCTCGTGCCCGGCGCGTCGACGAACGATTGACAAGCTTCAAAGGCGCCCGCAACCTTTAGCCAATCCATCTGAAGGACTCTCCATGACCGCGCTCCAGGACCGCCAGAACGCTACCACCGGCGATACTTCCGCATTGCACGACGCCCCCCGGCGGCTCGCTGCCATTGATCTGGGGTCCAACAGCTTCCACCTGCTGGTCGCCAACTACCACAACGACCGACTGCAGGTCGTGGCCCGCAAGGGCGAGAAGGTCCAGCTGGCGGATGGTGTCGGCGACGATGGCCTGCTCGACGAAGCCGCCATGACCCGGGCACTCGACTGCCTGGCCCGCTTCGCGCCCTTCCTCGAAGGCATCACGCCACGCAACCTGCGCGTGGTCGGCACCAATGCGCTGCGCAGCGCCGACAACAGCCAGGCCTTCATCGAGCGCGCCGAGACCCTGCTGGGCACCCGCATCGAGATCATCGCCGGCCGCGAGGAAGCCCGCCTCGTCTACCTGGGCGCGGCCCACGCCCTGGCCGAGGACGGACGCCGCCTGATCGTCGACATCGGTGGCGGTTCCACCGAGTTGATCATCGGCGAACAGTTCGAGCCCCTGGCGTTGGAAAGCCTGACCATGGGCTGCGTGACCTTCACGCGGCGCTTTTTCAACAATGGCGAACTCAGCGAGAAGCGCATGCGCCGCGCCGAGCTGGCTGCTCTCTCGGAACTGGCCAATATCCGCCGCCCCTATCAGAAGGTCGGCTGGCTCGACCCGGTGGGCTCCAGTGGCACCATCAAGGCAACGGCAGCGGTCATCGCCGCCGAAGGCAAATCGCCCGAAGGCGTCATTACCCGCAAGGGGCTGCTCGACCTGCGCAAGCGACTGATCAAGTGCAAGCGCCTGGACAAGGTCTCGATGAGTGGCCTCAAGGCCGACCGGGCGCGCGTCTTTCCGGCCGGGGTGGCCATCCTGAGCGCCATCTTCGAGGCCTTCGAGCTGGAAGAAATGCGCTACTCGGACGGCGCCCTGCGCGAAGGCGTGCTGTATGACCTGGTCGGCCGCAACAGCCCGGAAGACCCGCGCCATCAGACACTCGAGGAGTTGACCCAGCGCTACAATGTCGACATCCGCCAGGCCGAAAACGTGGCCACCACGGCCATCGGCCTGCTGGATCAGGTACGCGACGCCTGGCAACTGGATGACGACCAGGCACGCTTCCTGGAATGGGCCAGCCGGCTGCACGAGATCGGCCAGGCGATCTCCCACAGCCAGTTTCATCGCCACGGCGCCTATCTGCTAGAAAATTCCGACCTCTCGGGCTTCTCGCGGCCGGAGCAGCGTCTGCTCGCCTTCCTTGTGCGAGCGCACCGACGCAAGTTCCCGGTCAAGGAATGGCAGGCCCTGCCCAAATCGGAACAGCGCTCGCACTCACGTCTCGCGCGGCTGCTGCGACTGGCCGTGGTGATCAATCATTCACGCCCCGAGCAAGCGCCGGCCCTACCCCGACTCCAGGCCTCGGGCGAGGCCCTTGCGCTGCATTGTGACGAAAGCGAGGACCTGAACCTGCTGCTGGCCGATCTCGAGGATGAAATCGCCTACCAGAAGGCCGCCGGGCTGGAGCTGTCGCTCACCTGATCCCGGCCACCGACCGGCTCACGGCGCTCGCCAGCCCTCGGCCAGCGCCAGCCAGCCATCCGGATGCCCCACCGCGACGACGCGCTCAGCGCACCAGACCACCCAGCAGCGTCCGCGTTCCCAGGGCGGAATATCCCACTCCTGCAGCAATCGCTTGAGATCACGCTGACCACGGCGAGCCAGGCGCAGGCGTTCCCCGCCCGCTCGCGGGGTCAGCACCAGCTCCAAGGGTTCGCCACTGCAGTGAGCCAGCCTCATGTCGAATTCGCCCAGCGGCGTGACGAGCGGGGATTGTCCCTGCCATGCGGCCCGCCAGTCGGACGGCAAGGCAGGCCGCGGCGCCAGCAGATACAGGCTACCGCGCCACACGCGGGCCTCGGCACCCGGCCACTGCACGCACACCGCGGCATCCTGGCGTGCCTCCAGCTGCTCCAGCAGGCTCTCCAGCCGGCCGGCCGGCGGCAAGGGCAAGGTCTGCCGCGCGAGGCAGTGGCGAATCAACAAGCGCCGGCGCGATGCCGATAGCTGCCACAGATCCGCCAGGCGCAGGCGTTCCGCGCACCCGCCCAGGCGCGTCAGGTCCTCGGCCGCCAGCTCGCCGAGCAGCGTCTCGGCTTCCCCGGCCCAGGCCACACTGCGCGCCAGGGAACGCCCGGCGGCCGGCCAGCGCTCGCGGAGCAGCGGCACAATTCGATGACGCAGGAAGTTGCGATCCTGACGGGTATCCTGATTGCTGGGATCCTCGACCCAATCGACGCCGCGCCTCGCCGCCTCGGCTTCCAGGGCCGCACGGGACGCCCCCAGCAGGGGGCGCTGGTGTTGCAGGCCGGCCCGTGCCTGGCTGCCCGGCATGGCCGCCAGCCCCCGGACCCCGGCGCCGCGCAGGGCGGCGAGCAGGAAGGTCTCGGCCTGATCATCGCGATGCTGGGCAAGCCAGAGCGTGTCGCCCGCCGCCAGCCGCCGCTCGAAGGCCTGCTGACGCGCCCGACGGGCCGCGCCTTCCAGGCCTTCGCCGGTGGCGGTGTCGACGCTCACGTGCTCGACATGCAGCGGCACTGTCAGGGCGGCGCACAACGCCCGGCAATGCTGCTCAAAGTCATCCGCCGCCGCCTGCAGGCCATGATGGACATGCACGGCACGCAGCGGCCGCGGGTGGCGACGGCACGCCTCCACCGCCAGCGTCAGCAGCAGGGACGAATCCAGCCCGCCGGACAGCGCCACCCAGACACAATGCCCCGGCGGGGTGTCCGCCAGGGCATCATCGATCAGGGTCTGCAGGGAAGAGGTCTCGGGACTCATGGCATGGCCGAGCGCAACACGAACCTTAAGCCGGGGCGCCGATGCTCATCAGTTTCTCGTACCGCCGCTCCAGCAGCGCATCGGTCCCCATGGCCTCGAGACGCTCCAGGCTCTCCAGCAGGCTCGTCTTGATGCGTTCGGCCATCACCGAAGGCTGACGGTGGGCGCCGCCCAGCGGCTCGGGAATCAGGCTGTCGACGAAGCCGAGCTCCTTGAGACGCTCGGCGGTGATGCCCATGGCCTGAGCCGCCTCGGAGGCCTTGTCGGAGCTCTTCCAGAGGATCGAGGCGCAGCCTTCCGGAGAGATCACCGAGTAGGTGGAATACTGCAGCATGGTCAGCTCATCGCAGACGCCGATGGCCAGGGCACCGCCGGAACCACCCTCACCGACCACGGTCGAGATGATCGGCGTCCGGAGGCGCGACATGACACCCAGGTTATGGGCGATGGCCTCGCTCTGGCCGCGTTCCTCGGCATCGATGCCGGGGTAGGCGCCGGGCGTGTCGATGAAGGTCAGCACCGGCATGCGAAAGCGCTCGGCCATCTCCATCAGCCGGCAGGCCTTGCGATAGCCTTCCGGGCGCGGCATGCCGAAGTTGCGGCGTACCTTCTCGTGAACGTCGCGCCCCTTCTGGTGGCCGATGACCATCACCGGCTTGTCGTCCAGGCGCGCCACCCCGCCGACGATGGCCGCGTCATCGGCGAAACGACGATCCCCGTGCAACTCGTCGAAGTCGCTGAAGACGTGCTCCAGGTAGTCCATGGTGTAGGGACGCTGGGGATGCCGCGACAGCTGCGACACCTGCCAGGCGCTCAGGTCCTTGAAGATCGACTCGGTGAGCTTGCGGCTCTTGTCCTCGAGTCGGCCGATCTCGTCGCTCAGGCTGACCTGGCTGTCGGTACCGACCATGCGCAGTTCTTCGATCTTGGCCTGAAGCTCGGCGATGGGCTGTTCGAAATCTAGGTAGTTCGGATTCATGATCTAGCCTTGTTTCATCGGCCGCAGAGTGACCGGAGAGAAAACATCGATTGTCGCGCATTATCGCACCCTGACAATCCCACGCAAGACACGTCACCGGATACAGTGATGTCGGCTACAGCGCGGCGCTTGATGCCGTTGAGCAGTGATCCCTAGCGGTACTTCAGACGCACCCCATCCTGCCCCTGCACCTCGCGCAGGGCGACCAGCAGCTCATCGGTGGGCTGCACGCGCCACTGCTCGGCCAGCTCCAGCCAGCCCGATGCCCTGGCGTTGCGATAGCGCAGGCGTACCGGCAGCCCCTTGTCATCACAGTATGGCGTCAGGCTATCGCGCAGGCTGTCGATCAGGCGGCCATTGACGCCGGCGGCATCCAGCGACAGCTCGACGGCCTGGCCATAGCGGGTTCGCGCATCGACCATGGGCGTGATGTCCTTGCCACGCAGGCGCAGGCCACCCGAATAGTCATCGGTCGACACCTCGCCTTCGACGATCAGCACCTGGTCGGTATCGATGCGCCCGCGCAGCGCATCGAAGAGGTCGCCGAACAATGACGCCTCGATGCGGCCGGTGCGGTCGTCCAGGGTCACGAAGGCCATGGTGTCGCCCCGCTTGGACTTCATGGTACGCACGCCGACGACCAACCCGGCGACCCGCTGCGGCTCGCGGGACGGTTTGAGATCGACGATGCGCGTGGAAACGAAACGCGCCAGCTCCTGCTCGTACTCATCGATGGGGTGGCCGGTGAGGTAGAGACCCAGGGTGTCCTTCTCCCCCGCGAGACGCTGCTTGTCCGTCCACTCGCGCACCCGACGGTAGTCCGCGTAGACGTCGGCGTCAGCGTCATCGGGGGCCTCGCTGAAGGCGTCACCGAACATGTCCATCATGCCGATGTTCTGGTTGGCCTGGTTCTGGGCGGCGGCCTTGAGCGCATCGTCCAGCGACGCCGTCAGCACGGCACGACTGGGCCCCAGGTTGTCGAGGGCGCCGGCCCGAATCAGCGCCTCGAGCGTGCGCTTGTTCATGCGCTGCGGGTCGGTGCGCCGGCAGAAGTCGAACAGGTCGCGGAACTCGCCCTCGGCGTCGCGGGCCTCGACGATGGCGCCGATGGGCCCTTCGCCGACCCCGCGGATGGCACCCAGGCCATAGATTACCCGCCCTTCGACGTCGACGGTGAACTTGTAGCCGCCCACATTGACATCCGGCGGCGTCACGGTGAGCCCCAGGTGACGACACTCCTCGATCAGCGGCACCACCTTGTCGAGGTTGTCCATCTCGGTGGACAGCACCGCCGCCATGAAGGGACCGGGATAGTGCGCCTTGAGCCAGGCCGTCTGGTACGACACCAGGGCATAGGCCGCCGAGTGCGACTTGTTGAAGCCGTAGCCGGCAAACTTTTCCACCAGGTCGAAGATATTGCCCGCCAGGTCGGCATCCAGGCCATTGGCCTCGCAGCCTTCCATGAAACCGGCACGCTGCTTGGCCATCTCCTCGGGCTTCTTCTTGCCCATGGCACGCCGCAGCATGTCGGCCTGGCCGAGGCTGTAACCGGCCATGACCTGGGCAATCTGCATCACCTGCTCCTGATAGAGGATGATGCCGTAGGTCGGCCCGAGCACCGGCTTGAGCAGGTCGTGCTGGTAATCGGGGTGCGGATAGGCGACCTCGGCCCGACCATGCTTGCGGTTGATGAAGTCGTCGACCATGCCCGACTGCAGCGGGCCGGGACGGAACAACGCCACCAGGGCGATCATGTCTTCCAGGGAGTCGGGCAGCAGGCGCTTGATCAGTTCCTTCATGCCACGCGATTCGAGCTGGAAGACGGCCGTGGTCTCGGCCTTCTTGAGCATGTCGAAGGTGGGCACGTCATCCAGCGGGATGGTGTCGATGTCCAGTGCGCCCTCGCCGCGCGCGGCACGCACCTTGTCGACCATCTCCAGGGCCCAGTCGATGATGGTCAGGGTGCGCAGGCCCAGGAAGTCGAACTTGACCAGGCCGGCGTCCTCGATGTCGTTCTTGTCGTACTGGACGCGCAGGCCGCTGCCATCGTCATCGCAGATCAGCGGCGAGAAGTCGGTCAGCTTGGTCGGCGCGATGACCACCCCGCCGGCGTGCTTGCCGGTACCGCGGGTGATGCCCTCCAGCTTGAGGGCCATGTCCCAGATTTCCTGGGCATCGTCATCGGCTTCCAGGAAGTCCTTGAGCTGTGGCTCATCCTCGATCGCCTTGCCCAGTGTCATGCCGACCTCGAAGGGGATCAGCTTGGACAGCTTGTCGCCCAGCGAATAGGGCTTGCCCTGCGCCCGCGCCACGTCGCGCACCACGGCCTTGGCGGCCATGGTGCCGAAGGTGACGATCTGCGAGACGGCATTGCGCCCATAGCGCTCCGCGACATAATCGATGACCCGGTCGCGCTTCTCCATGCAGAAGTCGACATCGAAGTCGGGCATGGAGACACGCTCCGGGTTGAGGAAACGCTCGAACAGCAGGTCATACTGCAGCGGATCGAGGTCGGTGATCTTCTGGGCATAGGCCACCAGTGAGCCGGCGCCCGAGCCGCGTCCGGGGCCGACCGGGACATCGTTGTCCTTGGCCCACTGGATGAAGTCCATGACGATCAGGAAGTAGCCGGGAAAGCCCATCTGCAGAATGATGTTGAGCTCGAAGTCGAGGCGCTCGCGGTAGCGGGCGTCGATTTCGGCATACTCGGCCCCCTCGCGCGGGTAGCGCGCCGCCGGGTAGAGGAAGTCCAGGCGCTCGGTCAGGCCATCATGCGAGACCTTGCGGAAGAACTCCTCCTGGGTCATGCCCTCGGGAATGCTGTACTCGGGCAGGAATATCTCGCCGAGACGCACCTCCACGTTGCAGCGTGCCGCGATCAGCGCGCTGTTCTCCAGTGCCTCGGGGATGTCCGAGAACAGCTCGGCCATTTCCGCCGGGCTCTTGAGGTACTGTTCCTCGCTGTAGCGACGCTCGCGGCGCGGGTCGTCCAGCGGCTTGCCTTCGCCGATGGAGACGCGCGTCTCGTGGGCCCAGAAGTCCTCGCGCTCGAGGAAGCGTACATCATTGGTCGCCACCACCGGCGTCCGGGTCTCGATGGCCAGCTCCACCGAGCGGTGCACGCAGTCTTCCTCCAGGGCCCGCCCGGTCCGCGTCAGCTCCAGGTAGTAGCGGCCCGGGAAGGCGGCGTTCCACTCATCCAGCAGGGCGCGCGCCTCGCCGTGATGGTCCGACAGCAGGTGGCGGCCGACATCCCCCTCGCGCCCGCCGGAGAGCGCGATCAGTCCCTCGCTCTGCTCCATCACCCAGGCACGCTGCAGGACGGCCCGCCCCTGGCGCTGACCATCGACCCAGCCGCGCGAGATCAGCTCGGTGAGGTTGCGGTAGCCGATATCGCTCATCGCCAGCAGTGTCAGGCGATAGGGATGGTCCGCGTCATGCGGGTTGGCCAGCCACAGGTCACTGCCGATGATCGGCTTGAGGCCCGCGCTCTGCGCCCCGGTGTAATACTTGACCAGGGCAAAGAGGTTGGCCTCGTCGGTCAGGGCGATGGCCGGCGTGCCCTGATCCACGGTCGTCTTGATCAAGGGCTTGAGACGCACCAGGCCATCGACGAGAGAGAATTCACTGTGAACGCGCAGATGAACGAAGGGTGTGGTCATGGTGAACTCGGGGTTTGTCGTTGCATAATGGGGACTTGTGACCGCATGGATGTGAGTTGGCACCGGGCAACCTACCCAATTCACGCTCATCCGGCGACGGACCTCCCGGGAGGCGCTGTAAATACTTCCCTGTACGCTACCGATTCCTTACTTGGAATCGGACCTCCCGAGCGGCCCGCCCCCGGCGCTCCTCACCATCATGCCTGGTGTAAACTGACCTAGAATAGCGCCAGCTGGCGTTTTACCGGTCCGAAGGAGCGCCGATGCTCGGGCAGTGGTCCGAGACGCTCCAGGGCAGACAGATGCTCGCGGGTCGGATAGCCCTTGTGGCGCGCGAAGCCATAGTCGGGATGCCGGGCATCGAGCTCGAGCATGGCGGCATCGCGGGCCACCTTGGCGAGTATCGAGGCGGCGGCAATGGCCGGATGACGGGCGTCGCCCTTGACCACGGCCTGCCCCGGCACATGATGCCCGGGCAGACGATTACCGTCCACCAGCAGATATTCGGCGGCCGGGCTCAGGGCATCGATGGCACGCCGCATGGCCAGGTGCGTGGCATGGTAGATGTTCAGGCCGTCAACTTCCTCGGCCGAGGCCTCGGCCAGCGTCCATGCCAGCGCCTGCTCGCGGACACGGGCCGACAGGGCCTCCCGCCGCCGAGCGGTCAGCTGCTTGGAGTCGGTCAGGCCGTCGATGGAGCACGCCGGGTCGAGGATGACCGCCGCCGCTACCACGGAACCGACCAGCGGCCCTCGCCCGACCTCATCGACGCCGGCCAGCCGGTCTCCCTGATAGTCGATCTCCAGCGGCGGCCGTGCAGGCTCGCTCATGACGACCCTCCCTCGCCATGGGGGGCGTCGAGCCGCTCCGGAGAGACCGACGCGGGCAATGCCCGCCCCTCGACCAGCGCCTCGACGGCATCACTGGCGCGTCGGCTGGCATCGCGACACAGGGCCTGGTGCATGGCGGCGAAACGCGCCTCCAGCGCTGCCCGCGCCTCGCCGTCATCGAGCAGCCCGGCCAGACTCCCGGCGATGGCCTCGGCATTCGCGGCATCCTGGATCAGTTCCGGCACCAGGCTGTCACGTGCAATCAGGTTGGGCAGGGAGATCCACTCGGTCTTGACCAGATACCGGGCCAGAAAGTGGGTCATCGGCGCCATCCGATAGGCTACCAGCATGGCGCGATGACAGAGCATGGCCTCCAGCGCCGCCGTCCCCGAGGTGAGCAGCACCAGGTCGCTGGCCACCATGGCCTCGCGAGAACAACCGTCGACCAGGGTCACCCGCCCGCGCAGGCCGTCGCGCTCGGCCAGCAGGGCCTCCAGCTCCTCGCGTCGCTGCGGGGTCGCGGCGGGAATCACCAGGGTCAGGTCGGCACGTTCGGCACACAGGCGCTCGGCCGCCTCCAGGAAGGTCGCCCCGAGAAAGCGTACTTCACTGGCGCGGGAGCCGGGCAGAATCGCCAGCAGCTTGCCTTCCGGCGCCAGGCCCAGCGTCTCGCGTGCCGCCGCTCGATCATTGACCAGCGGCAGTTCATCCGCCAGCGGATGCCCGACATAGGCCACCGGCACACGGTGGTGGACATAGAAGGCCGCCTCGAAGGGCAGAAAGGTCAGCATGGCATCCACGGCTCGGGCGATACCCTTGACCCGCCCCTGGCGCCAGGCCCAGACGGAGGGGCTGACATAGTGGGCGGTGGTCACGCCGGCCTCGCGCAGCTGACGCTCGAGCCCCAGATTGAAGTCCGGCGCATCGATGCCGATCATGATGTCCGGCTGCCAGGCCAGGGCATCGCGGCGCAGGGCGCGCCGCACGCGGATCAGGCGCGGCAGGTGCTTGAGCACCTCGACCAGCCCCATGACCGACAGCGTCTCCAGCGGAAAGCGGCTGTCGACGCCCTCGGCAATCATGCGCGGGCCACCGATGCCGCGGAATTCCGCCCCGGGATGGCGTGACTTGAGCTCGCGGATCAATCCGGCACCGAGAATGTCGCCGGAGAGTTCGCCGGCGACCACATAGATGCGTTGGATGCCCATGGCATACCTCGCTCAGCGAATGATGCCCCGGGAAGATACCTCGATGGAGGCCGCGAAGGTCTCGGTCTCCGGCAGGGAATAGCGTTCGCGGATCGTGGCCAGTGCCTGCTCGACGGTCAACCCCTGGCGATACACCAGACGGTAGGCATCGCCCAGCGCCTTGAGCGAGGAATTGCTGAAACCGCGGCGGCGCATGCCCACCAGATTGAGGCCATGCACCTGGGCGGGATTGCCGTTGATCATGACATAGGCCGGCGTGTCCTTGGTGATGATCGAGCCGCCACCGGCCATGGCATGCTCACCGAAATGGCAGAACTGATGCACCGCCGAGAGCCCCCCGAGGATCGAGAAGTCACCCAGGGTCACGTGTCCCGCCAGGGTCACCTGGTTGGCCAGGATGCAGTCATCGCCGATCACGCAGTCGTGGCCGACATGGGCGTAGGCCATGAACAGATTGCGCGAGCCGATGGTGGTTTCGCCCCGATCCTGAGCGGTACCGCGGTGCAGGGTGACTCCCTCGCGCACGACGTTGTCGTCGCCCATGACCAGGCGTGTCGGCTCACCGGCGTATTTCTTGTCCTGGCAGTCCTCGCCCACCGAGGCGAACTGAAAGACTCGGGTTCGTTCGCCGAGAACCGTCGGCCCCTTGACCACCACATGGGGACCGATGCGTGAGCCGGCGCCGATCTCGACATCCGGGCCGATCACCGAGAAGGGACCGACCTCGACGTCATCGGCCAGGCGAGCTCCGGGGTCGACAATGGCGTTGGGATGAATCAAGCAACTTTCCTCTCGGCACAGATGATCTCGGCCTCGCAGGCCACATCGCCGTCCACGCTGGCCTTGCAGTCAAACTTCCAGATGCCCCGCTTGCCGCGGATCACCACGGCTTCCAGGCGCAGTTGATCGCCGGGCATCACCGGACGCTTGAAGCGGACATTGTCACTGCCCACCAGATAGTAGACATATCCATCCGCCGGAAGTTTATTGACGGTCTTGAAACCCAGGATACCGCATGCCTGCGCCAGGGCTTCGATGACCAGCACGCCGGGCATGATGGGGTGATGCGGGAAGTGACCATTGAAGAACGGCTCGTTGACGCTCACATTCTTGTAGGCAACGATGGATTCGCCGACCGTCAGTTCCATGACCCTGTCGACCAGCAGGAAGGGATACCGGTGGGGCAGGTATTCGCGAATGTCGTTGATGTCCATTTCCATCGTAGCAACCTCTGAGATGACAAAAGCCCGCCCCACGCGACGGGCACATCCACCGATCCGACAGCGGTGGGCGGGCCGGAATTATACCGACCCGCAGCAAGGCCTCAAGCACCCCGACCGGCTTTTTCGAGACGACTCAAACGACGCGCGATATCGTCGAGCTGCTTGAAGCGCACGGCATTGCGTCGCCACTGGGCGTTGTCCATGGCGCCCGTCCCCGAGGAATAGATGCCCGGTTCGAGAATCGAGTTGGTCACCAGGCTCATGCCGGTGACCTGGACCCCGTCACAGATCGTCAGATGTCCGGAAAGCCCGACGCCGCCTCCCAGCATGCAGTGCCTGCCGACCCGAGTCGAGCCGGCAATGCCGACACAGCCGGCCAGCGCGCTGTGTTCGCCGATCTGCACGTTGTGGGCGATCTGCACCTGGCTGTCGATCTTGACGTCATTGCCGATCAGAGTGTCGCCCAGCGCTCCCCGGTCGATGCTGGAGCAGCTGCCGACCTCGACATCATCACCCAGCACGACCCCGCCCAGTTGAGCGATCTTGTGCCAGCCGCTGCCGTCATGGGCGAAACCGAAACCATCCCCGCCGATCACGCAACCGCTGTGCAGCACGGCACGGTCACCGATGATGATGCCGTGATAGAGGGTCACATTGGCATGCAACCGGCTGTGGGCACCGACCCGCGTGTCGGCGCCGATCACGCAGCCGGCGCCGACGACGACCCCATCGCCCAGGGTCACGCCGGACTCGATGACGGCCTGCGGGCCGACACTGACGCCTGCCCCCAGCCGGACATCCGCGGCGACCACGGCCGACGGGTGCACACCGGCCGGGTCGCGGTTGGCCAGCGGATCGAAGAGGCGCGACAGCTCGGCATACCCCAGGTAGGGGTTTTCCAGGGTCAGGCAGGGCGTGGGACAACTCGCGGCGTGGCTGGGGTGCAGGAGCACCGCCGCGGCTCGGGTATCCATCAGATCCTTGAGGTAGGCGCGGTTGGCGAGGAAGGTAATATGCTCGGGGCCGGCATCACGCAGGGTAGCCAGGCCACTCACTCGCTGCGCGCCATCGCCCCGGAGCTCGGCTCCCAGGCGCGTGGCGATCTCGGTGAGTGTCAGAGAGTGGGCATCTTGATTCATGGAGTTCCGGGACTGGTCGACGGGGCTCGGTCAATTGAGCGAATTGAGAATCGAGGTCACCTCACCGGTCAGGTTGGGGAGATCACCTTCAGCATGCACCACGCCCTGTGGTGCCACCAGGACCTGAACATCGTGACGCTCGATCACCTGCTGCACGGCCTGGTCCAGTTTCGGTTTGGCATCTTCCAGAAACGCTTGTTCCGCCTGCTGGCGTGCCTCGAGAATATCACGACGCAGCTGCTCGAAACGCTGCCGCTTGGTCTGGAACTCCTGTTGCTCGGCCTGAGTGGGCTGACCACCCTCCTGGAAACGCTGCTGCATGGCCTGAAGGGATTGGCCCAGGGATTCCGCCTCCTGCTGCTTGGCATGAGTGCTGTTGCGGAACTGATTCATGGAGCGTTGGGCGACCTGAGTATCCAGCAATGCCTTCTGCCAATTCAGTAAGGCGACATCGGCCGCTTGCGCAGGGGCGCTGATCGCCCCTACCAATCCCACCATCAACGCGACTGTCCACTTGCGCATCAAGACAACTCCTTTGTCATGTGACGGGGTCAGAAGCTCTGACCCAGCGAGAACTGGAAGAACTGGGTGTCGTCGTCGCTCTTGTCATTGATCGGCCGCGCCACGCTGAAGGTCAGGGGACCGACCGGTGTCAGCCACGACACACCAACGCCGGCACTGTAGCGCAGATTGCCCAGATCGACACCGGAGTTGCACTGCGAACGCCCTTCGTCCTGCTCGAGTACCGGATAGCATTCGGTCAGGAAGGTATTGCCCGCATCGATGAACACCGAGGGCTGGACGGAGCGTTTGTCCTCGACGAAAGGCATGGGAAAGATCACTTCTGCCGACCCCTCGACCAGGACGTTGCCGCCGAGCGTGCGGTCCTCCCCGAATTCGCGCGGCGTCGTGGGCATACCCAGGGTGTTGGTGGTGAAACCACGCACCGAGCCCAGACCGCCCGAGAGGAAGTTCTCGTAGAACGGATAGGGGGCATCGCCGCCCAGGGTATTGGCATACCCCACCTCTCCGCGGAACTTGAGCGACCAGGTCTCTTCCTCATTGAGCGGGAAGAAGTGGCGGGCCTGGGCCCGGGCCTTGTAGTACTCCACATCGCTGCCGGGCGCCGACGCCTCCAGCGACAGGCGCTGGTAGTTGCCCGCCGTGGGCATGATGCCTCGGTTGAGCTCGTTGCGCGTCCAGCTGGAGCTCAACTGCAGGGTCTGGGCATGATCGCCCTGATCCTGTACATAGCGCTCGATCTCGGAAGGCGTGTCGCGATACGTCTTGACCGTGAGATCCTCGACGGTGGCACCGAAGTTGAGCCGCGTCAGCTCGTTGATCGGATAGCCGAAGTTGATGCCGGCACCCAGCGCGTCCGTCGAATAGGTCGAGATGTCCGAATCTTCATAGTCGGTCTTGCGATAATACAGGTTATAGCCCCGCGAGATGCCATCCAGGGTCCAGTATGGATCGGTGAAACCGAAGTTGACATCCGTGTAGGTATCGCTCTTCTGGGCGCCGATATTGACGCGATTGCCGGTGCCCAGGAAGTTGTTCTGCGACAGCGAAGCGCCATAGATCACGCCAGCACTCTGCGAGAAGCCAAGACTGGCGGAAATCGAGCCGGAAGGCTGCTCCTCGACGGTATAAGTCACGTCCAGCTGGTCGCTGACTCCGGGGACCGGTTCGGTCTGCACTTCGACCTGCTTGAAGAAGCCCAGACGCTGCAGGCGCTGACGCGACTGACTGATCGATTCGGTGGAAGCCGGGGCCCCTTCCATCTGGATCATCTCGCGGCGCAGGACCTCGTCCTGAGTCGTGGTGTTACCGACGAACTCAATGCGCCGCACATAGGCGCGACGGCCCGGCTCGACCTGGAAGGTCAGGTCCACCGTTTCGCCATCGCTGCCGGTCTGCGGAATACCGTTGACTTTGGCGAAGGCGAAGCCCTCGGCCCCCAGGCGCGAACGAATGGCCTCGGAAGAAGCAATGACGTCACTGCGCGAGAAGACCTCGCCACTCTGCATCTCGAGCAGCCCGCGGGCCTCCTCTTCGGAGATGCGCAGATCACCGTCGAAGCGGATGTCGCCGACCTTGTAGCGTTCCCCCTCGGTGACATTGATGGTCACGAAGATCCGCGATTCCTCTGGCGCCACCGACACCTGAGTGGAGTCGATGGCGAAATTCACATAGCCACGATCCATGTAATAGGAACGCAGCCGCTCCAGGTCCCCGGACAGCGCCTCGCGCGAGTAGGAGTCGTTGGTAAACCAGCCAAAGAACCAGCCGGGGCGATCCTCCAGCTCGAACACATCCTTCAGGGTCTCGTCATCGAAGGCTTCATTGCCGACGATATTGATTTGGCGAATCTTGGTGACTTCGCCCTCATCGATATTGATGTTGACCGCCACCTGACCGGCGCCGACCTGTTCGACCTCGGCATCGATGGTCGCGTTATAACGCCCCTGGGACTGATACAGGCCAGAGAGCTCGCGCTGAATCTCCTCGAGGGTGGAGAGTTGCAGCACCTGCCCTTCGACCAGGCCCGCCCGGCTGAGACCGTTACGCAGGTCCTGATCCGTGATCTGCTCGTTGCCCTCGATATTGAGGCGGGTGATGGTCGGGCGCTCTTCCACCTGGATGATCAACTCATCACCCTCGCGGGCGAGATGGATATCGTCGAACAGGCCTGTGGCAAACAGCTCGCGCGCTGCCTCCGCCAGCTCTCGGTCATCCACCTGCTCCTGAACACTGACAGGAAATGCATTGAACACCGAGGCGGCCGAGACCCGCTGCAGGCCTTCCACCCGGATGTCGGAAACTTTGAAGGAGTCAGCCTGTGCCGTATTGGCACCGGCAAGCAGCAGCGCCGCCATTCCGATGGTCTTGATCTTCATGCAGTCATTCGCTCGCGTTGATCTGCCTACCTGTCCAGACAGGCACCTTATACATTTGTACGGGCAACTGACAAGCCGCAGCGCGGTTTTACCAGAGCCGCATCAGGTCGAAATACAGCGCCATCAACATCAGGGTACCGACCAGAGCCACACCGATGCGCAGGCCGAAAGCCTGAGCACGCTCGGATACCGGTCGTCCGCGCACCACCTCGACGACGTAATAAAGTAGATGCCCACCATCGAGTACCGGGATGGGCAAAAGATTGAGCACCCCCAGGCTGATCGACAGGTAGGCCAGGAAGCTGACGAAGCTTTCCAGTCCGGAGCGCGCGGAGTCACCGGCAATCTGCGCAATGGTAATCGGGCCGGACAGATTCGAGGGCGAAATCAGTCCCATCAGCATCTTGCGGATCGCATCCAGGGTCAGCAGCGTCATGTCGCCGGTACGTTGGGCCGCCTGGCCGAGGGCCACCAGCGGGCCATAACGAATATCGCGCAGATACTCCTCGGGCCAGGACACCGACGCCACCCCGGCGCCAATGTAGCCGACGCTGCCGCCATCGGCCTGTTCGCGGTCTCGCGGCGTGATGGCAAGGCTCAAGGTCTCGCCATTGCGCTCGACCTCGACCTCCAGCGTCTCGCCGGGGCTCGCCTGCACTCGCTCGACGAAAGCGCTCCACGTATCGACGGCCTGCCCGCCCACTGCCAGCACTCGGTCGCCACTCTGCAGCCCGGCAGCCGCCGCGGGCTCACCCTCGGCGAGACGGTCGATTACCGGCGGCACCGAGGGCCGCCATGGACTGACCCCCAGGGTCTGCAGGGGACGCGGCGGATCCTGGCGGACCATGAAGTCCTGTACCGGCAGCTGGTAGGACCGCGGCACACTGCTGGCCTCGGCACGCGCCGCGACCTCCAGCACCCCGGAGGCCCCGATGCGCGACACCAGCTCCAGATTGACGTCTTCCCAGGAACGCACCGCCTGGCCTTCGATGGCGGTAATTTCCTGACCGCTGCGCAAGCCGCCCTGGGCGGCGGGCGAGTCGGGCGCCACCTCGCCGACCACGGGGGCCACGGCCGTGGTACCGGCCACGAAGAGCGCCCAGTAGGCGACCAGCGCCAACAGGAAGTTGGCCACCGGCCCGGCGGCCACGATGGCAATCCGCTGCCAGACCGTCTTGTGATTGAAGGCCAGGTGCTGCTCGTCGGCCGGCACCGGCCCTTCGCGCTCGTCGAGCATCTTGACGTAGCCACCCAGCGGAATCGCCGCCACGGCAAACTCGGTGCCATGGCGATCGAAGCGCGACCAGAGGGGCTTGCCGAAGCCGACCGAGAAGCGCAGCACCTTGACGCCACAGCGGCGCGCGACCCAGAAATGGCCGAACTCGTGGAAGGTGATCAACAGGCCCAGGACCACGATCACCGCCAGCACATTCTGGATCAACCCCATGGCAGCCTCCTGAGTGAATGATTCGACCTGTTCAAGACTCACCAAGCCATTGCCTGGCATCGCGTCGTGCTCGTTCATCGGCGGCCAGGATGCCCTCGAGCTCGGCCGCCGGGTCGACCCGGCAGCTGGTGAGGACACACTCGACCAGCTCGCCGATGCCGTTGAAACTCAACCGGCCATCGAGAAACGCCTCGACGGCGACTTCGTTGGCGGCATTGAGCACCGCCGGTGCCGTTCCTCCGCTGGCAATCGCCTCGCGGGCCAGTCGCAGACAGGGGAAGGCCGTATCATCCGGCGGCTCGAAATCGAAGCGCGCCACCTCGAACAGGTTCAGCGCTTCGACCCCCGAGGCGATCCGCTCGGGCCAGGCCAGGCCATGGGCGATCGGCGTGCGCATGTCGGGGTTGCCGAGTTGCGCTATCACCGATCCATCATTGTAGGCCGCCATGGAGTGGATCACGCTCTGGGGGTGCACGACCACCTGAATCTGGTCGGGCCGCGCATCGAACAACCAGCAGGCCTCGATCAACTCGAGCCCTTTGTTCATCAGGGTGGCACTGTCCACCGAAATCTTGCGCCCCATCGACCAGTTGGGATGGGCGCAGGCCTGCTCAGGGGTCACCGCCGCCAGCCGCTCGGCACTCCAGCCCCGAAAGGGGCCGCCCGAGGCGGTCAGCAGCAGTTGAGTCACGCCATGCTGCTCCAGACCACCACGATGCTCGGGGGGTAGACACTGGAAGATGGCATTATGTTCAGAATCGATCGGCAGCAGAGTCGCCCCGGAGCGCGTCACGGCCTCCATGAAGAGACCGCCGGACATCACCAGGGCTTCCTTGTTGGCCAGCAGCACGCGCTTGCCGGCCTCCACGGCGGCCAGGGTCGGCAACAGCCCGGCGGCGCCCACGATGGCCGCCATGACCACATCGACCTCCGGCGCCTCGGCGATCTCGACCAGGGCATCGCGTCCCGTGCGTACTTCGGTGTCCAGGCCGGCCTCGGCCAGGCGGGCGCGCAGCCAGCGCGCATCTTCCTCGCGCTCGAGTACCGCCAGACGTGGCTGATGCTCGCGACATCGGACCAGCAGCTCTTCCCGCGAGCGGTGCGCCGACAGGGCATGCACACGATAGCGCTCGGGGTGGCGTGCGATCACATCCAGGGTACTGGTACCGATCGAGCCGGTGGCGCCGAGGACCGTGACGGCCACCGGCGAGTTGCCTCCACCCTGGGCGGTGGTCTCGAACCTGACATCAGCGGACGCAGCCTGGACCACCATTGCTTACCACCCCCCTGGGTACAGCAGGGCAAACAACGGCACGGCGGCCGTCAGGCTGTCGATGCGATCGAGAATGCCTCCATGTCCCGGCAGCAACTGGCTGGAGTCCTTGAGGCCCCGAAAGCGCTTGAGCATGCTTTCCAGCAGGTCACCCAGCACGGACGCCAGGGTAACGATAACGGTCACCGCCAGCAGGCCGAGGCCGGCGCCGAGGCTCAACGACTGCCAGCTGGCAAAGGCGACGGCCAGCAGCGAACTGACCAGCACACCACCTGCCACGCCTTCCCAGGATTTGCCCGGGCTGACACTCGGCGCCAGCTTGCGACGCCCGAGCGCGCGCCCCACGAAGTAGGCGCCGATATCCGCGCCCCAGACCAGCAGCAGCACGAAGAGCAGCCAGGCCGCGCCGGCCTCGCGCAGCACGTTGAAGCCGACCCAGGTGGGTACCAGCACCCAGGCCCCCATGGCGAGGCGCACCCAGAGCGGCCGCCATTGCGCGACCCGTTCGGGATAGCCGGTGACCCAGTAGAGGTTGGCCAGCCAGCCGACGCCACCGAACAGCAGCAACCAGGAGGCTCGGTCGGCATCCAACCATCCCAGCAGCAGCAGGGCCGCGCCGAGGCCGAGCACGCAGCCGCCCCGCTGCCGGGTGCTGTCCAAACCGGCCAGGCGGCTCCATTCCCAGCCCGCCAACAGCAGCACCAGAGCGGTGAAAACGGCAAAGGGCGTACCCTCCAGTCCGAACAACCCGATCAGGCTCAAGGGCGCCAGCCAGACGGCGGTGATGACACGTTGTTTAAGCACCCTGCGCCTCGGCCTGCTCATCGGTCATGCCGAATCGGCGCTGCCGGCCGGCGAAATCCGCCAGGGCATCATCGAATGCCTCGGCACCGAAATCCGGCCACAATACCGGGGTGAAGTAGAGTTCCGCGTAAGCCATCTGCCACAGCAGGAAATTGGAGATGCGGCGTTCGCCACTGGTGCGAATGCACAGATCCACCGGAGGTTCATGGCCCAGGCAGAGCTCGTCCTCCATGGCCTGCTCGTCGATTTCTTCCGCTTCGAGCTCGCCGGCCGCCACGCGCTGACCGAGGCGCCGGGCCGCACGCGTAATGTCCCAACGCCCGCCGTAATTGGCCGCCACCACCAGATGAAGCCCGCCATTGTCGGCGGTCAACTCCTCCGCCGAGGCGATGTGTTTCTGGATGGTCGACGAGAACCCCTCCCGGTCACCAATCACCGAGAGTTTGATGTCATTATCGTGAAGTTTCTTGACCTCACGCTTCAGCGCCATCAGAAAGAGTTCCATCAGTGCCTGGATCTCGGCCGCCGGCCGGCGCCAGTTTTCGCTGGAGAAGGCAAACAGTGTCAGGGTACCGACGCCTCTCTCGGCGGCGCGCCGGATGACCGCGCGTACCGCTTCGACACCGGCATGATGACCACGCACGCCAGACATCCCGTGCGACCTGGCCCAGCGGTTGTTGCCGTCCATGATGATGGCGACATGGCGAGGAATGGAGGCATCCCCGGTTGGCGGGGACTGGAGGGACTGCGTTGACGTCATGGTGTCTCGCATGGCGAATGGAACACGGGCTGGGTGAGTCGACGGCGCTATCCTGAACGCCGCCGGATGCTCAGACCTGCATCAGGTCGTGCTCCTTGCTTTCCAGCGCCTTGTCGATCTCGCCGACGATCTTGTCGGTCAGCTTCTGGATGTCGTCCTCGCCCTGACGCTCATCGTCTTCGGTGATGTCCTTGCTCTTGAGCAGCGCCTTGATCTCGTGATTGGCATCACGACGCACATTGCGCACGGCGACACGGGTATTCTCGGCTTCCTGACGCGCCTGCTTGATATAGCCCTTGCGCGTTTCCTCGGTCAGCATCGGCATCGGCACGCGAATCACGTTGCCGGCGCTGGCGGGATTGAGGCCCAGTTCCGCGGTCATGATGGCCTTTTCCACCTTGGGCACCATGCTCTGTTCCCATGGCACCACCGTCAGGGTCCGAGCGTCCTCGACATTCACCGAGGCCACCTGGTTGATGGGCATCTGGGCGCCATAGTACTCCACCATCACCGCATCCAGGATACTCGGGTGAGCTCGGCCGGTGCGGATCTTCTTGAAGTTGTTCTGAAGAGACTCGAAGCTCTTCTGCATGCGGGTTTCCGCATCTTTCTTGATGTCGTCAATCACGATTTCACCCTCTGTCAATCAGCGTGCCTTCCCGACCGCCTACCACCAGATTCAGCAGCGCACCGGGCTTGTTCATGTTGAACACGCGAACCGGCATGTCATGGTCCCGCACCAGGCAGATAGCGGTCAAATCCATGACGCCGAGCTTCTGATCCAGCGCATCATCGTAGCTCAACTGCTCATACTTGACGGCATCCGGGTCATGTACCGGGTCCTTGTCGTAGACCCCGTCCACCTTGGTGGCCTTGACCACCACATCGGCATCGATCTCGATACCACGCAGGCAGGCCGCGGAATCGGTGGTGAAGAAGGGGTTGCCGGTTCCCGCCGAGAAGAGCACCACGTCGCCGGAGGTCAGGTAGCGGATCGCCGTGCGACGGTCATAGTGTTCGACCACCCCGCTCATGGGAATCGCCGACATCACGCGTGAGCGGATATTGGAACGTTCCAGGGCATCGCGCATGGCCAGGGCATTCATGACGGTAGCCAACATGCCCATGTGGTCGCCGGTCACACGCTCCATGCCGGCCTCGTGGAGAGCGGAGCCGCGAAACAGGTTGCCACCACCGACCACGATACCGACCTGCACGCCGATACCGACCAGTTGGCCGATCTCCAGCGCCATGCGATCCAGCACCTGCGGATCGATACCGAAATCGGCATCGCCGGTCAGGGCCTCACCGGACAGCTTGAGCAGGATACGCTTGTACTTGGAGACAGCGGCGCGGGACTTGTCGGTCTTGGTGGCAGAGGTTTGCTCGGCACTGCTCATGCGTGGATCTCCCGGAACTCGTCGAATGGACGTGGTGGCCGGATCAACCGACCGGATACGCGAAGGCGTGCGTCAATGCGCACGCCAACGTCATGCTGGAACCTCAGACCTCAGCTGCGCTTGGCCTGTTCCATCACTTCCTGGGCAAAATCGACTTCTTCCTTCTCGATGCCCTCGCCGACCTCGAAGCGGGTAAAGCCGAGGACCTCACCACCGGCCGCCTTGACGTATTCCGCCACGGTCTGGTTCGGGTCCTTGACGAAGGCCTGCTCGACCAGGCTGTTCTCGGCCAGATACTTCTTGAGGCGCCCCTGGACCATCTTCTCGGCGATCTGCTCGGGCTTGCCGGCCATGTCCGGCTGCGCCATGATGATCGCCTTTTCCGCGTCCAGCTTGTCCTGAGGCATGTTCTCGGGCAGTGCCACGGCCGGGTTGAGCGCGGCGGCATGCATGGCCACGTCACGAGCGGCTTCTGCTGTACCACCGTTGAGCACCGTCAGCACGCCGATGCGGCTGCTGTGCACATAGGCGCCGACCAGGCTACCGCCCTGGTTGGCGGCCTCGACGACCACGCAACGACGCACGCTGATGTTCTCGCCGATCTTTTGTACCAGAAGCTCGCGATCACCTTCGAGATCACCTTCCATGATGGCCGCCACGTCTTCGCTCTTGGCGGTGAAGAAGGCATCGGTAACCTTGTTGGCAAAGGCGACGAAGTTGTCGTCACGCGCCACGAAGTCGGTTTCGGAGTTGATCTCGACCATCACGCCGTAGCTGCCGTCGTCCGCCACGCGGGTGACGATGGCGCCTTCGGCGGCGGTGCGACCGGCCTTCTTGGCGGCCTTGAGACCGGAGTTCTTGCGCAGGTTTTCGATGGCGGTTTCGATGTCGCCACCGGCTTCCGTGAGTGCCTTCTTGCACTCCATCATGCCGAGCCCTGTACGCTCGCGCAGTTCCTTGACCTGAGAGGCGCTGATAGCTGCCATGGTAGTGTCCTCTGAATGGTTCGACCTGGAAGATGGGGACCGGGCGGGCCCGGCGACTCCCGTTCACGTCCCGGGGCGCAAGCAAGGGGGCCGCAGCCCCCTTGCGCCGTCACGGTGACGGATCGCCGACAAGCGGCGCGATATTCACGACCCTGCCGGGGTCACGCTCACTCGGCAGCGGCGGCGTCGCCAGCGCTTTCCTCGGTGACCTCGACAAACTCGTCGGGACGACCTTCCTTCGCACGGGCGCAGGCATTGGCGATGGCCTGGACGTAGATCTGAATGGCGCGGATGGAGTCATCGTTGCCCGGGATCACGTAGTCGACGCCGTCCGGATCGGAGTTGGTATCCACCACGCCGATGACCGGAATGCCCAGCTTGTTCGCCTCGTTGATGGCGATCCGCTCGTGGTCGACATCGACGACGAACAGCGCATCGGGCAGACCGCCCATGTCCTTGATACCACCGATGGAGCGCTCGAGCTTGTCCTGCTCGCGAGTCACCATCAGCACTTCCTTCTTGGTCAGCTTCTCGAAAGTGCCGTCCTCGTGCATGGTCTCGAGTTCGCGCAGGCGCTTGATCGACTGACGAATCGTCTTGAAGTTGGTCAGCATGCCGCCCAACCAGCGATGGTTGACGAACGACTGGCCGACGCGATTGGCTTCTTCCTTGACGATCTTGCTGGCGCTGCGCTTGGTGCCCACGAACAGAATCTTGTTGTTCGCGGCCGCCATCTTCTCGACCACATCGATCGCCTCGTTCAGGGCCGGAAGCGTATGTTCGAGGTTGATGATGTGAATCTTGTTACGTGCGCCGAAGATGTACTTGCCCATCTTCGGGTTCCAGTAACGGGTCTGGTGACCGAAGTGAGCGCCTGCCTTCAGCAGGTCACGCATATTGACGTGTGCCATGGATGACTCCTGAAAAATCGGGTTAGGCCTCCACGCACCCCATGGATCCGACCGTCGGTCGCGCCGACAGCACCCGGGACCATGTGCCGGTACGTGTGTGTTTTCAAGGCGTTGTGCATGAATTTACGCTTGCCCACCGACGGAATTGTTCGACACCTTGGGGACGAACGGGATCGGCGATTGCAGGAAAGCGCGCAGCTTTATACCATGGATTGACTCCGAGATGAA
This sequence comes from Halomonas halmophila, assembly GCF_006540005.1. Lineage (GTDB taxonomy): Bacteria > Pseudomonadota > Gammaproteobacteria > Pseudomonadales > Halomonadaceae > Halomonas > Halomonas halmophila. The sequence continues at coordinate 7,941 of NZ_BJOC01000001.1, read as the reverse complement.
GTCGCCCGACGCCTCCGCTTCAGGATGGTGCCTCGTCGGCGGCCACGCCACCCCTGAATTCGAGCTGCCATGAACGTCCCCATCAAGACCCCCGACGAAATCGAAAAGATGCGCGAAGCCGGCCGCCAGGCCGCCAGCGTGCTGGAAATGATCACCCCCCACGTCAAGGCCGGCGTCAGCACCGGCGAGCTGGATCAGCGCTGCTACGATCATATCGTCAAGGAACTGGGCTCCACCCCTGCCCCGCTGAATTACCACGGCTTCCCCAAGTCGATCTGCACCTCGATCAACCATGTGGTCTGCCACGGCATCCCGGACAACGCCAAGAAGCTCAAGAACGGCGACATCATGAACATCGACATCACGGTCAAGACCGCGGATGGCTATCATGGTGACTCCAGCATGATGTTCATCGTCGGCCAGACCATCCAGGGCGAGCGCCTGTGCCGCGTCACCCAGGAATGCCTGTACCAGAGCATCCAGGCGGTCCGCCCGGGCGCCCGGCTTTCCGACCTGGCTCGCCCCATTCAGCAACACGCCGAGGCCAACGGCTATACCGTGGTGCGCGACTTCTGCGGCCACGGCATCGGCGCCGGCTTCCATGAGGAGCCGCAGATCCTGCACTACGATGGCTACTCGCCCGAGGCCGACATCAGCCTGGCGGAAGGCATGTGCTTCACCATCGAACCGATGATCAATATCGGCGACTATCGCACCCGGGTGCTGCGCGATGGCTGGACCGCCGTGACCAAGGACAAGGGGCTGACCGCCCAGTGGGAGCACACCCTGCTGGTGACCGCAACGGGCGTGGAGGTGCTGACGGCTCGCAGCGACGAAGACCTCTCTTTCCTCGAACGCTGAGCCGGCTCATCATGCTGCTCCATCATTACCGTTTCGAGCCCGACGAGACGCTGTTCGACATCGACAAGTTTCATGCCGAACTCAGCGGCAGTCGCTCGCCCATCGCGCCGTTCAAGGCCGCGCTGGGCGAGATTCAGACACGGCTCGACGAACGCTTCCGCGCCGGCGCCGATATCCGTGACCTGGTGCACGGGCGGGCGCGCTGCCTGGATCGCCTGCTGGCCATCGCCTGGGAGCAGCATGACTGGCCCGACGACGGCATTGCCCTGCTCGCCGTCGGCGGCTACGGGCGCGGCGAGCTGCATCCCCACTCGGACATCGACCTGCTGCTGTTGCTCGAGCAGGACGATGACTCGGCCTACCGCGAGGCCCTGTCGGCCTTCATCACCTTCCTCTGGGACATCGGCCTGGAGATCGGCCACAGCGTGCGCTCGCTCAACGACTGCTCGCACGAGGCGGCGGCCGATGTCACGGTGATCACCAACCTGATCGAGTCGCGCACCCTGGCCGGCCCCGAGCGCCTGCGCGAGGCCATGCAGGCGCGTCTGTCACCGCAGCAGCTGTGGCCTGCCGACCACTTCTTCGAGGCCAAGCGGCAGGAGCAGATCAGCCGTCACTACCGTTTCAACAACAGCGAGTACCACCTGGAGCCCAACATCAAGAGCTCCCCGGGCGGGCTGCGCGATATCCAGATGATCGGCTGGGTGGCCAAGCGTCACTTCGCCACCCAGCGCTACGAGGACCTGGTCGCCCACGGCTTCATGAACGATGCCGAGCTGCACATCCTCAGCCAGGGCCAGGCCTTTCTGTGGCAGGTGCGCTATGCCCTGCACATGCTCACCGGGCGCGCCGAGGACCGCCTGCTGTTCGACCACCAGCGCACCATCGCCACCATGTTCGGCTATCACGACACCCCCGAACGCCTGGCCGTCGAACAGTTCATGAAGCGCTACTACCGACACGTCACGGCCCTGGGCGGCCTCAACGATATGCTGCTGCAGCACTTCGACGAAGCCATCCTGCACCGCGGCACCGCCGTCGCCACCCGGCCGCTCAACGAACGCTTCGAGATCAAGGGCGACTACATCCAGGCACGCTCGCGCAGCCTCTTTCAGGAACACCCCTCGGCCCTGCTCGAACTCTTCCTGCTGATGGCCGAACACCCCGAGATCGAGGGCGTGCGCGCCGATACCATCCGCCTGATCCGCGACCATCGCCACTTGATCGATGATCGCTACCGCGCCGACCCGCATCATCAGCGCCTGTTCATGGCACTGCTGCGCTCGGGCGGCAACGTGGCCCGCCAGCTGCGGCGCATGAACCGCTATGGCGTGCTCGGCAAGTACCTGCCGGTGTTCGGCAAGGCGGTCGGCCTGATGCAGCACGACCTCTTCCATATCTATACCGTCGATGCCCACACCCTGCGCCTGCTCAAGTGCATCCACGGCTTCCGCAAGGCCAGCGCCCGCGAGAGCTTCCCGGTGGCGGTCGAGCTCGTCAGACAGCTGCCGCGCCTCGACCTGCTGTGGATCGCCGGGCTCTTCCACGACATCGGCAAGGGACGCGGCGGCGACCATTCGCTGATCGGCGCCGCCGACGTCGAGGCCTTCGCCCGCGAGCATGATCTCCCCGAGCGCGATACCCGCCTGGTCAGCTGGCTGGTCGAACACCACCTGCTGATGTCCATGGTGGCGCAGAAACGGGACATCGCCGATCCCGAGGTGATCAGCGAGTTCGCCCGGGAGGTCGGCGACGAGACACGCCTCGATTACCTCTATGTGCTGACCGTGGCCGATATCAACGCCACCAATCCGACGCTGTGGAACGGCTGGCGGGCCACCCTGCTGCGCCAGCTGCATGGCGAGACCCGACGCGCCCTGCGCCGCGGCCTGGAAAACCCCATGGAGCGCAACGACTCGATTCGCGAGACCCGGGACGAGGCCCACTCCCTGCTGGCCACGGTGGGCACCGACATGACGCGCGTCGACCGCCTCTGGGCGTCGCTCGGCGAGGATTACTTCCTGCAGTACGCGCCCAGCGAAATCGCCTGGCAGACCCAGGGCATCCTCGGGCATGACGGCAGTGCGCTGCCACTCATCCTGCTCAGCGCGCCGACGGCCGACATGGCCGAGGGCGGCACCAAGGTCTTCATTCATACCCGTTCGGTGGATGACCTCTTCGCCGCCACTTCCGCGGCCATGGAACAGCTCGGCCTGTCGATTCACGACGCGCGCATCGCCACCTCCAGCAACAACTGGACGCTCAACACCTTCATCGTCCTCGATGACCATGGCGACGCCATCCGCGATAGCGGGCGACTCGAGGAAATCCGTCGCCACCTGGTCGAGGAGCTCGACGACCCCGACGACTACCCGCAGATCGTCTCGCGCCATACTCCCCGGCAGCTCAAGCACTTCCGGGTCGCCACCGAGGTCGAGATCCGCCAGGACCCGGCCAATGACCGCACCCTGCTCGAGCTCACGGCACCGGACCGCCCCGGCCTGCTGGCCCGGGTCGGCCGCATCTTCATGGAGCAGGACATTGCCCTGTCGGCCGCCAAGATCGCCACCCTGGGCGAGCGGGTCGAGGACGTCTTCTTCATCACCGACAAGGCCGGTCACCCGATCAGGGACGCCGAACGCCTGCGACGTCTCCGTGAGCGACTCATCGAGACCCTGGATGTCAGTGGCTGAGCGGCGCGTTTGAGGCCCCTGCGGGCCTTCCCTATAATCGGCGTCCTGCCTGCAACAACAACACGACGCCGATCCCGGCCGGACTGGACACTCATGAACCCTGATCTCGACGCGCTCCAACCCTATCCGTTCGAGCGACTCGCGGCCCTCAAGGCGGACCTCACGCCCCCCGAGTCGCTGGCCCATATCCCGCTGACCATCGGCGAGCCTCGCCATGCGCCCTATGCCGGCGCCCTGGAGGCACTGAACGAAACCTCCCGGGAAATGGCGCGCTATCCGGCCATTGCCGGGCTGCCCGAACTGCGTCAGGCCATCGCCGACTGGGCCGTGCGCCGCTTCGCGCTTGACGGCCTGGATGTCGAGCGCCAGGTGCTGCCGGTCAACGGCACCCGCGAGGCCATCTTCGCCTTCGTCCAGTGCGCCCTGGACCGCACCCGTCCCGCCGGAGTGGCGGTACCCAATCCCTTCTATCAGATCTACGAGGGCGCCACCCTGCTGGCCGGCGGCAGCACCCTGACCCTGGATTGCCGTGCCGACAACGACTTCCGCCCCGACCTGGAAGCGATTTCCGCCGACACCTGGCGCGACGTGCAGATCGTCTTTGTCTGCTCGCCGGGCAATCCCACCGGCGCCGTCACCCCCCTGGAAGACCTTGAGCGGCTGATCCGGCTGGCCGACGAACACGACTTCATCGTGGCCGCCGACGAATGCTACTCGGAGCTCTACCTGGACGAGAACACGCCGCCGCCCGGGTTGTTGCAGGCCTGCGCGCGGCTGGGCCGGCATGACTATCGGCGCTGCCTGGTCTTTCATTCGCTGTCCAAGCGCTCCAACCTGCCGGGCCTGCGTTCCGGCTTCGTGGCGGGCGACGCCGAGCTGATCGGCGCCTTCCGCCGCTATCGCACCTATCACGGCTGCGCCATGTCGCTGCCACTGCAGCACGCCTCCATCGCCGCCTGGCGCGACGAGGACCATGTCCGCGCCAACCGCGACGCCTATCGCGAGAAGTTCGCCGCGGTCACCGAGATTCTGGCCCCGGTGATGGACTTCCCCACCCCGCAGGCCAGCTTCTACCTGTGGCCCGCGGTGCCGGGTGGCGATGACGAAGCCTTCGCCCGCGACCTCTATCGCCTTGAAAACGTCAGCGTGCTGCCCGGCAGCTACATGGGCCGCCGGGGTTCCCGGGGCGACAACCCCGGCGCCGGCCGGATACGGCTGGCGCTGGTCGATGACCTGGCAGCCACCCGGGAAGCCGCCCAGCGCATGCGTCGCCTCATCGAAGCCACCGTCAGCCGGGAGACCACACCATGATGACGCTGATGCTGATTCACAACTGCGATACCTGTCGTCGCGCCCGCAAGGAACTGGAAAGCAAGGGCATCCCCTTCCAGACCCATGACCTGCGCAAGGACGGCCTGTCCGCCGCCCTGCTCGAGCACATCCTCGAGCATGTGCCGGTCATGACACTGCTCAACAAGCGCAGCACCACCTGGCGCCAGCTGGACGACGCCGACAAGGCCGACCTGGACTCCAACCAGGCTCGCGAGCTGATGCTGGCTCACCCGACCCTGGTCAAGCGCCCGCTGCTGGACACCGGAGATACCGTCATCGTCGGCTTCAAGGACGGCGACTACGACACTTTATGAGGCGCCCCGCGCCCCTGAACTCAAGAGGATTCACTCATGCTCAGCTTCGCACTCGGCATCGGCACCCAGAACACCCAGGGTGACTGGCTCGAAGTCTACTACCCGGCCCCCCTGCTGAATCCCGATCAGAGCCTGATCGACGCAGCCGCCGAGGCACTGGACGCGCCTGCCGGCACCGCCGCCGTCAGCTTCCTGCCGGAACACTGCAGCGCACTCGCCGAGGCCCTCCGGTCCGCCGGCCAGGAAGCCCAGGCCGAACTGGCCGATGCCCTGTCGGCCAGCCAGCGCCCGCTGGTCGCGACCTTCATCGACCAGGATGCCCCGCCCCAGAGTGCTCCCGAGGTCTACCTCAAGCTGCACCTGCTGTCGCATCGCCTGGTCAAGCCGCACGGCACCGACCTGACCGGCATGTTCGGCCTGCTGCGCAACATCGCCTGGACCAACGAGGGCGCCATCGATGTCGAGGAGCTACCGTCGCGCCGCCTCAAGGCCCGCCTGGAAGGCCGCCAGCTGTCGGTGGACTGTGTCGACAAGTTCCCCAAGATGACCGACTACGTGGTGCCGGCCGGCGTGCGCATCGGCGACACCGCCCGCGTGCGCCTGGGCGCCTACCTGGGCGAAGGCAGCACCGTGATGCACGAGGGCTTCGTCAACTTCAATGCCGGCGCCGAAGGCCCGGGCATGATCGAAGGACGCATCTCGGCCGGCGTGGTGATCGGCAAGGGCTCGGACCTCGGCGGCGGCTGCTCGACCATGGGCACCCTCTCCGGCGGCGGCAACATCATCATCAGAGTCGGCGAAGGCTGCCTGATCGGCGCCAATGCCGGCATCGGCATCCCGCTGGGCGATCGCTGCACCGTGGAGGCCGGGCTATACATCACGGCCGGCGCCAAGGTCACTCTGCTCGATGACGAAGGCCAGGAAGTGCGTCGCGTGGCAGCCCGCGAGCTGGCCGGCCAGGACGACCTGCTGCTGCGCCGCAACTCCCTGAACGGCCGCATCGAGTGCCTGACCAACAAGAGCGCCATCGCCCTCAACGAAGCCCTACACGCCCACAACTGAGTCGTGTCCGGGCGCCGCGGCGCCCGGGACGACCCGCCGGAAGCCCGAATGTCCTCATCCGAGACCTCTCCCAGCCTGTCCCCCACCCTCGAGCTCGCCATGGAGCTCATGCAACGCCCCTCGGTCACCCCCGACGACCAGGGCTGCCAGGCGCTGATGATCGAGCGCCTGTCGCGACTCGGCTTCGATATCGAGCCGCTGCCCTTCGGCGATGTCGAGAACTTCTGGGCCGTGCATGGCCATCACGGCCCGGTGCTGGCCTTCGCCGGCCATACCGATGTGGTTCCCAGCGGCCCCGAAGCCCACTGGGAGTATCCGCCCTTCGAACCGCGCATCGATGACCAGGGCATGCTCTGCGGACGCGGCGCGGCCGACATGAAGGGCAGCCTGGCCGCCATGCTGACCGCCGTGGAACGCTTCGTCACCGCGCACCCCGACCACTCGGGGCGTATCGCCTTTCTGGTCACCTCCGACGAGGAAGGGCCGGCCGTGGACGGCACGCGCGCCGTCGTCGAGCACCTGCGCGAAGCCCATGAACGGCTCGACTACTGCATCGTCGGCGAACCCTCGTCCACGCACCATCTCGGCGACACCATCAAGAACGGCCGTCGCGGCTCACTGGGCGGCGTGCTCCATGTGCATGGCATTCAGGGGCATGTGGCCTACCCGCATCTGGCCCGCAACCCCATTCACCAGATCGCCCCGGCACTCGACGCCCTGGTCCGCGAGCACTGGGACGCCGGCAACGACTTCTTCCCCGCGACCAGCTTCCAGGTCTCCAACCTGCGCGCCGGCACCGGGGCCACCAACGTGATTCCCGGTGAAGTGCAGGCCACCTTCAATTTCCGCTACTCCACGCAGGTCACCCACCAGGCCCTGCGTGAACGCACCGAGGCCATCCTCGCCGCACACGGGCTGGATTTTCACGTCGACTGGACGCTGAACGGTGAGCCCTTCCTGACCGCCGAAGGCGAGCTGGTGGACGCCACCCTGGCCAGCGTCGAGGACGTCATGTCGCGTCGCCCCACGCTCTCCACCTCCGGCGGCACCTCGGACGGCCGCTTTATCGCCAGTCTCGGCAGCCAGGTTGTCGAACTGGGACCGCGCAATGACACCATCCACAAGGTCGACGAACGCATCCGCGCCGCCGACCTGGATGACCTGAGCCGTATCTACGAGGCCGTGCTCGAGCGGCTGTTCACTCACGATGCCCAGCAGGCCTGAGTCGGAGACTGTCATGCAAGCGTATCCCGATATCGAGATATACCTCGCCCACCTCGACCTCGAGCGGCTCAACGCCTGGCTGGCGGAGGCCCTCGACACCCCGCCGCTGGCCAACGCCGGCAAGAACCGCTGGCGCGCCACCGCGCAGCGTGACGGCCATGACATCAACATCCTGGTGATCGCCAAGGCCGCCGACGGCTTCGCCAGTCTGTGGTTCGACAGCGCCCATACCCCCTGGACGACGGACAGCGACTGCGCCCACGAAGCCGCACGGCAACTCGACTGCGAGGTAAGATGTTCGCTGGGCGGCTGGCAACCCGGCGACGAACCGGACCAGTTCCTGCAGGTCATGCCCGACGCTCAGGAAAAGACCATCGAATGGCCGGATTCGGGGCAGTAGGGAAGAAGGAAGAAGGAAGAAGGAAGAAGGAAGAAGGAAGAAGGAAGGCAGCATG